>NZ_JBITDW010000027.1:0-128458 GCF_044454685.1 Actinoplanes sp. NPDC051513
CATCATCGCCCTGGCCATGCTCACCCTCGGCGGCCACCGACCCGAACTACCCGACCGATGACCGCAAACCCACCCACACACCGATCACAAGAGCCCATTTTGTCGGGGTCGTCCTGGCTCTGGAACAGCTCATATTGTTCGCAGCCGTCTTCTTGCAGTACTACCGCCTGCAGGGCTTTGAAGGCGGTGGCGAAGCTGGCTGTCTGGTCGGCGGCGACCTGGATCGTGACGATGTGCCGAATGGTCATGAGTCTCCTATCGCCTGCGGGCCAGACCGAGGCGGCGCAGTGTCTCGTGCGGGAAGCCAAGGTCGACGGCGCTGGCCTCGGCCAGCCGGGCCTGCGGCTTCGGGTCGAGCTCGATGTCCAGGGCGGCGAGGTTGTCCTTGAACTGGGTGACCGTCCGCGCCCCGACGATCGGCGCGACCACCGCCGGGTTAAGCAGCGTCCAGGCCAACGCGACCCGGGACGGCGAGGTGCCGAGTTCCGCCGCGATCTCGCCCACCACGTCGGCGATGTCCAGTCCCCGTGCGGTGAGGAAGCCGTTGCCCGCCGCCTGGTCTCGTCGGCTGTACGGCCCACTGGCTGGCTGACTGGCCAGGTCGGCCCGGGCGTACTTGCCGGTGAGCACGCCGCCAGCCAGGGGCGACCAGGCGACAATCCCCATCCCCATGGCCTCAGCCATTGGGATCAGCTCGCGTTCGACGCTGCGTTCGATCAGGTTGTACGGGATCTGCAAGGCGATCAGCGGCGCCCAGCCCCGCAGGTCGGCGATCGCCTGCATCCGCGACACCTGCCAGGCCGGGATGTCGGACATGCCGATGTACAACACCTTGCCGGTACGGACCACATCGTCCATCGCCCGCAGGACCTCCTCGACCGGGCTGCCGCCGTCCCAGATGTGCAGATAGAGCAGGTCGAGGTAGTCGGTCCCCAGCCGGGCCAGGCTGCCCTCGACCGAGCGGACCATGCTCTTGCGGGAGTTGCCACCCGAGTTCGGGTCGCCCGGCCGCATCGGCATCGAGTACTTGGTGGCGATCACCAGTTCCTCGCGCCGGGCGGCAATGAATTCCCCGAGCATTTGCTCGGCCCGGCCGTCGGCGTAGCCGTTCGCGGTGTCGACGAAGTTGCCGCCCTGTTCGACATACGCGTCAAATATTGCCTTCGCTTCGGCTTGCGCCGCGCCCCAACCGAAGGTCATGGTGCCCAAGGCGAGCGGCGAGACGCGCAGGCCAGAATGTCCGAGCGGCCGGTAGTCCTCAAGTGCCAGCATGCCGCCAGTATGTGTAGAGCCGGGCCGCGCGATCAACGGCAGGATCTGCAACACCCGATAACCACAGCGAATTGACGGATAGGGGTCGGGTGTGGACCTGGCGCAGGTCGAGGCGTTCCTCGTGCTCGGCGAGGAGTTCCACTTCGGGCGGACCGCGGAGCGGCTGCATGTCTCCCAGCCGCGGATCAGCCGGCTCATCGCCGCCTTGGAGAGCGAGATCGGGGGCGCGCTGTTCGAACGCACCAGCCGCCGGGCCGAGCTGACCCCCCTCGGCACCCAGCTACGCGACGAGTTGGCGCCGGTCCACCAGCAACTGCTGGCGGCGTTCGTCCGGGCACGCACGGCCGCGCGCTCGCCGGCCGGGCAGCTGAGCATCGGCTTCACCGCCACCACCGCCGGCCCATCCCTCGATCGGCTCGTGGAGGCGTTCGAACCCGCCGAGCCCGGTTGCACACTGATCCTGAAGGAGGTCGCACTGATCGACTCCTACACGCCGCTGCGCTCAGGGGAGATCGACGTGCTGATCTGCTGGCTCGTACTCGACGAGCCCGGCCTCACCACGGGCCCCCGGATCGCCGAGTACCCGCGCGTGCTGGCCGTCGCCGACGAGCATCCCCTCGCCGGCGAGCCCACCGTGTCGGTCGAGGTGCTCGCCGATTACCCGGTGCCCAACTGGGACTTCCAAGGACTGGCCAACCGAGTCCTACGCGCCATGGTGCCGACCCAGACCCCGTCCGGGCGGCCGATCCGGCTGCATCCCACGCCGGTCCGCACGGTGACCGAGGTCGCGAGCTTGATCGCACGAGGGCAAGTGGTCCTGCCCACGGTCCAGATGCAACGCTTCGGTACCGACCGGATTGTGCTCATCCCGATCCGGGACCTACCACCCGTACCGCTCGGGCTGGTCTGGTGCACCGCCCACGAAAACGCCCGCATCCGCGCCCTCGCCCACGCCGCCCGCAAGCTAACCCTGCCGAATGACTCCCGGTAGTCAAATGAGAGCCACACCCGCAGGTGGGCAGCCGATGAGAGAGCGTCCCGCCGAGCACCTCGGCAGGGGCCCCGTCAGGCCCTTGCCGTAGCTCTATTGAACAGCTAAAGATCTTGAATGCCTGGTGGCCGGGGTGGCTGAGCGTGGTGACGGTACCGGCCGGGAGCTGATCTTCCAGGCGTCACTAGACCAACCGGACGGGGGCGACGCCGATCTGGGCATGGACACGTATTGCCTCGTCACGGAGCAGCAAGCCACGGCGTACGGCTGCGTGCGCGAGTTGACCATCGACGGCGACCGTCTACGTGTCGAACTGTCCGACGATGCGCTGGTGGAGTTGGAATCGCGGACAGCGTTATCGAGGTGCGACCGGCGATCGATACGAGTTCCCGCGACCTTCTACGTGCGATGTTGGGGAAGATCTTGACCTACGGCCGAGAAGCTGCCCGTCCGCGTGTGCTGCAGTTGTGGCTCGCTCCTCCCTTCGACTGTGTCCGCCGCGCGCACTGCAGCCTGACAGTGCGCCACCATGAAGCGAAGGATCGTTCGAGGAAACTCCCGCCGCTGAGCTCGACACCGCGCCGGCTCCGAGCGCTATCTGCGGCAGTTCCGGATGACAAGCCCTCTTAGGCTCGGCTCGCGACGTGATCCGTCTAGGTTGGTCATCACTTGACCGGACGCTGAGGCTGGGCACCGCGGCGACGCAGGCTCGCGCTGTCGGTTCGGGTGAACGGCGGCGGTGCGTCGGCGGGCGGGGCGGCTGTATCTCGGCGAGGATGGTACGCGTGACGGCCAAGTTGTTCCCTGGCTTCACCCAGGTCCGGGTGACGGTGGGCGGGATCACGATCAATGCGGTGCGCGGTGGCGTCGGCCCACCCGTACTGATGCTGCACGGATACCCACAGACGCACGTCATGTGGCACCGGGTGGCACCGGGGCTCGCGTCGCGGCACACGGTGGTGTGCGCGGACCTGCGCGGGTACGGCGACAGCGACAAGCCCGATTCGGACCCCGGCCACCAGCCATACGCCAAACGGGTCATGGCGCGCGATCAAGTTGAGCTGATGCGGGCGCTGGGTTTCGACCGGTTCGCCGTCGTCGGACACGACCGGGGCGCGCGGGTGGCCCGCCGGATGGCACTGGACCACCCCGACACGGTAGGGCGGCTGGCCGTGCTGGACATCGTGCCGACCGCGACTGTGTACGGCACCCTCGATCAAGTGCATGCCACGACGGTGTGGCGATACTTCTTTCTGGTGCAGCCACCCGACCTGCCCGAGCGGTTGATCGGCGCGGACCCCAGCTACTACCTCACCCACACGCTGCGGGAGTGGTGCGCCACCCCGGACAGGCTGGCCGCGGACGCGGTGGCCGAGTACCGGCGCTGCTTCGACCCGGCCACCATCCGTGCCACGTGTGAGGACTACCGCGCCGGCGCCAGCGTGGACCTCGACCACGACGCGTCTGACGCCGATCACCGCATCGCCTGCCCGACGCTGGTGCTGTGGAGCGCCACTGGCCTCGGTGCCGCCTACGATGTGCTGCCCACCTGGCGGCAGCAGGCCGACAACGTGCGCGGAAAGGCCCTGGACTGCGGTCATTTCCTGGCAGAGGAGCGACCGGAAGAGGTCACCGCGCAACTGCTCGCGTTCCTGGCCGCAGACGAGGATACCTGACCTACACCCGCTCAGCGGCAGAGGAGGGCGCCGGCTCAGTCGGTCAGCTAACAGACCCAGCAGTAGATTGAGCGACCCGTTCTTACCGCGCTGACGGAAAGACGCGCGACCTCGCCGATCAGTTCCCTGGCCAACTCATCGTCGATGAATTCGCCCTCGTCAGCCCGCAACGCAATCCACCGCTCCGCGAACCCGCCAACCAATCGATCGTGCACCACAACATGATCATCGGTAGTGGATCATCCGCAAAGCGTTGCAGGCAAACGGCTTCAGAACCCGGTACCGCCATCGCGTCCGTCCACCATCTACATCGTCGGCCATCCGACCCACTCCGCCACCGCCACGTTTCCTGTGACAGAACCGAATATCATGATCGCCGACAAGTGAAAGGCGGGTCCCGTTCGGCTCGAACCTGTCGGCGGCGAGCTGTACCGGGTTTGGGGCAGGCGCGACGGCGCTCTCGGCCAGGTCGTTCGAAGTTGACGGGAGTCCGTTCGTCGAGCGGGTGTCAGGCCCGGCAAGCCGACCCGACACTCGAGGGAATGTGAATGGTCGCAGACGGGTAGAAGCCCACGGACCTCCCTGTCAGGTCAAGATGGCCCGTACTTGTGCGATGAGCTCGCATTGCCGCATCCACTGTGCACCGACCGAGCCAATACCAGGGGACACGACCACGCCGGCCGCGCCGGCCGCGGCGTACTGCGCGATGAGTTCGGCGGCCTCCGCTGGGCTGGTGGTCACGGTGGCGGCTGCCTCCTCGGGCGTGATGCCGTGTTTGCCGGGCAGGCTGCGCACGAACGATTCGCGCGCGGCGCGCGCCGCCCGAGCGGATTGATCGTCAGTGTGGATTGCCAGGCCGCCGACGTATACCGACGGAGTGGAGCGTCCGCGCTCGGCCGTTAGCTGGCGCAGTTTCGCCACACCGGCCGCGAGCGTATGCGGTGCGATCTGGGAGGGGAGCCAGCCGTCGCCGTAGCTCGCGGCTCGGTGGATCGCTGTGTCGGAGTTCCCGCCGATCAGGACGGGTGGTACCGGTGCCCCGGGCGCCAACGTGACCACCGGTTCACCCGGCTGGTACTTCAGCCGGGTCGGCTCGCCCGCGATGAGCCGGGCAAGGACGGCGAGCGCGGCGTCGGCCCGTCGGCCTCGCTCCTGGCGCGCGACGCCGATCGCCCGCCAGAAAGGCGAATCGGGCAGGCCGCCTGAGCCCACGCCGAGCAGGACCCGGTTGCGGCTGACGTGCTGCAGCGCCTGCACTTGCGCGGCCACCCAGGCGACTGGACGTAGTGGCAGGCTGAGTACGCCGAAACCGATGCCAACCCGCTCGGTGGCCGCGGCGGCGGCCGCGAGAACAACCGTAGCCTCCAGCGCGGGCGTGCCGTCGCCGATGATCAGGTCGGCGGCCCATACAGAGTCGAACCCGAGCGTTTCGACGTGCCGCGCTGCGGCCGCTACGTCCATGTCTCCAGGCTGTCCCTCTTCGCCAAGCGTGGGCAACCCAATCCCGATCGTGACGGCAGGCTGCGGGTCGGTTGCCGCGGTCATGACAGCCCCGCTCGGATTGTCTGCACCCGCCTCGACTACCCACCGTCGCGCGAGTCCAATCGCGGTCGGCTCCACTCACAAGCCTGGACTTCAACCAGGACTACGCGAGGTGGCACAGCATCCAACGGGCCCTGGCCCCCGGAGATCCGCAAGGTACGTGTGGGCAACCGGGGTCGCCGCAGCCCGGACCCTCCGTGCGTGTCGCAGGCCGCCGCGTTGATCATCCGCAGCCTGGAGTCGGACGCGACATTGCTGCTGTTGTCTGGCCGCTACGGCAGGGCAGCCAGACGCCGCGCCTGGGTCAGCCGTTGAAGGACTCGGGGCCGAAGCGGCCCCAGGCCACGAAGACGGCCATGGCGAGATAGACCAGGTCGGGCACGATCGTTGCCTTCTCGCCACGGCGCAGACGCATGATCACCGCGCCGACAAACAGCAACGCCACACAGGTGGCAGTCACCGGCACAAGAAACGGCGCGATGTCGAGTACGGCAGGCAGGATCAGGCCCACCGCACCCAGGATTTCGAGGATTCCGAGGGCCCTCAGGGCGCCCGGGCTGAAGTCCAGGACCCATGCTGATGCCGCGCCGCCCAAGGAGGCCAACTTCTCTCTGGGCACGAAGATCTTGGAAGTGCTGACCAGCAGGACAGCGGCCAGCAGTCCGGTAACGATCCACAGAACCAGATTCATGACCATCTTCCTCTCAACCTTGTCGGCATTTCCCCTTGTCGGGCGACCCCAGGACGGAGCGCGGTCAAGTTGCCTGACGGTTCGGCCGTCCCCGGAGTCGGCAGCCGGCACGTCGCAGGGCGCCCAGGTCGCCGACCCGAGTCGTGCCGACGACCTCGTGGCCGCGCGCCAAACGTTGGAGAACGAGTTGGCTGCGGATGGGCCGGACGCTCGGCAATGAAGATCTTCATTACGTCCGGCAACCCCAACGCTACCGCCGGGCCTGTGCTCAGTCCGCGACGATCGCTGCCAGCACTCGGGAGAACGAAGCCGACACGTGCGACATCGCTGCACCGGGCGTCATCGGCAGGAAACACCTTGATGCGGAACTGACGGTGCCAGCTCGACCACCTCGGCCCGGCATGGTGCGCACTGCCGCAAATGCCGAAGCACCGGGACCGCTGCTACCTGAGGCCGAACGGTGCCACCGACAATCGCAGGGCGACACCGCCCGTGCCCGCGGACGGGTGCGGGCGGCCTCTGCGGCTTACCATGAGGCGAGTCGCAAACTGAGCGAGCCTATGGCCAGCAGTAGGAACATTCCCGGGTAGGCGTAGGTCCGCGGCGCCGCGCGGGCGCGGGCGCGGGCGTGGCTGATCATGGCGCCGACGAAGAACAGGGTGAGGCCGGTGGCGGCTGCGAGCCCGATCAGGGGCACGCCGATACCGGCGAGCAGGCCGAGCGCCCCGGCTGTCTTGAGGGCACCCAGGGGAAGCAGCCACGAATGCGGGATGCCCAGACTCGACATGTTGGCGAGGACCCAGTCGGCGCGGACGAAGTCGTACACGGAGATCCAGATGTTGGCCGCGGCGGTCAGTACGGCGACGACAACGTAGGCGGTGAACATGAGAGATGCCTTCCCTTGCGAGAGGCGTTGACGGAGTCGCGGATGCGGCATGGGCGGGGGTCGCACCTACTGCTTGTATGGGATGACCTGGGGGTATTTGCCGCCGGTGGTCTGGATGGGTGGCTCCTCGGCGGGTTCGACGGTGACGTTGGCCAGGTGATGGTCCGACAGGAGCCCGGTGAGGTTGGTACGGACGGATTCGCGGACCCGTGGTGGATCGGCGCCTTCGGCGACGCGCAGTCGTATCCGCAGGGTGTCCGGGGTGGTTTGCACGAGTTGGTGGCTGCGGAGGTTCCGTCCGACGCCGCTTATTGGCGAGTTCTGACACCGCCGGGCACGTGTCGGTGCCGCGGATGTTGGTTTGCGTCGACACCGCTTCCGCGCCCGACGGGTGTCAGGTTGTCCGCTGCTTTGTAGCTTGGGCCAGACGGTAGGAGTCGGTGCCGGTCTCGAGGATGGTGCCGCCGAAGGTGAGTCGGTCGACGATGGCGGCGCATAGCCGGGGGTCGGTGAAGGTCTTGGTCCAGCCGCCGAAGGACTCATTGGACGCGATCGCGACCGAGGCCTTCTCCTCACGCTCGGTGAGGACCTGGAAGAGGAGT
This sequence comes from Actinoplanes sp. NPDC051513, assembly GCF_044454685.1. NCBI lineage: Bacteria > Bacillati > Actinomycetota > Actinomycetes > Micromonosporales > Micromonosporaceae > Actinoplanes > Actinoplanes sp. NPDC051513. Next base: position 7,661 of record NZ_JBITDW010000027.1, read on the forward strand.
TCCGCGCCGCGGCGGTCGAGTTGCATGTAGCCGAGTTCGTCGATGCACAGCAGGTCGACGCGGCCGTAGCGGGCGATGGTCTTCGCCAGCGTCATCTCGTCGGCGGCCTCGACGAGCTCGTTGGCAAGCTGGGTCGCCAGGGTGTACTTGACCCGGTAGCCGGCCATGGCGGCCTCGGTGCCGAGTGCGATCAGCAGATGGGACTTGCCGGTGCCGGAGTCCCCGATCAGACACAGCGGCTGTCCCTTCTGGACCCATTCGCACTTGGCGAGGGTGTGGATCACGGCGGGATCGGTGTTGGGGTTGGCGTCGAAGTCGAAGGCCCGCAGGGACTTCTCGCGGGGGAACTTGGCGGCCTTGATCCGGCGTTCGGACCGGCGTCGGGCGCGATCGTCGCACTCGGCAAGCAATAGTTCGGCGAGGAACCCGCGGTAAGACATCTGCTCACGCCCTGCCCGGTCGGCGTAGTCGGTGAAGGAGTTGCGGATGGTGGGCATTCGCAGCATCCGGCACGCTTGGTCGATCGCGGCGTCGGCTGCTTCTTCGGTCATTCCACGGCGCTTGGTGGTCACGGTGCGGCTCCTTCGTTCGGGGTGTCACGTCGGCTGGCCAACAGCTGGTCGTACTTCTCCACGCTCGGCAGCGGCCGAGTGTCGGCCGGGATGTGGGCGCGGAGCCGGCGCTCGGTCAGCGATCGCACGGCAGGGATCTCGCCTTCTCCGCGTGCCCTGTCGCCGCTCATCAGGGACTGGTGGTCCGCTGTTGTGTCGTCGGCTCCGCCATCTGCTGTGTCGTTGTACTTGCGCGCTTCCAACGCGACAGCGTCCGCGGTGAGCGCGCCTGCACGCAGCGCCGTCGCGAGTCCGGCGACGACGTGGTCGTGTGGAAGGTGCCGGTGCAGCATCAGGACCTCGATGAGGGCACGGGTGCCGTCGGCGTCACCGTGGGCCTTGCAGGCCGCGGCCCACCAGGCGTCGTGAACGGGCGTGAACCGCCCGGATGCCCTGGCCTGCTCCAGCGCTTTCGCACCGGGTAGCGCGCCCGGTTTGCGGAGGAGGACCTCGAGATAGTGGTCCAGGTCGACCCGGGCCGAGCCCTTGGTCATGAGCCGTTCGTGGCGGGCGATCTCGGTCCTGCCGTCGAACACGACCAGGTCGCTGGCGTTCAGGAGCACCCGGGCTTGACGGCCGACCATGCGCGCGGGCACGGAGTACTTGTTCATCCGGACCGTGACCTGGGCGTACCGGTCCACGCGCGGGGTGAACCAGCGGCCGGTCTCGAACGGCTCGGTCGGAAGGGGCGCGAGGAGTGGCTGCTCGGTGGCGAAGTGTTCCCCGACCGTGCGGGCGCGGGACCCGATCCGCCGGGCATCGTCGGCTTCGTCCCAGGCGTCGACCATAGCGTTGAGCTCGTCTAGGGAGTCGACCTCGGGGATAGGGACGAGGTGGTTGCGTCGGAACCAGCCGATCTGCCCCTCGACGCCGCCCTTCTCGTGCGCACCTTGGATTCCGGGCTGGCAATAGAAGGCTTCGATGCCGTAGTGGGAACGGACGGCGGTCCACCTGTCGGCCTCGACCCGCTGGCGGGAGAACCCGATCACGCTCGCGACGGCGGCCTTGAGGTTGTCGTAGCGGATCTTCCCGGTCGGCACCCCGCCGAGCACGTTGAAGGCGTGGACGTGACCCTCGAAGAAGGCTTCCTGCCCAGCCGAGGCACTGACCCTGTGCACGGCCTTGCCCGAGTAGGAGAGCCGAAGGCTGAACAGCGCGCAGGTTACGAGCTCGCCGCGCAGGTGGATGGCGACGTCGCCGAAGTCAACCTCGGCCTCGCGGCCCGGGAGGTGCTCTTGCGGGATGAACGCGTTGGCAGGTTCCCGTCCGACCTCGACGCGAATCTCACGGCGTCGGGTGGCGACGTACTCGCGGACCATCCAGTACGACACCACCCCGGCCCCGTCATGTTCGTCAAGCAGTCGATCGAAGATCCGCTTCGCCGTGTGTCGCTGCTTCCGCGGCGCGTCGAGGTCCGAGCGCAGCCAGTCGTCGATCACCACTCGGTACGCGTCAAGTCGTGAGTCGCGTTTGGGCGGTTGCTTTCTCTCCTTCGGCCATGCAGATTCCAGCGCCGCTGTCACGGTTCGGAAGCCGACGCCGTGCTTGCGCTGCAGCGCGCGGTTGGACATCCCAGATCGGGCATCCCGTCGGATCGCCGCGTACAGGTCGACCCGGGAACGCGGCTGCGTCATCGGTGGCACTCCTGACGTGAGCACGCCGTGGGCACGACTTTCGGCACCGGGCCACCGCCCGGGAACGGTGACCGCATGCGACCACAGCCCGGAATCACTGGCCCTACCGAGGTGCCTGGTCATGTGCTGCGCAGGGGTTCGGTGGGCGGTACTGAGGCGGCCCGGAGTGCGGGGTACGACCGACGACGGAGCCGATGAGCCGCGAGTAGGCCAGATCGAGTCCCACTGAAGCCCAGGTCAGTACGACGGCCCGGCCTTGCGTGGCGACGAAGACGTTGGTGACGAGCACGCCCAGGATCAGGCCTGTGATGCCGCCGACGACATCAACCTCGGCACCACCTGTCCGCCCCGTGTCCCTGGCGCGACGAAGATCTGCTTGCGCGGTGCCTAATCGGTCTTCCCGCACCACCTCGCGGGCCTCTCAGTGTTCGCTGCTGAAGAACCGTAGCAACAGTGGGCCGATGGTCTGTGGGTCGACGACGTGATCCGGCCCGTCGAGGGTCTCCCGTTGAGCGTGGGGTAGTAGGTCTGCAAGCTCGTCGGCTGCGCGGTCGAAGAAGTCCGAGGGCAGGCCTGCCATGTAGGGGACCGTGATCGGTCCTCCGGTGGTGACCAGGACCGGTTGGGTGACCGTTGCCAGTCGATCGGTCGGCAATTGGTAGCGGTTGTGGAAGACGCTGTCGTGGACCAGCGTGGGCGCGAGGGCGACCGAATCCGCCCAATGCGACGTCTGCTTGCCTGCCGCTTTCCTGGCCGCGATGTTGTCGTCGGAAGCGCCGGACAGGCGCATGAACAGTTCGAGAACCTCCTCGTCTCGCCCGGCGTCGAAGGCGCGTCGGGTGTCCGCGATGTACTCCTCGAATCGCGGGCGTATGTCGTCCCCGACCGCGTAGGGCACCTCCCACACGGCGATCGTGTCGATGGCTGACCCGGCCGCGGCGGCTTCCAGCGCCAGCGCGCCACCAGAGGACGCCCCGAACAGGTGTGCCGAGCCACCCGCCTCCGCGATCAACGCATCCAGGTCCTCGATCTCTCTTTCCACGGCGTAGGGCTCGGTGAAGCCGCTCGCGCCGCGTCCCCGACGGGCATAGTTGTAGACCGTGAAGTGCTCGGCGAGAGCAGGTACCAAGGGAGCGTTCTCGGCTCCGTCGTCCAGCGCGCCGCCTACCAGGACGACAGCCGGACCGCTTCCCTTCCGGTCGTAGGCGATGGTGGTGCCATCGTTTGATGTCACGCGAAAGTCCATCTCGTTCATCTCACATCTCCGTTCGAGAGGTTTGTCTCAGCGCCTGAGCAGCGTGCCGACGACGGCCTCGGTGCGCGACCACCGCGCCCTTGCGATCACGGCCGCCACGACGAGACAGGCGAGCGGCAGCCAAGGGCTCTGCTCGAGCACGAACTGATCGGTGATGACAGCACCGGTCAGCAATGCCGCCAACCCGAGACTGGCCAGGCCCGCCAGAGCCGGGATCAGGAGTCCAACCCCTCCCGCGACCTCCAGCGCTCCGACCAGGTACCGGAGCCACTGGCCAGCCCCGATGTCGGCGAACATGTCCACCATGACCGGGTCGCCGGCGAGCTTCGAGATTCCGCCGCCGGCGATTATCGCCGCCAGCACGACTTGCAGAATCCAGACTCCGATGCTGCTTGCCCGCCCGGGCGTGTGCGCAACGGTTTCCGAGTTGTTCTTGGGGATGGTGCTCATTCGGCTCTCCTTGTCGTGTCCGGGCCTGGTACCGGTGATGGCGTTGGCCGAGTGGGCCGGTTGTCGAAGCTGATTTCGACCAAGTGCTCGCGGTAGCGGCATCTACTTCTTGTTGCGGTAGAGGACCATGGTGATGGGACCGAAGACCGCGACGAGAAGTACGGACGAGACGAGCACCCAGCCGATTTCCCCGGCGGGCACCGAGCCGTCCATCAGGCCGCGTACCACGGTCGCCAGGTGGCTGATCGGGTTGACCTCGATGACCGCCTGCATCCACCCGGGCATCGTCTTCGGGTCCACGAAGATGTTGCTCACGAACGTCAGCGGGAACATCACCATCATGCTGACCCCCGCCACCGAGTTCGGCGTGCGCAGGATCAGGCTGAGCATCGTCCACAGCCACGACAGGCAGAACGAGAACACCAGCAGCAGCACCACCGACAGCACCACCCCGACGGCGCCACCCTCCGGCCGGAACCCTAGGACCAGTCCGAGCGTGATCACGATCGCCGACCCGATCGAGTAGCGCATCACATCGCCGAGCAGGGCGCCGACCAGCGGCGACGGTCGCCACACCGGAAGTGACCTGAACCTGTCGAACACCCCCTTCTGGATGTCGGTGTTCAGCGTTATGCCGGTGTTCATGGTGATCATGACGTTCGCCTGCACCAGGATGCCCGGCAGCAGGAACTGCAGGTACTCCTGAGTCGACCCGGCGAGCGCGCCACCGAACAGGTAGGTGAACATCAGCGTGAACATGATCGGGAACATGGTCACGTCGACGAGCTGCTCCGGGACGTGTTTGATCTTCAGCAAAGCGCGCCAGCCGAACGTCAACGAGGTGAGCACCGGACCGGGGCTAGACGGCCGCTCGCCGGCCAACAGCACACTGCGCAGCGCGTCCTCGGTGACCGGCGCCGACGCCTGCTCCGCGGTCGTGGCATTCATGCGGCATCCTCCTCGGCGGCGTGTCCGGTCAGGGTGAGGAACACCTCGTCCAGGCTCGGCTGACCGAGCGCGAACTCGGTGACGTCGATGCCGCTGCGGGACAGCTCGGCCAGGGCGCGGGCGACCCGCTCGGGGTCGGAGATCCGCGCGGACAGCGCGGCCGGGTCGGCGGACGGCTCGACCTGCACCTCGAGGACGCCGGCGAGGACCCGCTCTGCCTCGGCCCGCTGCTCGGGCGCACGTAGCCGTACGTGCAGCGAGCCGGCACCGACCGATGCCTTGAGCTCGCCACTCGAGCCCTCGGCGACCACCTTCCCGTGGTCGATCACCGCGATCCGGTCGGCCAGCTGGTCGGCCTCGTCGAGGTACTGCGTGGTCAGCAACACGGTGGCGCCCTCGGCGACCATGCCCCTGACGATCTCCCAGACCTGGTTCCTGCTGCGCGGGTCGAGCCCGGTCGTGGGCTCGTCGAGGAAGATCAGTTCGGGGGTGACGACCAGGCTCGCCGCGATGTCGATGCGCCTGCGCATCCCGCCGGAGTACTTCTTCACCTGCCGGTCGGCCGCCTCGGCAAGACCGAACGCGTCGAGCAGGTCGGCCGCCCGCTCCCTGCCTCGGCGGCGTGAGTAGCCGAGCAACCTGGCGAGCAGCAACAGGTTCTCCACCCCGGTGAGGTCCTCGTCGACCGACGCGAACTGCCCGGTGAGGCCCACCCTGCTCCGCACCGCCCGGGCGTCACGCACGACGTCGTAACCGAGCACTTGCGCCTCTCCGGCATCGGGGCGCAGGAGCGTGGCCAGCATGCGGATCGCGGTGGTCTTGCCCGCCCCGTTCGGACCGAGCACGCCGTACACGCCCCCGGCGCTCACGGCCAGGTCCACACCGGCGACCGCGTGGGTCTTGCCGAAGCTCTTCTTCAACCCTCTCGTCTCGATCGCGAGCTTTCCCATGGGTTCGAGTCCTTCTCTCGGTGTTGCGAACGGATTGGTTGAGCTAGTCAAGTTTGATTACTTGGCCAGAGTGCACGAGGAGGAAACGTCTAGTCAAGGTTGATTAGAAGCGCATCTTGAGGGGATCGTGGACCGTTCGCCACGAACCCGGATCATCGGCCATGGTGTAGGCGCCCTCAGACAGTCGTTTGCTCAGGTTCTTCGCCCACTCCAGTTCGGTGCGTGCGTGTCCCGCCCACAGTTCGGCCTGATCGCGGACGTGTTCGGGAATGTCGGGGTTCGGGTTCTCCCGCCACTTGGCCTGCACTACGAGCTCCGCTTCGAGGCGCGCGACCCGCTCGTTAACGTGCGCGATGGCATCTGTCCTGGTCAGCATGGGCAACATGGCGATGGACGCGTCGAGCATGGTGGGGTCATGGGTGCGCCGCAGACCGTCGCGGACCAGTTCGACTATCTCGTCACGTCCCCGAGCTGTCACGCGGTACAGAACGCGCTCCGGCCCGGAGTTGCCCGGCTCGGCGTGTTCGGTGAGGAGGCCATCAGCCGCCGCCTTCTTCAGCGCGTGATAAATCGAGCCGGGCTTGATCTTGGCCCAACTCTCCGCACCCCAGCTCTGCAGTTCGGACCGCACCTGGTAGCCATGCGCGCCGCCGGAGAGGTGCACGATACCGAGTACCAGGAGCTTCGTCGCCGACACGCGCCCACCTCCGCTCAACCCTCTCGTCTCGATCGCGAACTTTCCCATGGGTTCGATTCCTTCTCTCGGTGTTGCGAACGGATTGGTAGAGACTAGTCCAGTTTGACTACTTGGCCAGAGTACACGAGGAGGAAACGTCTAGTCAAGGTTGATTAGAAGCGCATCTTGAGGTGACCGGGGACCGTTCGCCACGAACCCGGATCATCGGCCATAGTGTAGGCGCCCTCAGACAGTCGTTTGCTCAGGCTCTTCGCCCACTCCAGTTCGGTGCGTGCGTGTCCCGCCCACAGTTCGGCCTGATCGCGGACGTGCTCGGGGGCGTCCCGATTGGGGGTGCTCCCGCCACTTGGCCTGCTCTACGAGCTCCGCTTGCGCGCCCGCCAGGGTGGTGTCAACTCCCACCAACACTAGGGTGCCCTCCTGGTCCGGGTGGTGTCAGCACTGACCTACAAGCGGTGCTGGTGGAGACCTCCAAAGCCAAGTTGGAACAGCTCGACGCCGGAGGTGCGTTCCACGGCGGTCGCCAGGGCCAGCGGCACGATCGTCACGCGTTCTGCGTTCTCGGTGGTGAAGGTCAGTACCGAGGCGGAGCGGCCCTGTAGGCGGATGGCCATGAACGGGCTGCCGCAGGGGCAGGGATCGGGCCGTCGCAGGATGCTGTCGCCGAGGTCGTAGCGTAGGACCGGCTGCTCCCTCTTGTAGAGGGTGCTCAGGAGCACCGTGTGGGACAGCTGCGGCTTGCCTCGCCGTTGGTGGGCTCTCTGCTGGGCCATCTCGGCGGCCGCCACGGCGAAGTGGCCGCCGGTGCCGGCGATCTTGACCGTGCGGCCGCCCTTGATGAGCGCCTTGAGCACGATGCCCGGGGTGAGGCCGTTGCTGCCGACGATCGCGCGGATCGCCAGTGCCGCGGCCACGGCGAGGGTGTGCCGGTCGTTGAGGAAGATCGCGACGTTTCCGGTGGTGCCTGAGGTCGTGGTGAGCAGGTACGTGTCGCGAAATTGGGCGCCGACCAGGGCGGGGTCGTCGGCGAACGCGCGCGCCTGCTCGAGCGTGACGTCCGGATCGCTCACCCAGTCGTCGAAGCGGGCCATGAGGTGGCGTTTGTCGGTCACCGGCAGCAGCCGCGGGTCGCTTATCTGGTCGGGGAGCCCGTCGTAGAGCTCGCGGTAGAAGCGGGAGTGCGTGCGGGCGTGAGCGATCGCCTCGGCCAGGCGTTGTTGTTGCCGGCGCTCAATTCCGGGACGTCCTTGCCGCACGGCCTTGCGGGCGTCGCCCCACAGGCTGAGAAAGTTCATGACTGTCCTTTCCGGCCTTCGTGTGCTCTTCCCACCGTTGCCACAAGGGCTCGGCCTCCTCGATGAGGAAGCGGTAGAGCTCGTGGGCGTTGCGCACCCGGGCCGCTCTCGGGGAGCTTGCACCGAGGATCTCGATGCCTTCGCCGGTGAGGTCGGCGAACGCCTTCAATCCGGCAAGCTGCTCGCGCCAGGAGTTGGCCCATGCATCCTCGGCTACGCGGTAGTACGTCGCGCGGTCGCCGGGCCGGGTGACGGATCGGAGCATGCCTGCCGTCGACAGGACCCGCAGCGTGCTGGTCAGCGAACCGCGGCTGGCCTGCACGGCCTCGGCGATCTGGGCGGGGGACTGCTCAGGCGGATCGCACACGGTGAGCCACACCAGCGTCCGGGCGGTGATCGGCGGCCAGCCGCGGCGCACGAAATGACCAGCAGTGTCCGCCATCCAATCGCGAAGTCGGTCGTCATCCACCACCATGACCGTAATTATAGTCGCGGCTAAAATCTTCGTCTACCTACTGCCAGGTTTCGCGGACGGCCGGCAGGGCGCCAGACGGGCGCATTTCGTTACCGACGGTCGGCGTCGACAGTCAGATAGCGGGGCGTACACGGTGCGGCAGAACCAGCGTGCCGGGAGCCGGCGTGCCGGGAGAACACCTCCACATCCTGGACATCCTGAGCAGGGGTTGGCGGGTCGGTCAGAACTGGTAGCGGAGAATGGTCCCGGCGTACCGGCCCTGTGGGGAGATGTTGACGAACGTGCACATCAGCTTGTCGTACAGTGGCGCGCCGTGGTGTAGCCGCAGCTCGGTCTGGCTGCGGCGTTCCACCAGGCGCAGCCGGTCGTCGAGGCGCGCGATGTCATCCGGGCCGTCGTATGTCCAGCGTATCCTGATGTCGTTGCGTTCGAAGAACGGCGGAAGCCCTTTCTTGATCTCCCGCTGCTTGACTAGGCCCGAGTACGCGGTGAACACGACCTCCCCGTGCGGGAAGTGGTCGACGACGCGGCGCAGGAACTGGCGCAGCTCGTCGTCGGGCAGGAACATGAATAGGGTGTCCGCCACGACGATCACTGGCCGGTCGCCGGAGATGCTTTCCAGCCAGCCGGGGTCGGCGACGGCGGCTCCGATGCTGGTGTGCTCGGATCGTTCGGGGTAGACGCGGTCCCGCAGGGAGATCATGTCGGGGAAGTCGACGTCATACCAGTGGTGCCCGGGCGCCGGGTCGACGCGCAGGACCCGGCTGTCGAGTCCACATCCGACGTCCAGCACCACCGCCTTGGGGTGGTCCGGCAGGAAGCGCCGGACCCATTCGTCGAGCAGGCGGGAGCGGGCGGCGATGGTGAAGCGGGTGTAGTCGAACTGGGGGAGCTGCGTGAAGTCGAAGTTCAGCTGTTGGGCCACGCTGTTCGCCCAGGAATCGTGCAGGATCGAGCGCCGGTCCAGGCTGTCGAGCCAGCGGGCGCGCAGTGTGACGAACGCGCTGTTGCGGATGCCGGCGAAGTTCGTGTCGAGCTGAGTCATCGCGTCTCTCCTTTGTCCAGTGCGTCGCGGGCCGCGGTGGCCTCTTGTGGTGTGAGCATCGGTTGGGAGTACACGTCGAGCATGGCCCGCAGGAGCCGGCGTTCGCCGTCTGGATCGGCGAGATCGGCACCCATGCTGCGGGACACGTGTTCGTGGAGGACCGAGATGGACAGCGTCATCGCCGTGCGCACCACCGCCCGCGCTCGCAGGTCGGCCTTCGGGGGATCGTCGCTGACGCGGTCCGCCTGCGCGAGCCACTGTTCGTGGATGCGCACGAATTCGTCGAACAGCGCCGTGGCCGCTCCTTCGCTCAGGGCGCGGGCCAGGTAGCGCTGGTAGGGGCCAAGCGCGGTTGAGGGCCGCATGTCGGGGGCCGCGTCGAGGCCGTTGGTCTCGACGCGCGCGTTGAGCCGCCGAAGTGTCTTGATCAGGTGTTTGTCGCAGGCATCCCGCAGCCCCTGCTTGGAGCCGAAGTGGTGACGTACGAGCGAGGGGGCCACGCCCGCGACCTCGGCGATGCCCCGGAACGTGGTGCGCTCGAACCCGAGCTCGCCGAACAGCGCGACCGCGGCCTCCCTGATTCGGGCGCGTGCGGTGAGGTCCTCGGGATCCGCTCCATGGCCGTCCACACGACGGTCCGACCCTGCCTGGTCGTGCACTAAGCTGCTCACACAGACACTATACTGCACACTGGTGCAGTATAAAGGCTCAGTTGCCCTTGTAGTTGACCAGCCCACCATGGCCAAACCTTTGAGCGCGGAGAAGGACGGGCATTGACCGAGATCATCGACGCCCCCGAAGGAGATCGGTCCTGCATACCTGCGGGGCTGTCGTCGCCAGCGTGTTCCGCGATCGTCCAGCAGCTGTTCACCGGCAACGGCGCCAACAACCCCGCGACGACGTCCCGGACCCAGCGCCGCGATTCGGGCCGGGCTGTCCCGTCCAAATGCGAGTGGCGGTCGGGGTAGGAGGTGAGCTGGACCTGCCATGTAGTCCTGGACGGTTCCATCGCTCGGTGTCCAGGTTCAGTTGGCGGATTCGGTGGATCGGGGCCCGCCAGTTCCAGATGATCATTGAACCGCAGGTACCTTTGCCCAATGGCGGCGGGGCCCACGCGAGCAGTAGCTCTGCCGCCGGCGTCGCGCGAGTTGCTCGTACGCTGACTGCCATGACGACCATCTCGGGCTGGGCCCACGTGACACTGTCGGTGCAGGACCACGACCGAAGCGTCGGCTGGTACGGCGAGATCCTGGGATTCAAGCCGGTCGACACCGAGACCACACCGCAGTGGAAGCGGACGCTGTGCCTGCATGCGGACAGCGGCGTAATGCTTGTGTTGCACCAACATTTTTCCGGCGAGGGTGGTGCCTTCGACCCGGGGCGTACGGGCCTGGACCATGTCGCCTTCCACGTCCCTGACCGTGAAGCACTTGTCGCCTGGCAAGACCGGCTGGCGGCCCAGGGCGTTTCGTACACGCCCGTTGCCAGCGCGGGTCGCGGTGGGCTGGTCGTCGCCTTCCGTGACCCCGACGGCATTGCTCTCGAGTTCTTTTTCCGGCCGTAATGCTGCGTGGCACCCATCGACGCACGCGCCAACCAAGTCTGGACGCCGCCAGGTCATCCGCAATCACTCCGGAACAACGGGCTGCGGGTTGTTCAGGCTATCTTGCGGAATCGAATGATCTATTGGCGGAGCGTGTGGGGCGGCGACGCCGGTCGTGGGAGTGGGCTACTGCGGCCGCACCGCACGGAAGAACTCCCTCATGTCCGCGACCAGCAGATCCGGAGCCTGTAGCGACGCGAAGTGGCCGCCGTCGGGATAGGCGGACCAGTGTGTGATCGTATTGGAAAGCTCGGCCAGGCCACGGACCGCCCGGTCACCGAGGAAGTTCGCCACCCCGGTCGCTACGGGTGAGGGTGCGGGGCGCTTTCCCCACGCTTCCGCGCCCGACTCCCGGTACAGGCGCGCGGCTGATCCCGCCGTCGCGGTGAGCCAGTAGGTGCTGACGTTGGTGAGGATCGCGTCCCGGTCGACTGGGGTCCGGTCGCTCTGCGCAGGGTCCCAGTCGACGAACCATTCCAAGTTCCACGCGAGTTGGCCGGCTGGGGAGTCGTTGAGCGCGTACGCGATGGTCTGCGGCCGGGTGGACATCTGCGTGGCGTACCCGGAATGCGTGTACCACCACCGCTGGTTCTGATCGGCCTGTTCCCGGTCGGCGTCGGTGAGCGTGTCCAGCTCGCTCGGGTTGGTCGGCGTCGCGGCGTTAGCGAGCGCGTTGACGTGGACGCCGGCGACGTGTTCCGGGTCGATGCGACCGAGTTCGGGGGAGACGATGCTGCCGAAGTCGCCGCCCTGGGCGCCGTACCGGCGGTAGCCCAGGCGCCACATCAGCTCGGCCCAGGCCCGTGCGACGCGGCTGACACCCCAGCCGGTCTGCCGGGTGGGTCCGGAGAAGGCGAAGCCCGGCAGCGACGGGGCGACCACGTGGAACGCATCGGCCGGATCCCCGCCGTGCGCGCGAGGGTCGGTCAGCGGCCCGAGGATGTCCAGGAAGTCGTACACCGTGCTCGGCCAACCATGTGTGATGATCAACGGCAGCGCGTCCGGTTCTGGCGAGCATACGTGCAGGAAGTGCACGGTTTGCCCGTCGATCTCGGTGGTGAACTGCGGCACCGCATTGAGCCGGGCCTCGTGCCTGCGCCAGTCGTACCCGGTGCGCCAATACTCGACCAGCTCGGTGAGGTATCCCTTGCTGACCCCGTACTCCCAGCCGACGCCCGGTAGTTCGTCGGGCCAGCGGGTGCCGGCCAGCCGGTGCCGAAGCTCGTCGAGGGCGGTCTGCGGAATGTCGACGCGGAAAGGCTTAGTGGTATGCATGCTGCCCAGCGTGCACCACGCGTAGGACAGGTCCAGTCCTACTGTTCTGCGACAGTGGGCCGATGTAGGGAACGCCCGCACGCCTGCTCCGGCTGCTGTCGTTGCTATAGAGCCACCCGGACCGCTCCGGTACGAAACTCGCCGCGCGCCTCGACGTCACCAACCCTGAACAGAGCAATGTGGATCACGGACGGTGACGTACCGTGGTTGACCTTGTAGGTTTTCGCCGCGTGTGACATGTCGATCTTGTGCCACTAGGGATCTCTCGGTTATCTCACCGTGATGTCATCAAGATCAGTCTCAGAATCGTGGCATTCCCAGGTTCTGCCGGTCGCGACGCGCTACTGTAGCCGCGCTGCGCGGGGTCCAGCCGGATCTCAATGTCGTTGGACATCGTCTCCGGGACCGGGTCGGCGGTTACGCGGACTCGCATCGCACGGCCGGCGTTGGCCTCGACGAATGACAGGGGCGGGCGACCCTCCTGTAGGTACTTGTCGCCCCATTGCATCAGCGACAGGAACACCGGCAGCAGGTCTTCGCCGGCCTCGGTCAGCCGGTACTCATCGCGGGCCCGCTTGCCCGGTTCCTGATAGGGAACGCGCGCGACGATCCGTGCGGACGCCAGCTGTTTGAGCGCCCGTGACACCGCGGGTGCGGAGGTTCCGATCCGCTCCACGAAGTCCTCGAACCTGGTTGTGCCGTAAAGACATTCGCGGATCCGCTGAGATCACCTCAGTGATGATCACCGACTCTTGCGGCGCAAGAGAAGTGTAAGGATCCCGAGATCCTTCGCCAGCGCGCCGACCGGTTTGTCCCCGGTCCGGGCCAACTGCGCCGCGCGTAGACGGAACTCGACAGGGTGAGGAGCAGGCATGACACGACATCCTTCCTGGAAGCCGTCATCCACCTCACCTCAGGTGTCCGGAAAACTGGGGGAAGCTCGGTCTCTGCTGTTCCGGGAGTTGCCCAATGACCGCGGGGGTTTGGCCGGACTCATCGGCGGGAGTTAACGCTCCGGCGCGGGGTTGGCTTTGTTGACGCTTCGATGGATTCGAGCGAGATGTGCTCTCCTATGATGTTGGACCATGGCGTGGCTCACCGATGTCGTCCTGCGCCGTAGGGCTGGGGCGACGGTCTACCAGCGGGGTGGGTACCTTGTGGGCGCGGTCGCTGACCTCGTTGAGCAGCCCGATGCGGTGACCGCCATGGTCGCGAGCAGCGGCAGCCCGGCGGTGCGGTACCGGGTGTGCCTGCAGCGGCGCGGCGGCGAGCCGGTGGGGGAGTGCGACTGCCCGCAGGGCCTCGAGGGGCACTTCTGCAAGCATTGCGTCGCGGTCGGGTTGCGCGTCGTCAACGGCGTGCCGCCCGACCGGCCCGCCGCCGCCCCGCCGGGACCGGCCGCGGAGGCCGGGCCGGACGAGCAGTGGTCAGCGGTTCAGGCGTACGTCGACGGCTGCACCCGGCAGGAGCTGGTCGAGCTGCTGCGCGACGCGGCTCGGGACGACGCGGCGCTGCGCCACCGCCTCTGGGTGCTGGCCTCGGCGAGCGAGCCGGAGCAGCTGCGAGCGCGGACCGAACGGCTGGGTGAGGGGTACGCGGCCATCGGCGGTGCGGCATTCGCCGAGCAAGCCCGGGCGGTGGTGTTCGCCTTGAGCCATCTGCCGGCGGCGCGGGCCGGCATCGCCCACGAGCTGCTGCCGTCGGTGCTGCGGTATCTGCTGGCGGCGCTCGATGGCGCCCCGGACGACAGCTACGCCGCGGAGGACGTCAACGAGTATGCCGTCGACCACGAGACACCGGTGATCGACGCCGTGGGCGTGGCCTGGCGGACGTACCTCGTGCTGTGCGGAACCGTTCCGCCCGGTCCCGCCGCGTTCGCGGCCTGGTTCGTCGAGCTGCGGCTGGCTCATCCCATGTACCGCCATCGCCTGCCCGCGAGCGACCTCGCCGGGCTGACCGGGTTGCTGGCCGCCTGCCAGTCGCGACTGGACGGATACGAGGGCGACGCCGCCGCGGTGTGGTCGCTGACCGACGAGGTGCTGCAGGCCATCGGTGACACGGACGCCTATGTGGCGTTCCTGGCGGGCGACCTGTCGACCTACCAGCGGTACGCGCGCATCGCCGAGGTGCTCGTCGCCGCCGGCTGTGCCGACGAGGCGGTGACCTGGCTGGAGCGCGCCCGGCACCCGGAGGTTCCGCTGCGCGACCCCGCGTCCCCGGTGGTCGAGCTGCTGGCCCGCCTGTACACCCGCCAGGACCGCCTGGCCGAGGCCCTGGAGGTGCGCCGCCGGCATTTCACCGCCACCCGCACCGAGGCCGCGTACCGCGCGCTGAAGCAGGCCGCCGACCGGGCCGGCGTCAACTGGACGCCGCTGCGCGCCGGGGTGCTCGACCTGCTCCGCCGGGATACGCCGCGCCTTTCCGGCGGGGACACGCTGGTCCGGATCCTGCTCGCCGAGGGTGAGCCGGACGAGGCCTGGGCGACCGCCCGCCGGTACGGCTGCGAGAGCCACACGCTGGTCATGGCGGCCAAGGCCCGCGCGGTGAACCATCCCGTGGATGCCATCGACGTGTACTGGAACCAGATCGAAGAGGCCCTCGTCTTCCACGACCGGGACCGTAACCGGGCGTACGAGCGCGTCGTCAACCTCCTGCTGATCCTGCGCGACCTGGTGACCCGCGCCGGCGGCGACTTCGGCGCGGAGCTGGCCAGGTTCAAGGCCACCCACCGCCGCAAGCGGAACCTGATGGACGAACTCGCCCGCCGCGGCCTCTAGGCCGTACCGCGCAAGGGCGGCCCGCGACGGTCGTCTTCGCTGAAGCGGCCGTTGGGATCGTGGGTACGAGGTCGAGAACGGCGCCTGGGGACGGGGTCGTCGGTCCGGAGAGCGGCGCGCTCTAGGGCCCGTGTCGAAAATGGATCTTGGGTGTGAGATGATCTTGATTCGTGGCGCGTGGAGATCTGACGGACGAGCAATGGGCCATGCTGGAGCTGCTGTTGCCAAAGGACAATAAGCCCGGCAGGCCACCGATATGAACCCGGCGGGGCTGATCGACGGCATACGGTTCCGGGTTTGCGTACCGGCATCCCGTGGCGGGACATGCCCGCCGAGTACGGGCCGTGGAGCCGGGCGTACGACCTGTTCCGCCGCTGACAGCACAACGGCACCTGGCAGCGCATCTTCACCGAACTCCAGGCCCGGGCCGACGCCAAGGACCTGATCACCTGGGACCTCAACGTCGACTCCACCGTCTGCCGGGCCCACCAGCACGCCGCCGGAGCGAGGAAAAGGGGGACCTGCAGAAGGAGCCGCCCGGTGGTGTCGCAGTCGAGCCCGACAACCACGGCCTCGGGTGCTCGCGCGGCGGCCTGACCACCAAGCTGCACCTCGCCACACCTACTACCGGATCCTGCACGACGGCGAGGAACTCACCGTCAGACCCCGCAAAGACACCACGCCGATCACCCGCCTACACGTCCGCGGCAAAGGAGCCAACCCCAGCTGACGTCAAGCATGTCCCGACGACGAATGGTCAAGCATCTCCTGAGCTCACACACCGACCCGCCGTCACGGCTTCTGATCCGGTGCACCACGGTGACGCCCGGACCGCGAGAAGACACGACACGGCGGGCTCTACCCGTCCGCAATGCGGCGTATCCGCGCACCACTGGACGTCGCCCGGCGCCAACACGTCCGTACGGACGGTAACGGCCATCCGCCGCAGCGGGCGCGTGTAGCCAGCGGCAGATCACTGAACTGGCGGTGTCGCTGAATGATCTTTATGTGGGCCGGACCCTGTCCGCAGCTGCTGGCGTGTGGCTTCAATGGCGGGGTGGTGCGGGTCGAGGTATTGGATTTGATCCTCCAGGAGTCGTCGGAGGATACGGTCTGCCTCGCGATGGCGTCCCTGTCCACGCAGGGCACGCGCGAGCCAGTAGCGTGGCCGGCTGTCCAGGGTTTCGGGGTGTCGGGAGCCGAGTAGCCGGAGACGATCCTTGATGATCTTCTGCAGGATCTGCTCGGCATCGCGGAAGCGCCGATGCCGGACATACAACTCGGCCAGCGAGTGGCGGGCGTCCAGGGTCTCGACGTGGTCTTTGCCGAGCACACGTTCTCGGGTCGAGATGACGTCGTGGTAGGCGGTCTCGGCTTCCTCGTGCCGTCCACATTGGCCGACCGCCCAGGCGAGGCAGCAACGGGTGTGCAGCGTGTCGGGTTGCTCGTCGCCAAGCACCTCGACGCGGGCGTCGAGCACCGCGCGGAGCTGCGCTTCGGCGGCCCGCCAGTCGCCCAGTCTGCCCGCGGCCCAGGCGAGCTTGTGTCGGGTGTCTAGCGTGTCGGGGTGCTCCGCGCCGAGGCTTTGGGAGCGTGCGTCGAGAACCCGCTGCAGTTCGGCCTGGGCTTGTTCCCAGCGGCCGTGCCTACCAATTGCCCACGCGCGCTCGCTGCGCAGATGCAGCGTCGACGGGTGGGTTTCGCCGAGGCGGCCAGCGTGTTTGAGGCCTTCGTCTGCGAGGGTTTCGGCGGCTGTTTCGAGTCCACTCCAGGCGTAGGAGGCGACTACGTGGGCGGTAGCCGTGACCAGCTGAGCGAGATGATCGCGGTCAAGGTGGGTGTCGGCGGGCCTGAGGAGTGCGTGAACGTGTGGGGCCAGCAACCCGAACCGGTACCAGTCCTTGTTGTCATCGAACCGTAGTGGTTCGAGGGTCACCGTGACGAGTTCGACAGCGGTGTAAACGGGCGCGACTGAATCGGGCGGTGGTGTACCGGTCCGCACGGCGCCGTCGGTGTTCGCGCGGATGGTCTCGGCCACGAGGGGATGCAGGGTGAGCACTCGCTCGCGCCCGCTCGGGCCAGGCACGTCGCGTTTGGCGATGAGGCTCTGATCGGCGAGGCCTTCCAGACCTTCCTGCACACGCCGCCGCACATCCAGTGCGTCCGCCGAGCCGTCACAGCCAACCACCGCGCGGACAGGATCTGCGTGCAGAAGGTTCTCCGGGATCGGAGCGGCGACCGAATAGTAGGATAGTAACCGCAGCAGTGGTCTGCATTGCGGCAGACCGTGCTCGGCGAGGGCGGTCAGCGACATCTCCCAGGTCAGCTTCACACTTCGGCGGTGATCCGCCTCGTGGCCCATTCGGCGGCTGGTGGTGAGCACCCGGTCAAGGCCCAGTTCGTTCAGCGCCTCCCGATAACCGTCGAACGAGCTCCAGAGCGCGAATGGCGACCCCAGGCTGGTTCCGGCGTGATGTAGCGCCAGCGGCAGGTAGCCCAGATCGCGGGCAAGCCTCCGCGCGTCGCCGTGGTCGCCGGCGTCGGGTGCCATGTCCACGAGCACCTGGGCGGCGTCGTCCTCGGCGAGCAGCGCAACCTCGACCACCTCGGCGTCGTTGCCCCACAGCCGTTCCTGGTTGATCCGACTCGTGACCAGGACCAGTCCTCGGTCAGCGCACCTCGCCAAGCCAGAATCGCGGAGGACACCCACCGTACGCGGATCGTCGACATTGTCGAACACGAGCAGCCAACCCGGCCTTGCCCGTCTCAGCAGCTCCCACAACCGCTCCCGCGCGCGTGGCGCCCCTGACCTGATCGCCATCAGGTGAACGTGGTCCGCTCCCAGCTCCCCAGCCAGGCTAGCCAACCCATCGGCAAGACTGGATATGTCCGTCGCGGAGACCCACCACGCCGTCCGCTCCTTGGAACGAGCGAACCTTCGACACATCTCCAGGGCAAGTGTCGACTTGCCCACACCCCCAAGACCGGTCAACACCTGCACCCTGCCCGCAGGACGACGAGCCGCCCGATGCAGCCTCTGCAGATGTTGATCCCGGCCACGCACGCACGGCGCTGCATCCGCGGCGGGCGCCACCAGCGATGCACTCCCGAATACCCCAGCCGGCGCCGACGGCCACCCCGCACCCAGCAGATCGCCATCGACTTTCCGCGACCTCCGCGTGGCCCGGCGTATCAGCCACGACGACCCCGCCGCCAGCAGGCTGGCCGCCGCTACATACCCACCGACAATGCTCGCCCACTTGTCGGCCTTGTCCAATCCCTCGCCAAGCAGAAAGACCGTCAACAATACCAATGTCGACATGACGAGGCCGATCAAGCCCAGCACAACGACCACCGACCATCTGGAGGCGGCGGCTTTGGCGTAGCTCACCCAGACATCATCACGTACCGCCGCCACTGGGGTTCGACCGGCGCTCCGCCCAGCCGCGCGAGGCGGCACAGTCGAGTGGATCCGCACCAAGATGTGCCGGCTCGCTACATCACGCTCTGGCTCCAGCGAGAAAGTCGTCCGAGCGCGTGACGACACCCGACGGCAACCGGCAGCATGATTGCCGACTGAGCCGCCCTGCGATACCCGGCAGCCCCCAACGACGGAATGACCGGATCGGCTGTTGACCGCGAACCGGATCCGGACTTGAGCCCGTCACCGCACCCGCTACGCCCGCAAGCTGACCGGACGGCATAGGCGCACGTGCCATCCCCACCTGGGAACAACCCCTCCCGCCGACCGCGACACCTTTGCCCAGACCCGTCCGCGGCGTTGACGACACAAAGATCCGCCAACGACGCCGAACCGCTCACGAAACCCTCGACCGTTCGCTCAATTAGCCACCTGATCATGGGGCGGACGAGCCGTCCGATGCCGTCGGGGGCGCTTGCCCGCTTCGGCCCGGTGCGTGATCACTCGGGTTGCGGGCCCCCGGTGTCCGCGCTTGTACTGGCGGGCGATTGAAATGCAGTTTTCGGCTACCGGCTGAGCGATTGTTCGGAGTGCGCCGCGGTGCCTTCTCTCTGGAGCAGGACAATGAGTTCATCGATGTACTCGGTGCGGGTCCTCACGCTGTTGATGTTGATTCGCAGGCCCCGCCGGCCGTGCAGCACCATTGCGCCCCTTCGATGAACAGGTCTATTTTGATTTAACCTCAGAGTGGACCAATAGGTCCGCCTGGTGGACCTGCTCTCGAGAAGGGTTGCGAAGTGGCGATCGAAGTCTCACGAAGGGACGTCCTCAAAGGAGCCGCAGCGGCGGCCGCGGCGACGACGCTGACGCAACTGCCGCTCACCGGCGCCGTGGCGGCGCCGGTCGACGCGACGAGCGCGCCGCCGAGGTCGTGCACGACTCCGGGCGGAAAGGACTTTCCCAAGGTCGGCGGCAACTACGGGAACCAGAACTACTCGGGCCTGGACGGCATTCACCGCGGGAACGTCCGTCGACTCGGGGCCGCTTGGGTCAACCGGATCGAGGGGGGCCTGACCACCGGCACCAACCAGAGCACCGCGGTCGCCGTGGACGGCGTGCTCTACATCGAATCGGCGCTGGGCAATGTCGTCGCCGTTGACGCCCGCACCGGGCAGACGAACTGGAAGTACATCCAGACCCGGGGCACGCTGACTCGGCGCGGGGTCGCCGTCGGCGAGGGCCGGGTCTTTACCCACGGTCGCGGCAACTGGGTGATCGCGCTCGATCAGGCCACCGGCGCGGTCGTCTGGGAAAAGCAGATCAACGGGTACGGGAACATGGAGAAGGTCGCCATCACGTACCACGACGGGTTGTTGCATGTCGGGACGCACGACAGCGCCCGGGCCGCTGCGCTCGCGCTGAGCGCCGCCGACGGCTCGCTGGTCTGGAACTTCTGGGGCACGCCCGGCCCGGGCGAGTTCGGCAACGACACCTGGGCCGGGGACTCATGGCAGGTCGGCGGCTCGACGCCGTGGATCCATCCGGCGCTCGACCCCGAGCTGGGCCTGGTCTACTGGACGTTCGGCAACGCGCGAGGCAACAACTCGTCGCAGGACGGCTCCGGCCGTGAGGGTATGAACCTGTTCTCCAGCTCGATCGTCGCCATGGAGATCAAGACCGGGAAGTACCGCTGGCACTTCCAGTCCATCCATCACGGCATCTGGGACATGGACAACGAGATGGCGCCGGTACTCGCCGACGTGCGGATCCACGGCCGGGAACGCAAGATCGTCGTCTACGGCAGCAAGTCCGGCATGTACTTCATCCTGGACCGGACCGACGGCTCCGCGCCGCTCGGCATCGACGAGGTGCCGGTGCCGCAGGAGCCGCGGCAGAAGACCTGGCCCACCCAGCCCTTCCCGCGTCAGGGTCCGTGGACCGAGAACCACGTGGTGGACCAGCCACTCGGCACCTCGGTGCCGGGTAACCCGAACCGCGCGGTGCCGAACTACGTGCAGGGCGCGCTCTACGATCCGCATTGGGACGTCCCGGTGCTGTCCATCCCTGGGCACGGCGGCGGTGCCGACTGGAGTCATCAGTCGTTCAGCCACTCCACCGGGCTGGTCTACACCGGGTACGGCTACGTCGCAGCCGCCCATTCGCTCACCGAGGCCAGCAATGGGCTGCGCCCGCCAGGCGAGTACCAGACCGGCGGGGTCGTCGCGGTTGATCCCAGCACGAACAAAGTGCGCTGGAAGAGGCGGATGCCGTATTCGCTCGCCCACGGCAACGGCGTGCTCAGCACCGCGGGCGACCTGATCTACATCGGACAACCGGACGGGAACCTGCTCGCCATCGACGCTCACAACGGCCGGGAGGTGTGGCGATTCCAGACCGGCGCGGCTATCAGTTCAAGCCCGATCATGTACGAGGTCGACGGCGTCGAGTACCTCGCTGTGTACGCAGGTGGCACCGGGATCCCGTACGGGGACTCGGCGCCGCGGGGCGACTTCCTCTGGGCGTTCAAGATCGGCGGCACCCTGCCGCCCGCTCCTGCTCCCGTCCCGCCCGTGGTCCGCCGCCCGGTCTCCGGCGGTCCGGTGGAGGGCAGCGTCGTCAACAACACGGTGGTGCTCGCCCGTACCTATGACGCCGCGACCGGCACGGTCGGCAGCATCGAGTCGACCGCCGTCAACGCCATGGCGCCCACCCACCTGCGGGTTCCGGCCGGCACCACGGTCACGTTCGTCAACCCGGCGGACAACGCCAACGTGCACGGCGCGACCCAGTTCTTCGAGGGCCTGTTCGACATCCGGCTGAAGCCGGGTGAGTCGTTCACGTACACCTTCCGTCGCCGCGGCGAGTACTTCTTCAACGACTGCTACAGCCCTCGCCCTACTGGCAAGATCGAAGTTTACTGAGCCCGGTCGCGGGCTGCGTGCCGCGCGGCGAGGTAGCCGAATGTCAGGCTGGCCCCGATCTGGCATCCCGCGCCCGGGTATTCCGAGGCCATGATCGAGTTGGCATCGTTGCCGCAGGCGTAGAGGCCAGGGATGGGTATGCCGCTCTCGTCGAGCACCCGGGCGCGGAGGCGAGGGGGGTCGGCACCACCGCGATCGCGTAGAACGGTGCGGTCTCGATCGGGCCGAGGTTCACGTTCGGTGTGTGCTTCGGGTCGCCGTACTGACGGCCGTAGGGGCTCGCGCCCTTGCCGAACTCCTCGTCGACGCCGGTCCGCGCTGTGCGGTTCGCGGCCGCGACGGTCGATTCGGGGCCGTCCGGGTCGACGCCGATCGCTGAGGCCAGCTCCCGGATGGTGCGTCCGGTCCTGAGGTAACCGTCGCGTAGGTGGCGGCCCAGCGGTGCGTGGGGACGGATCATGCCGAGCCCGTACGTCCGGAGGGTGCGGGAGTCGAGGACGAGCCAGGCGGGGATCGTCTGCGAGTGGTACATCGCGCGGGTGAAGCGGTGGTAGGAGACCGACTCGTCGACGAACCGGCGGCGGCGGCGTTGACCGCGACGATGCCCGGCTTGGCCCGGTCCCAGATGTGCGGGAACACTGCGGTCGACCCGTCCTCACGGCGGCCGATCGAGCTCGGGAACCACAGGGCGTTGTCGTCGCGGGGCTCGCCGAGGGCGCCGCCTACCGCGCGGGTCAATGCGATCGAGTCCCCGGTGCCGCCCTCGGCGACCGGGGTGAATTGCGGCGTGGGGCGGGGCAGGTACGCGGCGCGCAGCTGCGGGCTCGCGGCGAAGCCGCCGGTGGCGAGGACGACGCCGCGGCGGGCGTGGATCCGGACCGTGCGCCCCCGGTACGAGACGACGGCACCCACGACCCGGCCGTGCTCGGCGACGAGGTCCGTGGCTGACGCGGTGAACCAGACGTCGCCCCGCCGGTCGAGCAGTCGCTGGTAGAGGTGCGCGACCAGCGCGTTGCCATCGCCAGCCGGGTGCCCCGCGGCCAGCGGATCCGGTCGCGAGCCCACCGGGCGCCCCAGGCGCAGCGCCAGGCCCATGCCGCGCACCGAGCCGTCGAAGATCGTCAGGAGTTGGTCCACCGCGGGTCGGCGCACCATCAGCGTGCCGCCGAACAGCGCGAACTCCGGGATCGGGCGCCGGATGCGGCCGAACCGCTCCCGGCCGAGCCGGTGGCCGTCGTAGGTGTGGGGTTCCAGCGCGCGCCCGACTCCCGAGCCGGGAAGCTCCGGGTGGTAGTCGACGACGGTCCTCGAATGCCAGAAGCGCACGCCGATGCGTTCGAGGGGGTCCAGCATTTCGGTGCCGGCGGCGAGATAGGCCTCACGCAGTTCGCGAGGGGCGCGGTCGGCGACGAGGGCTCTGTTGCGTCGGCTGATGGATGATCGGGCAAGGTTGACTGGTGAAGTCCGCGGCTCGCGCTCGTTCCTGGTCTCCTCCTCGCTCGGCGTTCGCCGGGTTCCGCTTCCCGGCCGAAGTGATCGTCGTGGCGGTGCGCTGGTACCTGCGTTACGGGCTGTCCTACCGAGATGTCGAGGAGCTGCTAGCCGAACG
Source organism: Actinoplanes sp. NPDC051513 (assembly GCF_044454685.1). Classification (NCBI taxonomy): domain Bacteria; kingdom Bacillati; phylum Actinomycetota; class Actinomycetes; order Micromonosporales; family Micromonosporaceae; genus Actinoplanes; species Actinoplanes sp. NPDC051513. Next base: position 30,627 of record NZ_JBITDW010000027.1, read on the forward strand.
CGGAATCGAAGTCGACCACGTCGCGGTCTACCGGTGGGTACAACGGTTCATGCCGATGCCGCCCGATTCGCCCGACGTTGGCCGGGCGACCGTTGGTACGTCGACGAGACCTACGTCAAAGTGGCTCTCTGTTGCATCGGCTGGGTCGGCTGGTCAGGCGGTGTTGACCGGTGAAGTCCGTTGCTCCGTCCCGTCCCTGGTCTCCTCCTCGATCCGCGTTCGCCGGTTCCGCTTCCCGGCCGAGGTGATCGTCGTGGCAGTGCACTGGTACCTGCGCTCTGGCCTGTCCTACCGCGACGTCGAGGAGCTGCTCGCCGAACGCGGCATCGAGGTCGACCATGTCACCGTCTACCGGTGGGTGCAGCGGTTCACTCCGCTGCTGGCCGACGCCGCCCGGTTCGCCCGGCACGCGCCCGGTGACCGGTGGTACGTGGACGAGACCTACGTCAAAGTCAACGGCGTGTGGCGCTACGTCTACCGGGCCATCGACCAGCACGGCCAGGTCATCGACGTGCTCCTCGCGATCCGTCGAGACGCCGCGGCGGCGCGCCGATTCTTCACCCGAGCGCTCGGCACGCTGAAGGTGATTCCCAGGGAGGTCGTCACCGACGCCGCACCGGTCTACCCAGCCGTGCTCGACGAACTGATACCTGCGGCTTGGCACCATGTCGAGCAGTACGCGAACAACCCGATCGAGGCCGATCACGGTCAACTCAAGCGGCGGCTCAGACCGATGCGCGGACTTCAGACTGATCGGACAGCGCAAGTAGTGATCGCCGGCCACGCCTTCCTGCAGAACCTACGCCGCGGCCACTACGAACTGGCAGTCGGCGTCCGGCGCGCACTGCGGGTCGCCGCGGCGTTCACCGAGCTTGCTCAGGCGATCTGACAGCCTGTCCCGCCGAGCTCAGCGTGTCCACTGATCTCGCAACGCAACGGAACCGTTGAGCGCGTCCGCACATACCGCCGGGGCGGTTACGCCGCGGACGCCGAGGATCTCCAGGCTGAGTTCACCCGCGTCTGCTACCCGCTCTACAGTGCTACGCCGGGCTGGGCCGAGGAGTCCCGCCGGTTCCTGGCCCGGATGATCAGGAACCCGGACGTCGCCGCGCACTACGACAGCCACGAGGTCTTAAGCTTCGATCCCTGGAGCCTGCTCGGCGCCGTCCGGTGCCCCGTCCTGGTCCTCGCCGGCGAGGACGACCCGGTCTGCCCGCTGCCCGTGGTCGAGGAACTAGCCAGCCAGCTGCCGGCCGACACCACCCGCCTCGTGCGACTTCCCGGGGCGCGTCACACCATCTTCCGCGACCGCCCGGACCTCGCCTTCCCCGCCGTCAAGACCTTTGTCGCCGAGATCGGGGAAAGCCACCCCGCCAGCTGACCCGCGCTGCCCGGCCAGGAAGACTGGACCACAGCCCGCCAGGTTCGCAAACTGTACGGACCCGGCCACCACTGGCCACGGCTCCCTTGCCCCTGATCTTGAACACAGAACGTCACCCAACGGGCGGCGGTGTTCAGGTAGAGCCTCGTTGTTCGCGAGTGCCCGGTCACGAGTAGGAGCGTGGGCGCCGTTGCATTGCGAGATCGGTGGCCGCGTGGATCTTGGCTGGGACAGGCGTGTCAGATGGCTTGAGCGAGTTCGGTGAACGCAGCGGCGGCCCGTTCTACCGGGGTGGTGTCGACGGCGAGGTCGTAGTGGCCGCGGCGCAGGTTCTGCAGGAAGGTGTGCCCGGCGATCACAACCTGTGCTGTGCGATCGGTCTGGAGTCCGCGCATCGGTCGTAGTCGGCGTTTGAGTTGACCGTGATCAGCTTCGATCGGGTTGTTCGCGTACTGCTCGACGTGATGCCACGCCGAGGGGATCAGTTCTTCGAGCACGGCCGGGTAGACCGGTGCGGCGTCGGTGACCACCTCGCTCGGGATCACCGTCAACGTGCGGGGCGCACGGGTAAAGAACCGGCGCGCCGCTGCGGCATCGCGACGGGTCGAGACCAGCACGTCGATGACCTGGCGGTACTGGTTGATCGCCCGATAGGCGTAGCGCCAGACTCCGTTGACCTTCACGTAGGTCTGGTCGACGAACCGGCGGTCGCCTGGCGTGTGCCGGGCGGACCGGGCGGCGTCGGCCGGCAGCACAGTGAATCGCTGCATCCACCGGTAGACCGTGACGTGGTCGACCTCTATCCCGCGTTCGGCGAGCAGTTCCTCGACGTCGCGGTAGGACAGGCCGTGGCGCAGGTACCAGCGCACCGCCACCACGATCACCTCGGCCGGGAACCGGAACCCGGCAAACGCCGAGCGGGGAGGTGACCAAAGACGCGGCCGAGCGGCATGCTTCACCGAGCAAGCCTTGGACACTCCGGCCAGTGAACGCAACAGACCCCCCTCGGCGCATCGAGGTCGCCGGGTCGGCTGGGCGCGGCGGCGGCCGCAGGGTTTCGCGGGGCGGCGGCGGAGCCGATCAGCGCACCGCCGGCCGCTGCTGCCATCCCGGCCAGGAGCTGTCGCCGGTCGGTGGGCATGGGATTGTTCATCATCGCTGTTGCTGCTCCTTCTGAGGGGCGGTGAACGGCGCGGCCACCACGCCGACAGCTAGGCAGCCGAGCACGCCGGGCAGGAAACCGGCCGGGCCAACCGGCCGGAGGGGTCAGCGACCGCGGGTCCTCCTGGAACGGACCCGCCGGCTGCGATTCCCTCTGGCCGGCGGATCCTCCGGGGGCGAAACGGTGCTCCCGCGGGCGGCGGGCTCCTGGGAGCCGCTGGTCGCCGTCAGTGGTCGAGGCCGACGCTGACCTCGCCCGTACTCGGCCGCCGGGTGTTCATCAGCACCCCGATGAGCACCGCTCCGACCGCGAGTACGACCGCACCCCAGGCGAAACCCTTGGTGAAGCCCTCGGTGAGGCCGGTGGCAAGTAGCTTCGGGCCTGCGGCCGCGGAGGGATCGCCCGCCGCGGACTTCATGAAGTCGTCGGTCGTGCTGGTGGCGATGGTGGACAGCACCGCCAGGCCGAGCGACCCGCCGACCTGCTGCAGCGTGGTCAGGCAGGCCGACGCGATGCCGGTGTCGTGTTCGTCGGCGCCGTACGTGGCGTAGTTGAGCGTGGCGGGCAGCGAGATGCCCATGCCGAAGCCGAGCATGCACAGGCCCGGTAGCACGCCGCCGGCATAGGAGCTGTCCACGTCCAGGCGAGCCAGCCAGGCCAGCGCGCCGGCGACGATGACCATCCCAGGCACGATCAGCGCCCGCGGCGGGACCTTGGGCAACAGCCTCGTGGCCACGCCGCCGGCGCCGACCGCGACCGAGGCGGCCATCGGCAGGAAGGCCACGCCGGCGCGCATCGGGGAATAGCCCAGGACGAGCTGCAGGTAGAACGTGAGGAACAGGAAGAGGGCCAGCGCGCCGACGAAGATCACGCCCATGGCCAGGTAGGCGGAGCTGCGGGTGCGGCTGAGCAGGATCCGCAAGGGCAACAGCGGGTTGGCCACCCTGGTCTCGACCAGCGCGAAGGCGGCCAGCAGCAGCACGCCCGTGATCAGCAGGGTGACGACCTCGGCCGAGCCCCAGCCTTTGGTTTCGGCCTGGCTGCTGCCGTACACGATGGCCACCAGGCCGGCGCCGGACAGCAGTACCCCTGGGATGTCGAATCGGGTCCGGCCCCGGGCGCCGCGGTTGTCGCGCAGCAGGAACCAGCCGCACGCGGCGATGAGTGCGATCGGGACGTTGACGTACATGCACCAGCGCCAGTCCAGGTAGTCGGTCAGCGCCCCGCCGGCCAGCAGACCGATGGCACCGCCGGCGGCGGCGATGCCGCCGAAGGCGCCGAACGCCTTGGCCCGTTCACCGGGGTCGGTGAAGTTGATGGAGATCAGCGACAGGATCGCCGGGGACAGCAGGGCGGCGAAGGCGCCCTGCAGGACCCTGCCGGTCAGCAGTATTTCGAAGTTGCCGGCGATGCCGCCCAAGGCCGATGCGGTGGCGAATCCGGCCAGGCCGATCAGGAAGGTACGGCGGCGGCCGGTGTAGTCGGCGATGCGCCCGCCGAGCAGCAGCAGGCTGCCGAAGGCCAGGGTGTAGCCGGTGATGATCCACTGGCGGTCGCCGGCGGAGAAGCCCAGATCGGCCTGCACGCTCGGCAGAGCGATGTTCACGATGCTGATGTCCAGAATGAGCATCAACTGTGCCAGGCCGAGGAAGATGAACGCGATCCAGCGCTTGGGGTTGATCTCAGATTGGGCCTCAGCCGGCGCGCCCGGCAACCTGCGGTGGCCGGGGCCGGTTGCTTGGTCGAGCTCGTCAATGGTCACGATGGTTCCTTTCGATGGATGTGTGAAGCGCAGTTGGTCGCGGTCGTCGACGTGCATCATGCGGAGTAACGCCTCTTTGAGATAATATGGGGCTCATAGCATCTGAGCCACGTACGACGCAATATGAGAGCCGTATCACTTTGCTGCTGGTGCCCGCGCGGCGGTGGCGCCGGTCCGGCTGTTCCTGACCGCCTTGACGAAATATGAGTCACAAACTATCGTCGCAGCGTAATTTCCGGACAGCATAGGACAGCGAGACGCCCGCGCCAGACGTTTCATCGTGCGCTGTCGATTTTCGGGAGTCGCCGGCTCGTGGCCGGCCACCGGTATGGGCGGCTGGCGGCGCCGGGCGCGGCGAAGCGGACCGGTCCGATCGCTTCATGAACCGAGCGCGGGCATCGCATCGGAGGCATCGGAGGTGTATCGCAACACGTCCGGCGACCGCCGGTGGATCCGTAGGCCGGTCGTCGCGAATCGCAAGGCTTCACGCGTTCGTTCACGAACGTCAACGATGGGAATGCGCCGAGCGGTCTGCCGCTGCTTGCGCTCGTAGAAATGGGTGCTGGAGATGCCAAATGGTAATGACAGCCGAATACCTGGCGGGCGAAGCCGGGTGAGGCTGCTGACCCAGGGTTTGGTCTCGGTCGCTGTGCTTGTCGGTGCGGCACCGATCGCCGCTCCGGCGCAGGGATCCGTGGCCTTGTCGAGCGGCAATGTCGGTGTTCAGCAGGTGCTGTATCGCGGCGGTACCGCGGGCTACGGCTGCTTCCGGATCCCGGCCCTGGTGAAGACCAAGGCCGGCAGTTTGCTGGCGTTCGCGGAGGCGCGGAAATCGCCGTCGTGCGCGGATCGCGGCGATATCGACCTGGTGGTGCGCCGGTCGACAAACGACGGTCGCACCTGGGGTCCGATCCGGGTGGTGCTGGCCGGCAGCGACACTGACGCCGACGCCCCCTTCACCCGGGGCAACCCGGCGCCCGTGGTCGACGAGACCACCGGGCAGGTCTTCCTGATCTCCACGTCCAACCCGGCCACGATCGCCGGGAAGCGGCTGGGCTGGGTGCAGGAGAGCGACGACGACGGGATCAGCTGGTCGGCCGCCACCCGACTGGCCACGACGTTCAGCGGGAAGGACAACGGTTGGTTCGCGACCGGGCCGTCGCACGGCATCCAGCTCAAGGGCGGCGCGCATCCGGGCCGGCTGGTGGTCGGGGCACACCAGATTCCGGACCAGAACACGGTCTACGACGGCGTGCTCTACAGCGACGACCATGGCGCGACGTGGCAGGCCAGCCAGGCCGCCAACTCCTTCGTCAAGGACGTGCTGAACCCGGGCGAGGTCTCCGTGGCGGAGTTGCCCGGCGGCAGCGTCTATGTGGCAGCCCGCAACCAGGTCAGCGGATCGAACAACCATCGGGCGGGGGCGGTGAGCACCGACGGCGGCACCACCGTGCCCGCTCTCACCGTCGTGCCGACGCTGGTGACTCCGGATGTGCAGGGTGCGGTGCTGGCCCTGAGCTCGACGTATCAGCGCCAGCCCGGCGACACGCTCATCTTCTCCGGGCCGTCCGACTCGAGCGACCGCAAGCTTCTGAAGATCCGCTACTCCACCGACCAGGGCGTGACGTGGCGGAGCCCGCCCAACGGCCTGGTCACCGGCGACCGCTCGGGCTACTCGGACCTGGCCGAGCTGCCCGACGGCGAGATTGGCGTCCTGTACGAGGGCGGCGCGACCACCGACGAACTCGGCAACCCGGGCTTCTTCGCCGACGAGATCCGGTTCAACCGGTTCGCCCCGTCGGACATCGGACTGCCGGGGTCCTTCACCGGCAAGGTCTTCCCGCAGAGTTCCCCGGCCGCGGCGTCGACTACGCCGGACGCCACAGCGGAGGCCAACGACGGCTTCCTGCGTGGCAACGCGGCCCTGGGCGGCGGACGATTCGGTCAGGGCGTGCCCCTCGGTGGCGACGGCGACGGGGTGGAGGTCCCGTACGCCCGGACCATCGACCCGGGCGCCGGTGACTTCACCTACTCCGTCTGGCTCAACTACCAGGCCACGAACGCCAGTCCCAACCAGGTGCTGCTGTGGGGGTACGGGATGGGTGCCACCAAGCCGCAGGTGTGGGTGAGGGCGCAGCCATCACAGGACCGGTTGTTCGCGTGGGTTCAGGGTGCCGCCGGCGGTGCCTCGATAGCGCTGACCGACGATTCCGCCGCTACCGCGTTCGGCGACGGCAGATGGCGTCATCTGTCCCTGGTGCGGACCGGTGGACAGGTCACGCTCACCGTGGACGGCGCGATCTCCGTCGCCGCCACCGGCGTGGCGGGGACGGTCACCGACACCCAGCAGAACGGCGTCGACGGACTGTGGCTGGGTGCCAGGCCCGACCGCACCGACCCGTTCACCGGTAGCATCGACGAGTTTCGGTTGTATCGGCGGGCGCTGACCGCCGATCAGCTCGATCAGGTGCGCACCGGAAACGCCGCGGTGATCGACGGTGACCCGGCGGCGGCGGTCAACACGGCGCTCGCGGTGCGGTTGCCGTTCCAGGTCGCCGACACGGCGAACACCGCGACCCGGACCCGGGTGGCCATCGAGGACGACACGTCCGGGCACTGCGCGAACGCCACGCTGCTCGGCGGGGCGGCGAGTCTGGCGGATGGTTTCCGGCCCGGCGACGCCGATAGGGCGCTCGCCGTGAACAGCGCCAATCCCGGCGCGGAGGTGCCGTTCCTGCCGACCCTCGACGTCGGCTCCGGCGATTTCACGTTCACGACCTGGTTCCGGTACACGGCGACCGGCACCTCGGCCAACCAGGTGCTGCTGTGGGCGTACGGGGTGGGCTCCGACCAGCGGCAGATCTGGCTGCGCGCCCAGCCCGCCCAGGACCAGCTCTACACCTGGGTGCAGACCGACACCGGACACGTTGCCGTCACGTTGAAGGATGGTTCCCCGGCGACCGCGTTCGGCGACGGCGCCTGGCACCTGCTCGCACTGAGACGCAGTGGCGGGCAGGTCCAGCTGAACGTGGACGGCGGCGGCCCGGCCGGCGCGTCCGGGTTGACCGGCTCGCTCACCGCGAACGCGCCGAGCGGTATCGACGGGCTTCGCCTCGGGTCCAAACCGGACGGCACGGACGTGCTCACCGGCAACCTCGACGAGTTCCGGCTCTACCACCGGGCGCTGAGCGCCACGGAGGTAGGCGCCGCCACCGCCGGTGCGTACCCGGCCGACAACCCCGCAGTGCAATGGACGTTCGAGAGCGCCTTCACCCAGGCCCATAACGTCGTGCGGCCGGCACCGGCCGGCGGGCCGGCGACCCCCGATTCCTCCGTGCACTGCAACAACGCCTACGTCCGGGGCGGGGCGGCACTCACGACCGGTGGCAGGTTCGGCACCGCCCTGGCGCTGGACGGCGTCAACGACACGGTGCAGCTCCCGTACAACGCCGCGAGCGTCCTGGGCACAGCGGACTTCACCGTCTCCACCTGGGTGAAGTACGCCGCGAGCAGCGGCAGCCCAAATCAGGTGCTGCTCTGGGCGTACGGAGTGGGCGCCGCGCAGCGGCAGATCTGGCTGCGGGCGCAACCCTCGCAGGATCGTCTGTACGCCGCCTTCGAGACCGAGTCGGCGATCACTACGCTCGCCGTCGTCGACACGTCCCCGGCGTTCGCCTTCGGCGACGGCCAGTGGCATCACGTCGGCCTGCGCCGCTCCAGTGACGCGCTCTCGTTGATCGTGGACGGCGCCACGCCGGCCGGAGCGACCGTTCCGGCGGGGTCGTTAACCTACGGCGACACGTTCGCCGCCGACGGGTTCCAGCTCGGCGCCAGACCAGACGGCAGCGACCCGCTCAAGGGCTCGCTGGACGAGTTCCAGATGTTCCGCAGGTCGCTGACTGACGCTGAGCTCGACGACGTCCGCCGGAACAACACCAACCTGGGCACGGTGACCTCAGTCCGCCTGCCCTTCGACATGGTGACGGACGCCGGTTACGCCCGCATGTGACACGACGGACTCGGCGACGCGCCTGAAGGTCCCGGCGCGCCCCTCCCGCCGGGGCCTTACCGTGCACGACGGCCGGCCACCTCGAAAGGGGGTGGCCGGCCGTGCGGATTCGAAGACCCGTTGAGTCAGCCGAGCACCGTGCTCAGCGCCGCGCACCAGCGTGCCGGTCGGAGATCGCGGTTCCGATGCTGACGCATCACGGCGAACTGCTCAGCTTCGGGATCAAGGTCGCGGATTACGCCGCGGGGGCACGTCGGCGGTCATGGGATCGGCGAGTTTCCGGTCAGGGTGGGTCCGACCGCCACCAGCTGTGCGCGGTCGCGGGCGCCGAGTTTCGCAATCGCCCGGCTGATGTGGGTCTTGGCGGTGGCCCGGCTGATGGACAGGGCGACGGCGATCTCGTCGTTGCTCATGCCGTACGCCGCCAGGCCGGCGACCTCTCGCTCCCGCTCGGTGAGCCGGGCCTGCCGCCACGATCGATACCTGACCAGCACAAGCGAGGAAGGGCCGATGATGGCGCAGCGGGCAGGGACGCGACGCCAGACCGAAGATGGACCGGCGGCCCGGTGAACCGGGAGAAGCATCCCGGCGGTGGATGTACCGGCGTTCCAGGATTTCACGGCGGCATGACCACGGCCTCCGACTCCTACGGTGAGCGGCGCGAACGGCGGCCTTGACGACATAGGCCGGCGCCGAAGAGGCATTCATCGACGGACGCACGCGGCGCAGAGGCTGCCTTTCCTGCCACATGGTCGCCATGCCCCAGCATCCAGGAAATGCGGGATTTCGATAGTGGGCGATGACCACTGCGCACACGGACTCCCGCACAGCAAGAGATCAAGAGATGAGGAACAACGTGCGAAAACAGCGACGTCGATCCACCGCAGCGATCGCCTCCTTGGCGTTCGGCGCGGTCCTGACCGGCGCGGCGTTGTCGGCGATCCCGGCATCAGCCAATACGGGTTCCGGCCTAGCGGGTATAACAAAGCCGTCAGCTGCGGCCGCGACCGCGGTGCCCGCCTTCCCGACGTTCGTTCACCTGCCGGCCGATCAGGCGGCGCATCCGAACACACCCATCGAATGGTGGTACGTGGTCGGTCACCTCAACGCCCACGGTCACCGGTTCGGCTACCAGGTCACGATCCTCAACATTGGCGGAGCTCCGCAGGCGTTGATCGGCATCACCGACAAGACCACCGGCAAGTACTACACGCAGAGCCAGCGTTACTCGTCTGACCAGGCCAGTTTCTCCACCACCGCGCTCGACGTCCGCACGCCATCGGCTTCGCTGTCGGGGCCGATGGATGCGATGCGCCTCCACGCGTCGCTGCCGGTCGGCGAGATCGATCTGACCCTTGGCGCGCGGGGACCCGCGATGTACGACAATGGCACCGGGTTGATGCCGTTTCTCGGCGGTACGAGCTACTATTACTCGCTGCCCAGCCTGGCAACCGAGGGGACGCTGACCGTGAACGGCACCGCCTACGAGGTGACCGGCGAGTCGTGGTTGGACCGCCAGTGGGGCGCCTGGGACCAGAGCAACTTGCAGAGATGGACCTGGATGCCGATGCAGCTGTCCAACGGCGACCGGGTCAACCTCTGGGACCTGCTCAGCGAAGGCGGCGAGTTCCCGTATGCGACCGTGCTCCACCCGGACGGGACCCACGAGATCGTCGCGGTGACTCCGCTCGCCGACACCACCGCCGATTTTTGGACCAGCCCGACCACCGGCAAGCGGTACGGCACCCGGTGGACGGTGACCATCCCGTCGCTGGGCGCCAGCCTGACCGTGGTCGTCGAGCCGCAGGGCCAGGAAATCCAGGCGGGCGGTGGCGTCTACGAGGGTGCGGGCAGCGTCACCGGCTGGTACCGGGGCAAGCCGGTCACCGGGCAGGTGTACGTCGAGCAGTACGGCAACTGGCGGTAGCGGTCGGCGGCCACACCGAAACCCCACCGCGGGCTTGGTGGCGCGGCCGCGCCGCCAAGCCCCGCTTAAAGACTCCGCCCGCTGCCGCCGTAGAGGGCGTCAACGTAGGCGCAGACCGCCACCGCGACCTGAGCGGTGTGGTGCTGGTGCACCGCAGCTGATCGGGGAGTCCTCGTCGCCGCCGATAGGAACGCCCAAGTCGCGCGGTTCGATCGCTTGACGAAATACGGGATACATAATAAATTGTTGCCAGAAATTCTGATGCCCGTCGGTGTTCATCGCCACCTCGGCCTCCAGCCGTCAGCTTTCCGGATGCCAGCCGATCATCAGCTTCGATCGGGTGGCGACGCCCGCGACGGGCGATCTCTCTCTGCCCCCAGGTCGCCCGTCGCGGGCTTGCCTCCATCGCGAGTAGGATTCCGCGCGTGGCGGTCGAGGCGACTGGGCCGTCCTTGCGATGGCGCGGGCCGACGCCCGAAATCGCGGCGTCGCTGGCTTCCAGCGCGGGGACCAGCATTGCAGGGTCGGTGAGGCCGGGCACCGTCACCACCTCGAGTGCGCGATGGCGCGCGTCAATCCGGGCAGAGTCACGGACTACCGCCGTCACCGTGTGCCCGGCATCCAGTGCCTGTCGCACGACATGTCTGCCGATGCCGCCGGTTGCTCCAAAGACCGTCATTCTCATCTGGTGTCTCCTCTCCCGGTCGTCCGGTCCGCTGCATCGGGTGGGGCTTCCGAACCACCGTGTAATCAAAGAACCATATGATATCAGTTAAGTAATAAATTGAAAGAATCGTGGTTAACCGCAGAGAGCAGGGACCTGTGCGTGCGTTGGGCCATCATGTCGCGCGCCAGGTGGTCTCCGCTGTTTCCGTCGACGAGAAGCCGCGCATCGTGCTCAGCGTGTTGTCCGGTGAAATGACCATTGCCGAGGCGGCGCGGCAGGAACAAGACCAGCGAGCTGTTGGTCAGCTGGTGGAAGCAGCAGTTCATCGATGCGGCAAGGCCAGTCTGGTCGAGGGAGGCCGGATCGTGGGCAACCCGCGTGAGTCGGCGCTGCTGGAGCTGACCAGCGCGCTGAGTGAGGCGCATGTCGAGCTGCGGGTGTGAAAGAAGTCCGTGGAGGACCGCCTGGCCCTTCGAGGACCTCGAGGTGATCCGCTAAGACGCGGCGATGCCGGTCTCGAGGTCTGCACGATGACCGGCATCCCGCGCCGCACCTGACACCGATAGCAGGCCGACGCCTTGTGCCGGCAGCGGATGTACATCATTGATGTCGAGGGAGGAACGACGAGATTTCGCAGAGGCTCCGAGCGTCTTTGCTGGTGCGCTAGCGCGCGGATTTGGCGTCGTGGTCGTGGCGGGCCCGGTCGACCTTGTCCAGGTTGGTGGCGGCCCAATCGGCGAGGTGGGCGAACAGCGGGGCCAGGCTGCGGCCGAGCTCACTGATTTCGTATTCGACCCGAGGGGGGACCTCAGGGTGGTAGGTGCGCACGATCAGGCCGTCGCGTTCGAGTTGGCGCAGCCGCTGGGTCAACACCTTCGGCGTGATCGTGGTGATCCGCCGCTCCAGTTCGACGAACCGTTGCCGGCCGTACTCGTTGAGGGACCACAGGATCGGGGTGGTCCACCGACTGAACACGATGTCGACCACCGGCGCGATCGGGCAGGCTTGCTCGGGGTCGATCGGCGCGTGCGCCCGGGTCGCCTTCATCGCGATCCTCTCGGATAGTCACTTTCCTGTGGGTACCTACTATACGGGCGATGTTAGCGTCACGTGGTCGCCGCAAGGCCACTCGGCCCGCGACGTCTCCGCCCGCTCGGGCGGCAACAACCACGACTGAGAGACATCGGAGCTACCCATGATCGTAGTGACGGGAGCGACCGGCAACGTTGGCCGACCGCTCGTGCAAGCGCTCGCCGCATCTGGTGAGCAGGTGACGGCAGTATCCCGAGGGGTCCCGGACCCGGCTGTGCCGGACAACGTGCGACACCGGCAAGCCGATCTGACCGACCCGGAGAGTCTTCGGCCCATTCTTGACGGCGCTGACGCGCTGTTCCTGCACGACGGCGCCGCGAGCGCCCATCTGTTGAGCCCACGCGACATACTCGACATCGCGAAAGCCGGCGGAGTCGGCCGCGTCGTGTTGCTGTCCTCGATCGGAGTCGCCACCAGGCCGCAATCGGCGTCCCACGGCGGCATGATGCTGGCCATCGACAACGCTGTCCGGCAATCGGGCATGGAGTGGACGATCCTTCGCCCTGGTGCCTTGAACTCCAACGCGTACGCCTGGGCGGAGACGGTACGTACGCAGCGGACGGTCGCCGCGCCATTCGGTGACGTGGGCCAGCCAAGCATCGACCCGGCCGACATCGCCGAGGTCGCCGCCGCGGCCCTGCGCGAGGACGGCCACGCTGGACAGGTCTACGAGCTGACCGGGCCTGCCCTGTACACACCCCGGCAACGGGCCGAGGCCATTGCCAACGCGCTCGGCGAGCCGGTCCGGTTCATCGAGCAAACCCGCGAGGAAGCCCGCGCGCAGCTGTTGCGATTCATGCCCGAGCCCGTCGCTGAGACCACTCTCGATGCCCTCGGCGAGCCCACACCCGCCGAGCTGCGGATCAGCCCTGACGTCGAGCGGGTCCTCGGCCGAGCGCCACGTGTCTTCGCCGACTGGGTACAACGCAACATCGCCGCCTTCCGTTGAGGTAGCCCTGTTCGTTGTCGGCTTCGGTCGAGTCCTTCCAGCCGAGGCGACCTACCTTTCCACGCTGAGCGCGATGTGGCTGGACGCTTCGCCCCACACGGTGCCGGTGTGATTCATCTGGGACAGCGCGGCGAAGCTGGCTCGGATCATGACCTCTCCTCCTCGCGCAAGTTCGGCAACCTCATGGCCAATCCGGAAAGCCGCGCCGCCTTGTGCCATGGCCCGGTTTCGGCATCTGGCGATACACCAGCCGCTACCGGTCTGCACCGTCGAACCCCGCCCGGTCCCATCGTTTCTCGAGATCACCGTTGACCGGGTGATGACCCTCAACGCCTGATGCGTTGCGCTCGGCGGTTTCTACCTTCCGTATGAGAGGACTGCTATGCCCATCGAATACGTTCTAGATTCGATGATCTTCTACCGAGAGGTCGGCACCGGGGTACCGATCGTCTTCCTGCACGGCAACCCCACATCCTCCTACCTGTGGCGCCGCATCCTGCCGGCGGTCGGCGACTCTGGTCGGCGCCTTGCGCCAGACCTGATTGGCATGGGCGACTCGGGGAAGCCGGACATCGGGTACACCTTCGCTGACCACGCCAGGTATCTCGATGCCTGGTTCGACGCCCTCGGCCTCGACAACGTCGTGCTGATCGGACACGACTGGGGCGGCGCTCTCGCCTTCGACTGGGCCGCCCGCCATCCTGGACGAGTCCGAGGTGTCGCGTTCACGGAGACGATCGTGAAGCCGATGACCTGGGAGGAGTTTCCCGAGGGCGGTCGCGCCATTTTTCGAGCGCTCAAGACAGCGGGTGTGGGGGAGGCCATGATCCTCGACGACAACGTATTCATCGAACAGGTTTTGCCTGGCGACGTCGGCCAGGGCCTGAGCGAGAAAGACCTCGACGTCTATCGCAAGCCCTACGCCACTCGCGAAAGCCGTCGACCAATGCTGCAATGGGCACGCGCGATGCCGCTGGGCGGCGAGCCGGCCGAGATCGTCGCACGGATCGACCGCTACGACGAGTGGTTGATGGAAAGCGCCGATGTGCCCAAGCTTCTGCTCACCTTCGACCAGGGCGTCATGATGACTCCGGAGCTGGTCGACTGGTGCGTCGCCAACATGGCCCATCTCGAAGTCGAAAAGTGTGGGGCCGGGGGCCATCACACGCCTGAGGACCAACCAGAGGCGATCGCTGCGGCCATTTCCTCATGGTTGGACAGGCATAGCCTGCGATCGGCCGACGTGGGCTGACCTGCGGTCGCGCCGAATACGGGCCTGCTGCCTCGGGTGGAGGGCCTGCTGCTCACCGGGACGACGGCCCCACCGACCACCCGGCGCCGCCAGCGGTTGTGGCTGGGACGCATGCCGTTAGAGAGCCGGCCCGCAGGCGGCAGGTGGTTCCCGGGCGCCCCGGCCACAACCTCGCAGATCATGGCTGCAGACCCGGTCTCCGTCCACCCATTCAACAAGTTGGAGACCTCTCTGCTCGCATCAGGTTGACAAGAGAGAAGCCGTTAGATTCACAGTCCCACCACCGGTGGGAGGCCGACGCCCCGCGCACCGGAGCGAGCGAAGGGGGTCGGTCGACACACAACGTCGTGAGCTCGCGGAGGCACGCGATGCGACGTTGGCCGGCCCGCTCACGGCTCGCGCCAGACTGCACCGAGCCGAATTGCGCACGGCGGACATATCCACCTCGTACTGTATGATATGCATAACAGTTGTCAGCCGATACGGACTTCGATCTTGTCCGCGCCGAGTGGGAAGCAATACTCCCCCAGCCAAGAGGCGGCCCGTTCTTCGCGCCGCACACCGGCAACGCTGCCGTTCGTGAATCTGCTGATCGTCATTTCTGGGATCCATTTGCCGATGGGAAAGGGCGCTGCCATGCGTTGTGTGTCTGCCACTTCAGTACGTTCGTCGAAGCAGGCGCGGGGCGGGCGTGTGTCGGCGCAGTCGGGCGGGACCGCGGCGGGTACGGCGCATCGTGTGCCGTCCGCCGACACGGCCGCCGGTCGCGGTGCGGGTCGGGCGCCGGAAACGGGGATCGGTGCGCTGGACCCCTACACGCCGCCGGTGCCCGATAGGCGGCAGTCGATTGGGTCGGCCCGGGCGTTGGATCACAGCTTCGATTCGAGGACCACGGGATCGTCACCAAGGATGGATTCGAGATGAAGATCTCACGCATGTCAAGTCGTCGATGGCTGGCGTTCGGGCTGTTCGCGAGCTCGGTGACGGCGTTCGTAACGGCTGCGGATCCGACCTCGGGCGCCGCAGCGACCGGCGAGATCCGGTCGCCGACTGGAGCGCCCGCGGTGTCGGGGAGCTACATCGTCGTGCTCAAAGACGACGTTGTGCCGAGCGACGCCGACCGTATCGGGATCTCTGCCAAGGCGGACCGCCTAGCCAGCACGTACGGCGGCAGAGTCGGCCGGATCTACTCGACTGCGTTGCACGGGTTCGAAGCAGCGATGAGCCAAGCGGCGGCGAGGCGGCTGGCTGAGGATCCGGCGGTGGCGTACGTCGAGCAGAACCACCTGGTCCGGATGGCCGACACTCAAGTCAGCCCGCCGTCCTGGGGGTTGGACCGCGTCGACCAGCGTAGCCTGCCGCTGAACAGCGCGTACACGTCGCCCAACGCGGGCACCGGAGTACACGCGTACGTCATAGACACCGGCATCCGGACCACGCACGCCGACTTTGGGGGCCGGGCAACGAGCGGATTCGACGCGATCGACGGGAGCAGCACGGACGATTGCAACGGTCACGGCACGCACGTTGCCGGTACGGTCGGCGGAGCGGCCTACGGCGTGGCCAAGGACGTGTCGCTGGTGGCGGTCCGGGTGCTCGACTGCGCGGGCACCGGCACGGCCACCGACCTCCTCGAAGGACTGGACTGGGTGACCGCCAACGCGGTCAAGCCCGCAGTGGCGAGTCTGAGCGTCAGCCTCGCCGGCGTCGACACGGCGGTCGACTCCGCGATCGCCAACTCGATCGCGTCCGGCCTGGTGTACGCAGCGGCGGCGGGCAACGACAACACTGACGCCTGCACTCGCTCGCCGGGCCGCGCCCCAGCCGCCATAACGGTTGGTGCCACGACCGGCAATGACGCTCGGGCGCCGTACTCCAATTACGGCAGCTGCGTGGATCTCGTCGCACCTGGGACCGATGTCACCTCGGCCGGGAACAGCGACGACAACGCTACCGCCGTCCTGAGTGGCACGTCGATGGCCGCGGCGCACGTGACCGGCGCCGCCGCGCTGGCGCTGGCCGCCAACCCGTCGTGGACGCCGAGCCAGGTGAGCGCCTATCTGGTCGGCAACGCCACCACCGGAGTGGTGTTCGACGCCTGCGACAACTCGCCGAACCGGTTGCTGGACATCGTCACCGGTACTGCACCGGCACAGATGGCGGCGGCGAATCTCGTGTCGTTTGTGACGCCGGTGTCAGTGCTGGACACCCGGTCTGGCACTGGAGGCGTGACGGGGGCGCGCGGGCCGGACTCGACGACCACCTTTCCGGTGTTGGGCGTGGGAGGAATTCCGGCCACGGGGGTCAGAGCTTTACAGGTACGGGTCGCGGCCGGCAGCCCGACCGCAGCGACCTTCCTGGAGTTGTGGCCGGACGGCGTCGAGCGGCCGGTCAGCCTGTCCATGCTGAACGTGGGCGCTGGGGAGAACACCTCCAACGTCGCTGTGGTGGCCCCCGGCACGAATGGCCGCATCGCGGTCTACAACCGATCCGGCAACGCCCAGATCGTGGTTGAGGTGCAGGGTTACTTCAACACGGCCACCAGTCCGGCCGCCGGCGGTTTCGTGCCGGTCGCGCACAGCCGGATCATCGACACCCGCAGCGGACTCGGTACGTCGGCGGCTCCGATCCCGTCCGGTGGCAGCCGGACCGTCACGATCGCAGGTAGCTATGTGCCGGCCGGTGCGACGGCGGCCTACGTGAACCTGCTCGTGCCGGGGGCGGCGATGGGTGGTTGGCTGGCGGCGGCACCGCCGGGCACGGCCAGCGGAAATGGGGTCCTCAACTACGTGGCCGGGTCGACCCAGTCGGGTGCCTCGGTCAAGCTGTCCACCGACGGCCGGGTCACGTTCTACAACAAGGGCAGCTCCGCCATGGACTTGGTGGTGACGGTGGAGGGCTACTTCACGGGCGTGGTCGGGGGCGGTTCGAAATTTCGTCCGGTGGCCTGCCGGTTGTTCAACACCCGCACGGCGGGCACAGGTCTGCCGCTGGCGGCGGGTGCCTTTATCGACGTGCAGGTGGCCGGGGTCAATGGGGTTCCCTTGGCCGGCGTCTCCGGGGCAATGCTCAACCTGACCGTGACACCCGAGTCATCCGGGTATCTCAAGGCCTGGCCAACGGGTAAGAACGAGCCGTCGGTGACCATGATGGACTTCAACGCCGGAGTCTGGCGCACCAATGCGGTCGTGCTTCGTCCCGGCTCAGGGGGAAAGATCCGCCTCTACAACGGCAGTTCCGGAACCATTCACCTGATCGTGGACATTCAAGGCTGGTTTCAAGCTCCCCCAAGTGCCGGGGCGGTGAAGATCATGCCGCTGGGCGATTCGATCACCTGGGGGCAGGGCAGCGACGGCGAAGCCGGCTACCGCGGCCCGCTGTGGCTGCGGCTGTCCAACGAGACCGGCTATGTGCCCAATTTCGTGGGCAGCGTGGCGCAGGGCATTGTGGGCGACACCCCGATCGACCAGAACCACGAAGGATGGAAGGGTTATACGATCGCGGATATTCAGGCGGGCGCCACGGCCTGGGTAACCACCTACCAGCCGGACGTGGTGCTGCTGCACATTGGCACCAACGACATATTCAAAGGCGTTTCGCCCAGCACCGCACTCAGTCGGCTCAGTGCCTTGATCGACCAAATCCTCCGTGCCCAACCCAACGCTCAAATCATTGTCGCTAAGATCATCCAGACGACCAATACCGACGTCCAGCCTCGGATCGATCAATACAACGCTGGCGTCCCCGGCGTCGTACAGGGCAAAGGTGCCCAAGTTCGGCTCGCGGATATGACTGGAACCCTCAAAAGCGCGGAACTGCCTGACACGGTGCATCCCAACGACGCCGGGTACGCCAAGATGTCTGACCGCTGGTATCCCGTGCTCACCAGCGTGCTCGGCGGCTAAGGCTACGCTCCAACGGATCCGGGTCGGCGCCCCCAGCACCTCGACGCCGACCCACGGGTCCAGCGCGAGGTTGGGCGGGCGACAAGACCCAGTGGCTCCGTGACCACGACCCGCACGCCATGTTCACGTCGCGGACCAACGCCGACGGTGGCCTGGTGCGCTACGACGATGCCCGCACCCGTCGGCGCTGCATCAGCTGACGGCTGCGTCGGGTTCGACGCGTTGTCCCTCGTGGACGGATGCTGGCCGGCCGTGACTGGTGACTTGCCCCAGGGGGCCGCGGGAATCGCTGTGACGGCGACGCGGCGGCGAAGTTCCTGACCCGATGGCCCTGCCTCCCTCGTCATCTTCTACACCCAGCTGATCCGCGCCAACCCGTCCGCGCTGAAGCTCAACAGCACCACGCAAGTGGCACAGACGCAGGACGTCAGCAGCTGACGAGGCCGACCGACCGATGGCACCACATCGCACTTCGGCGCTCCGGTGACACAGTGTCAGGCCTGGCAGCGTCACCGTGTCGTCCTGCACGTATTTGGATGGTCCATCGCGCTGTTCCCCAGGTGAGCAAGGCCACACTTCGCGACATCTGAGCATTGTTCCCTGGACTTCTGGACGACTTTCGAGTTTCGTTACGAGTCGCATACATTATTTTCTTCGTACTTTCAGACGCTGGGAGAGGCTGGGCCAACGGTGAGAGGTCGCTGGAGACGGGGCCACAGTTCTACGTGGCTGATGGCGGTGCTTTCGGGCTTACTGGTGGCCGCTGGCCAAGGTGTGGCGGGCGGTGGTGTGCTGACGAGCACTGCCGCCGCCGCGCCGCGCACATTGACCGCTCCCGGGCCACCGCGAACAGCCGGCAGTGAGGACGCGGCGTTGCGAGAGGCCGCTCGCCTTGGCCAGAAGGTTGAAGTCGCGGCCCTGCGCAACGAGTCCAGGGAGGTGTACGCCACTCCGCAGGGCCATTTCGAGGCCGTGCAGCATCTGCGGCCGGTGCGGACCCGCGTTGGTGGCGCGTGGAAGGCCATCGATACCCACCTGGAGCGGCGGCCGGATGGCTCGGTCGGGCCGAAGGTGGCCGAGTTCGGTATCGAGTTTTCCGGCGGCGGTGACCAGCCGTTGATCACTTTGGAGCGCGCTGGGAAGAAGCTGAGTCTGTCTTGGCCGGCGGCGCTGGCCGCCCCGTCCATCGCCGGGAACACGGCGACGTACGCCGAGGTCTTGCCTGGTGTGGATCTGCGGGTTCGCGCCGACGTCGACGGCGCGTCGGAAGTGCTGGTGGTCAAGACCGCACGGGCGGCGGCAGATCCGGGGCTGGCGAAGCTGCGGCTGGCGATGGACACCCATGGCATGAAATTGAGCCGGATGGCCAGCGGCGGGCTGCAGGCCGTGGACACGGGCTCCGGCGGTGTGGTGTTCGAGGCACCCCAACCGATCATGTGGGACTCCAGCAGGACCGCGGGTACCAAGGCATCGGCTGGTGCGTCCACTCGCGCAGCGGTGGATGGTGACGCGTCGTCGGGACCGGGGAAGTCGGCGCATGTCGCGCCACTCGATGTCGCCGTTGCTGCTGGCGGGAACGCGCTGGTACTCACACCTGATCAAGCCCTGTTGAAGAACGCCGAGTATCCGGTGTACATCGACCCACAGTGGTCTTCGCCCCGTGCGCCGAGCTGGACGATGGTGTCGCAATATTGGGCGTCGTCACCTCAGTGGAAGTTCAACGGCGAATCTGATGCTGGTGTCGGCTACTGTTCGGGCGACTCGCGCTGCGCGCCGGAAGACAAGAAGCGGATCTTTTTCCAGGTGCCGACGTCGGCGTTCATCGGCAAGTCGATTCTGTCGGCGGAGTTTGTGGCACACGAGACCCATTCGTACAGTTGTTCGGCGCGAAACGTCGAGTTGTGGCGAACCAAGCCGATCTCGTCGTCGACGACGTGGAACAGCCAGCTTGCGTCGGGGTTCTGGATCGACAAACTGCAGACGGTGAACACCGCGCATGGTTGGGGGAGTGAGTGCGCTCCCGGCGATATTGAGTTCTGGGCGGGGCGGGCCGTGGAGCAAGCGGCGGCATCTGGCTGGACCACGACGACGTTTGGCATCAGGGCCACCGATGAGTCTGATCCATACGCCTGGAAGCGCTTCTCCGATGACGCGTATCTTCGAGTGCATTACAACCGGCCGCCGGGGCAGATTTCTCGGTCGCAGTTGACGTCGAATCCGGGCGGGGGTTGTGGGACCGCCAGCGCGCCCAAGCGGGTACGTATCCTGCCGACCCTGATCGCGAACAATGTGACCGATCCGGACGGTGACAGCGTGGCGGTGCAGTTCGCCGCCAGGTGGGATGCGGGGGACGGGAAGGGAAACATTCAGCGGTGGGCGTCCGCGTTGTCCACGTACAAGAAGTCGGGATCGGACTTCCAGATTCCCTTGACGTCGAGCGCACCGAAGAACAAGATGATCGGCTGGTATGCGCGATCCTACGACCGCGCCGAGTGGTCGCCATGGTCCTCGACGGGCTCGACGACCTGCGCCATTGTTTACGACACATCCGTGCCCGCCGGGCCGTCCATCACCTCCGGGCAGTATCCGGCCTCAGACCCTGAGGATCCCAATGACCCATGGACCGACGGGGTAGGCCGCTACGGTTCGTTCACGATCGACTCGGCCTCGACGGATGTCGTCAAGTACTGGTATGGCGTCAACGCTGACCCAAGCAGCGCCCGTACGGCGACCACTTCGGGTGGCGGTGCGGTGAAGGTGACGTTCATGCCCACCAAGCCGGGACTGAACTACGTGACGGCGCAGGCGTTCGATAGCGCCGGGAATGGCAGCGAGATCAAGACGTACCAGTTCCGGGTGCGGGCCGGGCAGCCCGAACGCCTATCGCTCGGGCTCGATGAGCAGGCCGGGTCTGCCTCCATCAACGGTACCGGTGGAGTTTGGGTGGCAGATCTGCATGGCGGCATGCACGCCGGCGATGAGGGCGTCACGGGCACGGGATTGCATTTCGATGGAGTGGACGACTATGCGTCCACGGCCTCGCCGGTGCTGAACACGGGTAAGAGTTTCTCGGTGTCGGTGTGGGCGAAGCTTCCGGCTCAGCAGCCCAGCGCACCGCTGATGGCGTTGTCGCAGGATGGGCAGTACACCAGCGGCTTCCAGTTGTACTACTCGCCATTCTCCGGCGGTTGGACTTTCGCCCGGTTCACCTCGGACAGTGCGTCGAGTCCGGGATTCGTAACGGCTGTTCAGCCGGCATGTGCGACTGGTGACACGGCCTGTACTGCGGCCCGACTGGGTACCTGGACGCATGTGGCAGGTGTGTTCGACAACACCAACAGCCTGCTGAAGTTGTATGTGAATGGGGCCTTGGTAGCGACGGCGCCGTTCAGCGGCCCGTGGGACGCCCGTGGGCAGACGATTATCGGCGCCAACACGCAGAACGGGACGCTGAAGTCGTTCTTCTCAGGTGAGCTGGACGAGGCGCAGTTGTTCGACAGCCAGCTGCCCGCTGATCAGATCGCCCGGCTGGCCTCCAAGCAGTCGGTGGCGAATCCTCAGCGCCCGGCGAAGGTTGTCTGGCCGTTCGATGAGGACGCCGTTGCCACCACGGTGACCGGTTTTGGCCAGCAGGTGAACGCTGTGCTGTACGGATCGCCGCAACTCGGCGGTCCCGGGGTGGACAAAACCAGTGTCCACCTGGACGGTGTGGATGACCGCGCGGTGACGACGCAGCCGGTGCTGGACACCTATCAGAGCTTCGCGGTGTCGTTGTGGGCACGGCTGGCGGTGGAGGACCGGACCTCGGTCGCCGCGCATCAGGCGGGCACGAACAATCGTGGTTTTGAGGTGTATCACACGGGCACCGGCTGGGTGTTCCAGCGAGCGACATCCGACACCGTGGGTGCTCCACTAGTCAGGGCGGAACAGAAAGCCTGCCCCGCCGGCTCCCCTACCTGCCCGGCGGCTCGATTGGGGGAGTGGACACATGCGGTTGCCGTATATGACAAGGACACCGCGCAGATGCGGCTGTACGTCGACAATGTTCTGGTCGACACCGAGGCGTTCACCACTCCGTGGCTGGCCGTTGGGCCGATCACGCTGGGCGCTTCGAACTATCCCAGTGGCTTCGCCAACTTCTTCAAGGGCGACCTGGACGATGTCCGGTTCTTCGACCGGGCTCTATCGGCGGACGAGATCACGAGCCTGTTCAGACAGCATCCGGTGGTCAAGGGCCGGTGGAAGTTGGAGTCAGCCAGCACCGGCAGCCCCACCACGTCTCCGGACGATTCGGCGGGCAACCGTTCCGCGACGCTCTACAACGGCGCGCACATCGACACCGGTTGGGTCGACACCAACGCGCTGAACCTGGACGGGGTCGACGACTACGCCGCTACTGGCAGTGTCCCGATCGACGCCAGCCGCAGTTTCACGGTCACCGCTTGGGCGCTGGCGCCGTCCGGCCGGCCAACTGAGGACGCCGCGGTGATCAGTCAGGAAGGCGCCCTCAACAGCGGTTTCGTCGTGCGCTATGTGACCGACACGGCCGGCCTCGGTCACTGGCAGGTCGCGATGCCGAACGCGGATACCACGTCCGCGGTCACGGCCAGCGCGGACAACGCGAGCTTCGACGACTGGGGCTCGGGCGGCTGGAATCACCTGGCTCTGGTCTACGACTCCTTCGCTCGTCAGATGCGGCTGTATGTCAACGGCGAGCTGCAGCAGACGTTATGTCCCGATTCCGACGGTGACGGTACGCCGAATGACCCAGCCTGCACGGACCTCGTGTCCTGGACATCGGATGTGGTCGGCTTCAACGCCACGAAGTCGCTGCAGCTGGGTCGTGCGAAGTCCGGCGGGGTCTGGGGGCAGAACTGGTCTGGGTCGATCGATGACGTGTGGGCCTTCGAAGGAGTGCTCAACCAGACGCAGATCCAGCAACTCTCCACCGGCACACCTGGTCTACCGACGACGGTTCCGGGCGACAGCTAGCCGTCGGACCGGGCAGGGCATGGCTGCGCCATGCGTGGCTAGGCCCTGCCCACAGGCGTGACGCACAGAGCACGACACATTTCGAATGAACTCCCAGGCATCGCCCCGGTTTGGGCGCCGGTGCCGGTTGCGCGCTGAGGAGCGGCAGAAGGATGAATGGATCGATGACAAGGCAGTGGCGGGAACGAGCTCGACGACAGCTGGCACTGACACTGCCTGTGGTGCTGATCGGCGCGCTGGTCCACGCGACCGTGTCGGTGGCGAGTGATCCGAGCACAGGCCGCCCTCGCGTGCAGGCGGACAAGCCGCTTTCCGGGCATCCGGTCAAGGTCACGCCGCGCAAACATTTGGTTTCATCGGCGCCGGCGCCCGCCGCCGCGTGGCCGGTGGCCGGTCGCGCTTCCGCCTCCGTACCCACCGTGGATACTGGGCCGGCGGCGAGCGCTGCGTTGGCCGGCCTACCAGTCGCGTTGCGGGCACCGCACCTGCTCACACGCACCGACGCCCGCGTAGAGGACATAACAGCCCCACCCGTCGGCAGCGCCGAGATCAGCGTTGAAGGTCAGGCGGCCGCTGAGCGGGCCGGAGTCGACGGTTTGCTGATGAAAGCGCGTCGTACCGACAACGCGGCCCAGCCGGGCAAGGTGGGTTTGGAGATCGATTACCGCCGTTTCGCGCAGGGGTACGGCGGTGGCTACGGCTCTCGTCTTCGTCTCATCCAGCTGCCGGCGTGCGCTCTGACCACTCCGGATGAGACGTCTTGTCGTACGGGAACTCCCGTGGCCGCGGTCAATGACACGGCCCGTCAGACCCTCACCGCCACCGTGACCCTCCCGGCGGCTGGCGCGGGACGCTTGACCGGCGGTGAGGCGATGGTCCTGGCGGCGGTCTCGGGTTCCTCCAGCGACGGCGGGGACTACAAAGCGACGTCGCTGTCCCCGTCGGGTACTTGGCAGATCAGTCTCAACACCGGTGACTTCTCCTGGTCCTACTCCATGCCAACACCGGCCGTGCCGGGCAATCTGGCGCCGGATGTCGGCGTGTCGTATTCCTCTAGCGCCATTGACGGGCGGACCGCCACGACCAACAACCAGTCCTCCTGGGTCGGGGACGGCTTCGACCTGTGGCCGGGCTACATCGAGCGCGGCTACAAGTCCTGCTCGGACGACGGAGCCCCCACCACCAACGGGCTCAAGCCGCCGGATCAGTGCTGGGGCTACGACAACGCCACCATCAGCCTGAACGGCAAGAGTGGCGAGCTGATCCCGGCCGGAACCAACACCTGGAAGCTGAAGCAGGACGACGGCACCCGGATCGAGAAGCTGAACGGCTCGAGCACCGATGTCCGCGACAACGGGGACAATGATCAGGAGTACTGGCGGGTCACCACTACCGACGGCACCCAGTATTACTTCGGTTACCACAAGCTCCCCAACTGGGCCACCGGCAACGAGACCACCGACTCGACCTGGACCGTTCCTGTCTTCGGTAACAACACCGACGAGCCCTGCAACAGGTCGACTTTCGCCACGTCGTGGTGCCAGCAGGCGTGGCGGTGGAACCTCGACTATGTCGTCGACCGGCGCGGCGACGCCATGGCGTACTACTACAACCGGGAGACGAACTCCTACGGCCGTAACCTGACCGCCGCCGATGACACCCTCTACACCCGTGGCGGCACTCTGGACCGGATCGAGTACGGCTTGCGCAGCAATAGCATGTATTCGGCGAAGGCTTTGGCGAAGGTTGTTTTCGGGTCGTCTGAGCGGTGTCTGCCGGTCTCTGGGGTGACGTGTGCGCCGGATACGATCGATACGCAGTCGTCGTACTGGTATGACACGCCGTGGGATCAGAACTGCACGGCCGGCACCGACTGCAGCACGTTCGCGCCGACGTTTTGGACTCGCAAGCGTCTGACGTCCGTTACGACCCAGAGGTTGAACTCGGGTGGCACCTACACCGATGTAGACAGCTGGCGCCTCAACCACCAGTGGGGAATGGCGGACATCAACTACCAGCTGTTGCTGGACTCCATCGAGCGCACCGGCAAGACTGCCACCCCGAACATCACTTTGCCGAAGGTGACGTTCTCCTACCATCAGGATGCCAACCGGCTGGACAAGACAGGCGACGGCACGGCGCCATTCATCAAGGAGCGGCTGTCCACTGTCATGAACGAGTCTGGCGGTCAGGTCGACGTCAATTACTCGACTGCGGAGTGCGACTGGGCCAAACTGCCGACGCCGGAGACGAACACGACCCGCTGTTTTCCGGTGTACTACACCGCGTCGGGTGACCTCAACCCGTCGCTGCAGTGGTTCAACAAGTATGTCGTCACCTCTGTCACGCAGAGCGACCGGACCAACGCCTCACCGGACATGGTCACCAATCATGCGTATCTGGATGGCGCGGCGTGGCACTACGACGATGACGACGGCCTGACGGAGGAGAAGCACAAGACCTGGTCGCAATGGCACGGGTACCGGCATGTACGGATGCAGACCGGCGGCCCCGCCGGCATGGTCTCGCAGGCTGATCACTACTTCCAGCGCGGGATGAACGGTGACCGGTTGAACACCGCGGGCGGCAGCAAGACCGTCACCCTCGACAACGGAGAAGGCGCCACCATCACCGACTGGGAGGCGTTGACCGGCTTTGAGTACCGCACGGAGGCGTTCTCGGCGCCCGGCGGGCGGGTGCTGGCCAAGACGGTCAACCACGGCTGGTTCCACCAGGCTGCGAGCCGGGTCCGCTCGTGGGGCACCACCACCGCCAACCTCACCGGCACCGATGCCACGCAATCGTTCACGTCGTTGGACGACGGCGCCGGGCAGAACTGGCGCCAGACCATGACGAAGAGCACCTTCGAGGACACGGCCGGGCGCATCACCCAGGTCGACGACCTCGGTGACAACGCGCGCAGCACCGACGACCGCTGCACCCGTATCACGTACCTCGACAACACGGACGCGAACCTGATGGCGCTGACGTCGCGGACCGAGACGGTCGCCGTGAAATGTGATACCACGCCTGCCCGGGCCAACCAGGTGATCTCCGACGTGCGTATCGCATACGACGGATCGAGTTACACCGCCGCGCCTACCAAGGGCGAGCCGTGGTTCACCGCCACTCTGAAGTCGCACAACGGCACGACCGGCACCTACCTGGAATCGGGTGCGACCTATGACCAGTACGGCCGGCAGCTGACCGCCACCGATCTGACCGCGAACGTGACCGCGACCAACACCGGCACCCCGTCCCGCGTCACACGCAACGATGGGCGCACCACCACGACGACTTACACGCCGTCCACCGGTCTCCCAACGACGGTGGATGTCACGACTCCGCCCGCCGACCCGACGGTGCCCACCTCCACGTTGAAAACCACGACGACCCTCGACCCGCTGCGCGGCCTGCCCACCTTGGTGCAGGACCCGAACACTAAGCGGACGAGGAACACCTATGACGCTCTCGGACGCGTTCTGAAGACCTGGCTTCCCGACCGCCCCGACAACCTGACCCCGAACGTCGAGCACACCTACACCATCGCCGACAACGAAGCGGTTGCGGTCGGCACGAAGACCGTCAACAACGATGGCAGCCAGGACACCTCGTACCTCATCTACGACGGCTTCCTGCGCGCCCGCCAGACGCAGGCCCCGGGCCCGAACGGCGGCCGTCTGGTCTCCGACACCTTCTACGACGAACGCGGCCTGACCGGTAAGGAGTTCGCTCCCTACTACATGACCTCGGCGCCGTCGCGGACGCTGATCGGACTAGACGACGCGCTGTCGGTGGAGACCCAGACCTGGCACAGGTACGACGGGCTCGGCCGCGAGATCCAGATCAAGCACGTCGCCGGGAACGGCGACGGCGGCATGGTCCTGGGCACCACCACGACAACCTATGGTGGTGATCGGGTCACCGTCATCCCGCCCACCGGCGGTACGACGACCACCGCGCTCTTCGACACGCGCGGCCGGACCGCTGAGCTGTGGCAGTACCACACGGCTGCCCCCACCGGCACGCCCGACAAGACGATCTACGGGTACACGCCCCAGGGGAACCTCGGCTCCATCGTCGACGCCGACGAGAACTCCTGGTCGTACACCTACGACCAGCTCGGCCGGCAGAAGCAGGCGACGGACCCTGACACGGGCACGAGAAGCTTCGAGTACGACGACCGCGGCCAGCTGCTGTCCAGCACCGATTCGCGTACCAGTGGTAACACTCTCGCCTATGTGTACGACGGTCTCGGTCGCAAGACCGAACTGCATGCGGACAGCGCCACCGGCCCCAAGCTCGCCAGTTGGGCCTACGACACGGCGTTCGGCGCCAAGGGAGAGCTCGCCTCGGCCACCCGCTACGACAACGGCAAGTCCTACACCACCACGATCAGCAATTACGACGGCCTGTATCGGGTCACCCGTTCCACCGTGTCCATCCCGGACGTGACGGGCGAGAGTGCCCTGGCGGGGACCTATCAGTTCAACATCGGGTACAACCCGGACGGGACCCTGAAGTCAACGGGCTTGCCCCCCGAGGGTGCGCTTCCCGGGGAATCGATCGATATCACGTACGACTCCGTCCACCGCCCGATTCGGGTGTCAGGCACCTCGTCATACCTGACGAACATCCTCTACAGCTACACCGGCAAACCCCAACAGCACGAAGTCGCCACCACCAGCACCAAGCACACCTGGCTGACCTCGACCTACGAGTGGGGCACCCAGCGCCTGAAAACCTCGCGCGTCGACCGCGAAGGCATACCGGGCGTCGACCGCTACACCATGTACGGCTACGACACCGTCGGCAACATCCTGTCGATGGCCGACACATCACGTGACGGCACCGACAACCAGTGCTTCACCTACGACGCCCTGCAACGTCTGACCGAAGCCTGGGCCCAGAACACCACCGGCTGCGCGGCGACGCCGTCCGCGTCCGTCCTCGGCGGTCCGGCTCCGTACTGGCAGTCCTTGACGTACGGCGCCACCGGCAACCGTGCCACTCAGATCGAACACGCCCCCAGCGGCAACACCGCCCAAGACGTCAAGCAGACCTACACCTACCCCGCGGCCAAGACGCCGCAACCGCACACCCTTACCAAGGTCGACACCACCGGACCCAACGGCGGCACCGCCCAGAGCATCTACTCGTACGACCCGTCCGGCAACACCCGCACCCGTACCGTCGGCGGCAATGAGCAGGAACTGACCTGGGACGCCGAGGGACACCTGGTCAAGGTCGCCCCGCCAGCCGGCAAGACCGGCCCGACCACCTCCTACCTTTACGACGCCGACGGCAATCGCCTCCTCCAGCGCACCGCCAATGCCACCACCCTCTACCTCGCCAGCGAAGAGATCACCATCGGCAAGGGCGGCAACCCGCCCACCACGCCCAGCGCCACCCGTTACTACGACCTCGGCAACGGCATCCGGGCGGTCCGAACCAACGACAACAAGGTCTCCTTCCACCTCCCCGACCACCAGGCCACCGGTGAACTCGCCATCGACGCGAGCACCCTGGCCATGCAGCAACGCCGCACCACCCCCTTCGGCGGCCTCCGCGGCACCCAACCCACCGCCTGGCCGGGCACCAAAGGCTTCGTCGGCGGCACCAACGAACCCACCGGCTTCACCCACCTCGGCGCCCGCGACTACGACCCCACCACTGGCCGCTTCATCTCCGCCGACCCCATCCTCGCCGCGGACAGCCCGCAGCAGATGAACGGCTACGCCTACAGCGGCAACAACCCCGTCACCACCAGCGACCCCACCGGCCTGTGCCCCGCTGACCTATGCGGTGTCGGCACACCCAAGGGCGACGGCTCCGGAAAGATCATCACCGAGGGCCCCCTCGACCCAGGAAACCCGGCCGCAGGGTCGTGCCACCACGGTCAATGCTACGGGCCTGCCAAGCCCCGTCCCCAAGATGCTCTTCCGCCTTACCTTCGGGACACGAAGATGGTCCCCAAGGGACCTAACGGCGAGTACACCAAGGCCCAGATCCGGGCATTGATCTCAAGCAACCAGGGCGATTATAACGAGTGGGTCCGTGATAACGCTATGGCTGCCCGGGGCGACCAAGGCGGCGAGTTGGATTTGTGGGGTGGGCTGGGATTCGCGTTTGACCTATTCATCCCATACCAGGAAGGGATGAGTTGCTTCAATCACCCCAATATCCTCGATTGCTCCGCGCTCATTCCGGTTGGCGGCAAGGGCTCGAAGGCTGCCAAGATTCTCAACGACGCTATCGACGCGGAAAGAGATATAAAAAGGTCGCGCAAGGCCGCCGAAAAAGCGGCTGCCGCCTGTCGGAACAGCTTTCCCGCCGGGACCCTTGTCCTACTGGCCGACGGCACAGTCAAACCCATCGAAGAACTTAAGGTGGGCGACAAGGTCGCAGCCACTGATCCAGAGACCGCGAAGTCTGGCGGCCGAGAGGTCGATGCGACCATCGTCACCCCCGACGACACCGACTTCACGACAGTCACTGTCGACGGCAAGCACAGCTTCATTGTTGCCACCGACCATCACCCCTTCTGGTCACCCAGCGCCCATGCGTGGGTCGACGCCAGAGACCTCAAGTCGGGCATGACCCTGCGTACCGCCGACGGGCACAACCTGACCATCACCGCGACCACGCACTTCCACCGGCTCCAGACCGCCTACAACCTGACCGTCCGGGACCTCCACACGTACTATGTGCTCGCCAGCAACACGCCGGTACTCGTCCACAATTACGGTGGCGGATCATCCGATCCGATTGGGTTGGGTAGTGACTATACCGGTCGGCTCGACAGATTCCCGATGGGTGCCGGTACTGACTTCGAGATCCATGTATATCATCGCGGCTCAGAGGTGGGGATATTCGGCAGCAATGGCTGGTTTGATAAGCACGGTAAAGTTGCTGACGTCTCCGTTCCTGACAACGTATATAATCGCCTCAAGGGAAAAGCGGTCGAAGAGATGAGGGCTTCTGGTCGACTCGGTCCGCAGGGAACACGGGACATCACGGGCGACAAATGGAAGATGCCTAGGCTAAAGGGTGGTTGCTAGTGAGATTCGCAAAGATTGAGCGCACGGACGGCGGCTACTTTCTTGATCCGCGTCCCTACCTAGCTCACTTGGTGGAGATTCGAGACCAGCTACCCGCAGGAGCAGCGGCGTTCGCAGAAGACCCGGGCCACTACGACTTCGCTTCGACCAAGTGTGTCAAAGATTTGACGCTAGCGAACATGGCTCTCCGCGACGGCGTTGGTCGGATCACTGTTGAGCTCCAGTTCGCGCCTAACAAATTCAAACACGACTCTGGTCTGCGAATCCGATACGAGAACGCTATCGTGTTTTCGGTAAATGCCGATGCGGAAGGGCGAAACGAATTCGCCTGGCCCGATACCCACCGCTTGGGGGACCTCCAGCTTGACGAGATAATTCCGCACGAACAGGGTTGCAGTCACGAAATCGCGATGACTGGTGGCAGTATTCGCGTCATTGCTTCGGACCTGCATGCGGAATGGTGTGACAACGGAGATGGGACTGCTGCGAACCGTGAATCAGACGACCTCGGCGCGTGACTACAGTAGCCCGCCGGGAGTGCGCGCGGCGGCGGTCTCGGGCGTAGGAAGGTGCCGAAGGTTGCTCCCGTTGCTGGTCGCGGTTGATGTCAGTCCTTCATACAGATGAAGGCTTTTCGATGGGTGGCGACCGCAAGATCATGCAGCTATGCACCGGGCCACGACTTAGCCGCATGCTTACCAGGTCATGGTTGCCGATGCCGTAAGGCCCGTAGCAGCGCGGCGCCTGGCGCTACAAGCACTCGGGCGATTGGCGAATGATGCCGTCCGTGGTTCGGTCTCATCTTTCCGAGGTTCTTGATGGTCCCGTTCCGCTTGGCGTGCGCGCGGGTCGGAACGGCTTTAGCGCGTGCGCTGCCCGGCCTAGCCGGGCCGTCTTGATGCTGTATAGCTTTTCTTAGCCAATCGGTCGCTGCGTCGGTGCCGGGGCCGCCGCTGCTGCGGCTACTTGGCCGGCTTGCGGGTCCGGCGTGGCTTCGCCGGCTCGGGCGGTGCGGGCGCGGCGTTGACTGGCTCGGCGCCGGTGTTGGCCTCGTACTTGGCGATGTCGTCGGCGAGGTCTTGGTGGGCGGCCTGTGATCGAGCCGATCGCGCGGTCGCCGTCACGAGCACCGGCGGCTCGCCGACCGTTGGCAGATGCTGCGACGCGATGCGCTCGCGCGAGACTGAGGCGATGCGGCAGCCGCGCCGGGCGATCCGGCGGCCGTCACCGGCCGGCGAGCTCGTCGGTGGCGTCCCGACCGGCGTCGGTCGTGCGCTGCAGGAAGTCCGCGATCACGTCGAGCTGGTCGTCGGTGTAATTGGCGAAGATCTCGTCCATCGACGTGTTCATGCCTGTCAGTAGCGCGTACAGCTCATTGTTGCGCTCACGCAGCGCGCGCACGGTCACGGCGCGGCGGTCGGTCGTTTCGGGGTCACGCTCGCGCACAATCCAGCCGGCATGCTGCAGTCGATCGAGAATGCCGGTCATGGTGGCCGGATGCAGCCCCGCGTACCGCGCGAGGGTGGTAGGGCTCAATGGCCCAAACCGGTTGATCAGGTCCAGGCAGCGGAAGTCGACGTCCTTGAGTTCAAGGTGTGTACCCACCTGGCGGTTCAGCAGGGACAGTTGGATGCCCAGGCCACGCAGAGAGTCCTTGATCTCGGTGGTCCGTCGCCGCCGGCGGGCCTGCCTGGTTCGGCCGGTCGTACTCGACGTCATTCCCGCCCTCTCCTTGAGAGATCTGATGATATGAAAAACATACCATACGCACGGTAGATGAGATTGCGTGTGAATCACTTCGCGTACGAATATGGCCTGGAAGTCACCGTACTGGCGTGGCCGAGGACGCCGTGGGCGCGTAGTGCGACCCACGGGCCTGGATAGCGGATGCCAAAGCGCGAGCCGAGGCCACGATGATCAGAGTATCGTATGATATGCTCGCGATAAAATGTTGGCCGCCATGGCGGAGGCGTTCACGTACCAAGTCCGTGAAAATAGGCGCCCGACGCCGTCTTCGCGCAGACGCTCGGCGAGGATCGCCTCGCGAGGGTGATCGTGGCGGGGTGCTTCTTCCTGCCACTGGCCGTTGCCACTCTGTCCTGGACGTCCTCACGATCTGAGCGCCATCAGGCGCCGCGAGGCGACAGCGGCTCCCTGCGGCGCGACCGGGGCGCTGACGGCCGGCGCGGTCGCCGTGCAGTCAAGGGCGGGCGAGGTTGCTGGGTGGAAGTTGGGCGACGATAACTGACGGCGGCTACGGTTGGGGCCATGATCTCTGAACCTGAAAGCGATGAGCATGCCCCGCGGAGCAAGTTCATGTTGATCTTTCGCGGGGGCGCTGTCGGGGAGCACGCTCTGTCGCCTTCAGAGCTTCAGGCCCACGTGGAGAAGTGGTATCGCTGGTCCGATGAGCTGGCCCGGAAGGGTCGGCAGAATACTGGGACCGCGCTTGCCGACCCAGGGGGTGTTGTCCGGGGCCACGAGCGGGTGGTCACCGACGGTCCGTACGCGGAATCGAAGGATCTGGTGACCGGCAGCATGATCTTCGATGCCGCCTCTCTGGAGGACGCCATCGAGGTGGCGCGCACGTGTCCGACATACGAGTTCGGCGGTTCGGTCGAGGTGCGGCCGGTCCAGGGCTATTGAGACCTGACGCTGATGGACGAAGAGCCCGCCGGGGCAGCATCTATGGGGCTCGTCGACGACCTGTTCCGCAGGGAGTACGCGCATCTGGTCAGCGCGCTGACCCGGGTGCTGGGCCCATCCAACATTCCGCTTGCCGAGGACGTCGTTCAGGACGCGTTGGTGCGCGCGATGCACGCGTGGCGCTTCGGGTTGCCGCGGGACCCGAAGGCGTGGATCATCCGGGCCGCCCATAACCGGGCGATCGACATCATCCGCCGGGACCAGGGGCACCGTTCGTTGCTGCCGGCGTTGGCGACGGCGACGGCGTGGACCGACACGATCGAGGCGGCCCTGGCCCCGGCCGAGGAGCGCACCAGCCAGTTGGCCATGATGTTCGCGGTTTGCGACCCGGGCTTGAACCGTGAGACGCATGTGACCCTGATCCTGCGGTGGCTGTGTGGCCTGTCGCCCAAGGAGATCGGTCAGGCATTCCTGGTCGACACCCAGACCATCGACCGGCGCCTGCACCGTGGCCGCGGCCGGCTGCGTCAGATGGGCCGGCTTTCCGACGTGGAGGACCTGCCTGACATCGACGCCCGGCGGGGATCGGTCCTGCAATCGCTGTATCTGCTGTTCAACGAGGGCTACCAAGGCAGCAACTCACAAGACCCGGTACGTCCGGACCTGTGCGATGACGCGCTGCGTCTGACCGAGCTGCTGTTGGACGCCACGGCGACGGCGCATCCGGACGTGCACGCCCTGGCCGCCTTGTTCTGCTTCAACGCCGCCCGCCTGCCGACCCGCCTCGACGAGGACGGTGTGTTCGTCCCCCTTGCCGACCAGGACCGTAGCCGCTGGGACCGGGCGCGTATCGAGCGGGGTCTGATGCACCTGGCCCGCGCGGCCACCGGCAATCACATGTCCCGATGGCATCTGGAGGCCGGCATCGCCTGCGAGCACGCGATAGCGCCATCGATCCAGGAGACGGACTGGGACCGAATCGTCGGCTTCTACCAGATCCTCGCCGAGCAGTCCTGGAGCCCGATCGTGGCACTGAACCGCGCTCTCGCCCTGGCCGAACGCGACGGCGCCGACGCGGGCCGCCGCGAGCTGATCGCCTTGGCTGACGAGCAGAAGCTGTCCCGATATCCCTTCTACTGGGCGGCCCGCGCTGACCTGGCACGACGGGCCGGCCACCACACCGCGGCCCGGGAGAACTACGAACAGGCCATTGCGCTGGCCCGCAGCCCGGCCGAACGCCTGTCCTACCAGCGGCGGATCGGGAACCTGAAAACTTCCTAGCGCGTGTCCGGTTCCGTTGGCCGCCATTCGTCGTCCCCCTGAGATCACCGATCAACTCAGGAGGATGTCATGTTCGCGGATACGAGAACTTTCGACTCGTTCGCCGTCGACGACCTGGCCCAGGCCCGAACGTTCTACGGCCAGACACTCGGGATTCCGGTTTCCGACCAACACGGGCTGCTGGTCTTGCACCTGGCCGACGGCCGAGACACCCGGGTGTACCAGAAGCCGGACTACAACCCGGCCACCTACACCATCCTCATGTTCCAGGTCGACGACATCCAGACCGCGGTCGGCGAACTGACCGAGCGCGGCGTCAGGTTCGAGCGCTACGACGGGATGGACCAGGACGAGCGAGGCATCACCCGCAGCGGCCCACCCTTTGCCGCCTGGTTCACCGACCCGGCCGGAAACGTCCTCGAGGTGCTGCAGGTGCCGAGCGGCGCAGTCGGTGGCTGAGGGCTGACACGCCAGCCCGGTCAACGTGCAAGAGCGCCAGCAGGCGGCCCTCACGCCAGCGCCCGTCACGACATGAGCGACCGGACCAAACACCACCTCTGACGCAGAC
This sequence comes from Actinoplanes sp. NPDC051513, assembly GCF_044454685.1. NCBI lineage: Bacteria > Bacillati > Actinomycetota > Actinomycetes > Micromonosporales > Micromonosporaceae > Actinoplanes > Actinoplanes sp. NPDC051513. Next base: position 65,281 of record NZ_JBITDW010000027.1, read on the forward strand.
AGGAGCAGAAATGAACGATCTACTGGAGAACGCGGTCACCGCGCACGGCGGCCTGGACCGGTGGAACAAGGTCAAGTCGATCACGGTCGACGCGTCGGTCGCCGGTGCCCTTTTCCACGCAAAGAGCCAGGCCGATGCGCTCGAGAAGGTTCGCTTCGAGGTTGACACCACGCGCGAGCTGGTGACAATCGACTTCGTCGGCCAGGACAAACGCGCGGTCTTCGAACCCGGCCGAGTCGCCTTGCAGCGCCTTGACGGCACGCTGACCGGCGTACGCGACGACCCGGAGAGCTCGTTCGATGGTCATGAGTTCCAGACGCCATGGGAGGACCTTCATCTCGCCTATTTCGCCGGCGAGGCGTTGTGGACGTACCTGAATACGCCGTTCCTCTACACCTGGCCTGGGTTCATCACCGAAGAGATCGCCCCCATCGAGGTCGACGGTGAAACGTGGCGGCGGCTGAGCGTGACGTTCCCCGACCACATCAAGAGCCATACCCGCCAGCAGATCTCCTGCTTCGGCCCGGACGGCCTGCTACGCCGCCATGACTTCACCATCGACATCCTCGGCGGGGCGCCCGGAATGCTCTACGCCACCGACCACCGCGACGCCGACGGCATCATCATCCCCACCACGCGGCGGGGCTACGCCTGGCACGGCGACTACGAACTCGTCCCGGAGCCGCTGCTGGTCGCCATCGACATCGGCGAGATCACCATCCGCTGACCTCGCGCCCTGCCGTACGACAAGCAGACGCACCCGGCGTGCACGGCTGGCCCGACCATGCCTGCATCTGCTGCTCCCGGATGGCCGACCAGGTCGCCCACCTCGCCCATCTCCACACCCACGACATCACGTTCGCCTTCGCCTCACGACACCGCAACCAGACATCGAGCGAGTGAAGGCACCGATGGTGCCCTGCGCGGCTCAACGCTCAGCGGCGGATCCTCGGGCGCAAAGGTGATCCGATTGCACGCCGAATACGCCGCCGATGAATCCCGCCGCGCCCAGCTCGGCTTCGGCTTCGCCGCCGTGCTGCCGCCACTGACGTCTGCCACGCACTCGGCGCCGCCGGGGTCGCCGCATACGCCCAGCGGGAGGGAATCGACACCGACCATTCGCGGCGGCACTGCGACCGCTTCTCGCGCCGGCCATCGTCGGCACCGAGATCGCGGCTGTGCCAGGACACCGACAACCAGGACGAGCACCGGGTGTACCAGCTCACCGGCCACGGACTTCACGCGATGGCGTGAACAACCAGAAAGAGAAGATCATGTTACTGGAAAACAAGAATGTCGTCGTCTACGGCGCGGGCGGCGCGGTCGGTAGTGCAGTGGCCCGCGGCTTCGCTCGCGAAGGTGCCAGGGTGTTCCTGACCGCGCGAAATCTCGACGTCATCAGCACGGTCGCGAAGAAGATCTCCGCCGCGGGTGGAGCGGTCGAGACCGCCGTGGTGGACGCCGGGGACGAGAAATCCGTGACCGGGCACCTGGACGCGGTCGTCGCCAACGCCGGCAGCATCGACGTGTCGTTCAACGCGGTCGGAATCTCGCCCGTGGGATTGCAGGGAATACCGCTCACCGAGCTGCCGGTCGAGAATTTCCTGCGCCCGATCACCACGTATGCCCAGGCTCATTTCATCACGGCGAAATCCGTCGCACGGCACATGATCGCCCGGCGGTCGGGCGTGATCATGATGCACACACCCGAACCGGCCCGCTTGCCGCAGCCCCTGGAGGGCGGCATGAGCGTCGGCTGGGCGGCAATGGAAGCTCTCAACCGCGCGCTGTCGGCCGAATGGGCCCAGCACGGTGTTCGCGCGATCTGCCTCCGCACCACGGGCATGGTGGAGACACCGGTCATCGACGTCGTGTATGGGCTGCAGGCCGACGCACTGGGGATCACCAAGGAGCAGTTCACTGCGCTAGCGAGTGGTATGAGCCATCGCAAGCGCCCGACCACGCTGGCCGAACTCACGGAAGCGGCGGTGTTCCTCGCCTCCGACCGGGCATCCGCGATGACCGGCACCGTCGCCAACCTGACCGGTGGAATCATCGTCGACTGACCGGACTCGCCCCGGCCGCCGTTTCGGCGGCCGGGGCATCCCTACCGAGAAGCAAGAGCGATGAACGATCTACACGCGAGCGCCGTCGCCGCGCACGGTGGCGTGGACCGGTGGAACCGGATCCACGCGATCGCTGTCGACGCCCCCATCCCCGGGGACTGCTCTCCCGAATCGTGAAGCCCCAGCTGACCAAGCCCGCCTCAGCCGATCAACCGATCAACCCGAAGCCGATCACGGATCGAGGCTGAAGCCTCGGCCAGTTCATCGCGCGGCGCTCGGCTTCAGTCATTGGCGCCTCGTCGAGCACCACGGTGGGGTTGCCGCCCCGGCCGTCACGCCGGCACGCGTGGACCAGTTTTCCTGCGTGTTCCATAAATTATGACCATAACAATTACCTCGGGCGCCGGACATCCTCACCAGCCGAGCCGACCTCGCCGCGGGCGAGCGAGTACACCGGCCGCCTCGTCACCGCGGTCATCAACTGCGCGGTGCGTCCGTCAGGGCATCGATCAGCGCGCGGACCACCGGCTGGGTGAGGGAGGACTCGCGCGCCGCGGCATAGACGGCCCGGACCGGCTCCGGATGGCGTACCGGCCGGATGACCACCCCGGGGTGGCGTGTCGCCAAGCCGAGCCGGGGAATGAGGCTGACGCCGAGGCCGGCCGCGACGAAGCCCTGAGCCGTGGTGTAGTCCTCGGACCTGGCGACGAAGTCGGGGGTGAAGCCGGCGGCGGCGCAGGCGTCGATGATCGGCTCCAGGCAGGGGCCCGGCGGCTCGCTCCCGACCCACGGCTCGCCGGCCAGGTCGGACAGGTGGATCGCCTCGTGCGCGGCGAGAGGGTGTGCGGTAGGCAGCACGGCGCGGTACGTGTCGTCATGCAGGTGGAGCACGCGGACGCCGGGGCGTACGTCGTCGGACGGGCGGCGGACCACGATGGCCAGGTCGGCCTGCCCGCGCTCGACCTCCGCCTGCGGGTCACCCGGTTCGGAGAGCCGCGGGTCGACGATCACGCCCGGGTACTGATCGCGGAGGCGGGCCAGGGCGGGCGCCAGCATGGTGGGCCCGACCGAGGCGAAGTAACGGATCGTCAGCCGCCCGGTGCGCCCGGCGCGCAGGTCGGCCAGGGCGGTCTCGGCCTCGGCGAGGTGCCGGCCGATGACGGCCGCGTGCTCGGTGAGCAGCCGGCCCGCGGCGGTGGGTCGTACGCCCCGGCCGGCCCGCTCGAGCAGCGCGATCCCGGCCTCCTTCTCCAGGGCGGCCACCTGCTGGCTGACCGCCGACGGGGTGTAGCCGAGATGGGTCGCGGCGGCGGTCACCGAGCCGCTGACGACCACGGCGCGCAGCACCTGCATGCGGCGTACATCAAGCATGTAGGAAAGCTTAAAACAGAGGCATAATCTTTCGCCTTTGCTTCCAAGTGGATGACGCATGGCCTTTCGACGCCTCGCCGCGTACGCCCCGCCGGGCGTCACCGCCCTCGGCGAGCAGTTCATGGCCCGCCGCGGTGGCGCCGCGCGACTACCGCCGCACCTTCCGCGCGCGTGAGTGATCCCGCAGGTGCGGGGGTGGCGAGGACCCCGAATCTGCGGGATGGGTTCGGTGCCGGCCGCGGACGAGCATTGGCGACGTCCGACGGCGCCGGGTGAGCCCGCGCCGCGCAGAAGGGATGTCACGTGAAGATTGCTGTCTATGGGGCTAGCGAATACACCGGGCGGCTCGTCGCCGCGGAGTTGCGCCGGCGCGGATTCGACATCGTCCTGTCCGGCCGCAGCGCCGAGCGGCTGCGGCAGGCCGCGGCCTCCTTGGGGCTGACCGGAACGAACGTGCGCGCCGCCGACGCCGCCGACCCGGACGCGCTCGCCGCGGCCTTCGAGGGATGCGCCGCGGTCATCAACTGTGCCGGGCCGTTCACCGCGTTCGGCCACACAGTGGTGCGCGCGGCGATCGCAGCCGGCTGCCACTACGTCGACACCAGCGCTGAGCAGGAGTTCGTGCAGTCCCTCTTCGAGACGTTCGGCGAGTAGGCCGAGCGGGCGGGCGTGGCGGTCGTGCCGGCCACCGGCTACGACATCCTGCCGGGCGACTTCGCCGCCCACCTCGCCGGGGTACGGGCCGAGCCGGTCGAAGAGCTCACCGTGGCGTACGAGCTCAGCGGATTCGGGATGACCCGGGGCACGCTGCGCTCGGCGTACGAGATGATGGGCGGCCGCCACCTCAGCTACGACGACGGCCAGTGGACGTGGGAGCAGCGCTCGCCGCGCCGCTCCGAGATCGTCTTTCCCGGCGCGGGCGTTGCGGAGCCGGTGGTCGGCTGGCCCCGATGCGAGGTGGCCACGGTTCCGCGCGCCACATCGCCACCCGGCGCTTCGAGGTGGTCGTCAACGCCGCGGCCGCGCCGCCGGAGTTCTTCGACCTCGTGCAGGCCCCGGCCGACATCGCGCATCAGATCATCGACGGCATGCCCGAGGGACCTGCCGAGGACGAGCGGCCCGAGGAGGCGTTCACGGTGCTGGCGGAGGCGGTCGGTGCGGACGGGCGGATAGCCCGGGCCGTGGTACGCGGCCGGGACATCTACGGATCCACCGCGGCGATCGCCGTCGAGGGCGCGCGCCGTCTGGTCGAGGACGGGGGCCGGTCCGGAGTGCTGTTGCCCGCCCAGGCGTACGACATCGCGGGTTTCCTGAATTTCCTGCGGCCGTACGGGTTCACCTTCGAGGTCGAGGTGCCGGCGACCGCGTGACGGTCTTTCGGGCGGCGACGCCCCGTGTGCGTCGCCGCCGAACTCGCCGTGAGCTCGGCGCGTGAGCCGAACCTCGAGCTTCGCGAAGACCGCGGATTCCGGTCAAGCGCCAGGAGGATGTCTCATAGTATCGTGAAAATAATATACGGAATACGTAGCATACAAAGCCGGATTTGTTCTGCCGACGTCCGCCGGGGCTCCCCTCCGGCAAGGCATTGCCCCGGCAGGCGAGTCCCTCGGCGCTGCGCCGCGGCCAGGGGAGTGGCCATGAGACCGTGGGAGATGCTGCTGGTTGTGGTGGACGCGTGGGCGTTGCTGGCATGGGTTTCCCCGCCGCTTCGCGGGATGCGCGGGCTGCGTGCGACGGTGGTTCTCGCCGTTCCGGCGACCGCTGCGCAACTGGGGCTGGAAGGCTTTCGATGGCAGATGGTGCCCGCGTACGCGCTGAGTGTCGTCTTTTCGGCGCTATGGCTGATCCGGACGAGCAGACCCGTCCAGCCCCCGGCGTCGCGGCGCTGGTGGGTACGGGCGACGGCCGTGGCCGGCGTCTGTGCGGCAGTGTTGGTGCTCGTCGTTGCCGGGTCCTTGCCCGTCGTGGTTCCGGTGTTCGGTTTCCCCGAGCCCACCGGGCAGTACCGGATCGGCACGGTGACCTATCACTGGGTCGATCCGGGTCGTGCCGAGCTCTTTACCGCTGACCCGAACGATCGTCGAGAGCTCGTGGTTCAGGTTTGGTATCCCGCCGATGCCGGTCCGTCGAGATCTCGGGCGCCCTATGTGCCCGATGCCAAGACGTTGGCCCCGGCGCTGGCGCGAGCCTTCCATCTTCCGGGCTTCGCGTTCGGGCACTTCAAGTACATCACGACGCACGCGGTGCCATTCGCGCCCGTGGCACGGGAAGAGACCCGGTACCCGGTGCTGATCTTCTTGCCCGGCTTCTCCGGATTTCGGCAGCAGAACACCTTCCAGGTGGAGGAGTTGGTGTCGCATGGGTACATCGTCGCCGCCGTCGATCAACCGTATGCCGCCGCATCGGTGGCTCTGCCGAACGGGCGGGAAGCGGCCGGACTGACCCGCGATCAGATGCTGCCCTTGGTCCGGGCGAGGTATGCCCCCGGCCTCGACGATACCGACGCTGAACGGCCAGGCGTTGCCGGACGGCGTGGTGCCGTATCTGGCGCGGGACGTGAGCTTCGCGCTGGACCGGCTCGAAGCGCTCGATCAGGGCGACCCGGCCGGCATCCTGGCCGGGCGGCTGGATCTGCGGCGTTCCGGAGTCTTCGGCGTTTCGCTCGGCGGCATCGTGGGCGCCGAGGCGTGCCGGACGGAATCACGGTTGCACGCCTGTCTTCTCATGGATGCACCGATGCCGACCGATGTCGTGCGGGACGGCCTGCCGCAGCCCACGATGTGGATCACGCGGGACGCCGCGACGATGCACCGGGAGGGCTGGTCGCCATCGGAGATCGAGGAGCATCGCAACAGCATGCGGGCGGTATTCCACGGCCTGCGGGCGGACGGCTACTTCGTGCAGGTGAGCGGCATGTTCCACCTCAACCTGACGGATTTCCCGTCCGTTTCCCCGTTGCTGCCCCGGCTCGGCATCGCCGGACCCATCGATGCCGGCCGGGCACACGCCATCGTCAATGCCTACACGCTGGCGCTGTTCGGCCACCAGCTCAAGGGCGCTCCGGCTGCGCTGCTCGACGGCCCGGCCAGCCAATATCCCGAGGTGTCGGTCGAATGTCGCCGATCCGCGCCCACCCGATGACGCTCCCAGCGGTTCGCCGGCCGCTGGGCGTCGACCGGCCGGGTCGTCGGGGGCGGCCCGGTCGGGCGTCACTCGGGCCCGAACGCCAGCACTGTTCCATGGGCGGCGGCCCCAACCGCCCGCAGCCGATGGGTCAGCACGCCACGGAGATTGCCGCCCGGTCCACTATCGCCGGCGGCATTCTCTGTGGCTTCGCTATCAGGCAGCGGCGCGCAGGGCCGCGGTGTCGAAGGCAACCAGGGAGTCGACGACCAGGCCGTCACGCAGGCGCATGCGGTCAATGCCCTCCCAGCTGAGCGATTTTCCATTGACGGTGGCATTACCCCGCCAGCTGACGAAGCACAGATCGCCCGCTGCGGCGTGATCGGTCACGGTGAGCCGGATGTCGGGGAAGCGGTCCACGATGGACGCCACCCGGTCCCGCCAGGCCTCGACACCGCGCAGCGGCTCGGCCAGGCCCGGATAGCGGAGCTCGATCTCGGGCGCGGCCAAGTCATCCACCCGGGCCGGGTCGGGCGCGCTCCAGAATCCAGCCCAGCGGTCTACGAAGTCCATCATGACTACCTCCAGCATTTACATACCTCGAGTACGTACCATTGGTATGTATCATGGGAACACACGGGAACCGATGTCAACCGAAGAGAGACCTATGCCACGCCGAACACAGGCCGAGCGTTCCGCCGCCACCACGGCCGAGTTGCTCGCGCACGCCAGCACCGCTTTCGGCAATGACGGCTACGACTGTGTCTCGGTGGAGGCCGTGGCCGATGCGGCCGGGGTGACGAAGGGCGCCGTCTATCACCACTTCGGCGGCAAACGAGAGCTCTTCCAGGCCGTTTACGCAGATGCCCACCACCGCATCGCGGCCCGTACGACAGGGGCCGTCGCCGGCGAGATGACCGGCTGGGCGCGGCTTGAGGCGGGAACGACGGCGTTTCTGACCGCCGTCGCGCGGCCGCGGCTGCAGCGGATCGTCGTTGTGGACGGTCCACGCGTGCTCGCCCCCGCCGTCATCCGCGAGATCGAGGACAGATACGCGGCGGGCCTGCTGCGCCAGGCGTTCTTCCGACTGCGCGAGGCCGGCGTCCTTATCCCTGGCGACGATGTGCTCCGCACTCGCATGGTGATCGGCGCCATCTGCGAGGCGGCCACCGCTGTTGCCGAGTCCTCGTCGCCCGCCGAAGCGCTGGGGGCCGCCCACGGCGAGATCCGCCACCTGCTGCGCGGCCTACGAGCCTGATCGGGCAAGGCCCGGGATGCCGGCACCGGCCCGACGATCTTCTCGGGCGGCTAGATAGGTCGACTGCGCGTGCCGTCCACCAGCTGGGCCACCCCGTTGCCGATGGACCAGTCGATGCTGCTGTTCTCGGTGAGGGTGATGACGACGTCCTGGCGCCGGGCTCGCCATCGTCGCGGGCCTCGCAGACGGAGCGGAGAGGCCCTGCGCCGCCTTCGCGCTGCCCGTCAGCAAGTCCACGCAGAGCTGGCATTTCCGCACGCTTCGCGAGGCCGGGCTCATCCGCCAGCGTGACGACGGCACGCGCCGGCTCAACTCCCTGCGACGCGACGACATCGACGCGCGTTTCCCTGGCCTTCTGGACCTGGCGTTGCGCGAAGCCGCGCACCTTTGCCCGACCGCCCTGACGGGGGCAGTGCCTGGGCGGGCGGCGGCGCCCGCCGAGGTGAGGACGTAGCCATAACCGAGGTTGTGGCGAGGCACTTTCGGCCAACGCGCGGTGCCGCAGACCGATGTGGCCCGATTCTGGCGCACATTGTCATTCCGGCCACTGGTAGCCGGCGCGCAACGGGCCGGATGCTGCAGTCATGCCAAACACGATGCGAGCCATAAGTCCGGTGACGTGGGGCGGCCCGGAAGTCCTCGCCGAGATCACGTTGCCGCGTCCCGATCCGTTGCCGACCGAGGTTCTGGTGCGGGTGCACGCGGCCGGGGTCAATGCGACCGATTGGAAGTCCCGTGCGGCCGGTGGTCTCGGCCTGTGGGGTGATCCGCCGATCCTGGGCCATGACGTTTCGGGCGTCGTGGAGGCGGTCGGCACCGGAACCACCGTGCTCCGGCCGGGTGACGAGGTCTTCGGCATGCCGTGGTTCCCCCGACAAGCGGGAGCCTATGCGGAGTACGTCACCGCACCGGCCCGGCAGTTCGCCCGGAAACCGGCCGGGCTCGACCACATCCATGCCGCGACGCTGCCGCTGGTCGGTCTGACGGCGTTGCAGGCGCTGGTCGACACCGCCGGCGTCCAGGCGGGCCAACGGGTCGTCGTGCACGCCGCCGCCGGTGGTTTCGGACACATCGCGGTGCAGATCGCCAAGGCACTGGGCGCTCACGTCATCGGCACGGCCAGCGCCGCGAAGCACGAATTCCTGCGCGGGCTCGGCGTCGACGAGGTGATCGACTACACCGCGGTGGACTTCGCGGAGGTGCTGCGGGACGTGGACGTCGTCATCGACCCGGTCGGTGGAGCGTACGGCCCCCGCTCGCTGCGCGTCCTGCGTCCGGGCGGGATACTGGTGTCCCTCGCGTCGCCCGCGGATGACGAGTTGGTGCCGGCCGCGGCGGAGGCGGGGCTTCGCGCCGGGTTCATGCTCGTCGAGCCCGACCACGCGGGTCTGCAGCGGATCGTGTCCATGGTGGACGCCGGTCTGCTGCGTCCGGTGGTCGACACGGTCCTGCCACTCGCCGACGCGGCCAAGGCGCAGGCCATCGGTGAGACCGGCCGCACCACCGGCAAGATCGTCCTGGCGGTGGCGGAATCCTAGCGCCTGTGCGGGTGCCGGGCGCCCGGACAGGTCCCGCCGGCGGTCTTGTCCAGGCGACGGGCGCCCGATGGTCTGGAGCCGACGCTTCGGTGGCACTCCCCATCCGTTCGCCGTAGTTGGCGATGTCGGCCACCCGCGAGTCCAGGCTCCGGCGCAGTTCGGCCGGTAATGGCATCGGCCAGGCCTGCTCGCCGGCCGCCTGGGCGGCGGCCAGGACCCGGTCTCGGAAGGCGTCGTCGTTGGACATCACCCCGAAGACGTGGTTATCCAGGCCGAACCGCATGGCAGCGGTCAGGGTGGCCACGTCCACGATCACGTCGGGCCGTTCCTCGCACGCGCGTAGGAGGGCGTCGGCGAGCACGAGGCTCCCTCGGCGTCGGTGTTGAGCACCTCGACCGTCCGGCCGCCGTACATCCGCAACACATCGCCCGGACGCACAGCAGAGCCGGACGGCATGTTCTCGGCCAGCGCGAGCCAGCCGGTGACGTTGACCGCGAGGTCGAGCCGGGCGACGGCCAGCACGGCGGCGAGCACGGCCGCGGCGCCGGACATGTCGCGCTTCATGATTTCGTTGGCCCCGACCGGCTTCAGCGAGATGCCGCCGGAGTCGTACGTGATGCCCTTGCCGACGAAGGCGAGGTTCGTCGTCGCCTCGCGATGGGTGTGGGAGATCCGCACCAGCCGCGGCGGTCGGGCCGATCCCTGCCCGACGCCGATGATGCCGCCGAAGCCGCCCGAGGCGAGCGCCTCCTCGTCGAGTACCTCGACCGCCGGCCCGTACTCCCGGACGGCTCGGATCGCCGCGGTGGCGAAGCTCTCCGGATACAGGTCGTTGGCCGGCGTGTTGATCAGGTCGCGCGCCCGGTTCAGTTCCCCGCCGAGCACCTCGGCGCGTCGCACGGCGGCTTCGGCATGCGTCCGGGAGTCGAGGCCCGCGACGATCGTCAGCGTGCGGACCGGGATCACCTGGTCGGTGGTGCGGTAGACGGAGAAGGCGTACGCACCGAGCAAGCCACCCAGCGCCACCGCCTCGACACCTCGGCCGTCTCCGCCGGCAGCGCCAGGACGACCGCTTCGGTGCCGGCCAGGGTCCGGGTTGCCACCCCGGCGGCTCGCCGCAGCGCCTCCGCCTCGTAGCGGTCGTCGGGGGCGTAGCCGAGGCCGACCGCGAGAATCAGTCCGAGCTCGATGCCGGCCGGTGCGGGAAGCTTGACCGCCTCACCCTCGGCGCCGGTCACGCCGAGCGCGCCGAGGAATTCGATGAGCCTGCCGGCGAACGCCTCGTTCACCACCGTCGCGCCGGGTGCCAACCTCGGCCCGTCGGGACCCTTGGCGACGCCGACCACGATGCAGTCCGCGGGCAGCGCCGCGACAGGGTCCGTGGTTACCGTCAGCGGGGTCACGGTCGCACATCCTGTTCTTGCCGCGGACGGCGGCGAATCACATCCGCCCGTGGCCGTGGCGCCGGAAGGCGGGTCAGAGCGACCCCGACGAGCACGACCGCCATCCCGCCGGCGGTCCGGAGGCTGAAGCCCTCGTCGAGGAAGATGACGCCCAACGCCACCGAGACGACCGGCAGCAGGTAGCCGACGGTTGCCGTGTTCGTGGCACCCTCGGCGGCGATGGTTCGGTAGGTGAGGTGGAACGTGGCGCCGGTAGCGAGGACGCCCAGGATCACGACGGCGACAAGGGTCTTCCAGCCGATCTCGATCGGCGTCAGCCCGCCGGCCGGCAGCGTCAACGCGGTCAGGCCGGTCGCCGCGACGAGTTGCGCCGCGGACAGCGAGATGGTGGGGATGCCCTGGCCGACCAGGTTGCGGCCCATGTAGGTGAAGCCGATGGCGTAGCTCACCGCCGCGGCGACGATGGCGAGGGCGCCCCAGCCGATCGGCCCGGTCGTCTGCCACGGAGCGAAGATCAGCACGACGCCGGTGAACCCGAGCAGGAGCCCGCCCAGCCGAACCGGCCGGAGTCCGCGCTCCGCGCCGGTGGCGACGCCGATCAGCAAGGACCACAGTGGAGTCGTCGCGTTCAGCACGCCCGCGATCCCGGAATCGACGGTCTGCTGGCCGATGCTGAACATGGCGAACGGCAGGGCGTTGCAGAAGAAGGCGGCTACGACGATGCGGCCCCAGATCACCCGATCCCGCGGTAGCCGCCGGCCCGAGGCCAGGCAGGCGACCAGCAGAGTGGTCGATCCGACTACGCACCGGCTGAGCGTGACCTGCACCGGAGCCAGGGCGTCCAGAGACAGTTCGATCCAGAGGAAGGTCGATCCCCACAGCAGGGCCAGTACGCCTATCCGCGCCCATGCCCAGGTCCTGTGCATGACATCGTCCTTCGATCGTTCCCCTTGGTCGCTCCCCTGGACGGTGCCGCACCCAACTCGGTAGAACAAGCGAAAGGTTCTACACCTCTGTTAAGTTGTGCTACATGTTCGATGTGTGACGTTGGCAAGGCCCGGACGACGTCCGGCGATCGACTGCGCGCAGCGTTCGCGCCGCGTGCGGCGCTTAGCCACCGACCACGGCATGCTGGCCGTTTCGGCCGAACGATCCGGCAGTTGAGCGGGATCAGCCCGGCATTGCGCTGAAGTCGTGGCGCAGGCGAGCGTTGTTGACCTCGTTGATGTGCCGCTCGGCCCAGTCGCGAACGGCCGCGAGCGGGGCGGTGAGGGTGTGACCCAGCGGTGTCAGCTGGTACTCGACCTTGGGCGGCACGGTGGGGTAGGTGGTGCGGGCGACGAGCCCGTCACGTTCGAGGCTGCGCAGGGTCTGGGTGAGCATCTTCTCGCTGACGCCATCGATGGCCGTACGCAGCTCGCTGTAGCGTTTTGGCCCGGTCGAGAGGCAGCCGACGATCAGGGCGGTCCTTTTGTCGGTGATGCGGTCGAGCACCTGACGCGACGGGCACGGTGCGCTGTAGACGTCGGCGGGGCGGCCGTCGGGCAGCCAGGCCAGGAACCGGCCCGGTGTTCCGGGCCGGGGGCGCCGGGTGCGTGGCGTACGCATGAGGCGACGTTAACCCGCGACGACGCCACTGGCCCACGTGCGGCGTGCCACAGGCGGCAGCACGCGGCAGAAGACGTTCCCGGCGAAGTTGCCGCCGGCCAGGATCGTGTGGTCGTCCTCGAGGTCCTTGAGCAGCTGCTCGCGGGTGGTCGCGCCCTGAGCCGGGTCGACGTCGAAGGCGAAGGTCCAGTGGCTCTCGGTCACTTGTACCTGGCAGTGCATGACGTCGCCGAGGATGATCAGGCGGCGCGGGTCGTTGCCGGCCGCGTCGGTGATCTGCAGGCTGCTGTGGCCCGGGGTGTGGCCGGGCGTGGCGCGGATCCGGACGCCCGGGGCGATCTCCTCGTCGTCCTCGACAAATTCGATCACCGGAGCGAGCGCTGGTTCGGCGACTTCACCGGCGGCCGGGCGCTACGCCTGGCCGGCAGCGAGACCGTCGGCGGGCTGGTCGTGCTCACCTACCGGCGTCAGTCCTGACGGCGGCGTAGCAGGCCGTCGATCTCGATGCCGACGTCCTCGCCCCACTTCCGATCGAGCGGGTCGTTCACCGCGCCCGACCCGATCATCAGCAACGAGTAGCGGCGGCCGGGCGCGCTCGCGGCGGCGCACAGGGCCTGCCGGCGCCGGCGCGCCTCGGCGGTCGTGCACGGCCGGCCCGCGCTGCGTCGTGGCTGCCGGTATGCGACGTTCCTGATCGATGCGGTCACCCACGGCCGCGTCGATGTGCTTACGCGCCGGAGCTCATGGCAGTAGCGGTTTCGATCAGGACGTCGTCGAGGGGGGTGGGCTCGAGGCCGAGGATCTGCGCCGCCGGCGAGGCATCCAATACGGCGGGTCGCTGGTAGAGGTACTGCATCTCCGGCACCTCGGCCATGACCGGGTCTGAGATGGCCAGGTTGTGCAGGTCGAGCGGCGACATATTGATCAGTTCGGGGGCGGGCGCGCCGGCCAGCTCGGCGAATCGGACCGCTACCTCGCGCACCGATCCGTCGGAGACGGGTGGCACGTGCCAGGCCCGTCCCCACGCTCGCTCGTCCCGGCTGAGAGCGACGAGCATGCGGGCGACATCACCGGGGTACGCCCAACTGTGCGGCGCGTCCAGATCCGCCGGCATGTGAACCGGCGTTCCGGCCAGCACCGGCGGCACGACCATCAGGGTGAACATCGACACCGAGCCGGCACCGATGAAGTCACCGGGTCGTACCTCGGCGAAACGAATCCGCCCCTGATCGTGGGCGGTGATGGCGTCCTGCCACATCTGCGCCCGGACCCGCCCCTTGATGGTTGTCGGCGCCATCGGAAGATCCTCGGTCATCGGCCCGGATACGGGGCCGTACCCGTAGATGTTGCTGAGATTTATGTAGTCGGCGCCGCTACGTTCGGCTGCTGTCAGCAGCGCGGCCGCCAGGGCCGGAGTTTCGATCGGCAACATGTTGTAGGCCGGCGAGGCGCAATTGAACAGTGTGCCGGCGCCCTGGGCGAGCTCGGTCAGGACGGCGGCGTCGCTGGCGTCGGCGGTGATCCGTTCGATGAGCGGATGATCTGGCCCGGCGCCGCGTCGGCTGAGGATGCGGACGCGGTCCCCGGACTCGGCCAGCAGGCGGGCGGTGGACGTCGCGCAGTGGTTGGCTCCGACGACAATGTGCAATGACATCGAGGTTCCTTCATGGTCGTGGGGCGGGCTGTGTGTGCCGGATGTCGACCGACATGTGGACAGTCCGACCGTATGGTCCGTCCGTGAGACGCCCAAGCACGCTGCGTCTTGCATGCATATCCGTTCGTCTCGCTCAGGAAGAGCATGGGTAACATCGCCGCATGGACTTGCTCGGCGATGCCCTCGCCGCCATGCGGGTCGGACAGGCGAGCTCCCGACGGGTCGAGCTGCGAGCCCCATGGGGTCTGCGTTTCGACAACGTCGCGGGGGCGGGCTTCCACGTCGTGCTGCAGGGGTCGTGCTGGCTGCTGCCGACGGATGGCGTTCCGATACAGCTCGTACCGGGCGACGTGGTGCTGCTGCGCGGCGGCCGCGAGCATGGCCTCGCCGACAACCCGGCGACAGCGCTCGAGCCTTTGCCATCGTCATGGCCGGTCGAGTCCGGGCACGACGATCTCGGTGCCCGAACGGTCCTGCTGTGCGGCGCGTACCACCTCGACCTGGGCCGCCCGCATCCGTTACTGCGTGACCTGCCCGACGTCGTCCACCTGCCCACCAGGTACGGACGGCACGGGCCGCTGCGCGCCGCCGTCGACCTGCTGACCGGCGAGCTGGACACCACGAGCCCGGGCGTCGGCGCCGGAGTGCCCGTGCTGGTGGACCTGCTCTTGCTCTACATCCTGCGCGCCTGGTTCGAGGACCAGGAGGCAGCGGGCCGAGCGTGCGTTTGGACCGCCGTGCTGGGCGATCCGTCAATCCGGGCCGCATTGGACGAGATGCACCGCGACCCCGGCCGCCCGTGGACGGTGGCCGAGCTGGGTGCGGCCACCGGGTTGTCGCGCGCCGCGTTCGCGCGCCGTTTCAACCGTGCGGTCGGACGCCCACCCCTCGGTTACCTGACCTGGTGGCGGATGACCACAGCCGCGCGGCAACTGCTGGATACTGATGCCCCGCTGTCCGCAGTCGCCGCACGAACCGGATATACCTCCGAATTCGCGTTCGCCAGGGCCTTCAAACGGGAGTTCGGAACCGCGCCGGGCCGGTACCGGCACCTTGCCGGCAACGCGAACGGGTCTTCCGGTCATGGCCCGTTGCCCCGGCGTGCCTGACGCCGCCTCCGGTCGTATGCAGGGCGGCGTGTACACGCTCGACGCGCCCGCCCGCACGAACTCGTCAAGCTATCCCGGTGAGGGCGTCCAGCAGGTGGTGTAGCGCGGGGACGGGGCGGCGGGCCGGAACCGCGAGCGAGGTGGTGATGGCGGGCTGGTCGAGCGCGCGAATCGCGACTCGATGAACCGACGGAAGGGTGCTGACCTCGTAGAAGATCGTCCAGGAAGGCGCGCCGACTCCGATCGCGGTCAATGTTGTCAGCAGGTTGGTGAAGGGTGGTCCTGGCGGTGGCTTGATGCCGGCCGTGTGACAGAGGGCTTCGATCAGGTCGTAGAACGGTGGATTGTTCTGTCGCGCTGCCAGTCGTAGCGGCAGCTGCTCCAGCTCCTTCAACTGTTCCCGATGTACGACCGAGCCCGAGGACACCGGATGGTCGGCCGGCAGAGCGACGTACAGCGGACTGGTCCAGATAGGAAGGAACCGCACACCGGGGCTGGTGGCGAGGCCGCGAACCAGCGCGGCGTCGAGCTGCCCGGAACGCACAGCCTCGATCCGTTCAGCGGGTGCGGCTTCGATCAGACGGACCTGAACCCGCGGCGCCGCCGCAGCCAGCTTGTTCAGAGCCTTATAGAGCCGGCCGCCCGTCTCGTGAATGGTGCCGAGCCGGAGCACGCCGTCCTCGCCGGCGACGACTCCCGCGGCCACCTGACTGATGCGGCCCGCAGCGTCGAGCAGCGCACGCGCCTCGGGCAGAAGTCGTTCCCCGGCTCCGGACAGGCGCACCAGGCGGGTCGACCGGTCGAAGAGGCGCACGCCCAGCTCATGTTCGAGCCGCTGGACCTGCTGACTCACCGCGGATTGGACGATATGCAGGTGCTCGGCGGCCCGGCTGAAGCCACCGTGTTCCGCCACCGCGACGAAGTACTCCAGCTGGCGGATCTCCACGGGGCCCCCATTGATCGATTCCGGTGATATCTGTCAGCTGCAACTGCTTCTGGTTCGCATCCTGTTCCGGCGATTGACTGTGGTTCCTGAGAAAAGAGGGCTCACATGTCAACCAACGTCGGAAACAGGCTTGCCACGGTGGTGCCGTCGGGGACTGCCGACGTCGTCGAACTGCCATCCGGCAGCGCGTTCGAGCTGCTCGCCGATGCCAGTGCAGCCCGCGGTGCCGTCAGTGTCAACCGACTCATCCTCACCTCGGGTGCGGACGGCGCGAACCCGCATTACCACGAGCTCTCGGACGAAACGTTCTACGTTCTGGACGGAGTGATGGAGTTCCTGCTCGGCGAAGAACTGGTCACCGTCGGCGCGGGCGGACTGCTGGTCGTGCCGCCGAAGCTTCCGCATGCGTTCGGGGCCGCTCCGGGCGTGGCTGCCGAGGTCTTGGTCGTCATCGCGCCCGGGGTCGAGCGTTTCGGATATTTCCGGCAGCTGGAGCGGATCGCGTCGGGCCGGGAGCCGTCGGACAGCCTGCTGCCGCAGCAGGAGCGCTACGACGTCCATTTCACCTCGGATGAGATCTGGCGCCGTACTCGAGACCGCTCGTCACGACGGATCCGGAGGGAAAAAGATGACGACGCGGGGGATCGGCTCGCGGCGGCCGTCCGGCGGTCCGCCGCCAAGGCACCACTTGGCATTGATGATTTGGATTGCTGTCTTCCCGACCCTCACCGTGCTGCAGCTTCTCGTCGGCGATCTGATGCAAGACGTTCCGCTGGTTTGGCGGACGCTGGTCCTCGTCACGCTCACCGTGCCGATCGTCGTCTTCGGCCTCCTGCCCCTGCTGCAGCGGCTCCGTACCCGTTTGGTTCGTCGCTTCGAGCCAAAAGAGTCCGAAATCTGACGGTATCAGTCGAGATATCGAGGAGGTGAAAGCAATGTCCCGTACCTGGTTCCCTCGGCGGTAGCGCGATCCTGAAGGAATGAGGTGGCAATAGCATTTCGCCACCTCATTCCTTCAGGGTGCGGTATTTCCCGTGCCTGAAGGAGCGCGGGCCGGATCAAGTGGCCGCGCACGGGTGGCCCGCATCGTGCCCTGCCCGGGAGAGCGAGGGGTGCCCGAGCGCCCGGCATCGTCAAGTGCTCGCCGTCACAGATAATACGGAACTCATATGCTACGTTCCCGGTAGCCGATGCCGCCAACGTGGAGGGGCCGCCGTGGAATCAATCGCGTCGCTCCACCGCACGGGTCGCAATCGACAGGCCTCACCGGCAGGTCACGGCGCAGGCCGGAAAGCCGACCGACGCAGCCGCCCGCCACCGGTCGGCGCTGCATCAGGACATTCGGACATCGGCCGCCGTGGCACCCGCCGCGCAGCAGGCAGCGCGGGTAGAACTCAGAGGACTGGAGTTGTCATGATCGTGGAACGCGAGAAGGTCCGATTCATCAGCGGCGGTACCGAGTGCGCCGCCTGGCACTATCCGGGAACAAACGGCGGCTGCGTGATCATGACCGGCGGATTCGCGGTGACCAAGGAGCCGGGCACCGACAGGTTCGCGAAGCGGTTCCACGAGGCCGGGTTCTCCGTCCTGGCCTTCGACTATCGACATCTCGGCGAGAGTGGTGGTGAACCTCGCCAGGTCGCGCGCCTGCGGGAGCAGTTGTCCGACTGGCAGGCCGCGATCGAATTCGCCGGGACCCTGCCTGGCGTCCACCCGGCCAAGCTCGCCGTATGGGCGTTCTCGTTACCTGGTGGCTATGTCTTCCCCATCGCGGCGCAGAACCCTCAGCTTGCGGCGGCGATCGCGCAGACGCCGAACGTCGATGGTCCGGCTTCCGCACGCAACGCGGCTCGCCATCAGAAGCCACTGGCCATGCTGCGCCTCATGGGCAGGGGAATCCTCGACGCACTCGGCGGTCTCGTCGGCCGCCGTCCTGTGCTGGTTCCCCTCGTCGGCGAGCCGGGCAGTGTCGCCCTGTTGACCACGCCGGACGCACGCCTCGGCGACGAAGCTCTCAACCCGGGCAACAAATACCCGGACTGGCAGCAGACCGTGGCGGCCCGCTCCGCGCTCCGTGTCACCTTCTACCGGCCCGGCCGCTACGCGTCCCGAGTGCAGAGTCCATTGCTGGTCGTCGTCTGCGACCAGGATCAGTCAGCGCCTGCCGGACCCGCCGTCCGCGCCGCACGACGGGCGCCCAACGCCGAGGTGATCACCCTGCCGGGCGGCCACTACGCACCATTCATGGACGCACATGAGCAGGCCGTCGAGGCCGAGCTGTCCTTCCTGCGCCGGCACGTGCTGGGACTGCAGGTCAAGAACCAAGGCGTCACCGCCCTCCGGACGGTGGCCCGATGACCATCGACAGCTTCCGCACTCCGGACGCCCGCTTCGACGGACTGCCCGACTACCCGTTCGAACCGCACTACGTCGCGATAGACGCCGAAGCGCAGCTGCGGGTGCACTACATCGACGAACGACCTGATCCAGCCGAGGCATCCGGCGAGACCGTGTTGCTGCTGCACGGTGAGCCGACCTGGAGCTACCTCTACCGCCACATCATCCCGCCGCTGGTCGCGGCCGGACATCGCTGCGTCGCCCCGGACCTGGTCGGCTTCGGCAAATCCGACAAGCCTGCCGACCGGTTCGCCTACACCTACCAGGCGCACGTCGACTGGCTCCGCGAGACGGTCTTCGATCGCCTCGACCTGCGCGATGTCACGATGGTCTGTCATGACTGGGGCGGCCTGCTCGGCCTGCGCCTGCTGGCCGAACACCCGGATCGGTTCCGGCGCGTCGTGGCGATGAGCACCTCGCTGCCCACCGGAGACCGGGAACCCAGCGGCCCGCTCTCGATTTGGCTGCAGCTCAGCCAACGGGCCAACCCGTTCGAGGCGGGCGCGGTCGTGGACCGCGGCACCGTCACCCAGCTCGACCCCGCAGTCCGGGAGGCTTACAACGCTCCCTTCCCCGACGAGCGCTACCTGCAGGGCGCCCGACAGTTCCCGCTGCTGATTCCCCTCACACCGTACGACGACGCAACCGTACCGAATCGCGAGGCCTGGTCGGTTCTCCAGGCCCTGCCCCTCCCCTTCCTGTACGCACACGCCGAAAGCGACTGGGGCGTCGGCGAGGGGAGGACAACACTGCGCGACGGCATCCCGGGCGCACAGGAGGTCGTCCTCGAGAACGCCGGCCACTTCCTCCAGGAGGACCGTGGGCCCGCGCTCGCCTCGGTGATTGCCGATTTCATCCGCTCCACGTCCACCACCGGGAAGGATTCGTGACCGTCATGTCCGCGAGCTCCATTCTCAAACTTCTTCGTGGGGCCGGCCTGGTGTTCACCGGGCTCTTCGCGGGGT
This sequence comes from Actinoplanes sp. NPDC051513, assembly GCF_044454685.1. NCBI lineage: Bacteria > Bacillati > Actinomycetota > Actinomycetes > Micromonosporales > Micromonosporaceae > Actinoplanes > Actinoplanes sp. NPDC051513. The sequence goes on from NZ_JBITDW010000027.1 coordinate 84,719, forward strand.
TCCTGCTCGGGGTGCTCGTTCTCGAGATGTCGTTGCGGGACTACGGTGCCGCGGTCTACACGCAGGTACGGCAGGTCGAGTTGGACTCGCTCGACACCCTGGCCTCCGCCACGTTGATCCCGGCGCTGATCTGCACGGTGATCCTGGCCGTCCTCACGTTCAGGGCCAGAGGCAATGACCGGTGGCTGGTGCTGGCCGCGCTCGCGATGCTGGCGCTGGTTTTCGTCACGTCGCTGGCGGTCAACCTGCCGATCAACGGCGATCAGACCGACTGGTCGGTGCAGTCTCCGCCGTCGGACTGGGCGAGCGTTCGCGACCGCTGGCAAATCGCACACGCGATCCGCGCCGTCGCTGCGTTGCTGGCGTTCTGCTCGTTGACCGCAGCGGCAATCATCCGCACGGCACGGCGTCGGACCACCGTCGGAGCCGGCCGGGTTCCCATCGACGCCTGAGTCAGCGCCGCCACCGGACGACTGTCCGGCAAGACCGTCGTGGTCCCGGCGTGAGCGGCAGAAACTCCCACAAACAACGATTGGACCGAGCATGATCTGGACAGCCGGCTTCCGCACCGCGGTGATCAGTCCCTACGAGCAGATCCAGTTCACCGAGCCGCGCGGCTTCGCCGACCAGACGGTGCGTCAGGTGCTCCACATGGCCGGTGGCGGAGAACGCGTCCGCGTACGCCTGACGAACCGCTACGGCCGGACTCCCTTGACCATCGCCGCCGCAACGGCCGCGACGGAGCATGGGCAGACCGCCCTTACCTTCGACGGTGCCGAGAAGGTCACCATTCCGCCCGGCGAGGACGCCGCGAGTGACCCGGTGGATCTGCCCGTCGACCCCGGTGCCGACCTGTCTCTGAGCATCTATCTCCCTGAGGAGACAGGTCTGGCCACCTACTCCCACAGGCCCGCGGAAACCGCTCACATCGTAGGCGGGAACCACGTCACATCTCCCGTACTCCGGGAGGCTGAGCAGCAGGAAGGCCGGTTCTACGTCTCCGGTGTCGACGTGCTCACCCCGAACGTCACTCCGATCGCCGTGGCGTTCGGCGACTCCTGGTTCGAGGGGGTCGGCTCCACGATCGGCGCGAACAACCGCGCGGTGGACTTTCTCAACCGGCGGCTCAACCGGGGATGGGTCGTCAACCAGGGCATCGCCGGAAACCGCCTACTGCTCGACGAGGTCGGCAGGCATGGGCTGGCCCGGTTCGACAGCGACGTTCTCTCGATTCCCGGCCTGACCCACGTCTTGGTGCACTTCGGCATCAACGACCTCGGTCTGCCCGGCATGTTCGGCGGGCGGCCCGTCACCGCCGACGCTCTTGTCGAGGGGTTCGAAGCCCTGGCCGACCGCGCCCACGAGGCCGACCTGAAGATCCTCGCCGCCACCATCGGCCCCTTCGCCGGCGTCGTCTTCCCCGGAGTCAGCACTCCCGAGGGCCTCGCCGCCCGACGCGAGGTGAACGACTGGATCCGCACCACCAACACGTTCGACGCCGTCTTCGACGTGGCCCGAGCGGTCGAGAGCCCCGATGCCCCCGACTGCATCGACCCCGCCCTGGACAGCGGCGACGGCATGCACCTCAACGACAAAGGCCACCAGGCCATGGCCAACGCCGTAGACCTGGAAACCCTCACCCTCTAGAAACTCCCTCGCCTGTCTCCCCAAGCCACCGGGCCGGCCCGGTGGCTCCGGCTGCGTGGCACAGTGGTGCGTCAGTCCTCGGCAAGCTTGTCGGCGGCGGTCTGCCCGGCGGTGATGGTGTTACGCAGGAATCCGGCGAGCAATGACAGCTCCGCCTCCCCGTACTGCGCGCAGATCTGATCCATCGATTTGTTCATTCCCGAGTACAGACTGAACAGCTCCGCGTTGCGGTCGCGCAAGGCCCTGAGAATGACCGCCCGGCGGTCGGCCGTGTCACGCTCACGGACGATCCAGCCGCCGCGTTCCAGCCTGTCCAGGATGCCGGTCATCGTGGCGGGGTGCAGGCCGGCGCGGCGGGCCAGTGCGGTCGGGCTGAGTGGGCCGTGCCGGTTGATCAGATCGAGGCAGTCGAGATCGACATCCTTGAGGTCGGCTTGGGCGCCGACCTGGTGGTTGAGCAGCGACAGCTGGATGCTGAGCTCACGTAGCGACTCCTTGATCTCGTTTACCAGCTGCCGCTGGCGGCGTCGGTTGCCTACACCTTCAGATGCTACGGGACTCATACATTTCTCCGCTCGAGCCACATAATACAGCTCTCGTACTTTACCGCCGGCCGAAGGCACGGTTTCCGGCTCGGCCTCGGAAACGTCGAGAACCGCAGGATGAAACTCCCTGCGGTTCTCGACAACCATCAACGCCGGACCGTGGCCGACGTCGTCACGCGACGGGCTGGCGGGTTGCGCCGACCTGTCCGGAGCTGGCTTGTGGCTGCGCGGACTGCGGGCGGGTGCCCGAGTAGAGGACGATGACGTTGACGATGGCCGCGGGGACCAGCAGGCAGAGGGCTACGACCAGCGTCCACGGCGAGAAATCCGGGCTCGAGGTGATGAGGTCCCAGCGGCCGATGACGATCGCCGCGCCGATGCAAGCCAGTAGCGATGTCTCCAGTACGTTGAGGAACTCGTTGGCGCGCACGTGGAACCCGGCGGCCATCAAGCTGATGACGGCGAGCCCGAGAGCCGCCAGCGGGGTCAGTCCCGGCAGGATCCCGGTCGCCCCGGGCAGCACCAGACCCGCGGCGGCGAGGACTTCCGTGACGCCGATGAGGATCACCTCGGCGCGCGGCAGGCCGGCGAACCCGACCCAGTTGTCGAGGCCGCGGCCGAGGACCTTCGGGGCGCCGCCCGCCAGGAAGAACAGGGCCAGGAAGCCCTGCGCACTCCAGAGAACGACATTCAACGTGGTGTTCATTCAACTGCTCCTTCGCGTACGTGAAGGTCCGGCGATCCGGCTCGCAGCTGCTTGCTCTGCAGGTGCCTTCCGCTGTCGCCCCTCCCAGAGGCCGCAATACGCACGACCGATATTACGGGAAGCATATCATCTGTTTTTGGGAGCAGTGATGAGCGTAAGCGGTGTGACAGAGGTCGCGCCGCACAGCGTGGAGAGCGAGTGGGCCGGTCGGTACCCGGGCAAGCGCGCTGGATTCCGGTGGATGGGCCCGGACTACTCCGTTGCCGAACGGGCCGCCACGGTGAGGCGAGACCGGGTGCGAGCCGGCGCCGAGGGCGGCAGCGTGGCCAGGATGTCGGCCAGAGTTACGCCGGCGAGGCTGCGCCGCCAAGCGTTGTACGCCTCGGCCATCTTCTCCGCCAGGATGCAGACGCTGCGGCATTCGTCGGCGGGCAGCGCCCCGCGGCCCTGCTGGCGGATCTCTCGACACTGGTAGGGGTCCGACACACCGTCCACCGCCTCGACCATCTGCAGCAATGTGATCTCGGTCGCCGGCCGCGCCAGGCGGAACCCGCCCCGCGGACCGGGCGTCGCCGACAGCACACCGGCCTTGACCAGGGCCTGAAGTTGTTTGGCCAGTGAGGCTGCCGGCAGGTCGTAGTACTCCACGAGTTGCGCCGCCGACGCGGTGGTACCCGGTTCCAGCTGGGCCAGCGTGCTGGCGCAGTGCAGGACCCACTCGGTGCTCACAGGCAGTTTCACGGTGCTAGTCTATCGCAGATATTGCGGACCTTTTTTATCCGAGATAAGGTCGGCTCGTCTGAGAAGGAGAACCACCATGCGGATCGCAGTTGCCGGCGCCACCGGCAATATCGGAAGACTTACTGTCGCGGCCCTCCAGCGCGACGGCCACGAGGTCGTACGGATCAGCCGCTCGCTCGGCGTGGACCTGGTGAGCAGGGAAGGACTTGACGCCGCCCTGGACGGTGTCCAGTCGGTTGTCGACGTGACGAGCGCGCCGCCGGGCGATCGGGCCGAGACGGTCGCCTACTTCGGCGCCGCCGCGCGAAACCTGCTCGCCGCCGAGAAGATCGCCGGAGTTCGTCATCACGTGCTGTTGTCCATCGTCGGTGTCGACCGGATCCAGGGCAACGCACACTACGCCGGCAAACAGGAGCAGGAGCGGATCGTGAGCGCGGGCCCGGTGCCGTGGACGATCGTCCCGGCAACGCAGTTCCACGACTTCGCCGCCACGGTGACGAGCTGGACCGAGCAGGACGGTGTCGCCACGATCGCGCCGCTGCTTGTGCAGCCGATCGCGCCGGCGGACGTGGCAGACGCCCTTGCCGAGATCGCAGCAGGTGATCCGGGCGGTCGCCACGTCGACCTTGCCGGCCCGGAGACGCATGACCTCGTCGACATGGCCAGGCGCACCAACGACGCACGTAACCGCGCGGTGCGGCTCGTTCCGACCTGGTCAGGGCTGCTCGGCCTGGAGATGGCCGGAGACGTGCTGCTTCCGGGTGAGGACGCTCGCCTCGCCAAAACTACGTTCGACGAGTGGCTCCTGGGACAGCAGCAGTAGGCGGTCGCAGGACCATGATCGGCGCGAGGAAGGCAGCCAATGGGCCCGGGCCTCGCCGTCGGGCATCAACTCGCCTGCGAGCCGGATGGCCTCGTCGCACCCGGGTCCGCCCATTCAGTTGGCGGTCGAATAGAGGCGGGCGACCCCGCCGGCCAGATTCGCCTGGACCTGGCGTGCGTTCTCGTCGGCGAGTATCTCGATGGAGCCGTCCTCGAGGGCGTCGAGCGACAGCGCGGCGATCACCGCGGGATCGCACTTCGGGGCGTCGACGGACGCGACCATGTCGGTGTCCATGTATCTGACGTGCAATGCCGCGACCTTGTACCTGCCGAAGATGCCATCCGGGCAGGTCAGGCAGCTTGCCTGTACTCGTGCAGGATGCCGCCGAGGCGGTCATGCCGGTGGATGTTCAAATGCGCGATCCGGTCCGGATCGGTGATCGGTTCGGGTAGCAGGGCGAGTGGCCGGGCGTTGGCGATGCCCTGGTGCGGTCTGTGGGTGTTGTAGGAGACCTCGTACTCGCAACAGCCGCAGCAACGCGAACGCGTTCGTGATAGCCAGGTACGCCAGTCGCAGCAGCATGAGACAGCATCATCGTGCAGTCACCGACGGCAAGGGCAAGGAGCAAACGGGACCGACGATCCAAGATCGTCTTCACCTGCCGGAAACCCACTGACCAGCGCGGATGTATTGTCGGCAGGTACAACCTTCGCCGTCGTCCAAGTCCTCGTCCGGACCATCCGGGCCTACATCGCTTCGTGGAACACCGCTGCGCGACCGTTCCAGTGGACCGCCACCACCGACGAAATCCTGGCCAAAGTCCGGCTCGCTCAGCTCAACGTCAAGAAACTCGTCGCGAACAACCAGAAGTAAACCGATCAGCATCACGATGCACTAGGCCGTCGCACCAGATCGCGCGCAGCTGTTCGTCGTCGAATCCGCGGAACTCGGCACCGATGCGGAGCTCGAGCCTCCGGTATGGCTGGCTCGCGAACTCCAGCCGCACCCAGAAGTTCTGTTGATCTATGCAGCGGTCTCCGGCGGAAGCCCGCGACCGGGATGGGCAGCCCACCCGTCGCATCGGGAACGACGCTATCCGCGTCCGTGCGTCGCACAGAACTCGGCGAGGCAGCCCCGTTCGGCCAATCAGGAACGGTTACGAACCGTAATGGCGTTTCGGGCGACCCGCGCATGCTCGGTGGCAGAAGAGGATGTGCGTGCCGCCGGCGTAGTGAGCTGACGCTATTGGCCAAGTCCGGCGAGCAGGCTGGTGACGACCCGTGGGTAGAGGTTGAGGAAGGTCGCCTGCCGGGCCGCCGCCGCGTCGAGTGCCTCCGACTCGGCGGGCGTGAGCGCGCGGTAGAGCACCGCCTCGACCAACAGGGTGTCCTTGGTGGAGGTGCGCCGCCAGTGCCCCGCCACCTGTCCGTCCAGCAGCAGTATTCCGTTGGGCACTGCCGTGCCGGGTGGGAGCGAGCGCGCTGTGCCGGAGGCATCGAGCACGTACTTGCTCTCCGCGAACGCCACCACGTACTCGTCGTACCCCTGCACCAGATGGACGGTGGGCGACGCCAGCACGGCGTTCTCATGCCATCCGGACCAGTAGGACACCCCGTCGACGAGGTCGTGGCGCAGGCGGTCGCCGGCCAGTTCCACGCCCCGCGCGATGTCGGCGAGGGTGAGGCTGGACCACCACCTGAGATCTTTGGCGGTGGCCGGGCCGTGGCTACCGAAGTAGCGGGTGACGAGTTCGGCGAGCGCCTCGTCCGGGTCGCGTTCGGGCGCGGGCGGCACGCGCGCCTCCAGCAGCGTGTACGTGTGCAGCTTTCCGCGTACCGGCCCACTGCACATGAGGCCGTCGAGCTCCGCGTGCATCAGCAGGTACCCCAAGCCAAAGCCCGTGTTCGGCAGGCCCGCGCCGCCGACGACATCGGCCAACTCCTTGCGGGTGCGGTGGGCGCCGCCGTCGAGCGCCTCGGCGAGCAGGTCGTGTGCCTTGGCGAAGGCGCCGTCGTCGAGACCGGCCCGACGGTAGGCGTACGCGTTCGTGGCGTGCACCCGCGGGCCGGTAAGCCGCAGCAGCCACCGGATGTCGTCGGGCGTCACGAAGTGCCAGGTCGGCCGCAGCACGTGGGTACGTAGAAACTCGCCCGCGTCAAAGGAACGCTGCACCTCGGCGTCGGTGGTGCCGGGCAGCCGCTCGCCAAGCGACCACTTGGCCGGCCCGAAGTCCTGCGACTGCACCGCTCCAAACCATCGCACGACGTCCACAGGCGCCCGCAAGACGGGATCGCCGGCCAGAAGAGCGCTTCGCAGGCGCCGCTCGGCGATAGCTCTCACGCCCAGAGCCTAGTCAGGGATAGAGCCATCACCAGCACACCGCGTGCCGGGCCACCGGTTACGCGCGCGGTGTAGGTCGCAGCGGTAGGCCGGCTGCGACTGGGCAGCGACCTGCGCTCGCCGAGCCGATCGGCTCCACGCGAAGCGATTGGTCCGGGCTTTCCGCGATCGCGTCGCACGCATGGACCGCCGCGCCGGCTGGGTGGCATAGACGCCGAAAACGTCGTAGACGGCGGTTTGTAGGCAGTCTGCGTGGTTGGGGTCAGCGACGGCCAGCGCCGAAGCGACAGCGGTAAGGCCGGCAGGATCCTCGCGCCGCAGCAGCGCTTGAGCAGTCGCCAGGGTGACGGCGGTGTCGCCGGCGTCGAGCAAGAGTCTCTGTAGCGGCCTCCGGGCACGGGGCGTCTCGACGAAACTTGCCAGGGCCCGCCCGGCGTCGACCCGGTCACGGTAGTCAGGACTGAAGTTCCACCCCGGGACCGGACACCGGAAATTCATGCCGCGAGGGCGATGGGTGGACGGTAGCAGACACGCGCTTCGCGTGGTGTCTGGTGTTTCACGGTGGAATGCAGCCTTTTGTTGTTGTAGTAGGGCAGTTGGGCCTGTTCATCGTGTGGCTGCGTCATGCCGGGCCGGCCGTCAGTGGCGTCGACGCGTCGCTGGGCATCGGGGAGGTGCTGTCCGGGCCGGGGGTGGGCCCGGTGCGGCGGGAACGGCGGATCAACGGGGTACAACAGCTGGAGAAGCGCCGTGAACCTCAGGTCAGGCTCTCACCTGGACGGCCATGTCGAGGTGTAGCTCGCCGCAGCCAGCCGTTAGCGGGGCAGGATTCATGGGTACGGACCTTGTGGTGCGACTGTCAGGGGGACAGCATGCTGCGAATCCTGTTCACCCCGGAAGACCTCGCGTCGACGCGGTTCCTGCCCGAGCCCGCTCCGATGCTGGAGCTGAAGTTCGTGGCCGTCGGGCTGCGCCGGGGGATTCGTGCGTCGTGGGGAGAGCGGTGGCGCAGCGCCGCGCTGGCGGCGATCCCGGTGTCGGCGCGGCCGGCGGTGCGTCAACTCGGCGGACACTTCTCCTGGGCGTTGTCACCCACGATCGCCGTCAGCGCTGACTTCGACGAAGGGATGGAAACGTTTCTGGGTATCGGCACAAAGCGGTTGCGTCAGGAGATGGCGCTGTATTTCAGCGCCCCCAACTCGGGTGTTCCGTTGTTGCCCCGCTATGCATTCGAGGGCGACCGCGAGGCCGGACGGGTGCTGGCGCACGGGACGAAAGCCGCGTTCGTGGCGGCGGCGCAACCATATTGGGCCGATATCCGGGCCAACCATCACAGCGAACTGGCGCACCACGGACGGCTACTGGCGTGCCGTGGGGTTGGAGCCGCGCTGACCACGGTGATACCCGGGGCGCGCTGGCGCGGCGACTGCCTGCTGATCGACAGTCCTCAGGACCGCACGGTCCGGTTGGGCGGGCGGGGGCTGCTGATCACGCCGGCCGCGTTCTGGACGGGACCGCCGCTGGTGGGCGAACTGCCTGATCAACCGGTCCTGCTCGCCTACCCCGCCCCGGCCGTGCTGAGCATCCGGGTCGGCACCGAGCCCGACTCCCTCGCGGCGATCCTCGGCGCGACCCGGGCCGCGGTGCTGCGCCTGCTGTCCACCGAGCACACCACCGGTGACATCGCACGGCAGCTTGGCATCAGCGCGGCGTCGGCGTCGGCGCACAGCGCGGCGCTGCGGGCGGCCCGCCTGATCTTCAGCCGCCGCGACGGCAAGGCGGTGATCCACCGCACGACCGCCTTGGGCCTGGACCTCATCAGGCTCAACACCCCGTCATCGAGCTCCGATGGTGTTCAGCATGCGGTTGATCGTGTCGTCACGATGCGACCGGGCGGCGGGTAGCAGTCATTTCGGGCTCGGCCGAAACGTTTTCCGGGTATGCCGGCGGCGCGCCACGATGGCGATTGATTTCGCTGACTGAGGAGCGTTGCAATGGTTGCCGATGTCGTGATTGCCGGCGCCGGTCCGAACGGGCTGATGCTCGCCCGCGAGCTGAGCCTGGCCGGCGTGCATCCCGTTGTGCTGGAACGTCTGCCTGAGCCGAGGCGGGAGAACCGGGCCAACGCCCTGATCGGCCAGGTGGTCCAGATGCTCGACCGCCGCGGTCTGTATCAACCACTAGCCGGGACATCCGAGCCACCGCAACCGATCCCGGCGTTCTTCTTCGGCGCCGTGCCCATGGACCTGCACATGCTCGACGACAACCCCTTCTATCTGCTGCCCGTACCGCAGACCCATATCGAGCGGGTGCTGGCCGAACGCGCTGCCGAGCTGGGCGTCGAGGTCCGCAGGGGCCACGAGCTGACCGGGCTGTCCCAGAACGCCGACACTGTCACCGTCGAGGTCACCGGCCCGAACGGGCGTTATCAGATCGACGGCCGCTACCTGGTCGGCGCGGACGGTGCGCACAGCATGACCCGCAAACTCGCCGGCATTGGATTTCCCGGCGCGGCAAGCGATGACATCGTCTGCCGCCTTGCAGAAGTCGCCGTACCCGAGGAGTTCGTCGACCCGGCCACCGGTGGGCTGAACCTGCCTGGTCATGGCTACATCCCGCCGATGTACAACCGCACCGAACAGGGAGTCTTCGCCTACGCGCGGCTTCCGTCCCGACCGGAAATGGTGTTCACGCTCGAGTGGACAACCAGCGGGATCGATGTCGACGGATCGCTGACACTCGAGGAACTTCACGACAGCATCCACCGGGTCATGGGCGCGGACCTGCCGCTGCGGCCACCCGACGGCTCGGGACCGTATCGGATGGATCGGTGGATCGGCGTCGACACCCGGCTGGCCGACCGGTACCGCGACGGCCGGGTGCTGCTGGTCGGCGACGCCGCCCACGTGCACTTCGTGATCGGCGGACCGGGACTCAACCTCGGCCTGCAAGACGCGGTCAACCTCGGCTGGAAGCTGGCGGCGGTGATCCATGGCTGGGCGCCGGCCGGGCTGCTGGACAGCTACGACGCCGAGCGGCGGCCGGTCGGTGAGCGGGTGGCCATGCACAGCCAGGCCCAGCTCGCGCTGCTAGCCCCCGGCGCCGAGGTCACCGCCTTGCGTGAACTGTTCACCGAGCTCCTGCGTGACCAGACCACCGTGGCGCACATCGCGAACCTGATGGCGGGCGCGGACATTCGCTACGACATGGGAATCGGCGAGACCCACCCGCTCGTCGGCCGGTGGGCCCCCGACCTGCTCCTCACGACCGGCAAGGGCCAAGTCCGGCTCGCCGAGCTGACCACGACCGCCCGGCCGCTGCTGCTCGACCTCACCGAAGACGCATCGCTCGCAACAGCGGCGCACGAGTGCCGCGACCGCGTCGACACCGTCACGGCCCACACCAAGGACACCTCGACCACCGGCCTGCTCCTGCGCCCGGACTGCTACCTCGCCTGGGCCACCGACACGCCTCGCCCGGATCACCACGACCGGGAATCTCTGCGTGCCGCACTCACCACCTGGTTCGGCCCGTCCAGTTAAGGCCTGCGGCTGTGGCGGGAACGCCACTTACTGATCGGCACGATCCAGGACGTCACCGACGCTGAGGAAGATCCCGCCGCCCGCAGCCAGCAGCCGTACACGCACACCGGGCCCGGCGCGAACACCGCGTGAGCTTCCCCCGGTTTTCCGGACACCTGGGGTGAGGTGGCCGGCGGCGTCCAGGAAGGATGTCGTCTATGCCTGTCCCACACCCTGCCGAGTTCCGCCAGCGGGCGGTCGAGCAGGCGCGGATCGGCGACAAGCCGGTCCCTGAGCTGGCCAGAGATCTTCGGTTCAGCGAGTCGTGCCTGCGGAACTGGATGGCTCAGGCTGACGCAGACAACGGCGGCCGCGCTGATCGGTTGAGCACCGAGGAGAAGAAAGAAACTCGCCGAGTTGCGCCGGCGTAACCGTCAGTTGGAGATGGAAAACGAGATCCTCAAGCGGGCGGGCGGCGTATTTCGCTAAGGAGAACATTCTCCCAAAGTAGTGTTCCGGCTGGTCCAAGAGCTCGCCGTCGACGGTATCGATGTCGCGGTGTCCTGCCAGTTGCTGGGGGTGTGCCGGTCGGGTTACTACGAATGAAGGACCGGCCCGCCTCGGCCTGGGACCAGGAGAACGAATTGCTGCTCAAGCAGATCAAGAAGTTCCGCGTGCACGCCGTGCTGCCCCTGCCCCCGGCCAGTGGCGAGGCCGCGTCGTGATCGGCGTGCTGATCGCCGACGACCAGGACCTCGTCCGCATCGGCCTGCGGGCATTGATCGAAGCAGAGGACGACATGCGGGTGGCCGGGGAGGCCGCCGACGGTCTCACCACCGTTGCCCTGGCCGGCAATACGCACCCCGAGATCATCCTGATGGATGTACGGATGCCGGGCATCGACGGGATCGAGGCGACCCGCCGGCTGGCCGCCGACCCTTCGATGACAACACCCGGGTCATCGTGCTCACCACGTTCGAACTGGACGAGTACGTGTTCGACGCGCTACGCCAGGGCGCCAGTGGGTTCCTCACCAAAGACACCAAGGCCGCGGAACTGCTACGCGCGATCCGCCTGGTCGTCCACGGCGAGGCCCTGCTGACCCCCTCGCCGCGTGGTACGCGAATTCGCGTCTCGACCCACCCGCCCGCGCAACCCGCACCCGCACATCGACACGCTCACCGAACGGGAAAGGCAGATCGTCGGACTCGTCGGCGAAGGGCTCAGCAACGACGAGATCGCCGAACGACTCGTGGTCCGCCCCGCTACGGCCCGCACCCACGTCAGCCGGGCCATGGTCAAGCCGGGCGCATGCGACGGCGCCCAACTGGTCGTCTTCGCCTACCAATCAGGACTCGTCGACCCCTGAACTGTGGCGGATCAGCGGTGCACGGTTGCTGCGTGGTGATGTTCGAGAATGTGGTCGGCGAACAGTCTGGCGACGAGTTCGCCGCGGCTGGTCACGCCACACTTGGAGAAGATCGTTTTGAGGTGGTCGTTGACAGTGTGGCGCGAGATGCACATCTCGGTGGCGATCTCTTTGGTCGACAGTCCCCGGGCGAGGAGTGGCACCACTTCGGACTCGCGTTGGGTCAGGCCGTGGGACTCGAGGACGATGGAGACGAGGTCGCCTGGACCGGCGGGCTCGACCACGACGCCGACCTGGTACTCACCGAGCGGGGCAGCGTGGAGGCGGAACCAGCGGCCCGAGCTGCCGCGGGCGCGCATCGAGATCCCGGTGGCGTTCTTCAGATTCTCGGCTCGTCGCGCTGCGGCCAGGGCGACCGTCGGCACGTCGACGTCGACGCCGTGGATGGCGAACTCGGCCAGCACCTCGGCTGCGCCGGGCGTTGCCGAGACGAGTGACGCGTCGCTGTCGATGACGAGCATGGTCGGCGCCTGGTCGGCGGTGGCGCGGTCGCGGCGCATCACGGCGGAGCGGATCGCTCGGGCGGCGACGGGGACGAGTTCGAGGACCGCGTGCGATTCTGCGGCGGGGAACGGTCCCAGCTCGGCGCTGCGGACCAGGGCGGCGACGGCCCAGCACGACGCGCCGGTGGTGAAGGCCACCCGGATCTCGTCGCCGCCGCCGGCGGGTTCGTACAGTTTGCGGTAGCGCGGGCTGCGAGCGAGGTCGCCGTCGGTCAGTTGCGACAGCGTGGCGACGGGTTCAGCGCTACGCGCCAAAGAAGTGAACTTGGCGAAGTCAGGGTCAAGCAGCTCGTTGTCCCAGAACGGCGTGCACTGGGAGGGGTCGAGCCCTTCGACGATGCCGCCGAAGGGCAGCATCGAGTCGGTGTCGGTCAGCAGCAGCGCCGCGACCGAGAACGCGGCGACGCCGTGCAGCGCCTCCAGCACGTCGCCGAGCAGCTCGGTCAGCGGCCGCTCGGCGGCGTCGGCGGCGAGCACACGGTCCCGTGCGGCAATAACCTGGTCGATGCCCACTCTTGGCAGCGTACGACGGGTCAAGGGTCCAGTCACCCCCTCGTTCATGGGGGTCAACCCCCGTGGAGCATTCCAGTGAAACCCGAGGTCGCGGGATCCACGGCGCGTCGACGCATTCGTACGCTCGATACTCATGGCCTACGAACCTGCCGTTCCCACGATCATCCGCCGTCCCAAGCGGGTCGCCGATGAGGCGTGGCTGATCCATCAGGTGCAAGAGGCACTCGGCGCGCCGCTGCGCGTGTACCTGAACTCGTTGGTGATCCGCGGCGCCGAGCCGGTCATCGTCGACACCGGCACCGTCGCTAACCGTGCGCAGTGGCTGGACGACGTGTTCGGGCTGGTCGATCCGGCCGATGTGCGCTACGTCTTCATCTCCCACGACGACGTCGACCACACCGGCAACCTCGCCCAGGTCATGGAACACTGCCCGAACGCGACGCTGCTCGCATCGTGGGCGCTGGTCGAGCGGTTCTCCACGCCTTCGAGTTCCCACTGCACCGCACCGGCAGGCTCCGCTCGAACGCCGGCGCCCACCGGTACAGGCCGCGCAGCGCGACGGTCGCCACCGGCGAGGCGGCGTACACGGCACCGCGCGTGGTCGGTGCCGCCGTGCCGCTCGCGCCCGCCGCCGGCACCTGTCATCGAGCAACCGATCCCCACCCCGGTCGGAAGCCGGCTGGAACGCGGCCGTCGATCCAGGAGGTCTCATGCCGAAAACAGTCCTGACCAGCGCGGCGGCAATCGTCTCCGTCCTCGTCTCGAACCTGTCCGTCCCCGCCGCGGCCTCCGCGGCTACGAGCGAGGCCGGTCGGACCGTCGCGGTGTGTTTCGCGCCGCGCGGGAACCCGGATCTCGAGCGCACCCGGCACGTGCCGGACTCGGCCGTGCCGCATCTTGTCCGTGCCACGGCGTCGTACCGGGGTCCGTGCGCGCAGTACGGCGAGTCCGCGCAACGTGGGAACGGCGTACTGAGGGCGTACTCCCAGTCCGAGAACGGCGTGCCGCGGGGGATCGGCCTGGTGTTCGACGCGAGCACCCTGGACGGCCTGCCCTACGATCCGCCGAACGAAGGCCGCTGGTGCTACGACCGCGACGGCGATGGCACCGAGGACCGGATGACCGAGTGCAGCGGCGGCTACGAGAACGCCTTGCACCTCAGCGACGCCTTCCGACGCAGCGTGAACTCGCCGTTCACCTACGTGCTGGTGAACTGGAACCCGACCGGTCATGTCCCGCCAGGGGTTTACGACCTGCCGCATTTCGACGTGCACTTCTACGTCAACGACAACTCCGCGCGGCTCGCAATCCGGCCGGGTCCGTGTCCGGCGCTCGTGAACTGTGCGGACTACCGGCTGGGCAAGGATCTGCCCGCGCCGCGGTACCGGCACTCGGACTACGCCGACGTCGACGCGGTGGAGCCGGCGATGGGCAACCATCTGGTCGACCCAACCGGGCCGGAGTTCAACGGTGAACGGTTCACCCACGCCTTCGTCTACGGCACCTGGGACGACGATGTGACCTTCTATGAGCCGATGGTGACCCACGAGTGGTACCGCGGTCTGGTCGACGGCACCCGGGACGACGCCTGTTTCCCACTCAAGCTGCCCCACGCGTGGGAGCGATCCGGCTGGTATCCGACCAGGTACTGCCTGCGCTACCGGGAGAACCGGGACGAGCTGACCACCTCCATGGAGGGCTTCGTCTTCAGGCATGCCAGCTGAGCCGACCACCATGACCGACACCCTGTGGAGGTTTTCATGACCACGGACACCGATCGAGCATTGTCGCCCGTCCCCTTGATGCAACTGGCGACCGGCTTCTGGGCGTTCAAAACGCTCGCCGCAGCCCATGAGCTCGACCTGTTCTCCCGCCTGTCCGGTACGGCCGGTACGACGGCCGGAGAGCTTGCCGAGGCGCTCGCGATCGAGGATCGACCGGCGGACATGCTGCTCACCGGGTGCGCCGCACTCGGGCTGCTCGTGAAGAACGACAGCCGCTATGTCAACAGCCCGATCGCCGAGGAGTTCCTGGTCCGAGGCACGCCCTACTATTTCGGTGGCTTTGTGCAGATGCTCGACCAGCGGCTGTATCCCGGGTGGGGCAGGCTGACCGAGGCGATCCGCACGAACCGCCCGACCACGTGGGATCCGGATAAGCAGAGCTCTCTCTTCGAGGGCGAGGATCCCCGGCTGCTCGCCGTGTTCTGGGAGGCGATGCACTCGCTGTCGACGTTCACCGCCCGCGCGCTCGGCCGGGCCGTCGACCTCAGCGGCGCGCGCCGGTTGCTCGATGTCGGGGGCGGCTCCGCGGCGTACGACATCGAACTGTGCCGGCTCTACCCCGGCCTGACCGCGACGGTGTACGACCTGCCGAAGGTGGCCGACATCGCCGCCGGAAAGGTCGAGGAGGCGGGCCTTGCGGGACGGATCGGTACGGTGGCCGGCGACTTCTTCGCCGATTCCGCGCTGCCCGATGGGCATGACACGATCCTGCTGTCCATGATCATGCACGACTGGGCGGAGGACCGTTGCCGCGCGATCCTCCGGAAATGCTGGGCGGCACTGCCGAGCGGTGGTCAGGTGATCATCGCCGAGCTGCTGGTCAACGACGAGCGAACCGGCCCCCCGGCCGCAGCACTGATGAGCCTCAACATGCTGGTCGAGACCGAGGGCCGCAACTACACACCGGCCGAGTACGGCGCATGGCTGGCCGACCTCGGCTTCCACGACGTACGCACGGTCTGGTTCGAGGCGGCCGGAGCGAACGGCGCCGTGATCGGCCGCAAACCGTGATGTCAGGCCAGCCGCGGCGCTGAGCATGGTGTTCCGCTCGCGACTTCTCGGCCGCCAGCAGTGGCTGGAACGCTTCGGAGACGGCGTTGAGAACCGGGCGTTCGCGGTGGCCGACCCGCAGGTGCACGAGCACGGTACGGCCGCCGTCGTGGTCGGTGTGCTGTATCAGCAGACGTCCTGGGTTGCGTCCACGGGAGTGGTGTACGACTCGGGCCGGTTCCGGATCTCGCTGACCGCGGTACGGTCGGCCGGCAGGTGGCTGCTCGGCAGCGTCCACATCGGACCGTTACAGGTGCCGCCGCGAGGGTAAGCCATGTACGCCAAGCTCGTGCTGCTCGTGAACATCAAGTTGAGCGTGCTGGTCGCCGCCGTGATGTGGGGAACCGGGCTGTCCCTCGGCCGCGCGATGACCCGCTACGACGCCGCGACATTCCTGACCGACGGCAAACACATGATCAGCAATCTGGCGACGGGTGATGGCGGCGTAATGATCGCCGCTGTCGTGGTCGGGCTGGCCACCGTGACGGTCGCGGCCGCCGTGCTCGCGCCGGTGTTCACGGCGACGACGGCGCGTCGGCCCCGGCGGCACGTGCTGCCGGCCTGGCCGTCCACATCGTGTGCGGGCGGCGACGTGACGGGTAGGACGGGAGTTTCGTTGTGACACTGTTCGACTACGTGATCGTCGGCGCCGGCCCCGCGGGGTGTGTGCTCGCCAACCGCCTCTCCGCGGATCCCGGTCGTGAGCGGTTGCCGAAGTCGGAGTTGACCGCTTCTTCGATGGCGCCGCGTCGCGCGAGCAGTGCCGCCTTGAAGTTCTTCAGATCACTGCGCCGCTTCGTCAGTGACGGCGCCCCGTCGCGGAGGTAGGCGGCGCGCTGAACAGCGAGGATTGTTTCGAAGCGTTCCGCGTCGGATTGGCCGGCGGACGTGGCGGGGGATTGCGGTATGGCGCTGGTCATGGGATGGCTCCTCGATCGACGGTTGGTGGTGGCGGCGGCGACGAGGGCAGCGCCCGGCGGGTCTGCTCTCGGTGACGTCAGGCGTTGCTCATGGCGCGGCGCTGAGTCGACCCCATGATCCGGACGACGAGGCGACGCGGCAGGAACTTGCTGGCCAGCGACAGCGTCCGGCCGTTGGTAATCACCGACGGTGGGGCGGAGCGGCGGTCGAGCGTGTCGAGGGCGATCCGCACGACGTCCTCGGGGATTGCCCGCTTCGCGCCGTAGTCGGCCGCCTGGCTGCCGGCGGCGTCGAAGAACTCGGTCTGCATCGCACCCGGGCACACGGCCAGGACGCGTAGACCGGTGCCGCGGGTCTCCTCCCACAGCGATTCGGTGAAGCTGAGCACGAACGCCTTGGTGGCGCCGTAGACGCTCAGGTACGGGGTCGGCTGGAAGCCCAGCAGGCTCGCCACGTTGATCAGGACGCCGGTACGGGCGGCGGTCAGCGGGTCGATGTAGGCGCGGCTGAGGTCGACCAGCGCGCCGATGTTCAGCGCGATCATGTCTTGCAGACGGTCCGGGTCCTCGTCGGTGAAGGTGTTGTGGGTGCCGAAGCCCGCGTTGTTCACCAGCCCGGTGGCGTAGATGCCGCGGGATTCCAGCTCGGCGCGCAGCGTGCGCCCGGCGTCGGGCAGGCCGAGGTCGCGGGCGATGGTGGTCACGGTGACGCCGTGGGCACGGGTGAGCTCGCCGGCCAGGGCTTCGAGCCGGTCCGCTCGGCGGGCGACGAGCACGAGGTTCGAGCCGCGGCGGGCCAGCTGACGCGCGAATTCCGCGCCGAGACCGGAGCTGGCTCCGGTGACGATGGTGGTCTGGTTCGAGTAGTCAATCTTCGTCATGTCAACACTATATGCACGGCCCTGCACGGAGTGCAAGTTGCTACACGATATGAATAGATGTACCGTCGGTGCATGGCTCAGAAACCGGTACCTCTGCGTGAGCAGACCCGCTCGGTGGTGCGCTCGCTGCTCGCCCGCACCGCGGTCGAGTTGTTCGCCGAAAAGGGGTTCGATGACACGACGGTCGAGGAGGTCGCCGCGGCGGCCGGTGTGTCCCGGAGGACGCTGTTCAACTATTTCCGCAACAAGGAAGACCTGGCGCTCAGCGGCTTGGACGAACAGGGCGAGCTGATCGCCGCGCGCTTCGCGCAGCGCCCGGCCGACGAGGGCGCCTGGGCGTCGCTACGCGCGGCGTTCCAGGTCCTCGACGAGATCCAGATGACGGCGCAGCGGCGACTTGAGCTGGTGACGTTCCTGTTCAGTAACGACTCCCTGCGCGCCGGTCACGCCGAGAAGCAGGCTCGCTGGCAGGACCTGCTCGCGCCACTGATCGAGCCACGACTGCCCGACTCCGACCGTCGCACCCTCCAGGCCCGCGCGATCGCGGCCGCGGCGATCACCTGCCTGCAGACAGCCAACGAGGAATGGGTCCGGCTGGGCGGGCAGGTCGACCTGTTCGACCTCTACGACACGGCCGTACGGGCCGTCCGCCGTCCCGGCTGAGCCCATCCCCGCCGCGCAGTCCGACGTATTAGACCACCCACATCACCAGGACGTCGCTGCCTTCAGCGACCCGAAACCCGCCAGCGACCCCAAAACAGAGAGAAGAAGATGACATGGCCTCTCGCCTCCCTGCAGCGGACCTGCGCAACATGGTCGCCGCCCTGCGCGCCGAACGCACCCAAATGCTCGACTTCACCAACTCCCTCAGCGACGACGAATGGGCGGCACCCAGCGCCGCGAAAGGTTGGCGCATCGCCGACATCGTCGCCCACATCGGTGCGACCGCGCGGAACTTCTACACCCCAGCCGGGTTCCGCACGGTCCTCGCCCCGAGCCTCGAACAGTTCAACGAGCGCCCCGTCGACCGGCGCCGCGCCTGGAGCCGGGCACAGGTCATGGCCGAATACACCCGCACCAGCCGGCGAGCGGCCACGCTGCTCGACGTCGTGCGGCGCACACCCGCCACCCGCGCGCGGGTACCGCTGGCCGAACTCGGCCGCTACCCCCTGGGCCTCATGATCGGCGGTGCGCTCGTCTTCGACCACCACACCCACCTACGCCACGACATGGCCCCCGCGCTCAACCGGCCCACCCCGCCCACCGACGCCGACCGGATGCGGGCGGTCCTGACCTGGATGATCGCCGTACTGAACAACCAGATCACGCAGAAGCCCGTCGCCGGGCTCGACGCCCGCGTCGCCCTCACTCTCACCGGCCCCGCCGGCGGAACCTGGTGGATCGACGCAGCGGGTGTCCTCACTCCGGCCGGCGGCCCCGTCGCCGCGCACGTCACCGCCCCCGCACTGAGCTTCCCCGACTGGGGCACACAACGCTCCTCCTGGCGCGACAGCGACGTGACCGTCAACGGCGACACCGAACTCGCCGCCCGTCTCCTGGACGCGGTCAACGTCATCTGACCGGCCAAGAGCCAGCGAAGCGCCGTCGCCAGGGCGGCATTGCAGGCGGCCAGCGCGTCGAGATAGCGCTCCTGCAGGCGAAGCAGGTAGCCGAGCATGGTCAGCAGCTCCGCACTGCTCGGCGCCTGGGCCAAGTCGGTGCGCACGATCTGTTCTGCCTCGGCGTACCGGCCGACGTCGGCCAGGTCGTCGGCGCGTCGGCAGGCGGCGTCGATGTCGTTCACCGAACGGGGCGCTCCTCGAGGTAGGCGACGGACGCCCGGGAGCGTGTCCTATCGCGACATCCAGCTGCGGCCAAAAGGGCCGCCGGCCAGCCCTTGGATCGCCACGCCAGGCACGGTAGCGGTCGGGGCGCGCAACTTTTAGTACGCACGCGCGCACCTCTGGCTGGAGACCGAGCCGGGTAGTGGCCCGGGGTCACTTCGCGGACCTGATTCGAGACAGAGCCAGGCGGCGCCGTCGATCGGGCAGCGGCCGTCCTTGGTCGCATAGCGTCTTGCACGTCAAGGACAGCGCGCTGGCACCGGCGAGCACAAACCGGTCGTCGGGATGGCGACGCCGGCATTTCCGCCGCGGTGCCTCCGGCCTACTCCCACGGCGTCGAGCGTGCCGAACCGCCGACACCGTCGAGCACACGAGGCAAAGTTCTTCCTCCCCAGGCGAACCAATTCTACTTGGTGCACCTGTCCGGAAAGATCATGGCGGCTCAACGGTTGGCCGAGGCCGGTACCGGTTAGGTCGCCGTCGCGCAGGTCGCCGTCAAGTCCGGCGCCGGCGTCGATGCGCCGGTCCAGTTGCATGGCGGTCACGATGGTTGGGCTGCCGAGTGAGTGGCCGTACCCGCCGATGCGGGTCGGGTCGAGGGTTCGGTGGAGGCCGTGGGGCAGGCGGGAACCGGCAGCGGGGTTGCGTCCGGCGGCGACGAGCTGGATGAGTCGGTCCAGCACGAACAGGGTGTCGGCGGTGCGGACCGAGCGGAGCAGGTCGTCGATGGGTATGTCTGGTTTTTGGGATACGACCCTGCCGTCGGGGAACTCGACGGCGCCGGCGTCGTAGGTGTGGTCGATGCCGGCCACGACGTAGCCGTGGCTGGCCAGCTGCTCGTGTAGCCCGGTGTTGAGGGCGACGCTGACGCCGTAGCTGTGGGAGAACAGCAGGATCGGGCGCCGGTTGGCGATAGCGGCGGCGTCCTGGCGGCTGTGGGTGGGGAGGGCCAGCAGGTCGTCGGATGGTGGGCGCCGGAGTTCTCGTTGATGAACTGGACGTAGCGGGTGGCGACGGCGGTGGGCAGATATGCCGCTGCCGGGTGCTGACGCTGGTCGCCGGCGGCGGGGTACCACAGCCGGACCATCAGTTCGCGCGCCTGGGGGGTCGGTGCCAGCGGATCGATACGGGTGTGGTCGACCAGGTGCACGGAGGTGGTGCCGACCCGGTACCGGCCGGTGGGTGCCGGCAGGCTCAATGTGGGAGCCCGCTGCGCCAGGGCCGTGTGGGATCCGGTGGCGACGGCAGTGGTCGCTGCTACTGCGGTGGCGAAGCCGGTGCGGAGCAGCGTTCGACGAGTGGTCATGGTCGGGTGCCTCCCCTGTGTTGGCTGGCACGTTCGTGGGCGAGTCCGGGCGGGCCCGTTACTCGTAGCGGACGGCCTCGGTGACTCGGATCTGGGCGGCGAGTCGGGCCGGCACGCTGGTGGTCACGGCCACCGCCGCGGCGACCGCGACCGGGACCAGCGCGAGATACCACCATGGTGCGAAGACTGCACCGTTCTCGGCGCCGCCGGTGATGCTCACCACCGCCAGGTAGAGCCCGACTCCCAAGGGGATCGACAGCAGCGCAGCGAACACTGCCACGAGCGCCTGGGCGCTGACGAGGCTGGCGGTGATCTGTGCGGGCGTCAGTCCGATGGCCTTGAGCACTCCGAAGTCGCGGATCTGTTCGCGGACCGTCAGCAGCATCACCGCCACCAGCGTCGTCGTGGCGATGATGATGAGGACGGCGTCGAGGCTGTAGATAAGCGTGGACAGTTCGGTGGGTACATCGCTGACGGTGCCGACCGTGGGGATACGCAGTGCAGCCCGCATCTGCATGGTGGCGACGACAACCGCGCCGGTCACGGCGACCGCGGTCGCCGTCCAGAAGGTGCGCCTGCGGCGGGCGATCAGATCCTTCAGGCCCAGGGTGGCCGGCAGCGGCAGGCCGGCGCGGGCAACGGCGCGGGCGAGCCGTCCGGTCGGGGTGGGTGCGGCGGAGCCCGCGCGGATGGCGTTGAGGGTGCTGGACCGGGTCACGCGCCGGGCGGCCAGGAAGGCGCTGAGCAGCAGGACCGGGAGCACCACGGCGCTGGCCAGCAACGCGTGCCACGGCTGGATCGCCAGGCTTGGTGCGCCGATGAGGGTCTGCGCGCTGGGCGCGGCCAGGCGCGGGGCCAGGGCGGCGCCCACCGGGAACCCGACGGCGACCGCGGCGAGTCCGAGCGCGGCCGTCTCGACCAGGAACACCGTGCTGACCTGACCCGGGGTGAGCCCGACGGCCTTGAGCAGCCCTATTTCCCGGTACTGGGCGCTGACCCGGGCGGCGGTGAGGATGCCGGTGACGGCGAAGCCGACGATCAGCAGCAGGATGGTGAACATGCCCAGGATGATGGTGATCGGCTGACTGTCGAGCAGGGCGTCTTCGCGCTGCTGCTGCCAGGAGAGCATGGCGATCCCGCTGTTGGGGTGGGCGGCCGCCGGGAGTGCGGCCAGGGCGGCGGTGGCGAAGGCCGGCGCGGCTGCGGGGTCGCTCAGCCGGACCGGTTGGGTCCACACCCAGCGGGTCTGGTCGGGCTGGATCTTCTGCAGGGCGTCGCGGCTGATCCAGCCGAGGCCGGGGTTGTGCCGGGGGTATCGCGGTTGGCTGGGTGAGATACCGGTACCGACGACCGTCAGACTCGTGGCGCCGGCCGGCGTCGACACCCCGATCACGCTGCCGACCGTGATGTGCAGGGCGGCGGCGAGACTGCGTTCGAGCACGATCCCGGAGCCCGGCTGCGACGCGCCCTCGGTCCGGACGGGAGCGTTGATTGCGGGCGGGCCGCCCAGCCCGGCGAACTCCAAGGGTTCGCTGTGGCCACCGATAATGGCGGTTCCGAATGCGCTTGGAACCGGGTCGTCCCGCTCGGCAACGACGGGCAACGCGGCGACCGTGTGTGCGTCGTCGAGCGACGGGACGACCGCGAGCACGTCTGCGCCGTGCGCGGCTTGGAACGTCCGCTGCCACGGATCGACCGCGCTGGCTCGTACCTCCAGCGCGATGACCAGCGTCGCCGCGGCGGCCGCTGTGATCACTATCGTGAAGGTGGCCGCGAGCAGGCTGGAACGGATACCGGCGAGCGCGAGTCGGACCAGGGTGAGCGTCACTGGTCGCCGCCCAGGTCGAGCAGGTCCGGTACTGTCCGGGCCGGTTCCAGTCGGCCGTCGGCGACGATCCGCCCGTCCCGGAGCCGGATCACCCGGTCAGCGGCCGCCGCAGCCCGGGCATCGTGCGTGACCATAAGCAGCGTCTGCCCGCGCCGTCGGGCTTCGCCGAGCAGGTCGAGCACTCCCCGTGCCGCCGCGGAGTCCAGGTTGCCGGTCGGTTCATCCGCGAGCACGATGTCGGGCGAGTTGGCCATCGCGCGAGCCAGTGCAACCCGCTGCTGCTGCCCCCCGGACAACAGGGCGGGTCCCGCGTCGCGCCTGTCCGCAACGCCGAGCTCGTTCAGCAGTCCGATAGCACCGCGCCGCGCCGCCCGTCGACGCTGGCCGGCCAGCAGCAGCGGCAGCTCGACATTCTCCGCCACGGACAGCGCCGGTAGCAGGTTGAAGAACTGGAAGACGAACCCGATGCGGCGCCGGCGCAGGCGCGCCAGCTTCGCCTCGCTCAACCCGTCGATGCGTTGCCCGCCGAGCCACACCTCTCCGGCCGACGGACGATCGAAGCCCGCCAAGAGGTTGAGCAGCGTGGACTTGCCGCACCCGCTCGGTCCCATGATCGCGACGAACTCGCCCCGCTCGACTGCCAGGTCGACCCCATCCAGGGCACGCACCGGCGCACCACGGGACAGGTACGTCTTGACGAGCGCCCGCGCCTCCAATACCGGCATCACGCGATCTTCCCTTCTTCGATGAGTCTCGACTCGATCAGGTCGAGCCACTCCAGGTCGGCGCGCAGATGCAGGATCGAGCCCTCCACGAGCAACCGCGCGGTCGGACCGTGCCGACGGGACTGCAGCAGCCCGTCGAGGTCACGCAACGACTGCAGGTACTCGTGGCGCTGGTTCTCGATCAGCCGGCCCGGCTCCGCCAGCTGCGCCGCCGCCACCGCAACGAGCTTCATCAAGAACTCGCTTTTGAGCCGCATGCCGGAGACCGGACGGTTGACCCATTCCTCCAGCACCGCCCGGCCCGCCGCGGTGAGCCGGTAAACCCGCTTGCCCCGCGCGTCCCCTCGGACCTGCTCACTGGTCACCAACTCGTCGCGGGTCAGCCGGGCAAGGGTGGTGTAGATCTGCCCCGCGTTCAACGCCGGCAACAGGTCCTCGAACTTCCCGTCCAGGGTCTGCTTCACCTCATACCCGTGTGCGCCGTCACCGTGGAGCAGGGCCAGCACTACTTCCTTCATGGCTAGCGAGGATACATACCCGATACCTATTGCTCAAGTGCCATGCCGCCCCGTCCACCCCGATGACTCACGAAGGTCCAGGAACCAGCGGCATTGGTTCGTGCTCTACCTGTCGGCTGGGCCACGGCGTCTACGGACGCATCGCCGGCACCGACGAGGCCATCGACCGCTTCCTGATCACGTTCACACGGCCGTCCACCAAGCACTGCCCGGTAGCGTCGGTACCCCCCATCTGGCGGAGGCCGGCACCGGCCCGGCCCTGATCGCATTGGCGGGCTGCGTGGGTGTGCTGCTCGGCCGCCTCGCGCGCTCGGCCGCCTCGCGCGCTCGGTGGCGCTCGTGCTCGGGTCGATGACCCTCGGCGAGCTTCAGGCCAGCGGTCACGACCAGCGGCTGTGGCTCGGCGCACTGCTGCGGCCGTTCATCGACCCGCCGCCGGGCTGCGCTGCTCGGGCGGCGACCGGCCACCTGGCACCTGGTCTACCTGCTGGGCATCGCGGTCGCCGTGGCCGCCCTGGCCCTGTGGCTGACCCAGATTGATCATGTACGCGAAGTGGGCACGAATTTGTGCGGAGCACTCAGTTGGGCGCTCGATCCGCCCGTCCAGGTTGGTGGGGTGTTTGGTTGGCCGTCGGCGGTGGCGTGGTGGTAGGGCGTGTCGTCATCTCGTCACCGGTCCGTCCGGGGTGCCGGATTGTTGTAGACGCCGATCACCGTGCCGTGGTCGTTGATATCAAGCGCCGCCGTGACCGCGGCTTTGGGGAAGGCCACCTCCGTGCGCGTACCTGCGCGGAGCGCGTATCCACCGACTCCCGGCTCGAGTACCAGGCGGGTGGCGGTGGTGAGGGCTACGTCGCCGCGATTGTTGAGGCCGAACGGGAACGTGACCGGGGCTGCCGGCACGTCGATGACGGTGTAGTCGCGGCCGATCAATAGGAACGCGTGTAAGGTTCCGGCCCGATCGGCGTACAGGCCGACCATCTGGCCGCGGTCGTTGACGTCAAGGATGGTCGCGCCGATCGCGCCGGCCGGCCCGTCGATGACCATGAATCTGCCACGGTCCCACACGAACCCGTGTGTCCCGCCGTCGCCGGTGTTGTACTGGCCCACGACCTGGCCGTGGTTGTTGATTCCGAATGCCTGGGTGGCGACCGACCCCGGCGCGTCCAGGCTGACGAACCGACCGCGAGGGTCGCGCACGAAACCGTGCAACGTGTCGTTGCAGTCGGCAATCTGGTAACTGCCAACGATCGTGCCGCGGTCGTCGAGGTCGATCGGCTGCGTGGCGCCGGCGCCGGGAAAGTCGATCCGGCTGAAGCGGCCGCGCACGTCGCGCAGGAAGCCATGCACGCACGCATCCGCGGTTTGGGCGTAGCCGCCGGTGATGTCGCCCCGGTTGTTGATCCCGACGAGTTCACCCGCGTAGGGACCGAACGGGACATCGAAGCCGTGGTAGCGGCCGTGTTCCAGGACGAACACCGGGACAGGAGCTCGCGGCCCTGATTGGCGTCCGTCTGCCGCGGCAGACGTTCCAGTACCGAGCATGGCGGCGACGAGTGAGGTGGCGACGACCAGCCGCAGGGCGCGGCGATGATGGGGGGTGAGCTGATCCACGATTTCCTCCTAACCATGTCGATGAACGAAATTCGTGGCTCCGGTCGGCCGCTGGAGGCCGGCCGCCCGGCCGAGGTGCCACGTCAATGTGGTGCTCCCTTCAGCAGGTTGGCCATGCCGGGCATCGCTAGGCCGGCGTCGGGCGCGCTCGGGGCCGCGTTCGGGTTGCCGTACATGCCGGCCACGGTGCCGGCGTCGTTGATGTCGAGGGCGACGGTGCCGATAACCGCGCCGGGGACGTCGATGCGGGTCACCGGTCCGCCGGCTCCGTCACCCAGCACGAAGCCGTGCACGTCGGTGGCCGTGGGAACCGGCAGCGCGTCGGTGGTGAAGCCGGCGATCTGGCCGCGGTCGTTGATGGCGAACGGAAACGTGTACGTCACGCCGGGCATGTCGATGGTGGTGTAGATGCCGCCGGTGAGCAGGAACCCGTGTGGCGCTCCGGCCGCATCGGCGTAGACGCCGACCATCTGACCGCGGTCGTTGATGTCCAGCACGCTCACCTGGCCGGCGCCGGCCGGCCCGTCGATCGTGGTGACACGGCCGCGGTCGAACCGGTAGCCGTGCACGGACCCATCGGGGTTGAGGTAGTCGCCCACCACCTGGCCGCGGTTGTTGACTCCGGTGGCCTGGGTCCGCACGGCACCGGCGATGTGGATCGTGGTGTACCGGCCGTGCTGGTCGCGTACGAAGCCGCGCGCCGGCACCGCGTCCTGACACGACGGATCGGCCCGGTAGCTGCCGACGATCACGCCGCGGTCATTGATCCGCATCGGCTGGGTGGAGCCGCCGTTCGCGGCAGGGGCATCGATGCGGGCGAACGCGCCGTTCCTGGTACGCAGGAAGCCGCGCAGACAGTCGGTTGCCGGATCGCGGTAGCCGCCCGCGACCTGGCCAGGGTTGTTGATCGCCGCACCGTCGCCCCCGGACTGACCGAACGGCACGTCGAACGCGGTGTACCGGCCCCGCACGTACACGAATACCGGGCTTTGCTGCCGCACATCGTCGATCGATGCGGCGACCGGCCGCAACCCGGGCTGGTCCGGTCGCGCCGTCGCCGCGGACGAGGCCCCAACGCTCGCCACGGCGAATCCGATGGCGGCCAACCCGATCAGTATGCGTTTCGTCATGAGACACCCTCCATGGACGGTACGGCCCGCGGCCGGCCTCAGGACGGTCCGCTGTATTGGATGAAGAGGCCGAGAGGGCCGGGCAGGACGATCTGGCCGCGGTCGTTGATGTCGGCGGCAATGGTGGTTCCGCCGGGGGGATCGATCGTGGTGTAGACGCCGTGGTCGAGCAGGTAGGCGTGCAGTCCTTGGGCGTCGGCGTACTGGCCCACGACCTGACCGCGGTTATTGATGCCCAGCGGCGCGGTCGCCGCGAAGCCCGGGATGTCCGCACGACAGCCAGGAGGTCCGGGGCAGAGGGTGTCGCGGGCGCCGGGGGGATCGATCGTGGTGAACACGCCATCACGCAGCCGGAAGCCATGGGTCATGCCCTGGGTGTCCTGGTAGCCGCCGACGATCTCGCCGCGGTCGTTGATGTCGAAGGCTCCGCTCCTGCCGACGGCGCCGGGGACGTCGATCGTGGTGAAGGAATCACCGGTGCGGATAAAGCCGCGGCGTGCCCCGTCACCGGCATCGCCGTACACGCCGACGATCTGGTCTCGGTTGTTGATGCCCATGGCCTGGGTGACTGCCGCGCCGGGAACGTCAAACGTGGTGAAGCCGCCGCCCGGGTTCCGCGCGAAGCCGTGGACGGCGCCGCCGTCGACGTAGCCGCCCACGACCCGGCCCCGGTCGTTGAGCCCGAAGGCAAGCGTTTGCGTGGCGCCGGGCGCGTCGAACTTGGTGAAGCGACCACGCGCGTCCCGCAGAAAGCCACGAAGCTGCGCCGTCGCGGTGGCGGCATCCGCGTAGCCAGCGAACTCCCCGCGGTTGTTGGTGTCGACGTACGCGGTCATCGCCGAGCCGGGGACGTCCGCGAGAGGGGTCAGCACGCCCTTGTCCAGCAGCAGGTTCCCGCTGGTCGCCGCCGGCGAGCCCGCCCTGTCAACGGTGCCCGGGCCAACGTGCAGGCCAAGGATGCCGGGCCGGCCCAGGGGTGGAACCTGCGCCGGCCGCGTAGTGGCGCCGGCGGACGCCGCCACGGTCACGGCAAACACCGGCAGTACCGCAACCACGGCGATCACCGCGATCCCACCGCGACGGATCCCCGAACGACGAAGCGGAGTCATGCTGGCCTCCTCAGGTCGAGTTGCACCTCCATAGCAGTAATTCGCGCCCACCTCGCGATCGGATTGGTCGGCGGACGGGCCCGGCCCGAGTTCGCCACGCGGCCTGGCCGGGGACGGCGAGTTGGCGGGAAGTCGCGTCAGGCGAGAACCCCCGAGTCCCCTTAGCTTCGCGTTTAACGTGGGTTTCGCTGGTTCGGGGTCTTGACCTGGTTCTTCTTGACGGCGGGATGTCGTTGGGCGGGCGCGGATCGGGAGCCTTTCGGGCGTCCGGGGCCGGGCCGGGTGGGTTTCGGGTGGCTGGCTGGGGTGCCGATCCGGGGCAGTAGATGGCTGAAACCCTGCCGGACGCGGCCTGGGGTGAACGCGTGTGCTGGTTGTGGTGGCTGCGATCACCGAACAGATCACGACTCTGCCGAGCAGCTACGCCGCTCGCTGACCTGGGACCAGGGAACTGAGATGGCTCAGCACCTCCACCTGCGTCTGGACACCGGCGTCGAGGTCTACTTCTGCGATCCGCACAGCCCTTGGCAGAGAGGCACGAACGAGAACAACGGTCTGCTGCGCCAGTACTTTCCCAAAGGCACCGACCTATCACGACACAGCATCACCGACCTCGACGCCATCGCCGCCACACTCAACAACCGGCCCCGCAAGTCTCTGGGGTGGAGAACGTCAGCAGAAACTCTGAACGAACACCTACGATCGATCCAACGAGCCGACGTTGCGACGACTCCTTGAACCTAAGAACTACACATCGTTCCGGTTCGCGGAACGGGGATCGAGAAGATCAGGTTGCGGCGGGCGATCGGCGCGCCTGTGGTCTCCCAGAAGGCGGGGGTCCTCGGGGCGCCAGTCGTCGATCCAGTGACCGCGGACGGTCACCGCAGGGCGGGCAATGGGCAAGGTCGCGGCCATGTCAGTCTCCCAGCAGGATTTTGGTCGTTGGCTGCATGGACCGGATAGACCGACACCGGCTGCTGGCCGCTCAGCGAGCGACCAGTGGTCAGGTCCCAGGCGTTCAGGTGCAGCGGGCAGACGACCTGCTTGAGGTCGATCTGGCCGTCGCCGAGCGGCCCGCCCTTGTGCGGGCAGACCGCGGACAGGGCGCGCACCGAGCCGTCCCGGAGTCGGAACACGGCGATCATGTCGCTGTCCACCGCGTAGGTTCGGCCCACCCCCGGCGGGTTGTCGTGGATGGATCCGAGCGCCCTCATGAGCGCACCGGCACCTGAGGCAGCACCGTCAGCGGCAGCGAGGTGCGGAACTGGCCCGGCGTGGCCGGGTCGTTCCGTTCCTTCCACGGGTCGCGGTAGGCGGCCACCGAGGCGGCCATCCGGGTGTCCAGGTCGGCCGCGATGCCGTCGGCGTCGTCGACCACGATCGCCCGGATCCGTTCGATGCCGATCCGCGGCACGAACGCGTACGTGCGCTCCAGCCAGTTGCCGTTCTCCCGGTAGTACTGCAGGAACCGGCCGGTCAGGGTGAGCACCTCGTCGGCCGTGCCGACGGTGGCGAGCAGGTCGCCCTTGCGGACGTGGGCGCCGGCCGCGCCGCCGATGTAGATCTCCCACTTGCCGCCGTCGATGGCGACCACACCCAGGTCTTTGACGTACGCCTCGGCGCAGTTGCGCGGGCACCCGGTGACCGCGAGTTTCATCTTCCCGGGGCCCTCGATGCCCTGGTAACGGTCCTCGATCGCGATCCCGAGCGCGGTCGAGTCACCCACTCCGAACCGGCAGAAGTCCGAGCCGACGCAGGTCTTCACGGTGCGGAAGCTCTTGCCGTAGGCGTAGCCGGACGGCATGTCGAGGTCCGCCCAGATCTGCGGCAGCTTCTCCTTGGGCACGCCGAGCAGGTCGATGCGCTGCCCGCCGGTGAGCTTCACCATCGGGACCGCGTGCCTCTCGGCCACCTCGGCGATCCGCCGCAGCTGGGCCGGGGTGGTGACGCCGCCCTTCATCTGCGGCACCACGGAGAATGTGCCGTCCCGCTGGATGTTGGCGTGCACCCGGTCGTTGATGAACCGCGCGTCGCGCTCGTCCACGTAGTCGCCGCCCCACATCATCTTCAGCAGCGAGGCGAGGCCCATCTTGCTCCTGGCGTCCTCCTCGCCGCCGAGGGTGGCGAAGACCGCCGACACCGACCGCAGGCCGTGGGTGCGGATCGCGTTCATCAGCTCCGGCTTGGGCATCGGCACGCCTGGCACGTACCAGGACGCGGCCGGGTCCTCCTCGACCTCGCCGCCGGCCGCCCACTCGACGATCCGCTGCACCAGCGGCCTGCAGGTGCCACAGCCCTTGCCGGCCCTGGTCTTGTCCATCACCCCGCCGACGGTCTTACAGCCGCCCTGCACGGTCGCGCAGATCGAACCCTTGCTGACGCCGTTGCAGTTGCAGACCTGCTCGTCGTCGGCCATGTCGGCGACGCTCACCTCGCCCGCCGGCCCGCCCAGGTCGAACAGCAGCTCGGCGCGCTCCTCCGGCAGCGGCAGCTCGCGGTCGAACGCCTGCATCAGGAAGGCGGCCTTGCGCGCGTCGCCGACCAGGGTGGCGCCGACCAGCACGCCGCCGCGGATGATGACGTTCTTGTAGACGCCCTTGCGCGGCTCGGCGAACTCGAGCAGCTCATCGTCCTCGCGCTCGGGCTCCTGCAGGCCCATCGAGGCCACGTCGACACCGGCCACCTTGAGCTTGGTGGCGACCCGCGAACCGTGGTAAGCCGCGTGCACATCTGTCCCGCACAGGTGGTCGGCCAGCACCTTGGCCTGGTCCCACAGCGGCGCCACCAGGCCGTAGAGTTCGCCGCGGTGCTGGGCGCACTCGCCGACCGCGTAGATGTCGTCCTCGTCCTGGCAGCGCATCTGGTCGTCGACCACGACGCCGCGCTCGACCACGAGACCCGAGCCCGACGCCACGCCGGTGTTGGGGCGGATGCCGGCGGCCATCACCACGACATCGCACGGGATAACCCGGCCGTCGGCCATCTTCACGCCGGTGACCGCGTGCTTGCCGAGGATCTCGGTGGTCTTGCCGTCGACCACCACCTCGATGCCGAGTTTTGCCTCCACGGTGGCCTGCAGGGTCCGGCCGGCCCGTGCGTTGAGCTGGGAGTTCATCAGATGGCCGGCGGCGTGCACGAGGGTCACATGCGGCAGGTGGTGCTGCAGGCCGCGGGCGGCCTCGAGGCCGAGCAGACCGCCGCCGATCACCACGGCCCGCTGGTGCTCCCGGGCGTACCGGATCATGTTGCGGGTGTCGTCGAGCGTGCGGAACACGAAGACGCCCTGGTGGTAACCGCGGCCCGGCAGGCGGAGACCCGTGATCGGCGGGACGAAGGCGGAGCTGCCGGTCGCGATGATCAGCTTGTCGTAGGGTGTCTCGGTGCCGTCGGCCGCGTAGACCCGCTTGGCGTACCGGTCGATGCGTTCGATTCGGGTGTCCGTGTGCAGCGTGATGCCGTTGTCCGCGTACCAGCCCAGGTCGTTGAGGAAGATGCCGGACTCGTCCTCCACCCCGGCCAGGAGGTTGGAGAGCATGATTCGGTTGTAGTTGCCGTACGGCTCGTCGCCGAACATCGTGATCTCGAAGTCGCCGCCGCGGGCCAGGATCTCCTCGACCGTGCGGGCCCCGGCCATACCGTTGCCGATCACCACCAGTCGCTGTCGCATCAGACCTCCACGACACCCAGGTCGACGATCACCGTTCCGGTCACCCCGGCCGGCGCGGCCAGCCACACTTCGACCGACGTGCCGGCCACCAGGTCCTCCACCACCCGCAGCGAGATGTGCACGTCGCCGCGCGCGCCGATCGGGAAGTACCGCATCGGCTTGCCGTCGCGCATCAGGACCGCGCACACCAATTCGGCGGCCGCATTGCCGCCCCGGAAGTACACGGCCTGCGCGGACATGCCGTCGGGAACCACATAGGACAATTCCGGGGCGATCGGCGCGGGCGCGTCGAGGCCCTTGCCCTCGAAGGGAAAGACACCTTGCAGGAAACGCGGGGTCGAGTGCACCTCTACTCGGTTCCTTCCTGGTAAGAGCTGATGGCGACCGCGCACGCCTTGAAGGCGGGCATCCGGGAGTGCGGGTCGAGAGCCGGGTTGGTCAGCGCGTTGGCGCCGGGCCAGTGGAACGGGGCGAAGATGGTGTCCGGGCGGATCCCGCTGGAGAGCCGGGCCCGCAGCACCGTGGCGCCGCGGCGGCTGCGCAGTTCGACCAGGTCGCCGTCGGCGATGCCGTGCCGGCGGGCCAGGTCGGGGTGGATCTCCGCGCGCGGTTCGGGCAGTGCCACGGTGAGCGCCTTCACCCGGCGGGTCTGGTTGCCGCTCTGGTACTGCTGCATGTTGCGGCCGGTGGTGAGCACGTACGGGTACTCGCGGTCCGGCAGCTCGGCGGGATCGCGGTGCTCGACCCGGATGAACTTCGCCCGCCCGCTCGGGGTGGGAAAGCTCTCCGCGAACAGCCGCGGCGTGCCGGGATGATCCTCGCTCGGGCACGGCCAGAAGACGCCGTCCTCCGCTTCGATCCGCTCGTAGGTGATCCCTGCGTAGTCCGCGATTCCCCCGGCGCTCGCCCGGCGCAGCTCGTCGAACACCTCTCGGGGCTGGTCGGAGAAGAATTCGCCGCGCCCGAGCCGCCCGGCCAGCGAAGTGAGCATCTGCAGGTCGGTGCGCACGCCGGGCGGCGGCGGCAGGGCCCGCTTGCGGCGGATGACACGACCCTCCAGGTTGGTCATCGTGCCCTCCTCCTCGGCCCACTGGGCGGTGGGCAGGACGACATCAGCCACCGCGGCGGTCTCCGACTCGAAGATGTCCGAGACGACCAGGAAGTCGAGCGCGGCGAGGCGGTCGTGCACCCGGTTGCTGTCTGGCGCCGACACCGCGATGTTGCTGGCCAGCACGAGCAGCACGCGGACGCCGCCGTCGGTACCGAGGCGGTCGATCATCTCGTACGCGGACAGGCCCGGCCCGGGCAGCTCGTCCGGATCGATCCCCCACACCGCGGCCACGTGCGCCCGGGCCGCCGGGTCGTCCAGCCTGCGGTACCCGGGAAGCTGGTCGGCCTTCTGCCCGTGCTCCCGGCCGCCCTGCCCGTTGCCCTGCCCGGTGATCGTGCCGTAGCCGGAGTTCGGGCGGCCCACCAGGCCGAGGGCGAGAGCCAGATTCAGGTACGCCTGCGCGGTGTCGGTGCCGCTGCTGTGCTGCTCGGCGCCGCGCGCAGTGAGGATCATCGCGGGCCGGTGCGTGCCGAGCAGCCGGGCCGTCTCCCGCAGCTGGGCCTCCGGCACACCGGTCATCCGCTCGACCCGCTCGGGCCAGTAGGCGTTGGTGGCCGCCCGCACGGCCTCGAAGCCGGTCGTCCGGTCCCGGATGTAGGCCTCGTCGATGAGCCCGTCCCGGATAGCGATGTGCATCAGGCCGTTGGCCAGCGCCAGATCGGTGCCGGGCAGCGGTTGCAGGTGCAAGTGGGCGCCGTTCGCGGTGGCGGTGCGCCGCGGGTCGACCACGATGTGCCGGGCGCCGTTGGCCCGGCCGGCATCCAGGTACTGCATGGACGGCGGCATGGCGTCGGCCGGGTTCGCGCCGACCAGCAGGACGGTCCGCGCCCCGGCCACGTCTTCGAGCGGGAACGGCAGCCCGCGATCGACGCCGAGGGCCCGGTTGGCCGCGGTGGCCGCCGACGACATGCAGAAGCGCCCGTTGTAGTCGATCGCCGACGAACGCAGCGCGACCCGGACGAACTTACCGAGTGCGTACGCTTTCTCGTTGGTCAGTCCACCACCGCCGAAAGCGCCGACGCTGTCCCGGCCGTACGCCTGCTGGCTGTGTTGAATTGCCTCCACGATCAGCGTGAGAGCCTCGTCCCAGCTCGCCTCCCGCAACGGCGAAAGCCGGTCTCCCGGCACCTTGCGCACCCTCGGGGTGAGCAGCCGGTCGGGGTGATCGAGCAGGTCAGCGGCGGTGAAGCCCTTGGCGCACAATCCGCCCTTGTTCACCGGGAAATCGCGCGGCTCCAGCCTGACCACGGAAATTCCCGGGGTCAGCGTCATGCCGCACTGCAGCGCGCAGTAGGGGCAATGCGTATCGGTCGCCGTCACACCCACGAACATTTCCGGGTCATTGTTTTCGGACGGGTCCGCCGCCGTTGCACCGACGTTAACGGCGCAACACGAGCCCGGCCACCGCCGGATCGAGGCAGCGGGCGCCGTTGCATTGCGAGATCGGTGGCCGCGTCGATCTCGGCTGGGACAGGCGTCAGATGGCTTGAGCGAGTTCGGTGAACGCAGCGGCGACCCGCTCTACCGGGGTGGTGTCGACTGCGAGGTCGTAGTGGCCGGACTTCATCGAAACGATCACGCTGACCGGCACCAGAATGTACGTCCTCGCGGTCATCGAGCACGCCAGCCGCCGCATCCGGATCCTCGGCGCGACCGCACACCCGAGCGCCGCCTGGGACACCCAAGTTACCCGCAACCTGGTTATGGACATCGAGGATGCAGGCTGCCGCACGAAGTACCTGATCCGCGACCGGGACGGCAAGTATCCCGCCCTGTTCGACGCGATCCTGGCCGACGCCGGCATCGCGGTTGTGCTCAGCGGTGTCCAGATGCCCCGCATGAACGCTGTTATGGAGCGTTGGGTGCGAACCTGCCGCCGCGAGTTGCTCGACCGCACCCTGATCTGCAACCAGCGGCATCTGCTCCACGCGCTGCGGGAGTACGAGATGTTCTACAACCTTCACCGGCCGCATCAGGGCATCGCGAACGCCCGGCCGCTCGCCCCGCTGCCCACACCGTTCACCGAACCGGGTCGGCTCGCCCAGCTGAACATCCGCCGACATGACCGCCTCGGCGGCATCCTCCATGAGTACGAGCATGCAGCTTGACCTGCCTGGATGACATTCTCGGCATGCACGGCGGCAGTAAATGTGGGAACCGTGCGTCGATGTGTGAGGCACGCGACCTGTGGGCCGGCGACATCGCGTGGATGTTCCCGCTGGAGTGTCGCCGCCGTTGCGTCGTTTGCACGGCGTCTGGTGTGGATGATCGCGACACATCGGTGACGCGAACGTCCCTGTCCTTCCGGTGAGACTCCTGATCGACGACGGCGAGCCGCAGCGCTGGGTATCGGCGGTGCAGTTCCCGCGAGACGGCGAGACGCACCATTCCGGCACCGATGACCGCAACGTCGACCACATCCTTCACGGCCATCGTCCTTACTGCTGGTGTTCGGCCCTGGCCGGTAGAAGAGTCCCGGCACCAAATCTTCGAGCACAGCGGGATAGACCGGCGCGGCGTCGGTGACCACCTCGGTCGGGGTCACCTTCAGTGTCTCGAGTGCTCGGCTGAAGAATCGGCGCGCCGCCGTGGCGTCTCGACGCGACGTGAGCAGCACGTCGATGACCTGGCCGTCCTGGTCGACGGCACGGTAGACGTAGCGCCTGATCCCGTTGACCTTGACGTAGGTCTCGTCCACGAACCACCGGTCACCGGGCGCGTGGCGAGCGAACCGGGCGGCGTCGGCCAGCAGCGGCGTGAACCGCTGCATCCAGCGATAGACCGTGACGTGGTCGACCTCGATCCCGCGTTCGGCCAGCAGTTCCTCGACGTCGCGGTAGGACAGGCCGTAGCGAAGATACCAGCGCACCGCCACCAGGATCATCTCGGCCGGCAAGCGGAACCCGGCGAACGACGAACGCGGAGAAGACCAAGTGTGAGACCGACCTGGAGACTTCACCGCTCAACCTTGCCCGATCAAGTGATCTGCCAACGCAACAGACCCTCATCGGGCAAGCTCCTGGTCGGGCTGCCAGGCGATCGCGACCTGCGCCGGGAAGCGGGCGGCGACGTTCGGGTCGTGCGTCGCGACGACGAGGGCGGTCGCGGTGCTCGACGCGTACGCGGAAAGGGTGTTGATCGTCTGGACACCGGTGGCCTGGTCCAGGGCCGCCGTGGGCTCGTCGACCAGCAGCAGGCGCGGCCCGACCGCCAGCGCGCGGGCGAGCGCGACCCGTTGCTGCATGCCGCCGGAGAGCTCGGCGGGCAGCGCGTCGTCGACGTCGTCCAGTCTGAGCGAGGTCAGGTGAATGCGGGGTGTCCGCCGCGCGGGTCGGCGGCGACCCCGCTGCATTGCGCCGGATGCTGCGCAACATCGTCGACAACGCGGTCCGACACGCCAGCCGGCGGATCGGGCTCTCGCTGTACGAGCGGGACGGCTGGGCCGTGCTGCACGTCGACGACGATGGCCCCGGCGTACCGGTCGCGGACCGGTCGCGCGTTTTCGAACGGTTCGTTCGGCTCGACGATGCTCGCGTGAACGTCGACGGCGGCAGCGGCGGGCTCGGCCTCGCCATCGTCGCAGAGGTCGTCTCCGCACACGGCGGCACGGTGCAGATCGGCGACGCGCCGTCCGGCGGCGCACGGGTGACCGTCCGCATACCGTCGCTCACCGCCTGAGGTTCAGGCTAGGTTCAGCGGCCCCGCGGCAGGCTGTGCCGGACTCATGGAGGCTGTCATGATCCGTACAACGCGTTGTGTCCTGATCTACACGGCGGTTGCCGCCCTCGGCACCGGAGCCGCATGCAGCGGCGGCAGACCGGCGACGACACCGTCGGCCGGCCCGAGCGCTGCTGCTGCTGCCACCACGCGGCCGACCCCGGAACCGCCGGGGTCGGCCGCCCCGATCGCCGTCCCCTATGCACCCGCCGTCGATCCGGCCGCGTTCAGCGCCACGGTGGACAATCCGTTCTTCCCGCTTCGGCCGGGGATGCGCTGGCAGTACCGGTCCGCCACGAAGGACGGCGTGGAGACCACGGTCGTCACCGTCACCGGCAAGACCCGTACGATCGCCGGGTTCACGTGCGTCGAGGTCCGTGACACGGTGCGAGTAGACGGCGCGTTGAAAGAGGACACGCTCGACTGGTACGCCCAGGACCGTACCGGAGCGGTCTGGTACTTCGGTGAGGACACTAAGGAGTACGAGAATGGCAAGGTCAGCAGCACCGAGGGCAGTTGGGTGACGGGCGAGCACGGCGCGCAGCCCGGGATAACGATGCCCGCACAACCCATGCCCGGCGACCGGTATCGCCAGGAGTACTACCGGGGGCACGCCGAGGACGTGGCCGAGGTGCTCAGCATTGCCGAACGCGCGAAGGTGCCGGCCGGCTCGTACGACGGCATGGTGATGACCAAGGAGACCACGCCGCTGGAACCGGCGGTGCTGGAGCGCAAGTACTACGCCCGCGGGATCGGTATTGTGCTCACCGTCGACGTGGCGGCCGGCGGTGTCCGTGACGAACTGGTCGCCCGCTAGGACGCTTTTTGGGGTGGTGGCGGCCTGGACCAGGCCGAACGGGCACGGCGGGCGCGTCACAAGTATCAAGCAGACCAGTCCTGCTGTGCACCCATCGACAAGCCCCGCCCGGGCGGTCGGACATCGGCCTGTCTGGTGATGGCGGACTCGAGGACACGCCGGTCGTCGAAGCGCATCCGGCTCAGGAGCGCGAGCACGGCGGCTACCTCGACCACCTCCGACTGGCAAGCACGACGGATTCGCAGATGTCGATCCAGATCGCGCCATTCCGGCGGCGCGAGGGCCGCGAGCGGGTAGCCCGAGACGGAGATCTGGTATGGGCAGCGCGGTGATGTCCTCATGTGCGACCTCCCTGATTGCGGTCCAGCCACCCGGGCCACAGTCGCCGGGCGACCTGGACCGGGAGCCGACCACCAGGTCCATTGCCCGCCATGCTCCGTGGTAGCCGGGCAGCACGCCGGAGCCGACCAGCATGTGGCCGAGCAGGACTGGGATGATCGCAAAGGTGGACCACCTGTGCAGCTTGTCCAGCCAGATGAAGGCCCGGCCCGCCGGTGACCTGGCTCAGCGCCACGCCGGTGCCGGCCAGTATCAGCAGCAGTGCGAGCACCGCGAGGTTCATGACACGTTGTCCAGGGTCGAAGTGTCCGTCGTGGTTCGGGAAGCGGCCGGTGATCGCTGCGCGTGGCCAGCGAGCAAACCAATGTAGGTCACGGCGGGAGAGCCGGACCGAGTCCGTGAGCAGGGTGAGCACCGCACGCCGGCCGAGGGTGGCGCCGACGGTGGCCAGTCCCAGCAGTGCCCACCCGGCATTTTGGTGCAGGGTGATGTCGGCCGGCCCAGTGAGTTTCACGAGGGGCTGGGCTTGCCCTCCGCCGCCGGCGAGCAGCCACCAGCCGGGGAGTGGTTGGGGTTGCGGAGCGAGGCGTGGATCACGTGCTGACCTGCGGAGAGCTGGCCAGAGTTGATATGTAAGTGGTCGGCTTCCACCACCTCGCAGTCGTTGGCATTGTCGTCGAGGGTCTGTTGCGTTCACCGGCCGGAATGTCCAAGGCTTGCTCGGTGAAGCATGCCGCTCGGCCGCGTCTTTGGTCACCTCCCCGCTCGGCGTTTGCCGGGTTCCGGTTCCCGGCCGAGGTGATCGTGGTGGCGGTGCGCTGGTACCTGCGCTACGGCCTGTCCTACCGCGACGTCGAGGAACTGCTCGCCGAACGCGGGATAGAGGTCGACCACGTCACGGTCTACCGGTGGATGCAGCGATTCACTGTGCTGCTGGCCGACGCCGCCCGGTCCGCCCGGCACGCGCCAGGCGACCGCCGGTTCGTCGACGAGACCTACGTCAAAGTCAACGGAGTCTGGCGCTACGCCTATCGGGCGATCAACCAGTACCGCCAGGTCATCGACGTGCTGGTCTCGACCCGTCGCGATGCCGCAACGGCGCGCCGGTTCCTTACCCGTGCGCCCCGCACATTGACGGTGATCCCGAGCGAGGTGGTCACCGACGCCGCACCGGGCTACCCGGCCGTGCTCGAAGAACTGATCCCCTCGGCGTGCCATCACGCCGAGCAGTACACGAACAACCCGACCGAAGCTGATCACGGTCAACTCAAACGCCGACTACGACCGATGCGCGGACTCCAGACCGATCGCACAGCACAGGTTGTGATCGCCCGGCACACCTTCCTGCAGAACCTGCGCCGCGGCCACTCAGCTTTCACCATATTCCGCGGGTCCCGCAGCACCCCGCACCCGTACGCCTGGGCACGACCACCGCTTTCCTGGCATGCTCTGGTCCCCTTCACCTTTCGGATCCAGGTAGGCCATCAGACCCAAGAACCTCCCTCCGAGTTCTTCCCGGTTGCACCGGGGATACAACAAGGCGCCTCGCGGCGCAGCGGATCTGCCGCGTGGCGTGCGCTCGGAAAGCTGCGGGCGTGGTCGAGCGTGGGCCAATGTCCTCCGCACACGCCCGCCCGTTCAGCGGATCTCGGCCAGCCCGGGGTTCAGCCGCACCAGCTCACGAGCCGCCTCCGCGTACACGTCCGGCAGCAGCAGCCACTCCCCGGACACCCGCGGCGCCTTGCTGGTCACCGCCACCACTGGCGCCATAGCGGAGAACACGAGAACAACGAGGAGCGCTACCACGAGCAGGACCAGCCACTAACCCTCGCTGCCCAGCCCCAGGCAGACGAACGCGGCGCCCAACAGCAGCCCGAACAGAGGAAAGACCACCCGGGCAACAACCCCGATCAGGCGCCGCACCCGGTCGGCGCGAGCGGCGCCCTTCGCGCCGAGCGGTACCTCCACCACCGTCCGCGACAGCACCGAGTAGGAGGCCGCGACCTGGGCCGTCCGCGGCTCGCCGGCGCCGCCCAGTGGTGGGTCGGGCCAGCGCACCGATGCCAGACCCGACAGGCGGACGGCAACCACCGCTGCACCGTCCAAGCGGACCAACGTTTTTCCTCCTGCCGCTGGCCAAAAGACATCTCCGGCCCGGCCTTGCCGATGGTGACTTCGCCCTGGTAAGTCAATGGCTGCAGCGCGCTAGCACTTCATGATCAGTTAACTATCATGCCGCCAATCGGTCGCTACAGAGCATCACGGTGGTATCCCGAGGTAGGCGTGATCGGGTGACAGCACCTACGACCGCCCCCTAGGCATCCCACAGTTCGCCGCTTAGGGCCTGGCAGTGGCCGGTGGCAGCAGCCTGTAAGGCCGATCCGTTGCTGAGCCTCTACCGGCTTGAGATCATCTGGCGCGTGTTTCGGTCTTGAAGATCGCGCGGGTCACCGCCCACCCGGCACAGGTCACGCAGGTGGCAACGGTCGACCTCCCGCGAAGCGCCGCGGTCGTGTGGTCGTTCATGGCGGCTCCAGCCTCCGCAACCCAGCTCATGGAGGAGGTCGAGGCCGCCGTTACGTTTCCCGGCAGCCCCCGCGGCCTCGGCGAGATCCAG
Source organism: Actinoplanes sp. NPDC051513 (assembly GCF_044454685.1). Lineage (NCBI taxonomy): Bacteria > Bacillati > Actinomycetota > Actinomycetes > Micromonosporales > Micromonosporaceae > Actinoplanes > Actinoplanes sp. NPDC051513. The sequence goes on from NZ_JBITDW010000027.1 coordinate 124,464, forward strand.
GTGTTCCTGCAACGAACGGCGACCGGCCGCGACATCGTCGCGGCCGAGGTCATCGAGTACGAGGAGGGCCGGCGTGCTGTCACACACTCTCTCGGCACCACGTATCCCAGCTACGGCGTCCTGACCGTCGAGCCGGATCCTGCGCAACCACCTGAGGCGTTCGGGCAGCTCAACACTGCGCCGCACACTGGCCGGGCTTCTCATGTCCGAGGGCTACCGGACGACCTGGACCGACCGTGTTGTCCTGGTCCCTGAGGCCGAGGCGCGGCTGACCGCCTGGATGTACGCATCTGCGCCTGACCTGGGCCGAGGACGCGGAGCCGGCAACCATCGAGGCTGAACTGGTCGGCGCCTGCACCCCGCCGCTCAACGTATACGGCGTCGACCCGGAAAACGTCCAGGCGGCCGTGGTGGCCGCCAAGAACACGTACAACACGTCCGCCTGCCCCGCTCATGCTTGCTGTCGCTTAATCGTTTTCGAGGCGCACGACTATTCACTCGGTCTTGTCCAACAGGTCGTAGCCCGGTCGGCTTGAGCGATGTCCAGGTCGAGGCGGGGCCACTGCGGGTCAGAGCCTCAACGCGTCCACCGCAGCGGTGGCGGTGTCGCGGGAGAGGATGTCGGAGACGACGCCGCCGATCGCCAGGACCGTGCCGTCAGCTTCGGTAGCCGCGGCCAGACTGCACCTGCCAGTCGGCAGTTGCGCCGAGAGCAGGCGCCAATGACGGGTGATGGGGTCGAATACCTCGGTCGTGCGTCGGAGCTGCACGCGTGTGCCGGCGACGAGCTCGCATCCGCCGACCACTGCGATGCGGGCGTCGCGTCCGCGTCCGCGTCCGATGACCGTCGCCCCGGGAACAGACCGGGTCTGGTTCATCGCCGCGATGCTTGTCCACTTGCCGGTTCTGGGGTCGTAACGGTCGACCGCCGCCAAGGAATCCTTGCCTGGTGTCGCCCCACCGATCGCATACAGATAGTCGCCGGCGGCGATCAGCCGAAGACGGTCGCGAGGGGCTGGGAGCGGTGTGATCGGCGTCCAACGGTGCTTACGCGGATCGAACGCGACGCCGGATGCAGTGACCCTCTCGCCTTCACCGAAGGCGACATCACCTCCCACAACATAGAGCACACCGTGCAGCACGGCGGCACCCGCCTGTGCCCGGCCCTCGGGCAACGCCGGCCCCCTCGACCAGGCGTTGGCAAACGGGTCGTAGCGCTCCACCACGTCGACCGGCGGGTCGCCTTCGCCGTACCCGCCGACAACCCAGACCTGTCCGCCGAACGTAGCCGCGGCGGCGTTGGCCCGCGGGGTCCGGACGGTGGCCACGAAATGCCACACTCCGCTGCCGATCGTTCTGCGTGCCTCAGTAGGCGCGATCAGTGCCTGCTGAACAGGATCGAACCCGCCGACCTCCACGATGAGGCCATTGATGGTCGCGGCGGCGGCGCCGACCCGGGCGATGTTCAGCGGGGGGCGTGAGGTCCACCCCACCACGCTCGTTTCGTGCTGTCTCGTCGCGGCACAGGCCGGGCCGGAGACAATCAAGGCAACCATTGCCATTACGCCGATCAATGACATTCTGCTGCCGGCCTTCGCGATCATGGAAACCTCCTGGCATCGTCGCCGAGATGAGGAAGATCGGGCCGCAAAGTATCCGAGCTAAGAGGTCGGATCCCCGATGCCACCAGACTCAGCGCCGCCGGCACGCCGGTGCAATGGCGAACGCGCCAGCTTCCATGACGGTCTTCCGACAGGCACGGCCATAGCCGAGTCGGCCCGGCCGACCGAACCAGCCGCACCGGCCAGCCTCCATGGGCTACCGCTCCCTCCGGTCACGCGCAGCCGGCTCGGGTTTCTCGCGCCTGCCACGTAGACCGCCGCCACGCCAGCGGCTCCGGCCCTGCCGCAACGATGACACGACCCCCTACCGCGGCGCGACAGTGCGTAACCACTACTTGATCAGCTCTACACAAAACAGGAAGCAATCATCTGCCGATGTCAATGCATCCGATCATGGCGGCCAGCCCGCTTGTAGTCGCGTTTCGGTGTGGGTCGCAATAGAGCGCGCGGCGTCGTGTCGAACGGCTCGCCGACTACTATCCCGGGGCTTTAGGGAATCGTCGTTGGCGGCTCCTCTTCCACCCGGCAAGACGCATGCGGAGCCGAAGGCGTTCCCGGGTCAGCTCACGAGGCGACGGCGTCGAGCGCGCTGACGGCATGCGGGGGAGCAGTAGCGGGCCGGCCGTCCGGTGTTCTTGACTCGCAGTGGGCTGCCGCATTCCGCGCAGGATTCGGGACGCTCGTCGTCACGTAACCGGCTGTCTTTCGTGACGCCGATCCGCCGCACGCTGTCGAGCAGCTGCCAGACGAGCCGCGTGCCGCGGTCCGGGCTCGGGTGGGCCGAATGCAGCGTCGCGCCGCCGGCGATAAGCGCGTTCAAGTCGTCGACGCGCAGGTTCGCATCGACCGCACCAGCGTGCTTTGCTTTGTGCAGCAAACGATCCAGCGCCTCACCGAACCTCCGTGCCGCCGCGGCGAAGGTAGCGTGCGGCCAGCTACGGTCGGCCACCAGAGCGTCGCAGAGGTGCTTGCCTTGGGCGCATTTCTCGATCACCTCGAACAGAAAGCCAAACAGTGCGTCGCCGGGCGTGGACCGGGCGGTCCAACGGTCGGCTGCTGACACCAAGTCGTCGAGGTGCTGCGCGAAGACCGCCTCGACCAAGATCGCCTTGCTCGGAAAGTGCCGATAGACAGTGCCCGCGCCGACACCGGCGCGCTGGGCGATCCGACCCAGCGGGACCTCCAGTCCCTCGGCGGCGAAGAGCTGGGCGGCAGCGCGCAGCACGAGCTTGCGGTTCCAGAGGGCGTCGGCACGCGTGGCGGTCATGTCACGTAACCCCTTGCCGGCCGCTCGGAAACGGGTGGAGCATTCCGCATCATGACAGTATCCACCACAGTCCTGGTCACCGGCGCCACCGGCAAGCAAGGCGGTGCGGTCGCTCGACGGCTGCTCGCCGACGGGCGGCCGGTGCGCGTGCTCGTACGGAAAGAAGCGACTGCATCCACCGCAGCATTCGCCGCGGCCGGCGCTGAGCTCGCGCTAGGCGACTTCGACGATCCGGCGAGCCTGCCGCCCGCCCTCAAGGACGTCGTAGCCGTGTTTGCCATGCCACCGACCGCCATCAGTCCTTCCGGGCCCGACACCGAACTCGAGGTCACGCGCGGACGGGCGCTGATCGACGCCACTGCCGCAGCCGGAGTCGAGCAGGTCGTCTTCAGCACCGTCGCATCGGGATCGGCCGCGAAGGAACGCATCGAGCGGCACCTCTTCGACACCATCGCGCTACCGACGATTCTGCGCCCGGTGCGGTTCATGACCAACTACATCGGCCCCGGGTTGCTGGGCATCGACGGCATCTCCGGCGGCGTGCATCGCCACCTCTTCCCGCCACACGAGCCCATGCAAGTCGTAGCGCTGGAGGACATTGCTGACCTCACGGCGCTGGCACTCGCGGCGCCGGAGCGGTTCGCCGGCCGCACGCTGGAACTGGCCGGCGACCAGCCAACTCCCGTCGAGGCGGCCGCGGCGATCAGTGAAGCCACCGGCATCCCGGTCCGCTACGAACAGATCACCGACGACGAGGCCGAGGCGCTCGGGCCAGTCATCGCCCAGGCCAGGAAGCGCTGGCAAGCCGGCCACCGTTGGCACGCCGACATCGAGGCGCTGCGCGTAATCCACCCCGGGCTACGGACCTTCACCGACTGGCTCAACGAATCCGGTGCCGCGGCGATCCGCGCCCACCTCCTGACTGCCGGCTGACGCTTAGCCCAGCGTGGCGTTCTGCAGCCGTGATCACGCTGGCAGCCATACGTCCTGCGACGGTCAGCGTCGGCGCACCCCTGGGTGTCAGGGTTCGGTGAGACCAGCGGTTCACAGGTGTAGCCCGCCCGGGGCGGCGAGGATGGATTGATCACGTTGACGCTCAACACGCT
>NZ_JBITDW010000028.1:0-118258 GCF_044454685.1 Actinoplanes sp. NPDC051513
AGAGGACATGACACACAAGCCAAGTCCGCGCCACCCCGCAAGTCACCACACCACGCCGACATCCACCAAGATCAAACTAGGCTACGCGGCATTGGACAAGCCCCCACGCGCGCTGCCGGGCATGCACGCGACGGAACTCTTCACCCGCCGGAGAATAACGGCGAGACCGGGTGGGATCGCGCATTTCTGCTACCTGGGACCTGGTGAAGAACTCCATCTGCCGCACCCCAGAATTATCCCACCTCAAGGAATTCGGCGGTAAGCCCAGAACCGTTGTCGATCATGCCATTCTCGCCCCGGGGCGTCGCTGTCGACAATGGTGATATCCGGCTGGCTCCCGAAAGGCTGGACTACGGCATTGGTGCGTGGTTGACGTGGCGGAGATCCAGGCGCGACGCCATCGCAAGGTACTGCAGCGCCGTGGTTGACGACGGTGTGCTGAGTTCGATCTGGAAACCGTCCTCGTACTGCTGCTGGTTGCGAAGCAGCCATCGCCAGGCAGAGGTTCTGCCGAGGAGGTCGGCATAGCGTTGATTCATCTGCCTTGGCACCGACCTTGACGCCCAGTGGTGAAGCGGCGGCCGATGTCGCGGATCGAAGGGAACCTCGACCGTGTCATCGTCGGGATCGACCTCTACCTGGAGGTATCCCTCGTCGAACCGGAACTGAACCGACACGAGCCAGGGCGGGTCATCCAGATAGGTCACGTGCACGATCTCGGCCAGATCGGTCAATACGGGTTGCACCGCAGAAGACGAGTCACGTGCCACACGGCCATCATGGCGTCGGGGCGGGTGCGTTCGCGGTATCAGTGTCGGCCTCCCTGGCATCACCCGCTTCGTCAACGGCGTGACCTTCACGGGACAGAACCTCAGGTCGTCGCGAGCCGCCTGAACGCGTCCTGCTTGTCGAGCACCGCGAACGTGATGTGCTCGAACCACGGGCACTCCCCGATCGCGCCCGCGAACGCCTCGGCCACCTCGTCCGCGTCGTTCCCGAAGACCCCGCACCCCCAGGCCCCCAGCACCAGCCGCCGATGCCCGTGCGCCGCCGCGACCGCCAGCACCCGGGCCGCCCGCCGCCGCAGGATCCCCGGCACGCTGTGCAGATGCTGCGGCTGGCTGGTCACCATCGCCGCCCGGTTGGGCGCCGCCGCCGTGAGGAACGAGACCACGTACGGCGCCGCGAGCAGCTTCCCCCGGTCGTCCCGGAACACCGGCACCCGAGGCGAGTAGATGACCCGGTCGGAGTAGGTGAGATCGGCGTGCGCGCGGTGGTAGGTGTAGAACTCCTCGGCCGCCCGCAGGCTGTGATAGAGCGCCGACGCGCGGGCGACGCTCTCCTCCTGCGCCTGCGCCCCGTTGAGGAACCCGCCGCCCGGGCTGCGCGCCGACGCGAACACCAGCGCCGCCACGTCCCCACCCAGCCGCCGGCTCGCCTCCAGCGTCGACTCGCCGGTCACCTCGACCGTCGCCGTGCGGGTCGTCCCCGCCGCGACGCTGTCCCCGGGGAGATACAGCCGGGTGCCCGCGACCGCGTCCGCCACCTGCTGACCGATGGCCACATCCCCGTAGCCACCACGCTCCACAATGTCCATCGTGTCCCGGGCGATGGCCCGCAATCGACTGCTCACCCGTCAATGATCGCCCGGCCGGCCCGTTCTCCGCCGTCCCGCGGTACAGGTCTGTTCCACTCGCCCCGGGGACGTGCCTACCGTCGGTGGCATGACAGTCGGTGAGCGGATCAAAGCGCGGCGCCTGTTGCGCGGCTGGAGCGTCCGGTACGCGGCCAGCCGGGCCGGCATCTCGCACGCCACGTGGAGCAGGATCGAGCGAGGTCAGCAGGCCGCCGACAACCGGTTCGTGCTGGCGGACATCGCCGCGGCGCTGGAGTGCTCGTCGTCCGAGCTGGTCGGGGTCTCCGTGCCGGCCGCCGATCGGGAGGCGGTCGCGGCGCTGGTGGCCGTGCACGGGATCCGGCAGGCTCTCGTCGACATCGACCTGCGGGAACGGGCCGATCGCCCGGCGCCCCCGGTTGCCGAGCTCACCCGTACGCTCGAATTGATCGATGCCCTTCGCCGGGCCTGCGATTACGCCGGGGCCGGACGCATCCTCCCCGATTTTCTGCGTGCCGCGCACGCGGCCGCGGCCGGGCCGGAAAGGCCGGCGGCGCTCCGGGTCCTCTGCGAGGCGGCGTTCCACGCGTCGGGCGTCGTGCGAAATCTCGGGCACCCGGCCGAGGCGTGGCTCGGCGCCGAACGATCCCGGGAGGCGGCCGAGGCCGCGGACGACCCGATCCTGCTGGGGTTCGCCGCCTACGCCCGGGCCTGCGCGGCGTCGGCATGCGGCTCCTACCAGCGCTGCCTCACCCTCGCGTCGGCGGCGATCGACGACCTGCGGCCCCACCTCGCGGGGCGCGGCGCCCTCGAGACGCTCGGGATCCTGCACCTGGTGTGCGCGGACGCGGGACGCGGGCTCAAACGCCTCGACGACAGCCGCGGCTGGAGCACCGAGGCGGCGGCGCTGGCCGGCCGGACCGGCGAGTCGGACGAGATGGGGCTGTTCTTCGGGCCCACCAACGTGAACATCTGGCGGGTCGCCATCGAGGTGGACGGCGGGGAGCCCGGGCGGGCCCTCGAGATCGCGGGCGAGACCAATCCGGCGGTGATCGATGCGGGATGCCGGCAGGTGTTCTACTACGCCGACGCGGCGCGGGCGCTGTCGCAGATCAAGGGCAAGGAGCGGGAAGCGGTCCGCTACCTGCTCACGGCGGAGCGGATCGCGCCGCAGCACCTGCACGCGTCGCGGCTGGCTCAGGAGACCACGCGGGCGCTGCTCGAGCGCTCGGGCGGGATGCAGTTGCGGGGGCTCTGCGAGCGGATGGGCGTCGCCTGACGGGCGTTACCGCCGGGCGCGCCGGGTTATCAGGAATCCGGCCAGGGCGGCCGCGGCAAGAACGAGGACACCGCCCGTGATCAGGGCGCCGGCCGGGAAGCGCTCCTCTTCCGTCTCCTGCTTCGCCTGTGTCGTCGCGGCCCGGCTCGGTGGCTTGCCCGCCGCCTTCGACGTGGCCGCCGGTGTCTCGCTCGGCGGCGCCGGCCGGTCGGGAAGCGCGTAACGCATCAGGCCGGCCTTGGTTCCGGCCGGCTGCCGGGACACCTCCGAGATGGTCAGGATCGCGGTCCCGTCCGTGGCGTAGGCGACCGACTCCCCCTGCGGCTCGTTCGGGAGCGGGATCTGCCGCGGGTCACCCTTCGTGATGGCGCCCACCACATCGTCACCCTCGACATCGAATTCAAAGGCGTCCGCGTACGTCCTCAGCACCGCATACCGGCCATCCGGGCTCACCGCGCCCCCGGTGATGACGAGCCGCCCCGCGAACGAGAAGGGATTGCTGGTCGTGGTGATCGGCAAGGTGACCGACCCGGCCCGCTTCAGCGCCGTGGTGCGGCCGGCCCGGAGCGCTCCGGCCGGCTCGTAGACCCCGGCCTCGCCCACCGTCTTGGTCACCACGATCGGGGTGCCCGTGGGCGTGATCAGCAGCGCCTCCGCGTCGTGCGCCCCGTCCGGGTAGGACATGCGGAACAGCTGCGGCTTCTTGGCGCCGGCCGGCAGCCGCCAGAGCCCGATCGTGTCCCGATTGGCGTCGTTGTCCCCGATGTCCGCCACCCAGAGCGTCCCGTCCGAGGCGAGCCCCATGTCTTCGGTGTCGCGGGGCCGCGACGGATACCCCACCGTACGCGTCACCTGGCACTTCTGATCCAGATAGAAGATCTTCCGGGCGGCCGGGTCATCCGACCCATCATCAACCACGATATATCCGGATTCAGTGGCCACGAGTCCGGACAACTCGGTCATCCGCCGATCCCCGACCTGGCACACCCGCTGCGGCCCGGCAAGCGCCACCCCCGGCATGGCCAGCGTGAGACCGATCCCCACCACCACCGCAGCCAGTGCCGCCCCCGCCCGCTGAATCATCGCGCTCCATTCCAGCAGACGGCTCCCACCTCACGCTCGTGCTCGTGCCGCACCTCTCTCGGCGAGACACCGACGCGGCACCGCGGCCCGGCATTTCAAACGGCGGCAGCCACCGCCGGCCGCGACCGCAGCACCAGGAACAGCTGCAGCGCCCCCAGCAGGAGCAGCCAGATCCCGGTCAGCACCACCAGCGTCTTCAGCGACGGCCCCGGCCAGATCAGCACGACCAGCCCGCCCAGGACCGTGACGCCGCCGAGCACCCCCATCAGCACCCGGGCCGGTCCGCTGCGATGCCCGGCGAACGCCGCGACCAGTCCCACGATCCCGCCCACCAGCCAGGAGATCCCGATGAGCGTGGCGATGACCAGCAGCGACAGCACGAGGTGGCGCAGGCAGATCACGCCGGCGATGACGAACAGGACGCCGGCCACGGCGCTCAGCGCACGGCTGGTGCCGTCGGCGGCGTGCGCCGTGATCGCGTTGACCAGGTGGATCGCGCCGTGGAACAGCAGCCACAGGCCGAAGATGATGGCGCCGACGTAGAGCGTCGCCTCGGGCCAGATCAGCATCATGATGCCGAGGATCAGCGAGACGGCGGCGCCGGCCAAGGCGAGCCACCAGAGCATCTTTTCCGTGCGATCGGTCGAAAGCATCGTCGACATCGAAACCTCCCCGAGAGAAGCACCTACTCGCCAGGTCGCCAGATCTCCGCCCGCCAGCTGCGGAATGGGGTCGCGTCGTTCCGTTGCACCACAGGGTAGAGGCTCGACACCGCCTGCCACGAGGGCTGCGGCGAAGGTTTCGGCGCGGCGAGCGCCCGCGCGAGCGTCTGCACCGTGTCCGTCAGCGCCTGATGCAGCTGCGGATCGCCGACCGTCCCGTGGGCGTCCATGGCGGACTGGGTCAGCGGGATCCGCACGCACGCCGCGCGCATGAGCTTGGCCCCGGAGTGCGCGAGCACCGTCTCCAGCGCCGTGCACGCGCCCTCGTCCTGCCCGGGCGCCGCGACCGACAGCCACGCCGCGGGCTTGCCGGTGAGGTCGCCGCCGTCGACCAGCCAGTCGAGCAGGTTCTTCAGGCTTCCGGGCATCGACCCGGCGAACTCGGGCGTGCTGAACAGCACCGCGTCCGCCGCCGCCACCTGCAGCCGCAGGAACGAGACCGGGCCGGGCGGCGTGTACTCGCCGGGCACGAAAGCCGGCAGGTCGCGCAGCCCGTCGAAGAGCGACGCGCTGATCTCGGCCGGCGCGAACCGGGAGGCCGTCCGCAGCGCCGCCGTGTGCAGGGAGTCGGCCCGGGTGTTCCCCGAGATCAGCAGAATGCGCGTCATGCCGGCGACGATACGGCCCGCCGATGACGCGCAGGTGTCATGGCGCCCAGCCGGGGAGCGCCCGCTCGCGATAGCTGTCCGGCGACTGCGCGATCGCCGTCGCCAGCGCGTCGGCGAACGCCCGCCCCTCCGCTTCGTACCGCTGCCGCTCGCCCGCCTCGAGCCGCACCATGATCGACGTGTCGACCAGCGGCAGGTGCACGTTCACATCGAGAAAGAGATCGTCGCCCTCGGCGAGCAGGAACCGCGCGTGGGGCTCGTACGCCACAACATCCATACATATCAAATATCAAATGTCGATTGCGGTTCGCGCGCGGGGTTTCCTCAGGTTCACCGCAGGGATGCCGACGTATGCAGACATCCTCCGACGGACGGGACATGACGTGAGCGAGCAGAGCAGGTTGGCCGCGCTGGACAGCTATGGCCTGCTGGACTCGGTCCGGCCGGTCGTGCTCGACGACCTGACCCGCCTCGCGACGCGGATCTTCGACACCCCCATGTCGACCGTGACGCTCGTCGACCACGACCGCCAATGGTTCGCCGGCAACACCGGCATGGACGGCAACGAGGCGCCGCGCAGCATCTCCCTCTGCTCCTGGATGATCGACAACCCGCGCCCACTGATCGTCGACGACGCCCGCCTCGACGCCCGGTTCCAGAACTACTCGAACGTCACCGGTGACCCCTATATCCGGTTCTACGCGGGCGTGCCGCTGATCAACGACGACGGCTTCGTGCTGGGCAGCGTCTGCGTGCTCGACCGCGAGACGCGCACGATCGGCGACCGCCAGATCGAGATGCTCGGCGACCTGGCCGCGCAGGCGAACGGCCACCTCGAGGCGATACGCGAGCAGCTGCGCCTCGCCAAGCTCGACCGCGAGCTCGCCCGCCTCAGCCGCCGCGAGCAGGACCTCATCGCCACCGTCTCGCACGAGCTGCGCACCCCCGTCGCCACTATGCAGGGCTACCTGGAGATGCTCGCCGAGGAGCAGGGTCTCGCGCCGTACCGCCGCATGCTCGAGCCGATCCGGCGCAACGGCGACCGCCTGGTCCGCATGGTCGACCACCTGCTCGCCGGCACCCGCCCCGACGACTTCCCCGCGGAGGCGGGCGTGGCCGATCTCGCCGCCGCCGTGCGCTCGGCGCTGCAGACCTCGCAGACCCTCGCGTCCCAGCGCGGCGTCACGCTCACGCTCTCCGGCGAGCAGGAGCACGTGTACGTCGTCGGCGAGGCGTCCACGCTCGGGCACGCGGTCGAGCACCTCGTACGCAACGCGATCTTGTTCTCGCCCGGCGGCGCGACCGTCCGCGTGCGCGTCGGCGACGCCGGCGTCGAGATCGCCGACGAGGGCGCCGGCATCCCCGACGACGAGATGCCCTACGTCTTCGAGCGTTTCTTCCGGGGCCGCTACGCACAGACGCAGGCGGTGCCCGGCATGGGGCTGGGCCTCGCGATCGCCTGGCGCATCGTGACCGCGCACGGCGGCAACCTCGCCGTGACCTCGCCCGGACCCGGCCGCGGCACCCACGCAAGGATCTCGCTGCCGGTCGCGTAGAGACATCTGGGGTCGGGGTCGTCGGCCTGTGGACGGCGGCCGCGATTTTGTCGTACCCGGCTGTTCTACTCGTCCCCACCCAGAGGTGCGGGGCGGGGGTGTCTGTGGGCCGCCCGGGTGATCCGAAATTCTTGCGGTGATGATGAGTTCCCGTTCGCGGCGAACCGCCACTTATCAAGCGTCTCCGCACCGGCCGCGGCAGCCGGGGCAAGCCGAACTCGAAGCCGGCGTCGACGACGGCACTAACGATGACCGCGACGGGCCGCACTCCCGGTGACCACGCACGACCCCTGCCATGGCGCGCCCCAGCCCAGCCGCCACCCCACCGCAACGGGCGCCACCCACAGTGACCACGCACCCCCGGACCATGGCGCGCCCCAGCCCAGCCGGCGCGTCACCGCAACCGGGCCGCACCCACAGTCACCACCCCCGGGGCTACGGCAGCAACCCGCGCAAACCAGATCCCACCCGAACAGGTTGGGGTGACCGGGGTCACAAACACGGCTCGTTTGGGGCACGATGGCAGGCATGACTTCTGTACGGCTGCTGGTAGGCACACGCAAGGGCGCGTTCACGCTGACCGCGGACGGCACGCGCAAGGACTGGACGGTGAGCGGGCCGCATTTCGGCGGGTGGGAGATCTACCACGTCAACGGCTCCCCGGCCGACCCCGACCGGCTGTGGGCGTCCCAGTCGTCGGGCTGGTTCGGGCAGGTCATCCAACGATCCGACGACGGCGGCAAGACCTGGAACCCGGTGGGCAACGACTTCGCGTACGAGGGTGAGGTCGGCGATCACCTCTGGTACGACGGCACGCCCCGCCCCTGGGAGTTCAAGCGGATCTGGCACATCGAACCCTCCCGGACGGATCCCGACGTCGTCTACGCCGGCGCCGAGGACGCGGCTCTGTACCGCTCGACCGACGGCGGCGCCGGCTGGACCGAGCTGACCGCGCTGCGTACGCATGAAACGGGTCCTCGCTGGCAGCCCGGCGCCGGCGGCATGTGCCTGCACACGATCATCCTCGACCCGGTGAACCCCGACCGGATCTTCGTCGCCATCTCGGCGGCCGGCGCCTTCCGCACCGACGACGGCGGCAAGTCCTGGCAGCCGATCAACCGCGGGCTGCGGTCCGGCGGGATCCCCGACGAGGACGCCGAGGTCGGCCACTGCGTGCACCGCCTGGCGATGCATCCGTCGCGCCCCGACGTGCTGTTCATGCAGAAGCACTGGGACGTGATGCGCACCGACGACGCGGGCGGCTCCTGGCGCGAGATCAGCGGCGACCTGCCCACCGACTTCGGCTTCCCGATCGCCGTGCACGCGCACGAGCCCGAGACAGTCTACGTCGTCCCGATCACCAGCGACTCCGAGCACTACGTCCCCGACGCCCGCCTGCGCGTCTACCGCAGCCGCACCGGCGGCGAGGAATGGGAGCCGCTGACGAACGGCCTCCCGCAGGAGAACTGCTACGTGAACGTCCTGCGCGACGCGATGGCGGTGGACACCCTCGACGACTGCGGCATCTACTTCGGCACGACCGGGGGCCAGGTCTACGGCTCTCCCGACGGCGGCGACTCCTGGCAGCCGATCGTCCGCGACCTGCCGGCCGTTCTCTCGGTGGAAGCCCAGGTGCTGGCGTGATCCGGGTCGTCCTCCCGCCGCACCTGCGCAGCCTGGCCAAGGTGACCGGCGAGGTGTCGGTCGCCGTCGCGGGCGAGGTGACGCAGCGCCAGGTCCTCGACGCGGTGGAGGAGCGGTACCCGATGCTGCGCGGCACGATGCGCGACCGCTCGACCGGGCAGCGGAGGGCGCTGGTCCGCTTCTTCGCCTGCTCGGAAGACCTGTCCAACGAATCGCCGGACGCCCCGCTCCCCGAGCCGGTGGCGTCCGGCGAGGAGCCGTTCCTGGTGGTGGGCGCGATGGCGGGCGGCTGATGGCCGCCGGCGCCACTCACCTGCTGCACCGTTGACCGCCCCCGTCATGATGTCGCCAGCCCCATCGCCCACGTGCGACCGCTCCGATCGGCAGCTCGCCGCCCGCCATCCCCTCCTCGGCCACCCTCGATGGCGGCCGCCACCGGATCGTCCGGCGTCATGACCGGCCCGCGAGAACCGGCGCGGGAACGACCGTTGTCATGACCGGCCCGCGAAGAACGACACCGCCTCGGTGATGGCCAGGTCGGTCAGCGCCGGGTCGTGGCGGGCGCCGATGTCCCGCATGAAGGCGTGCTCCCCGCCCCGGTAGATGTGCAGCTCCACGTCGTCCAGCCCGGCCGCGTAGAGCGCCGACACGATCTGCAGTCGGGCGTCGGCCGGCACGTGCGGGTCCTGCGAGCCGAACACGACCATCAGCCGGCCGGCGATGTCGGCGGAGCGGGACAGCGAGTCGGCCACGTCCGCGCCGAGCCCGCCGTTCTGCAGCCCGGTCGGGTAGAAGCAGACCGTCGCCGCCACGCGCGGGTCGAAGGCGGCGCGGAACGCCAGGTGCCCGCCGATGCAGAAGCCGGTCACGAACAGGGAGGTGACGTCGTCGCGCGCCGCCAGGTGGTCGAGCACGGCCGTGCGGTCCGCGTCGAACGTCGCGGTCGGTGTCGCGGCGGCCCCGGCGAGGCCGGCCTGCTTGCCGGCGTCGTCGAACTCGAGCGCGAGGCCCGCCAGCTCGCCGTGCGGATAGATCTCCGGCACGCCGACGACGAAGCCCTCCGCGGCGAAGCGTCGCGCCGTCCTCAGCGTCGACTCGGTCAGCTGGAAGATGTCCGTGTAGAGCAGGAGCCCGGGCCACGACCCGTCCTCGACCGGCCGGATCACCTTCGTGCGGATTTCGCCCGCGACGGTCACGTCGTCCTCGCGTACCTTCATGCCGAGTGACCCTAATGGCGCGTCCGTGCGAAGGTGCGAGAACCACGACCGAGAAGCCTCGCGGCGTACGCGCCGGCGGTCAGCGAACCAGCTCGATTCCCGCCATCATGTCGGCGAAGGCCACGGCGGCCGGGTGGTTGGTGAAGAGCCGTTCGAAGCGGGCGCGGGCGAGCTTGCGGCGGAACGGGTCGCCGTCGATGTCGTGCACCATCTCGGTGAACCAGCGGGAGAAGTCCTGGTAGTCCCAGGTGCGCCGCAGGCACACGTCGGAGTAGGCGCGCAGCGCGGCGTCGTCACCCCGCACCGCCGAGGTCAGCGCCCCGGCCAGCACGTGCGCGTCGGCGATCGCCAGATTCATGCCCTTCGCGCCCATCGGCGTGATGATGTGCGCGGCGTCGCCGGCCAGGAACAATTTTCCGTACGCCATGGGCTCGACGACGAAACTGCGCATCTCGACGATTTCCCGGTCGGTGATGGCGCCGCCCTTCAGGGCCGGGTCGCCGAGGCGCAGCCGCAGCTTGTCCCACGCCTCTTCGTCGGGCCACGTGCGCGGGTCTTCCTCGCCCGGCTTGTACTGCAGGTAGAACCGGCTGGCGAACGGCCCGCGGGGGAACTGGGCGGCAAAGCCGTGCCGCCCCATCGCCATCAGCGGGTACTTCGGCGGCGGCGCGTCGGCGAGCATCGTGTACCAGCCGATGCCGTGGTCGAAGGTGTACGTGGTCAGCTCGTCCTCGGGGATGCTGCGACGGCTCACGCCGTGGAAGCCGTCGCACCCGGCCACGTAGGAGCAGTCGAGGGACACGTCGCCGTAGGTCACCCGCGGCGAGGTCTCCAGCGCGTGCAGCTCGACGTCACGGGCGTTGAAGCGCAGATCGCCGCCCCCGTCTAGGAACGTGGTCAGCAGGCGGCGCACCAGCAACTGCTGCGGGACGATCGACCCGCCACGCCCGCCGGAGAGGCCGGCCACGTCGAGCAGGCGCGGCTCTCCCTCGTACCGGAACTCGAGGTATGTCTGCAGGGGCGCGCCGGCGAGAACCTGATCGGCGAGACCGGCCTGCTCGAAGATGCGCCCGCCGTAGTGGTCGAGCACGCCCGCACGCTGCCGCTCCTCTACATAGGAACGGTCACGCGCCTCGAGCACGACGCAACTGATTCCGTTGCGCTGCAACAGATTGGCGAGGGTGAGACCGGCGGGACCGGCCCCGACGACAACGACATCGGTGGGCATGGACCCACCGTATCGAAGGGAGTCATTCGTGGTAATACCGCGGTCGGTAGCCGCGGCGGCGGCTTCCCTTGAGCAGCTGACGGGTGAGGAGCGCGCCCGCGGCGATCCCGCCGCCGAGCGTCGCGAGCACGAGCGGCATGTTCGAGACCGGGGCCGGCTGTGCGGGCCGCGCCGCCGCCGCGACCGGGGTCGCGCTGGTGGCGTTGGGCGCCGGCACGGTCGGCAGCGCCTGGAAGTCGACGATGGTGCTGGACTCCAGCAGGGTCATGTGGGTCATCACGAACTGGTTGGCCTGCTGGGCGAGCCGGCGCACGGTGTCGTTGCGGGTGCCGGCCCGGATCGACGCGATCGCCGGGAAGATCTTGCCGTGCGCGGCGCGGAGCCGGTCGATGTAGATCTGGTCGAACTCCTCGCCCTCGGCGTCGCGCATCTCCCCGAGCCACTTCTGCTGGTCGGCGTTGGGCTTGTCGGGCAGATCGATCTTCAGTTTCTTGGCCGCGGTACGGGTGAGCTCGTCGAGCGCCACGTGCTGGCCCGAGATCGTCTTCCCGATCTGCTTGATGCGCGGGTCGTCCGACTTCTCCTGCGCCATCTCGCCGGCCGGGATCTCCCACAGCCCGGCGAGGCGCACCTTCGTGACGAAGTCGCGGTCAGCCGCGGAGAGCGTGCCCTGGGCCTTGTCGGAGAGCAGCCCGTTGGGCGGAACCGGCACCGCCGGTTCCGCCCAGGCCGACTTCGGGTCGAGGAGGATCAGGGCGACCGACGCGATCGCCGGCCCCCACAGGCGCTTCCACACTGACACGCGGACCTCCTTCACAGTTGCTTGACAGGAAGTACGCGCTATCGGGCCGAATGGATGAAGTGGGTCACAAAAAGATCAGGCAGTCACGAGCCGTGACGTCCCGGCTTCCACCGCGTACGAGGCCGAGGTCGTCACCGGCGTTTCCCGGACGTCGATCGTCTCGACCGTCCGCACGTCGGTGTGCCAGGCCGCGCGGTTGACCGAGCAGCGCAGGTAGCCGCGGCGCGAGCCGTCGAAGTAGCGCACGTGCGGGTTGAGCGTCGGATTGACCGCCTTGAGCGGCGCGTCGAACGCGATCGGGAAGTCCGAGCTCACCGAGGTGGCGGTGAACTCGACGGCGACCGGCTGCAGCTCGGGCCGGTCGAAGTCGGTGCGCAGCTCGCTGAACCAGGTCGAATGGATGTCGCCGGCCAGGATCACCGGGTTGGCGACCCGCGCGGCCGCGAGGTGGGTGAGCAGGCGGGCACGCTGCGGCGCGTACCCGTCCCACTGGTCGAGGTTCGCGACCAGCGGCGGCACGCCGCCGGTCGGGTTGGGGAACTTGATGCGGCTCATCATCACCTGCTGAGCGACGACGTTCCACCGGGCCGGCGAGTGGTCGAGGCCGCCGAGCAGCCACCGCTCCTGGTCCTGGCCGGTCAGCGTGCCGGCGGCGTTGGCCAGGCCGGCCTCGGCGAGGCCGAAGTCGTCGGGGAAACTTCCCGGCTGGTCGGTGCGGTACTGCCGGGTGTCGAGCACGTTGAGCCGCAGCAGCCGGCCGAAGTCGAAGCGGCGGAAGATGCGCAGGTCGGCGCTGCCCGGGCGCAGGTCGGCCCGGATCGGCATGTGCTCGTAGTAGGCCTGATAGGCGGCGGCGCGCTGGCGGGCGAACTGCGCGACGGTCTGGTGCTTGTCGCCGGTGTCGTCGACCTCGTCGACCAGCGACGCGTAGTTGTTCTCGGTCTCGTGGTCGTCCCAGGTGACGATCCACGGGAACGCGGCGTGCGCGGCCTGCAGCGCCGGGTCGGTCTTGTACTGCGCGTGCCGGTCGCGGTAGTCGTCGAGCGTGACCAGCTGGTCGAGGCCCGGGGTCTGTGGGGTGGTGTGGTTGCGGTCGGCGAAGCGGCTCGACGGGTCGTACTCGTAGATGTAGTCGCCCAGATGCACGACCACGTCGAGGTCCTCGGCGGCGAGGCCCCAGTACGCCGGCCAGTAGCCGTTCTGGAAGTCCTGGCAGTTCACGATGCCGAAGCGCAGCCGCGAGCAGTCGTCGCGCTGCGAGGGCGCGGTGCGGGTGCGGCCGACCGGGCTGATCTTGCCGAGGGCGCGGAAACGGTAGAAGTACTCCCGGGCCGGGGCGAGGCCGCGCACGTCGACATGGACGGAGTGGGCCAGCGCCGGGCCGGCCCAGGTGCGGCCGTGCCGGGCGATGCGGCGGAACCGCTCGTCGTACGCGACCTGCCATTCCACCTCGACCTTGCGGGTCGATCGCGGGAACAGGCGGGTCCAGAGGATCACGCCGTCGGACAGCGGGTCGCCGCTGGCGACGCCGAGCGGGAAGAGATCGGAGGAGGTGGTGGCGAATGCGGCCGTGCTGGGCAGTGCCGCGGCAGCGCCGGCGACCGCGGCGCCGGCGAGTAGTTGACGTCTGGTAGGCATGATCGGACCCTCCTGGCAGGCAGTGGCACCCGGTCGACAATGGAGCGAAGCAGAGGTGACACATGCATGTCTGTCACCGGGCCGACACAGATTCCCGTTCTCGGCGGTCGCGGGCGACGCCAGGTGCTGGATCAGCGCGGCGAGCCCGGAGATGCCCAGCGCCACCACCAAGGCGAGCAGGAACCCGAGGATCGGGTGTCCCTCGAAGATCTCGCCGCCGAGGTAGCCGATGAGCGACGCCTCGACCGCCCACACCACCACGCCGATCGCCGTGTACCACCCGAACCGCACCGGCGGATAGCCCACGACGCCGGCCGCGAGCGCCGTGGCCGACCGACCGCCCGGCAGGTAACGGGCGAAGACGATGACCAGCCCGCCGCGGCTGTGCAGCAGCCGGTGCACCCAGGCGTGCAGGGCCTTCGCGCGGCGGTGGCTCAGGCGCGCCTCGACCGACCCGGTGCTGCGCCGCCCGACGCGGAACGAGGCCTGGTCACCGAGGTACGCCCCGGCGGACGCGGCCGCCACCAGCAGCGCGAGGCTGGGCCGCCCGGTGCTCGCCGCCGCGACGCCGCACGCCACCACCGTCGACTCGCTCGGCATGAACGGCAGCAGCGCGTCGAGCCCGGCAACGACGAACACCAATGCCAGCACCCACGGACTAGCGGCGATGGTCCCGAGGTAGTGCGGCATGCGGTAACCATGCGGGACGAACTGAACACGCAAATGCACGGAATCGGAACTAGCGACGACCTAATGAACCTTTTTCAACCTGGCATCGGGCCAGACGTCGCGCGCCGTCGTCCTGCGCCGGGAGCTGCAGCCCTGGCCACGTTGAAAAGGTTCACTGGCCGGACGCCCGGCGCGCCGTGTATTCGGAACGGCGGGTCGGGTACTGGATGAGGTTGTTCGGGACCTCTTCCATCTGGTTCGCCCAGCCGCCGCGGCGGTTGTCCATCGGCTCCTCGTCGTACTGCGGGCGCACCAGGAATTGGCGACCGTAGTCCATCATGCCGTCGAGCAGGCGGTCGACGTCGCGGGCCGGCCGCACGACCAGGCGCATGAACTGGCTGGTCATGCCCAACTTGTTGCCGCACTCGCGGGTGTAGACGCCGTGGTTGGCGACCAGGAAGTCGCGCAGCGCCACGCCCGACCATTCCGTCGGGAGCTTCACGAGGATGAAGTTTCCCTGCGACGGGAAGAGCGTCAATCCGGGTACGCGCGCGAGCTCACCCGCCATCAGGCGACGGTCCCGGCTCAGCAGGCGCAGGCTGTCCTCGTACTCCTCCTCATGCTCTTGAATCATGAACACGACCTTTTCGGCCAGCGAATTCAGGTTC
This sequence comes from Actinoplanes sp. NPDC051513, assembly GCF_044454685.1. NCBI lineage: Bacteria > Bacillati > Actinomycetota > Actinomycetes > Micromonosporales > Micromonosporaceae > Actinoplanes > Actinoplanes sp. NPDC051513. The sequence goes on from NZ_JBITDW010000028.1 coordinate 14,730, forward strand.
CACTTGGGCAGCGCCTTGCCGATGGTGGCGGCGATGGCCGGGTTGGCCAGCATGTAGCCGAAGCGGATGCCGTGCAGGCCGAAGTTCTTCCCGAGGCTCTTGAGCACGACCGTGTTCGGACGGATCACCGCGTCGGGGCCCACCGACGGGTACTGCTCGGCGTCGGAGAAGTCGATGAACGACTCGTCGATCACCACGAGGTCGAGGTCGCCCAGCATGTCCATGAAGCGGATGACGTCGCGGCGCGGGATGTAGTTGCCGTCCGGGTTGTTGACGTTGCAGATCACCGCGACCCGGGATTTGCGCTCGCGGATGAAGCGCACGTAGTCGTCCAGGTTGAGCCGGAAGCCGTCCCGCTCCTGCAACGGGAACATGTCGACCCGCTTGCCGGTCTCGAACGGCTGATCGGTCCAGCGCCCGAAGGTGGGGATCGGGATCGCCACGCTCTCCTTGATCAACAGGTGGTCGATCCAGGTGATCAGCTCGGTCGAGCCGTTGGCCATCGCGACGGTCTGCGGGTGCAGGCCGAGCACGCTGGCCAGCTTCTTCGTGATGCCCATCGAGTCCGACGGGTAGTACTTGAGGATGTTCTTCAGGTCGCGGGACAGCTCGTCGAACATCTCCGGAGTCGGGAAGTACGGGTTGCAGGGGATGCAGAAGTCCACGATCTCGACACCCTCGCCCGCGCTTCGAGCGAGATCGAAATAAGACGCACTGTGGGCTCCCTTGTGCAGGATCGAGGTGTCGATTCCGCTCCCGGCCATCGATACTCCTTCTCCGGTCCTCCGGCTGCGTTGCCGACCACGAGTACGGAGCCGACGGAGCGATCGTTCAATGCGAACCTGCCGATCGCGCCGCGCCTGAAGAGGGCCTTAAGTGATCACTGGACGACGACGGGGTCGCCGAACGCCGTCCGGGTCGGCCGCCGCTCGCCGGTCTTGGCGTCCCGGCCCGCGCAGGTCACCCGCAGGCTGACCACGTTCCTCAGGTCGATCGAGATCTTCTGTGCCCGGCCCAGCGACACCTCGACCGGCTTCGGCAGGAGTTTGCGGCCGTCCTGGTCGTAGAAGAGATATTCGATCGTGGCGCCGATCGCGTTCTGGGTCCGGTCGTCGATGCCGGCCACGGCCGTGAACTTCCGGTAGCCGGCGACGTTCCAGCTCAGCTTGCTGTAGTCGTGCGAACCGCAGTAGAAGGAGACCCCGCGCGAGTATCGCGTCGCGGCGAAGGTCGCCGAGTCGGCGTCGTAGCCGCCCTCGAGCGCATCCTCGACGTCCAGGTACTTCGTGGCGGGCGTGTCCTCCGGCGTGCCCTCCGGGCCGGGTCCGGTGGTCTCGTCCGGGTACGGCGTCGGCTCGCCCGACTCGGTGCCGGCCGGCTCGGCGGACGCCGGCCCGGTGGTCGGCTGGGTGGCCGGCTCGTCGGTCGGCTCCGTGGTCTCCGGCAGGGCGAGCGTCGGCGTGGTGGCGACCGGCTGCGGCTGGAGGGCGGCGTCCGCCGAGTCATTGACGACCCGCAGCGCGGTGCCGGCGCCGGTGGCGACCGCGAGAAACGCGATGCCGAGCGTCAGGATCATCCACTGCCTCAGCTCGAGCGCGCGCAGGGCCCGGCTCGGCGGCACGTTGTGCTCCAGCTCGAGGCGGCGGCTGCGCCGGTAGCTGAGCGCGACCCGGATGGCCAGCACCGCGAAGGCGAACGCCACCAGCGCGCACCCGGCGAGCAGGGCCACCGCGGACTCACGCGGCCCGGAGTACAGCAGGTAGAGAACGAACCCGCCGATCAGCGCGGCGAGAAGGCTGACGAGGACGAACGCCGCGGCGCGGGTGCTCCTGTTCATGGTTGTCCTTTCCAGGGGTACGTCGTGATCGGGGTCATCGGACCCACACGCAGAGCGCCGTGCGGTCGTCCGAGAAAGCCTTGGCCCGGAAGCTGACCTGCCAGAGAAAGGCCGCCAGTTCGGGCACGCCGCGTTCGTTCCACCAGCGGCCGAGAGCGTCGCGCACCTCGGGCTGCCGCATCGGCTCGGCGAGCCCGCCGGTGCAGAGCAGCAGCATCTCGCCGGCCTCGGCGCGCACCACGATCGTTTCCGGGGCGGTGTCCCGCGGCAGCTCGCGCACCGGGGGCGCCGACGCCTCGCCGGCCGGGTTTGCGCCGGCCGCCGCCTCGCCGGACGCCGCCTCGCCGGCCGGGGTCGTGTCCGGTTCGGGAAAGCAGGGCCGCCAGCCGTCAGGGCCGAGGATCAGCGCGGCGCCGTCACCGACGCGCATCAGCACCACGCGGGCGCCGTCCGCATCGGGCGCCAGCACCGCGGCGGTCAGCATGGTCGCGTACGCGCCGGGCTCGGCCCCGTCGGCACGGGCCCGCTCGCGCAGCGCGTCGGCCACCCGGGCGGACACCGCGCCCGCCGCCGGCCCGGTCCCCGGGGCGTCGCCGATCAGCGCGGCCAGCTCGGATCCGATCGCCTCCCGCAGCAGGCGGCTCGCCAGCCCGGCTCCGAGGTGCGACAGCGGCCGGCTGCTCAGCCCGTCCGCCACGCACGCGACCAGCACGGGCGTGCCGCAGGCGTCGGCCGGGCCGAATGCCATCGCGTCCTGACGGGTCCGGCCGACGAAGCGGTGCCCGTCGCCGCGCACCGACGCGGCCCGCACCGCGAACCGGCCGATCTCGCCGCCGTCGAGGACGGTGTCCGGCACCGCGCCGCGCACCGCCGGCAGCGGTCCCGGCGCGGACGACAGAGTCGGCTGTCTGATCAGGACAGCCGGGTCGGCGAAGGCCGGCGGCCCCGTGCGGAGCACCCGCTCTGTCTGGCTCATGGCGACACCCGGTTCATGGCGACGACTGTGTCCGCTCGCCACCCGGAGCGACATCCGCGAACGGGCGGAATCGATCCGTCGATGCGCCGACCCGTTCCGGCTGAATCCGCGCTGCTCCCGAGGGAAATACCCGCTCGGCCGATGACGTCCGGGCGGCCCCGGTATGTGCTCACTGCCGTACCCACGCGACCCGGGCGGGAGAGGGCATGGACGCCGACATCGACACACTGCGGGAGCGGTACGCCCAGGCGCCGCCGGGCGGTCCCACGGCCGCCCGCGCGGCCCTGGCGCTGGGTCTGCGGCTGGCGGCGCGCTACCTGCGGGAGGGCGCCGCGGAGGACGACCGGGACGAGGCCGTCGACCTGCTCGACGAGGCGCTGACCGTGCCGCACGAGGACGTCACCCGGACGCACATCGTGCGGGGCACTCTGCTGTTCTTCCGCGCGGTGCCGATCCGGCCGGACGCCACCGGCGATCAGCAGGGAGACCAGGCGATGGCGATCGTCATGGCGCTGTTCGGCGGGCAGATGGACGAGCCGGGGCGGCGCGCGGACCGCGACCGCGCCCGCGCGCACATGCGCTGGGTCACCGAGCACGAGCCGCCCGGCGCCCCGGTACGCCAGGCCGCCGACGCGATGATCGTCGGCCTCGACCTGTTCAGCGGCTCCCCCGCCGGCCTGTCGCTCGCCGGGCTCGGCTCCCTCACCGCCCTCGGGCCGCTCCCGGCCTCGCTGCTCGATCTCGTCCAGGCAACGGCGGAGGACGCGCCCGGCGAGCAGCTCGGCTCCGCCCTGATCGCGGTGCTCCGGCAACTGCCCGCCGGGCACCGCCTGCGGCCGGTGATCCTGGCCGAGGCCGGCGCGCTGCTCGCCCAGCGCTCCCCCGCCGGGCTCCCCGAGACGCTGACCGGGCTGATGCCGGTGCTGACCGACACGCTCGACCCGATGACCGGCGACGATCCGCTGCGCCGCGACACGGTCCGCAAGCTCGCCGGGCTGCTCGTCTCGGCGAGCGCGCAGACCGGTGACCGGTCCGGCGTGGAGCGGGCGGTGGAGCTGGCCGATCGGCTGGCCGCCGGGAGCGAGGACGGGCGCGACCGGTTCCTGCGGGCCCTGGCGCTGACCCTGCGCGGGCGCACCGGGGGCTCGGCCGACGACCTGCGCGCCGCGGTCGTCGAGCTCAACCGGGCCCTGCGGACGCTGCCGCCCGGCGACGAGCTGCGCCCGGTGGCCACCGCCATGCTCGGCACCCTGCTCGGGGACCGCGCGCTCCTCCAGGGCCTGCGGGCGGACGCCGAGGCGGGGCTCGCCCTGCTCGCCGAGGCGCAGGAGGTCCTCGATCCGTCGCGGGCGGACGGCGCCGTGGTCGCGATGGCCGGCTTGATGTCGCGGACCGTGCTGGCCATCCGGCACGGCGACCGGGAGGAGCTGAACGAGGTCATCGGCGAGCTCGAGAGCGGCATCGACCGGACCCACCCGTGGCGGTCCCGGCTGGACGCGGGGCTCGGGCTGGCGTACCTGATCCGGGGCGGGCCGGGCGATCTGCGCCGGGGCATCGACCAGATGCGCCGGGCGGACGCCGAGCTCGCGGTCGAGGTCTCGGGCCGGCCGGCGCTGCGGGCGGCCGGCGCGCTGGCCGACCTGCTCGACGGCGCCCTGGGCGACCCGGACATGGGCGACCCGAACGTGGGCGACCCGGGCATGGGCGACCCGGACATGAGCGACCCGGACGCGGGCGATCGGGCGCTCGCCCGCATCGACGAGGCGGCCGCCGACCCGCGGGCGCCGGAGCCGGACCGGGCCGCGCTCGTGCTGGTCGGCGCGCAGGTGGCGCTGCTCCGTCATGAACAGTCCGGAAAGGACGAGCACCTGCGGGACGCGATCGCGCGGTTCGAGCGGGCGCGGTCCGGACCGATCACCGCGCGACCGGGACATCCACTCGCGGCATTCCTGCACGGCGGCCTGGCCCGCGCCCTGCGCGGGGCCGGGCGGCGGGCGGAGGCGGTGGCCGTGGGCCTGGACGCCCTGCGCGCGCACGGCGACGACGCGCTGCTCCAGACCGGCGTCCGGCACGCGCTGGACGCCGCCCGGCACGCGTCCGGCCTGGCCCGGGAGGTCGTCGAGTGGGCGCTCGAGGACGGGCAGGACGGATCGGCGCTGGCGGCGACGGAGCTGGGGCGGGGCATCGTGCTGCACAGCGCGATGATCGGCAGCACCGTCCCGGATCTGCTGCGCGCCGCCGGGCGCGACGACCTGGCCGCCGAGTGGGAGGCCGAGCCGTCGCCCTACGGCGTCGCCGACGTGGAGCGGATGGTCGGCACGCTCGTGGCCGTCCCGTCGGACCTGCGGCCGCGGGCGCTGGCTGCGCTGCACGAGGCCGGATTCGAGCCGCTCTCCGCCGCGCCGGGGCGAGAGGAGATCGCCGCGGCGGTCCGGGCCGCCGGCGCCGACGCCCTCGTCTACCTGCTGGACGGGCGCCTGCTCGCCGTCACCGCGACCGGCGAGGTGACCGTGCGGCCGGCGTTGCTGCTGCGACTCGACGCGCCGGAGCTGACCGCCTACCGCGCGGCCCACGACGCCCTGCTCACCGACTCCGGCGACCCGCGCTGGCGGCAGCGGCTGAGCGCCGTGTGCGAATGGGCCTGGCCCGCGTTCGTCGAGCCGCTGCGCGAGATCGTGACCGGACCGGGCCGGGTGGTGCTGGTGCCGGTCGGCGAGCTCGGCGCGGTGCCCTGGCACGCGGCCCGCAACGGCGCCCGGCACGCCCTGAGCGAGCTCACCTTCTCGTACGCGGCCTCCGCCCGTCAGCTCCGGGCGGTGCTGCGCCGCCGGCCCGCCACCGGACCCGCCGTGCTGGTCGCCGATCCGATCCGGGACCTCGACGGGGCGCGCGCCGAAGTGGACTGGCTCAAGGCACACGCGTACGGCGACGGCGTGGTTCTCGAGGCCGCCGGCGGCGAGGAGATCGTGCGGGCGCTGACCGGCGATCCCGCCCCGGCCGTCCTGCACCTGGCCTGCCACGCGGTGACCGGGGCGAGCCCGGATCGGTCTCACCTGGTCGTCGCCGGGCCGTCGGAGCTGGCGGTCGCGGAGATCCTGGCGGCCACCCGGCGGCGGCCGGCGGACGCGGCCGGCGGTCTCGTCGTGCTGTCGGCGTGCGTCACCGATCTGACCGTCTCCGACTACGACGAGGCGCTCACCCTGGCGTCGGCCTTCCTCACGGCCGGGCCGGTCAGCGTGATCGCCTCGCGCTGGCCGGTGGACGACGAGGCCACGGCGTGCCTGATGGCGATGGTCCACCACCTGCGGACCACCCGCGCTCTGCCGGACCGCGAGGCGCTGCGCGAGGCCCAGGCGTGGATGCTCGACCCGGACCGCGAGCCGCCGGAGGCCCTCGGCGAGCTCTACCCGGCCCGGCCCGGCGTGCTCGCCGAGCCCGCGGTGTGGGCCGCGTTCGCCCACCACGGTATGTAGGGCCCGGGAGCCGGAACGGGTCGCACCATCGGAGGACGTACGCCGGGACCGCTCTTCACTACCGTCGTCGTATGGACACCGACACCGTCGCCGATGCCCTCGGCGTCCTGCGTGCGCTGCCGGAGTGGCGGCTCCCGGCGCCGCGGTGGGAGCAGGTGCGGCTGCACCTGGACCGGATCGCCGTTGGGCTCGACGGGGGCGATCCGGTCGAGGTGCGCGAGGCCGTCGCCGACCTGCGGCTCTGCGCCCCGAAGAGGATCGACCCGATCAAGGGCAAGAGCGGCGCCCCCGACGAGGTCCTCGACCGGATCGCCCCGCTCGTGCACTCCTTGCAACAGCCGCGATCCGGGACGAAGCCCGGGAAGGAGAAGCCCGCCGGTGCCGCGGAACCTCGCTGAGCAGGAGTTCGTCGCTCACCTCTTCGCGCCGCTCGACGGTCCCCTGGCCGGCGCGGCCAGTGCCCAGATCCTCGCAGTGTGGCAGGGCTGCCGTGCCCAGCTCGGCATGACCCGGCCGATCCCCGGCGCCGGCCTCGCCGACGAACTGCCGGCGGACTGGACGGATCTGCCGGAGGGCCCGGCGGCGGGCCTGGAAGATCCGTCGACCGGCTTCCAGGTGGTGGTGCGGCGCGAGCACGACGTGCTCAACCTCTCGGCCGCCCTGCTCGCGCCGCGCCGCGCCGGCATCGTGAACGCCGTGGCGCCCGGCTGGTACGAGTTCACCCGCTGGTGGGACCACATCACCGTGAGCGGGAACACGGCGCTGCTCGGCGAGACGCTCGTCTACCTGGCCAAGGCCGGCAGCCCGCTCGGCAACGACGTCCACGACGCGCTCCCCTCCCGGCACGACGACGGCGAGCAGTGGTGGACGCGCGCGGTGATGCTGGACGGCTTCGCGTACTGGGAGGTCACCCCGCGCGGGCCGGGCCGGTCCCGGCGGATGGTGCTGCTCGCCCGCCCCGACGAGGACGAGAGGCTCGGCCGGCTGGTGTGGAGCGCCGGCGATGCCACACTCCCCCGGCTGGGCCGCCATCTGCTGCATGCCTCGAAGGTGCGCTACCACGCCCGGGTCCACGACGGCGGCCAGGAACCGGCGCGGATCCGGGACCGGCTCGGCGGACGGCTGGATCGCCTCACCGCGCTGCTGGCCGATCCGGCGCAGGCCGACGAGGCGGCCACCGTGCGCGACGGGCTGGCCGCGGACGAGGCCGCGCTGCACGCCGTGCTCGAGTCGCTCGAGCGGATGAGCCGCGGCGTCGAGATCGCGCGGGACAACATGACCCGGGCGCTGCCCGAGCGCGCGCTGCCGGACGCCGAGCTGGCCGGGAATCTGCTGCTGCGGATCGGCGACGACATCGCGTTCCTGGAGTCCGTGCGCAAGCGGGCGCAGCGTACCCGGGATCTGGTCGCCGCCGTACGACCGGCGCCGGCGCCGCGCTCGGTCGAGCACCGGATCTGCTTCGGGGTGGACGTGGTCGGCTACAGCGGACGGTCGACGCCCGGTCAGCGGGAGGTTCAGCGCCGGGTCGCGGCCCTGCTCGAGCAGGTGCTGCGCGCCATCGGCCTCGAGGTGCGCGAGACCGACCGGCAGCCGGCCGGCGACGGCGTGACCGTGGTGCTGCCGCCGGGCGCCGAGGCGCATCTCGTGCTGCCCGGTCTGCTGCACGGCTGGCGTGGCCTGCTGGCCGCCGACAACGCCACCCACCCGGGCGACCGGATCCGGCTGCGGATCTCGGCCGGGTCGGGGTCGTACACCGTGGCCGAGCTCGGCTTCGCCGGCCGGTCCATCATCGAGGTCGGCCGGCTGCTCGACTGCGCCGAGCTGCGCGCCGCGGTCGCCGCCCGGCCGGACGCGGACGTCGTCGCCCTGGTGTCCGACCGGCTGCACGCCGATGTCGTCGAGGAGGGCTACCCGGGGCTGGCGCTCGGCCAGTTCGAGCGGGTGCCGGTCGCCGTGAAGGAATACCGGGGCCAGGCATGGCTGTGGACCGGCGCCGAGAACCCGGTCAGCCGTCCGCCAGCCGGCGCAGGCCCGCCGGATCCAGCACCGTGACCCGGCGGTAGGCGGTGCTGATCAGCCCTCGGCCACGCAGCTCGTGAACGGCCTTCTGCACGGTTGCCTTGGCGATCGCGATCATCGCGGCCAGCTCGGGCTGGCTCAGCGGCACGACGATCTCGACCGAGCCGTCCGGCCGCGGCCGGCCGCACACCTCGGTCACCTCGGTCAGCAACCGGGCGAGCCGGATGTGCGCGGGGAACGCGGCGAAGTCGCTGCGCCGCCGGTTGGCCCAGCTCAGCTGCCGCGCGATCATGGCCATGATCAGCTGCGCCACGGCCGGGTGCCGGCGCAGGAACGCCTCGAACCCGGCCCGCGGAACGATCACGGTGGAGACCGTGCCGCACGCTATCGCGGTCGCGTTGCGGGGACTGGCGGTGAGCGCGCCGATCTCTCCGATCACCTCGCCGGGCACCCGGATGCCGAGCAGCGTGCCGAAGCCCTCCACCGCCGTGGTGACCTTGACGAAGCCGCCGGCGATCAGTACGACCTGCGAGGCCGCCGCGCCCTCGCGCAGGATGGTACGGCCGCTCGCGAAGCGCCTCCGGACGCCGAGCCCGATCAGCTCCTCGGCGACCGCCGGCCCGAGGCTGCCCAGGAACGTGCCCGGCGCCCAGCTACCGGGCGTCCCTTCGCCCGTCCGTGCCGCGCTGCCGCCGGCCATCGACACCCTCCCGGTCCGCCCAGGACCATCATGCCCGCGGGAGGCTGACCGTCCTACGAGCTCGTCCCGGCAAAGGAGAACGATGTCCACCGACGACGCCTGGCGCGCCCTGACCCTTCAGATCGACCTGGTGCGGCACGCCGAGACCAAGGCCGGGGCGGCGCTGGCGTCGGCCGGCGTGCTCGGCGGCCTGCTCTACACGCTGGTCTCGCAGACGAGATCGGGCGGCCTGCCGTTCGCCGTGCTCGCGGCGGCCACCGCGATCGCGGTGCACCCTGGTCGACGATCGGGCCGCCATGCTGTCCGCGCTCGCCGGCCAGGTGCACGCGAACGCCGGCGTCGCCGTCCACAAGTATCGGGCGGTCAGCATCTCGCTGTAGGCGCTGATGACCGCCCTCGCGCTGCTGGCCACGACCGGCGTGGTCGGCCTGACCGGCCGATGAGGAATGGCCGGACGGCCTAACCGCATGGGGTTAGGCCGTCCGGTGAACACGCTCGGGCTCAGCGGCCGATCGCCTGCCGCAACACCTCGGCGACCCGGGCCTCCGCCCGCGTCGGGGCGAGGCGTCCCGCGCTCAGCAGGGTCAGGTCCTCGACCGTGCAGGCCGGCGGACGGCAGCAATTGGCTGCCGCCAGGCCCGGGTGCGCGCCTGCCCACTCGGTCAGCAGCGCGCGCAGCGACTCGGGGACCTGCTCGGGGTCGCCGTCGCCGGCGGCCGGCCGGAAGCGCTGCCGGTACGGCCAGAACGACCAGACCTTCGTCTCGTCGATGAGCTGCACGACCGGGTCGCCGGTGCGGTAGTGCAGGGCGATCGTGTACGAGGTGATGCTCCCGTGCGCGATCAGGTGGTCGACCATGCCGCGCCGGGCCTGCGAGCCGGCCACCTCGTAGAAGGTGCTCCGGCACCCGCGCGGTCGGGCCGCGCCCACGACGCTCTTCCAGGTGAGCGGGTGGCCGGGGCGGACGTCGAGCAGCTCGGTCACCGCGCGGTAGTAGATGACCTTGGTGTTCCAATGGTTGCGCCGCGCGGACCGGTTGCCGGCCAGGCCCAGGTACCAGTCCTCGATGACGGTGTCCGGTCCGCTCTCTGTCTTCGTGCTGAGCATGTCCCTCTGTCCGTTCGGGATCGGGGTGGAGATCTCGAGGGTCGCGGGTGGACGGGCCGTCCCGGCATCACGTGTTCTCGTGTATTCGCTTCCGCGGGCCGATCACGTCGTCCAGCACACCGTCGACGTCGGAGGGAGCGCCGCCGGAGGAGCACCAGGCGACCTGCTGGTCCGGGCGTACCAGCAGGAGGTGGCCCGACCACCCCGCGGGCGCGGCCGCCTCGCCGGCCGGCAGGTGGCGGACCGGGATGCCACGCGCCCGCGCCGCCCGCACCATCGGGCGTCCCGCCTCCTCGCGGGTCAGGTCGACCAGCGTGAACTGCGGGCCGAGCCGGTCGAAGAGCTGGTCACCGCCGTCGAGAAGGAACGCGGGCGGGCGGTGCCCCGGCGTGCCGGCCGGCGCGGCGGGACCGGTGCCGGCCAGGTCGAGCCGGGGCCCGTCCTGGCGCAGCGCCTCGGCCAGCCGCTCCGGGTCGGCGCCCTGCTCGACGAGCCGCTGGAAATGGTCCCTGGTCGCCAGCGCGCGGCGCGCACGTTTACGGTCGAGCACGGCCCGCCGGCGGCGTTCCTCCGCGTAGCCGCCGAGCAGGTGGTCGCCGGCCCAGCCGTGGAACGCGGCGGCGAGCCGCCATCCGAGGCCGATGCCGTCGCCGATGCAGGAGTCCACGTCGTCCGCGGGCGATTCCGTCTGGTGCGCGGCCTGGCCCGCCAGAAAGACCCGGCCCTTCCGGTACGCCCGTGCCACCGCCGGCACGGTGTCCCGCTGCACCACGGCGAGGATCTCGGGCGGCTCGCCGGACAGTCCCAGCCGGCGGCGCAGCAGCTCGGCATGGTCGGTGAAGGCCCCGGTGTCCGGGGAGAACGGCAGCTGGGCGACGCACCGGTCGCCGTCGTGCCCGGAGATCACGGTGGCGCCGGCGGTGATCCAGGCGGACGGGCCGCCCCAGCGCCGGGCCACCTCGGCGCTGGCGAAGTAGACGGTGAAGTTCGGGGCCGCCGGGTCGAACTGCTCCATCGCGAAGCCGGCGCAGCGGCGGACCGTGCTCTGCGCCCCGTCGCATCCGGCCAGGTAGGAGGCCTCGACCACGTGCTGCCGGCCGGACCCGGAGTCGATGACCGTGGCGGCCACGCCGTCCTGGGTCTCCCAGGCGTCCGCCAGCGTCCACCCGGTACGCAGGTCGGCCAGCGGGCTCTCGTGCAGCGCGCGACGCAGCCGGGAGGTCAGCTCGGGGCCGGAGATGAGCACGTACGGCTCGATCGGCGCGCTGCCGTCCGGGGTGGCCGCGTAGGTCTGCCGTAGCTCGCTCGCGGACGGGAGTCGCCACACCAGAACCGGTGGCCGGTCGAGCGCCGGGCTCCACACGATGTCGGCCGGGCTGTCCGGGTCGAGCCCGCCGGCGCGCACCACCTCGGCCAGTCCCAGCCGGCGCAGCAGCTCCACGCTGCGGCCGCTGATCAACAGCAGGTCAGGGTACCGGGATCGCTTGCGGGCGCGTTCCACCACGAGGCTCGGCACACCGTGGTGGGCCAGTTCCAGAGCGGCGAGAGCGCCGGAGACACCTGCTCCGGCGATCAGCACGGGGGTTCGGAGGACGCGGGCCGGCATCGGACCACCTCGGACGGCTCGGGCGGGAACGGGGTCTTCCCGCCATGCTCCGCGACAAGGGGCCGCCGGCGGCATCACGTGTTCGCGGGATTCACCCGCGCTCACGCTCGACGATCCGCGCGATCTCGGAACGCCGTCGCAGGCCGAGCTTGCGGAAGATGTGCCGCAGGTGGGTGTCGACGGTGTGCCGCGACATGAACAGCACGGTGGCCACCTCGCTGTTCGTCTTGCCCTGGGCGACCTCGACGGCCACCTTGCGCTCGGTGTCGGTGAGCTGCGGCAGGCGCGGCTTCACCGGCGCCGGTGAAGCGGGCTCGGCGGCCCACTCGCCGAGCTCCTCCTGGATCCGGTGCCGGGCGGCGTCGGCCCCTCGCGCCGACACGATGGACAGAGCCTCCTCGTACCAGGAGCGCAGGAGGCGATCGTCCACTGTGCCCCGGCCCAGCCGCACGGCGTCCTCCAGGGCCGAGGCCCGCGCCAGCGGACGATCGGCGAGGCCGAACTCGTCCGCGGCGCGCGACAGCCGCTCGAGGTCGTCGTGCAGCAGTCCCTCGGCGTAGTCGGCAGCGCCGGCGGTGGCGTGCACGCCCGGGTTGTCGTCGGCGAGGCGCCGCGCGGTCTCCGCGGCGATCCCGGCATGCCACCGGTTGCCGGTCTCCCGGGCGATCCGCACCAGATCGGCGGCCGCCACCGGGTCGGCGGCGAGCAGGGCGGGGCGCTCCGGCAACGTCGCGCTGAAGTCGCGAAGCAGGACGAACGCGTCCCGCGGCGAGCCGGTCGCGGCCAGCAGCACGGCCTCGGCCCAGAGCACGTCCTCGGGCGGCGCGGTGATCCCGCCGTCGGCCAGCCGCCGCAGCTGAGCCTGGTGGCGGCCGGCGCGGTCCAGGTCGCCGCGCAGCACCGAGATCCGCACCAGCATGCCCAGCAACGGCATGGTCAGGGCATTGGCGGCGTGCTGCTCGGCGACCGCCACCCCGGTCTCGGCCTCCGCCGTGGCCTCCTCGAGAAGGCCCCGGGCGTACAGCATCGTCGTGCGGAAGTAGTGCAGCAGCGGCTCGGCCCACACCGTGCCCGCCCGGTCGGTGTCCCGGAACACCCGCTGGAAGACCCGCTCGGCCTCGCCGAAGGAGTCGAGGACGGTGAGCATGCCACCCAGCCAGATGCCCGGGTGCCGCCGCACGGCTTCCCCGCCGGACACCTCGGCCAGCGCGGTCGCCTCCCGGGTGTGCGCCAGCGCGTCGGCGAGCCGGCCCTCGGTGAAGGCGACCAGGCCGCGGGCGGTCAGGCCGAACACCGCCGCGGCGTGCTCGCCGCTGCGCCGCCCGAGCACGTCGGCCCGTTCGCCCGACTCGTCGGCGGCGGCCAGCTCGCCCAGGTAGTGCAGGGCGTGCGCGCGGACCGCGTACAACCGGGCCTGGATCTCCGGCGGCACGTCGGGCCGGGCGAGCGCCTGGTCGGCGTAGCGCAGCGAGATCTCGTTGAGACCACCGTGCTTGTACGCCTCGGCCAGGCCGTGCAGCAGGCGGGCCGCGATGGTCGGGTCGAGTCCCGCCGCGAGCGCTTCCTCGCCGAGCTTGCGGGCCTCTTCCAGCCGGGCGGCGTTGGCCAGCAGGCCGACCGTCTCGGCGGTCAGCGCGGCCCGGTCCGGCGCGTCCGGCGCGGAGCCGGACAGGGCACGGAGCATGATGTCGGCCGCCGCCGACGGCGCCACCCGGGCCATCTCGGCCGGCATGGAACGGACCAGGCGGGCCGCGTCGGCCGCGCCGTCGCGGCCACCGCGCAGCTGATGGTCGGCGACCTCGAGCGGTGGACGGCCGGCGTCGCGGGTGATCGCGGCCACCTCCCGGTGCAGGTGCTCGCGCATCCCCCGGGGCAGCATGCCGTAGACCGCCTGGCGGACCAGGTCGTGGGCGAAGACCAGCCCGCCGTCCGCGTCCTCGGTCAGGAAGTCGGTCATCGCCTCCTGCACCAGCGGCAACAGGTCGACCGGCTCGCGCCGGGCCAGGCGGGCCGCCCCCTCGACGGTGAACGGGCGGCCGAACACCGACACCGCCCGCAGCAGCTGCCCGGCGGCGTCGCTCAGCGTCTCCAGCAGGTCCCGTACCGAGTCGACGAAGGTGGACGGCAGCTCGTCGCCGACCACCGAGCCCACCCCGCCGGCCACCAGCAGCTGCCCGGTCGCCACCAGCGCCTTGAGCAGCTGCTCGGTTCGCAACGGGTTGCCCGCGCAGGAGGCGGCAAGCGCCACCACCGTGCTGTCCACCCGGGCCCCTACCACCTCGGCGCAGAGCCGGGTGACCGCCTCCTCGTCCAGCGCCGGCACCCGGATCTGCGGGGTGCCGTCGCGCAGCAGCCAGCGGACCAGCTGCTGTCCCGGGCCGTCCCGGTCGTCCGGCGACGGCGGCCGGGCGGCGATCAGCCAGCAGACCGGGGAGGAGGCCAGGGCGGGCACCAGCTCGCGCACGGCCAACGCGCTCAACTCGTCCATCCACTGTGCATCGTCGATGATGACGACCAGCGGTCGCTCGAGCGCCGCCTGCTCCATGGAGGCGCGCAACCGATGCAGGGTGGCGAACGTGTCGGCGCGCTCGGACTGCCGGGTGAGCCAGGCGAACGCCGGGGTCGCGGGCCGGCAGTCGCGCAACGCCACCGCCAGCGTCACCAGCGGGGCCGCCTGGTCGAGGCGGAACGCCTCGCGGGCGGCCACCGCGAGCCCCCGCGCGCCGGCGAGCCCGGCGACGGCGCGCAGCAGCTGCGACTTGCCGATACCGGCGGCGCCGACCAGCACATGCCGGCTACCGGCGCCGTCCATCGTGTCGTCCAGGACGCGGGTCAGCCGTGCGAGCTCCTCCTCGCGGCCGAGCAGGGTCCTGCTCGGGCCGTTCGGTCGCGGCCGTCGCTCGGGACGGCCCCGCCCCTCCGTTCCGGGGTGATCGTGCAATGCGGCCCCCATCGCCGGCGTCGGACGTCAATGGTGTCCCCCGTGGCGGCGCGGTGCGGTAGAGCGCATGTGTATCACACGGCGCCACTGCGCCGCAGGCGCGCACTACCCGTCCGATCACCTCCGTCCGTCACCCGGCCGGGCGATGAGCTGCGTCGTCGTCCTGCCTGGCGGCGCCGGTCACGGCCGGGCTACCCGCATGAGTAGTGGGCCGCGGCGGCGCGCCTCCCTAGCGTCGGAGTCGCTGGGAACTACCCACAAGGAGGTGTTGCGATGTACCCGAACGAGTCCTTCGGGCGACGGCTGCGCATGAGTCACATCGGCCGGCGCGGCGGTTCCGGTCTGCTCATGGTGCCGCTCGACCACGCCGTCGGCGCCGGTCCGCTCCGCCGCGACGGCGACCTGGATGCCCTGGCCGCACAGCTGGCCGAGCACGGCGCCGACGCGGTGGTGCTGCACAAGGGCGCGGTCCGCCGGATCCGCCCGTCCCGGTTCCGCGATCTGTCCCTGGTGGTCCAGCTCAACGCGAGCACCCGGATGGCCGCCGACCCGGACGCGAAGTACCCGGTGGCCACTGTCGAGGAGGCGCTGCGGCTCGGCGCGCACGCGGTCAGCGTGCACGTCAACGCCGCCTCGTTCACCGAGGGCGCGCAGATCGCCCACCTGGCCGCGGTGTCCGAGGCGTGCGAACGCTGGAGCGTCCCGCTGCTCGCGATGATGTACGTCCGTGGTCCCTCGGTCCGCGACGACCGGGACCCCGGCCTGGTCGCGCACGCCGTCGCGATCGCCGCCGAGCTGGGCGCCGACCTGGTCAAGACCGCGCTGCCGGAGGACGCCGAGGCGACCGCCCGGATCATCGCCGGCGCCTCGGTGCCGGTACTCGCGGCCGGGGGCGAGCCCGGCGCCGGGCCGGAGGAGGTGCTCGGCCGGATGGCAGCCGCGATGCGGGCCGGCGCGGCCGGTGTGGCCGTGGGACGCCTCGTGTTCACGGCCGACGACCCGGGCGCGATGGTGCGCAGGCTTGCGGCCGTCGTGCACGACCGGGCCGCGGTGACCGTCCGATGAGCGCCGCGACGACCGGCCGGCAGTGCTGGCTGGACCTGCGGCAGGCGGGCCCGTGGCGGCGCGCGGTCAGCGAGGAGGCGGTGCACCTGCGGTTCGATGCGCTGGTCGCGGACGACCCGGCCGACCTCGCCGACCTGCCGCCCACCGTGACCCGGGTGCTCAGCGTCGCCGGAGACACCCTTCCGGACGACCTGAGCGGCGCCGACCTGGTGCTGGTGGACCCGCGGCGGCACGGCGACCCGGCGGCGCTCGCCGGGAGCCGGCCGGGGGTGCGGTTCGGCAGCCGGGTGGACGTCACCGACGCCGAGAGCCTGGAGCTGGCGTGCGAGCGCGTCCGCCGCGACGACTACACGGTGATCCGGTTCCACGACCCCACCCACATCCCGCTGGAGATCGTGCTCGCCGCCGCGGACGGCGCGCCGGGTCGCGTGGTGACCGAGGTGGACGGTGTCCAGGAGGCTTCGGTGCACGTCTCGGTGCTGGAGCGCGGGCCGGACGGGGTGCTGCTGCGGCCGGGCGGGCCGGGCGACGCCACCAAGCTCACCGAGGTGCTGCGCCGCCACTCCCCCGACCTGAGCCTGGTCACGCTCACCGTGACCGGGGTGCGGCACGTCGGCTCCGGGGAGCGGGCCTGCGTCGACACCTGCTCGCACCTGGGCCCGGACGAGGGGATCCTGGTGGGCTCCCGGTCCCGTGGGCTGATGCTCTGTGTCAGCGAGACGCATCCGTTGCCGTACATGCCGATGCGGCCGTTCCGGGTCAACGCCGGGGCGATCATGTCGTACACGCTGGGCAGCGCCGAGCGCACCCGGTACCTGTGCGAGCTGAAGGCCGGGTCGACCGTGCTCGCCGTGCGCGCGGACGGCCGGACCCGGCCGGTCACCGTCGGCCGGGTGAAGATCGAGACGCGTCCGCTGCTCGCGGTGGACGCCGTGGCGCCGTCCGGCGAGGAGCTCAACCTCATCCTCCAGGACGACTGGCACGTGCGGGTGCTCGGGCCGGGCGGCGTCGTGCTCAACTCGACCGAGCTGAAGCCGGGCGACGAGGTGCTCGGCTACCTGCCCGGCCGCGAACGGCATGTCGGCTATCCCATCGACGAGCTCTGCCACGAGCTGTGACGGTCTTCGACTTCCACGCCCGCCTCGGCGGCGGTCCCGGCGCCGCCGAGGCCCTGCTGCGGATCATGGACGATCGCGGCATCGACCGGGCGGCGGTGTCCTGCGGAGGGCTGCTCGAGCCGGTCCGGCTGTCCCGGCAGATCGCCGAGGGCGGCCGCGCCGAGGTGCGGGCCGACAACGACCGGCTCGCCGCGTGGTGCGCCGGCTCCGGTGGCCGGCTGGTGCCGTTCTACTTCGCCGACCCGGTACGCGACGTCGCCGCGTACCGGGCGGCGGCCGGGGAGTTCCGCGGGCTGGAGATCTCCCCGGCGGTGCACGGGTTCCGGCTGGACGACCCGGCCGTGGCCGAGCTGGTCGCGATCGGCGCCGCGGCCGGGCACCCGGTGTACGTGGCCTGCCTGGCACGGCCGGGCGCGCGCACGGCGGATCTCGTGCGGCTGGCCCGCGCCGTGCCGGAGGCCACCTTCGTCTGGGGGCACTGCGGCCACACCGGACTCGACCTCGTGGGGCTCGGGCAGATCGCCGGCGAGCCCCGGATCCTCGCCGAGACCTCGGGGTGCCTGACGGCGACGGCCCGGCGGGCGGTCGCCCTGCTCGGGCCGCAGCGGGTGCTGTTCGGCACCGAGTACCCCCTTCAGGAGCCGGGCGTCGAGCTGCTCAAGGCCCGCTCGCTCGGCCTCTCCGACGCCGATCTGCACGCCATGTTCTGGGGCAACGCCTGCCGAGTGCTGAACGAGGAGACGACATGGACACCATCACCGCGCCGAGAAGGCTGCCGCGCATCGGCGACTGGGCGGACTTCGCCGGGCTGACCCGGGTGCAGGACGAGGCGCTGCCGGGCGCCCTGGCGGCCGCGGCCACCTCGCCCTTCTACCGGACCCGCCGCGACGGCGTCCCGGCCACCCGGGCCGAGCTGTCGCGCTACCCCCTCACGACCAAGGCCGACCTGCGCGACGCGTACCCCTTCGGGCTGCTCGCCGTCGACCGGTCCGAGCTGGCCACATATCACGAGTCGAGCGGCAGCAGCGGGACGCCGACGGCCTCGTACTACAGCCGGGACGACTGGGCCGATCTGATCGACCGGTACTGCCGGGTCCGCGTCGGCATCCAGCCCTCCGACACGTTCATGGTCCGCACGCCGTACGCCCTGATGCTCACCGGGCACGTGGCGCACGCGGCCGCCCTCTCCCGTGGCGCGACCGTCGTGCCGGCCGACAACCGGTCGCTGGCCACGCCGTACGCGAAGGTGGTCCGCCTCCTGCACGACCTGGACGTCACGCTCACCTGGTCGCTGCCGACCGACACCCTGCTCTGGGCGGCCGCCGCCCGCCTCGCCGGGCTGCGCCCCGACCGCGATTTCCCCGCGCTGCGGGCGCTGCTGGTCGCCGGCGAGCCGCTGAGCCCGGCCCGGCGCGAACGGATCTCGCGGATCTGGGGAGTGCCGGTCGTGGAGGAGTACGGCGCGAGCGAGACCGGCGGGCTGGCGGGCGAGTGTCCGCACGGCCGCCTGCACCTGTGGGCCGATCGCGCGATCTTCGAGGTGTACGACCCGGCAGCCGGCCGGACCAGCGCCGAGGGCGCCGGCGAGCTCGTGGTCACTCCGCTGTTCCGGACTGCGATGCCGCTGCTGCGCTACCACATCGGCGACCTCGTCGAGGTGTCCAACCGGGACTGCCCGTGCGGCTGGGCGTTGCCGACCGTCCGGGTCCTCGGGCGGTTCGGCACCGATGACGGGCTCACCCAGGCCGGTCTGGAGGAGGTCGTGTTCCGGTTGCCCGCGGAGTTCGGCGTGCTGTTCTGGCGAGCCCGCACCACCTCGTACGGGGTGCGGATCCAGATCGAGGTGGCGGCGCCGCACCAGGAGTCGGCGGTCCGCCGGCTCGCGGCCGGGGTCGAGGAGGCGTTCGGCGTGCGGGCCCGGGTCGAGGCGCTGCCGCCCGGCTCGCTGGTGCCGGAGCAGTTGCTCACCGCGATGACCGACGTCCTCAAGCCCCGCGGCCTGTTCGCCGGGGACGAGGACTGGGACCGCGCGCTGCGCTACTACTGAGGGAACGGAGCTCATGACGTACCGGAGAATTGCCGTTGTCGGCGCGGGGATCGGCGGTCTGACCGCGGCCGTCGGGCTCGCGCGCCGCGGCGCCCGCTGCGTGGTCTTCGAACGGCATCGCGGGATCCCGGAGGACGGCACGGGCATCCAGATCTCGCCCAACGCCGCCGCCGGGCTGTACGGGCTGGGTCTCGAGGCCGCCTTCGCCACCGCCGTCCGCCCGGCCGGCCGGGAGATCCGCCGGTGGCGCGACGACACGGTCCTGGGCCGCACCGACCTGACCCGGCACGAGGTCCCCTACTTCACGATGCGACGGGCCGCCCTGGTCCGGGCCCTGCTCGACGCCGTCCGCCGGGAGCAGGGGCCGGACGCGGTCCGGTTCGGCCGCCGCTGCATCGGGGTGCGGGACGAGGGGGATCACGTGCTCGTGGGCTTCGAGGACGGCACGGTGACCACCGCCGACCTGGTGATCGGCGCCGATGGGCTGCGCTCGGCGGTGGGCGGCGCCTTCCGCCCGGATCCGCCGCGGTACAGCGGGCACGTCGCCTGCCGGGCGGTGCTGCCGATGGAGGCGGCGCGCGGACTGGCCGAGCCGGACCGGGTGGTGGTGTGGCTCGGCCCCGACCGGCATTGCGTCGCGTATCCGATCGACGGCGGCCGGTATCTCAATCTGGTGGTGACCACGCCCGCCGATCAGCCCACCGCGGCGAGCACTGTGGTCAGCGCCGCCTCGCTCCTCGGCGAGTACCGGGGATGGCACCCCGCGGTCCGCGGCCTGATCGGCCTGGCCCGGCAGCTGGGCCGGTGGCCGTTGTACGACCGCGCGCCCGCGCCGGCGCCGTGGCGCGGCCGGGTGGCGCTCATCGGCGACGCCGCGCACCCCATGCTGCCGTTCCTCGCCCAGGGGGCGGCCCAGGCGATCGAGGACGCGGTGGCGCTCGCCGGCTGCCTGCACCGCCCGGACGGTCCGGGGCGGTTCGCGGCGGAGAGGCTTCCCCGGGTACGGCGCGTGGCCGAGGCCTCGCACGCCGGCCTGCGCGCCTACCACCTGCCCGACGGTACCGAGCAGCGGCGCCGCGACCGGGCGATGACGGCCGCCCGGCCGGAGGCCCTCGACTGGCTCTACGGCAGCCCCGTCCGGGTCTGAGGCCGGCTCTGCGGCGGCCGTCCCGGCCGGGGCTGAGACCGCGCCTCGTCGCGTAGCAGGGCGGCGAGCTCGACCCGGGAGGCGAGGCCGAGCTTCCGGAAGATCTGACGCAGGTGGTAGTTCACGGTGTGCGGCGACCGGCCGACGCGGGTGGCGATCTGCCGGTTCGTCAGAGCCTGCCCGGCCAGCTCGGCGATCTCCCGCTCGCGGTCGGTGAGCAGTCCCCAGTCGACCGGGCTGCTCCGGGCCCGGGCCCGGCGCGTCCCCCGGGCGCCCCCGTTCAGCAGGGCGTCGAGCAGGCGCCGCGCCTCGGCCGGCGGGAGCGAGGCGAGGCGGAGCCGGTCCGCGCCGGGCGCGGTCGTGGTCACCAGGACAAGCACGGCCTGCTGGTCCGGAGGGATCTGGTCGGGCGACGCCGGTGGGCGCCGCGTCTCGGTGGTCGGCTGCTCCATCGTTCCTCCTCGTGGGTCGAGTCCGATGGTGGGGCCGTCCACGAGCGGAGATCGCCCAGAAGTAGGTCATTGCGCGAATCCGCCGCCGCCGGGGGTGTCGGCGATCGGACGCGCGAAAAAGGCCGACCGCGCGGTCGGCCTTTCGAAGAGCTAGTCGCCGACCCAGAAGTCGATCTCGCGGAGGGCCGGGCTGCCCTCCTTCAGGTACCACTTCTGCCAGCTGTCCCGGTCGACCAAACCCTTCCACCGCTTCGCCGCGGGCTGGATCTGCCGCCGGAACCGCCACCGGTACTGGTTGTAGACGCTCATGATGTTCGTCGCGTACGCCCCGGACACCCCGGGCGCGTCCCGGATCACCAGCAGGTTCTCGTCGTTCGTGCCGCTCGCCTTCGGCCCGAGGTTGTGCGAGCCGGTGATCACGGCCGGCCGGTCGCCGAACGGGTCGACGACGATCACCTTGCTGTGCACCATCGCGAACGCCCGGTCGAGCTTCTTCAGCTCGGCCCGGAAGAACTCGGTCGCCTCGTCGATAGCCGCCGGCAGCACCACGTCGTAGTCGGCGAACTCCCGGTTGCGCTGGTCGAACAGGCCGACCGGATTGGGCTTGGTGCTCGGGTCCTGGTTGAGGACGCCGCGGAAGTACAGCCGTTTGCCGTCGCGCTGCGAGCGCGCCAGGTCGAGGATCGCGTTGAGCAGCGACTCGCGCGGGCCGGGGTTGAACATCAGGAACAGCACGGCCTGCTTCGCCCCGGCGACGATCTTGCGGGCGTCGACGAGGTCGGCGTGCTCGACGGTGGGGGTGAACCAGAGGCGTAGGCCGGCCTTGCCCACCTGCTGGTCGCGCGGCGTCGTGTTGGCCTGCTTCAGCGACGCCGGCGAGGCGGCGCCCGCCTCGCGCAACAGGTCCCACTGGGCGCGGTACTCCGCGGCCAGGCGCGGGTCGTCGATCAGCACCGAGTTGTTCGCCTGCGTGCACAGCCCGGTCATCGTCCAGTTCTGACTGCCGGTCCACACCCAGCGCGGCGTGCCGTCGTCGTCGCCGATCACCAGGAACTTGTTGTGGCCCAGCGCACGCGGCGCGCTCATCCGGTCGTGCACGTCGACGTGGCCGGCCACGAGCGCGGCCCGCGCCTCGGCGTTCTGGTCCTGGCCCTTCTTCTCGACGCTGCCGTTCGCGAGGACCACGTGGGCGCGCTCGCCGATCTTCAGCAGCGCCTCGGTCAGCTGTGGGTCGTCCAGCTCGTACAGCGCCCCGTACACGTCACGCTCTTGCGCGGCGGCCTCGGCGAGCAAGGCGAACAGCCGGTCGCCCAGGGGTCCCGCGAGATAGTCGCGGAGCTTGTCGCCGGGCGTGGCGATCATCCGGTCGAGGTACTCGTTCTGCAGGTCGTGGCCGGTGACGCCGAGCCGCCGCGACACCCACTGCGACGCCACGATGCCCCGGTTGAACAGCACCTCGACGCCCGGGGAGACCGCGTGCGACAGCACGATCGGCTCGGTCCAGTCGCTCGCGTTCGCCGGGTCGGGACGCAGATTGTCCTTGCCGGGGCCGACCATCGGGAGCACGCGGTACGCGAGCTCGTCGCCCGGCTCGGCCATGTAGTCGGTCCACTGGTACTTCTGGATCGGCCAGTTCGTCGAGGCGCGGCGCTCGCCGTCGGCGGCCTGCTCGCCTTCGAACCCGACCCAGGTGCTGACCACCTCTTCGACGCCGTTGCGGCGCCGCAGCAGGCCGAACCCGCGGCAGTCGGTGATGAGCCCGTCCGGCTTCCAGGCGATGAAGACGTCATCGCCGTTGTGATAGACCCTGACCTTCATGGTCGCCCCCCAGCAGACTTCTTCATCGTCGCACCCCAGGGCCATCGCGATCGCGTCCGCATTCCGACACGGTCGGCCGCCTGGCCAGCTCCCGGCGCCGGTTGGCTTGACGGACACATTCATCCTGAGGACATTCCGGGCCGGGGAGGTATCCATGCCGGACAAGCGACCACCGCGCGTGCCGGCGCGCTGGATCGTCCGCACCGCCTGGGTGGTGCATCGTGGCCTGTACCGCGTCACCGCCGGCCGGGTCGGGCTGTGGCGCCCGAAGGGAACCCGATGGGGCGCGCTGCGCCTCACCACGGTCGGCCGGCGCAGCGGCAAGCGGCGCAGCGTGATCCTCGCGTACTTCGAGGACGGCCCGAACCTCGTGCTGCTGTCGATGAACGGCTGGGGCGAGGGCGAGCCGGCCTGGTCGCGCAACCTGCGTGCCGCGCCGGAGGCGACCGCCGAGGTGGCGGGCCGCCCGCACCAGGTGCGGGCCCGCCTGGCCGAGGGCGACGAGCACTCCCGGCTGTGGGATCGCTGGCGCCACTTCGACAAGGAGCTCGACGGGTACGCCGGCTTGCGCACCACGCCGACGACGGTCTTCGTCCTCGAGCCCCGTTAGCCCTTGCGCAGCCTGCGCTTGAGGGCGCGGGCGAACTGGCGGGGGTGACGGACCTTCGCGACCTTGCGGGTGACCTCGTGCAGGCGCATGACCGGCGAGTTGCGCAGCGTGCGCAGGTCGTCGCGGGTCGTGCGGATCTGCTGTTCGCGGGTGCGCAGGCTCTGGTCGCGAAAGCGCATCGTGCGCTCGAGGCCGAAGACCTTGCCGGCCAGCTCGACGGCCCGCACCCGGTCGGTCTCGGCGTCGGCGAGCACGGTGCGCAGGTCGGGCTCGTCGGCCGGGGGCTCGGCGAGCCGGTCGGCGATCTCGCGGCCGCGCTTCAGGACGACGGCCGACGAGTCGACGCCGGACATGCCCAGCCACGTGGACACCAGATCGTCGCTCTCGACCGTCCACGGCGGCCACGGGTGGCGGCGGTGGGCGCGGATCAGCCGGTCGCGCAGGCGGTGGTAGGCCGCGGCCAGCAGCTCGGCCGTTCCGTCGCCGCCGGAGCCGCGAAGTCCGCGTACGCCCCGGGTGAAGCCGTCGCCGTCGGGAAAGAGGTCGTCGAGAAGGATCAGCCCCTCGGCCGCGCCGGCCCAGGCGCCGAGCCGGGCGGCGTAGGCGCGGAAGCCGGGCACGTCCTCGGCCGCGGCCAGCCGGAACAGCAGCGTCTCCACCGACTCGGTGTCGGGCAGGCGGGTGGCCGTCGGAATCGCGGCGCCGCGCAGGCTCAGCGTCCACTCGGCCTCGTCGAGGTCGGCCAGCAGCACGCCGTCGCCCGACGGCGCGTAGGCCGCGTGGGTCGCTCCCCCGTCGCCCAGCACCGCGAGCCATCCGGGCGCGACGGCCCCGAGCAGCCCCGCCCGGGCGGCGGCCTCGGCGCCGTCGTCGACCGAGGCGAGCAGCGGCGTGTGCGCGGCCGCGGCGGCCAGCCCCGCGACGGCCAGGCGGGCCCCGGGCCGGCCCGGCCGGGCCGAGGCCGCGACGGAGGCGTCGAGCAGGGTGTGGATCGTGCCGGCCTCGTCGAAGGCCGCGTAGAGCCGGGTGAGCCGGTCGCCGAAAGAAGAGGAGAGCTGCGCCGGCGACGTGGGCCGCTCGGGATCGTCGTGCAGGGGCCGCCACTCGTCGTCGCCGTGCCGGGCGTCGAGCGGACGCCGGTCGTAGAGCCCGGTCAGCGCGAACTCGTTCTCGACCGCGACCACGGCCAGCGCCTCGGCCGATGCGAGACGGCGCAGCTCGCCGAGCCGCTGCGGCCAGTTGAGCGCCGGCGAGTCGGCGCCGAGCACCCGGTCGAGCCCGTCGGCGGCGACGACCACGTCGAAGGGCGGGACGCCGGCGAGCCCGTCGAGCGCGCCGGTGATCACGGTGACCGACGTGGACGGGATCGCCGCCCGCAGCTCCTGGGCGTCGCTGACCGAGCGGACGATCACGGTGAGCGCCGCCGCGCGCGAGGCGACCAGCGAGATCAGCTCGGTGGTGTGCGGGCCGGCGATCAATGCCCGGCCGACGGCCGCGGGCAGAAGGTCGTCGAGCAGGGCCAGCAGCGCCGGGCCGCCGGCCGGGGCGCGGTGGCCGGTGTAGTCCGTCCACGGCTGGATCTCGCCGCGGACGATCTCGACGGCGGGGGTCTGGACGCTGTCAGTCACGCTGGTTCCAATCGAAGAGCATCCGCAACTCGGCCGGCGGCATCACCCAGGCGCGGCCGAGCTCGTCGTCGGTGATGGCCCGGGCGGTGGCCAGGTCGATGTCCTTGCCGAGCAGGTCGCCCCAGAGCCGGGCGATGCGGGTCTGGCCGCCGAAGAGCGGGTTGTCGCCCTCGAGCTCCATCGCGTCGCCGTACACGGCCGGCGTGCAGCCCGCCGCCACGCCGTAGAAGATCGCCGTGGCGAGCCGGTTGGAGGCCACCCGCTTGAACCCGCGGAACGCCTTGAGCTGTTTGTACAGGAACTGCCGGTCGGTGCCCTCGTAGTTCCAGCCGCGCTTGCCGAAGCAGATCACGTCGAAGCCCGCGTCCTCGTAGACGCGCCGCACCTCGGGCCGCTCGTACTCGGTGTAGTACAGGCTGATCGTGACCGGCTCGGACTCGGTCTCCTTGATCTCGTCGATCAGCCGCTGGTGGTCACCGTGGATCTTGGCGCCCATGCCGGGCGCGTCCCACCCGTGGAAGAGGAACCACAGCGTGCCCTTGCGCTCGGCGTCGGGCACCCGGCCGAGATCGGGTTCCAGGTCCATCAGGTACAGCATCGGCGCGCCGGTCACGGCGTAGTTGCGCCGGCCGAGGGAGTGGCCGCGCCGGCGGGGCGCGTCACTCCAGACGAAGCGCCAGGCGCCGTCGAAGAACTCGTGTACGGGATTCCAGCCGCACCCGACATTCCAGCCGTGCTGGAGATAGCCCGGGATCCGGGGCGGGAACTCGTCGTCCAGCCCGCAGTACCGGGCCAGGATGTGCTGCTGGCCGTAGTAGAAGTTGTGGTGATGCATGGCCGATCAGTCCGTTTCCAGGTGCAGGATGCCGGAGCGCGGTCGCAGCGTGAACGGCCCTGCCCGCAGCGGCAGGCGCGCCAGCAGGAAGGTGTCGGTCCGGACAGCGTACGGGGTGGCGTCGCCCGGGTCGGCGAACAGCGTCCAGTTGGGCGCGTCGTCGTCGCTGGTCAGGGCGCCGGCGTCAACCGTGGCCGACCAGCGTTCGTCGTCGAGGGCGATCTCGCAGGGCGCGTCCACGGCGTCGTCCGAGTTCGGCAGGAACCGCCGCCAGGTGATCCGGTCGTAGCAGACGCCGGGCCAGCGTGGCCCCGAGACGGTCAGGCGCAGGGTGTCGTCCGACCGCTCGATCCGGTCGGCGGTGACCCGCGCCGGGCCCTCGATGAGGTTGAGGTACTGCCCGGGCGAGCGGGACACGGTGATCACCCGGCCGCCGCGCAGCGCCGTGATGCCCTCGCGCAGGCCGGTGATCAGCAGCAGCGTCCGGTCGTCGCCGTCGTGGATGCGCGGCACCAGCACCGTACGGTCGAGGAACGGGTCGTCCGGGTTGACCGAGTCGATCAGGTCGTCGAGCGCGACCCGGGCGGTGAAGTCATCCATCGGAACAGCGCGCTGCCCGGGCTCGACGGCGCCGCGCTCGCGGCGCAGCGGGACGGTGATGTCGCCGGCCGAGCGGGTCAGCCGCAGCTCCGGCCTGTTCAGCCGGGACGGGATGCGGCCGGTCAGCACCAGATCGTCACCGTCGGCGCCGGCCGCGGTGAGCTCGGCCGATCCGGAGCGCAGCTGGATGGTCAGCCGGCCGTCGGGGGTGCGCACGGGCTGGACCCAGGTGCCGCCGACCCAGTCGCCGAGCGGGTACTGGAGACCGCCGCCCGGGGTGAGCGCGTCGCGGCGGCGCACCCAGTGGGAGCGGATGTCGACCGCGATCCAGGCGGAGCTCGCCCAGCCGGGCAGTCCGGCGATCATGCTGCGCGGGATGCGGGTCTCGAAGGCCAGCGGCTCCTCCGGCCCCGGCGGGTCGGTGATCGTGACCGGCAGGCGCTGCTGGCGGCGGCCGCAGACCAGCGCGAGGCGCAGCATGGTGTCGGTGGTGTCGACCGGCAGGTGGGCGATCTCGGCGGTGCCCTGGATGACGATCGCGTCGGCGGTCCAGTCGAGCGCGGTCACCGCGGTGCGCACCGCGAGCTCGGCGCGGGGCAGCCGGTAGTACGAGGGCGGCAGCCGCGAGTCGCGCAGGCCCGGGTACTGGCTCTCGTAGCGCCACGGCGCCGTGGGGTGGCGCACCGCCTCGACCCGGCGATGGTTCTCGGCGCGGAACCGGGCCAGCCGGCGCAGCAGGCCGGTGTCGCCGGCCTCGAGCGCCTCGTACTCCAGCCGCTGGAACGTCGCGGCCTCGGCGAGGACGTCGGGCAACAGCCGGGAGCTGAGCCGGCGGCCGAGCGCGACCAGCGGGTCGAGATCGTCGTCGTCCGCGGTCGCGAACGCCTGCACGATGGTGGCCAGGTCCATCTCGGCGAAATGCCGGTGCACCAGGCCGCGCAGCTCGTGCGCCCGCTGGTCGAGCAGGTCGAGCACCATCTCGGCCGACTTCACCCGATCGGCGAGGTTGCCGTACTGGAACTTGAGCTGGGTGATCGACTCGCCGGACTCGCGCTCACGCCAGTAGTAGACCGGGGCCGCGAGGCAGTCGACCGTGATCGCCTCGAGGTGACCGCGGAGGGTCACCGGATAATCCTCGTACCGAATGGCGGGGAATTCGAATTTGTATTGATCCCAGAAGGTGCGCCGGTACACCTTGTTCCACACCATGCGGTCGGTGGCGAGGGACGGGTGATCGAAGACGTGGGTCGCGGGCTTGTTCGCCGCGAACGGAATGCGATGCACATATGACTGGCGCACGCCGTAGGTGTTGTTGAAACGGCGGGCGTTGCCCGCCGCCAGCGACGAGGAGGTGTCGTCGAGGGAGCGGACCATCAATTCGTACGCGTGGCGCGGCACCAGATCATCGCTGTCCACGAACGTGAGGTAATCGCCCTGGGCGTGCTGGACGCCGGTGTTGCGGGCCGGGCCCAGGCCCTGATTTTCCTGCGTGACGACGCGGAACCGCCCGTCGCGCGCGCTGAACTCGCGCGCGGCCTCCGCACTGGCATCCTTCGAACCGTCGTCGACGAGGATCGCCTCGAAGTCGCCGAACGTCTGCCGCGCGAGGGAATCGAGGCAGTCGGCGATGTAGCGCTCGACGTTGTAGAACGGGACGACGATGCTGAGTCTCGGGGTCACCACTGTCTCTGACTGAATCCGGTCGAGTGGGTACAAATCGCGCGACGCAGCATGACACCAGATCCTAGCGGCAACGGGGACCTGCCGAGGGTGCCCGAAAAGAGCAGCAATGACCGCCCCCTAACGGGGGAACTCTCTGCGACCTCCCGGTGTCGGCGAGATGAACCGCCGATGAGCCCGCCACCGAGCGTGATCCCGGCCCGCGGGCCGGTTCGCCGCGTGACGCAGCTCACTATCGGGACGAATCCGCAGGAAGGGGCGTGGAGCAGTCCTCCTCGGACGTTCCGGTTCCCCGGAGTTTGTCGCACCCCCATCGTAATGTCCGTCGAGGTAACCGGAACCCTACGGTTCGTGACGAGGGAGCCGTCCGATGACGACGCTCGACCATGACGCGGCCGCGGCCACCAGCCGCCGCCTGCGTAATCAGGAGGAAGTGGAGGCGCGCATACGCGCCATCTGCTTCAAGACCGGCCCGCCGGCGCTCATCGGCGCCGAGCTCGAATGGACCGTGCACCACACCGCGGCGCCCCGCGCGCCACTCGACCGCGAGACTCTGCGGCAAGCCCTCGGCCGGCACACGCCGGCCACCCTCCTGTCCGGCAACTCACCGGGCGTCCTGCCCGCCGGCGGCTCTCTCACCGTCGAGCCCGGCGGCCAGCTCGAGATCTCCTCGGCGCCGGCCCGCTCGACCGCCGCCCTGCATGCGGCCGTCACCGCCGATCTCGCCCACCTCACCACCCTGCTCGACGACGCGGGCCTGCGCCTGGGCGAGCACGGCATCGACCCCCACCGGGCGCCACGCCGCCTGCTCGACACCCCGCGCTACGCGGCGATGGAGCGGTTCTTCGACGCCCGCGGCCGGCACGGGCGGATCATGATGAACAGCACCGCGGGCCTGCAGGTCTGCCTCGACGCCGGGACGGACGCCGAGCTGCCGACCCGATGGCGTGCCGTGCTCGCGCTCGGCCCGCCGCTGCTCGCCCTGTTCGCCAACTCCGCGCGCCACGCCGGGCGCGACACCGGGCTGGCCTCGGCCCGCATGGCGGCCTGGTGGGGCATGGACCCGCGGCTGACCCACCCGCCGGTGGGCCCGCCCGGCGACCCGGCGGCCGGCTGGGTCCGGTACGCCCTCGCCGCTCCCCTGATCTGCGTGCGCCGCGACCACGGCTGCTGGGACCCGCCGCCCGGCGTGACCCTGGCCGACTGGGTGGCCGGGGCGCTGCCCGACCCGCTGACCGTGAGCGACGTCGACTACCACCTGTCCACGCTGTTCCCGCCGGTACGGCCGCGGGGCTACCTCGAGGTGCGCTACCTCGACAGCCAGCCGGGCGAGGAATGGATCGCGCCGGTCGCGGTGCTCACCGCGCTGCTCGGCGACCGCGCGTCCACCGAGGCCGCGCTCGAGCTGGCGCTTCCGGTCGCGGGGCGCTGGCACACGGCGTACACGAGCGGCCTCGCCGACCCGGCGCTGCGCCGCGCCGCCTCGGCCCTCGCCGAGCTGGCCTTCGACCGGCTCGACGCCGGCCTGCCCGCCTCCGTCCGCACCCACGTCATCGACACCGTCGACCGGCGCCTGCGCGCCGCCGTCGCCGCCAAGGAGGCGTCATGACCGAGCTTTTCCCCGCTGACCCGGCCGCTCCGGCCGGCCCCACTGCCCCGCTCGACCCGGCCGCCGCAGCCGGGACCGATCGCCTGCGCGACCTGGTCGCCGCCGAGCTCGGCCGCGCCCGCGACCGCACCACCGTGCTGACCGAGGCCGTCGACGAGGGCGACCTGATCCGGCAGCACTCGCCGCTGATGTCTCCCCTGGTGTGGGACCTCGCCCACGTCGGCAACCAGGAGGAGCTCTGGCTGGTCCGCGACGTCGGCGGCCGCGAGCCGGTGCGCCGCGACATCGACGAGCTGTACGACGCGTTCAAGCACCCGCGCCGCGACCGCCCCCAGCTGCCGCTGCTCACCCCGGCCGAGGCCCGCAGATACGTCGCGACCGTGCGCGACAAGGCCCTCGACGTGCTCTCCGGCAGCCGGCTGGACGGCACCCGCCTGGTCGACCAGGGCTTCGCGTTCGGCATGATCGTGCAGCACGAACAACAGCACGACGAGACCATGCTCGCCACCCACCAGCTGCGCGGCGGCCCGGCGGTGCTCGACGCCCCGCCCCCGCCCGCCCCGGCCGGCCCGGTTCAGGGTGAGGTGCTGGTCCCGGGCGGGCCCTTCACGATGGGAACCAGCACCGAGGCCTGGGCCCTCGACAACGAGCGCCCGGCGCACCAGGTCGTCGTGCCGGCCTTCCACATCGACCGCGCCCCGGTCACCAACGCGGAATACGCGGCGTTCATCGACGACGGCGGCTACGACGACCCGCGCTGGTGGAGTCCGGCCGGGTGGGATCACCGCCAGTCGGCCGGGCTGGCCGCGCCGCTGCACTGGGCCCGCGACGGCGACGGCTGGTCGTACACCCGGTTCGGCCGCACCCAGCGGATCGTTCCCGACGAGCCGGTGGTGCACGTGTGCTTCTACGAGGCCGAGGCCTACGCCGCCTGGGCGGGAAAGAGGCTGCCCACCGAGGCCGAGTGGGAGAAGGCGGCCCGGTTCGACCCGTCGACCGGGCGGTCGAGGCGCTTCCCGTGGGGCGACGAGACGCCGACGGCGGAACACGCGAACCTGGGACAACGTCACTTGCGTCCCGCCTCCGTCGGGGCGTACCCGATGGGTGTCTCGCCCTTGGGTGTCCACCAGCTCATCGGTGACGTGTGGGAATGGGTGTCGACCGACTTCACGGGCTATCCGGGGTTCGTGGCGTTTCCCTATCGGGAGTACTCCGAGGTGTTCTTCGGCACGGAGTACAAGGTGCTGCGCGGCGGATCGTTCGGAACCGACAGATCGGCCTGCCGGGGGACGTTCCGGAATTGGGACTATCCGATCCGGCGGCAGATCTTCAGCGGGTTCCGCTGCGCACGGGACGCCTGATGTGCCGGCACCTGGCCTATCTCGGCCCGCCGGTTCCGCTGAGCGAGCTGCTTCTCGATCCGCCGCATTCGCTGGTTCATCAGTCCTGGGCGCCACGCGACATGCGGGGTGGCGGGACGATCAACGCGGACGGCTTCGGCGTCGGGTGGCACACGCCGGCCGGTGTCGTGCGGTACCGGCGGCACACCCCGATCTGGAGCGACACGACGCTGCCGGGGCTCGCGGCCTCGGTGGCGTCGGCCGCGGTGCTCGCGGCGGTGCGCAGCGCGACCGCCGGCATGCCGGTGACCGAGGCCGCGGCCGCGCCGTTCGGGGACGGGCCCTGGCTGTTCAGCCACAACGGGGTCGTCGCCGGGTGGCCCGACGCGGTGACCAAGCTCGCCGGAACACTGCCGCCGGCCGATTTGTTGACGCTGGACGCGCCGACCGATGCGGCGCTGCTCTGGGTCCTGGTCCGCGATCGGCTGCGGTCCGGCGCGCCGCCCGCTCAGGCGGTCGCCGAGGTCGTGGCCGACGTCCGGCGGGCCGCGCCCGGATCCCGGCTCAACCTGCTGCTCACCGACGGCGAGTCGCTGGTGGCGACCGCCGTCGGTCATTCCCTGTCCGTTCTCGACCTGCCGGAAGCGGTCGTCGTGGCCTCGGAGCCGCTCGACGACCGTCCCGCCTGGCGGCCCGTCCCCGACCGGACGCTGCTCGCCGCCACCGCCACCGACCTGACTCTCACTCCTTTGGGAGAAGCATGAACGAGCTCGAGGTTCATCTCGACGCCGACGATCTCGCCCGCGCCCTCAAGGCCGATGTGACCGCCGGCCTGACCGACGACCCGAAGTGGCTGCCGCCCAAGTGGTTCTACGACGCCCGGGGCAGTGAGCTGTTCGAGCTCATCACCGAACTGCCCGAGTACTACCCGACCCGCGCCGAGCGCCAGATCCTCACCGACCGGGCGCCCGATATCGCCCGGCACACCCGGGCCACGGCGCTGCTCGAGCTGGGCTCGGGCTATTCGACCAAGACCCGGCTGCTGCTCGACGCGCTCACCGCTTCGGGCACCCTGTCGTCGTACGTGCCGATGGATGTCTCGCCCTCGGCGCTGTCGGCGGCCGGGTCGCGGATCAGCGCGGACTATCCCGGACTGCGCGTGCACAACATCGTCGGCGACCTCACCCGCCACCTCAAGCACCTGCCCGCCGAGGGCAACCGGCTGGTCGCGTTCCTCGGCGGCACGATCGGCAACCTGATCCCCGCCGAGCGCGCCGCGTTCTTCACCGACGTGCGCTCGGTGCTCGAGCCGGGCGAGCACCTGCTGCTCGGCACCGACCTGGTCAAGAGCCCGAGCGTGGTGGTGCCCGCCTACGACGACGCGCAGGGCGTGACCGCCGAGTTCAACCGCAACGTGTTGCGGGTGCTCAACGGCAGCCTCGGCGCCGATTTCGACCTGGACGGCTTCGCCCACGTCGCTCTGTGGAATCCCGCCCAGGAGTGGATCGAGATGCGCCTGCGCGCCCGCTGGCCGATGCGGGTGACCATCCCGGGCGTGGGCCTGCAGGTCGACTTCGCGGCCGGCGAGGAGGTCCGCACCGAGGTGTCCGCGAAGTTCCGCCGCGAGGGCGTCGAGGGCGAGCTGGGCGAGGCCGGCTTCGCGCTCGACCACTGGTGGACCGACCGCGACGGGCTGTTCGCGGTGTCGCTGGCCCGGGCGATCTGATTTTCTTCAGATCCGACCCATCCGTTCGCCCTTCGCCGACGAATGTCGGTCGCGAGACTCAGTTCACGGCGAAGGGCGGACACCCATGGCGGAGCGCGGCACCAGCCGCCGGCCCGACCACCTGTCGGCGGTGCCCGACCCCGGTTCCGGGCCCGCCTCGGAGCCCGGCGATCTTCTACGCGCCGTGGCCCGTGGCGACGAGAAGGCGTTCGCCCGCCTCTACGACCTGGTCGCCCCGCGTGTCTACGGCCTGATCCGGCGGGTGCTACGCGATCCGGCGCAGTCCGAGGAGGTGGCCCAGGAGGTGCTGGTCGAGGTGTGGCGCACGGCCGCCCGCTTCGACCCGGCCCGCGGCTCGGCGACGTCGTGGATCTGCACGATCGCGCACCGCCGGGCCGTCGACCGGGTGCGCTCCGAGCAGTCCGCGGCCGAGCGCCTGGCCTTTGTCGGCCGCGCCCAGGTCGACATCCCCTACGACAGCGTCGCCGACGAGGTCTCCGGCCGCCTCGAGCGCCAGCAGGTCCGCCGCTGCCTCAGCGACCTCACCGAGCTGCAACGCCAGGCCGTGACCCTCGCCTACTACCAGGGTCATACCTATCCGCAGGTGGCCGAGCTTCTGGGAGCGCCGCTGCCGACGGTCAAGACCCGCATGCGCGACGGCCTCATCCGCCTGCGCGACTGCCTCGGAGCGGGGGCGATGGCATGAACACCGCTGAGATCCACAGCCTGATCGGCCCGTACGTCCTGGATGCGGTCGACGACCTGGAGCGCGCCGCCTTCGATCGCCACCTGCGCGAGTGCGACGCCTGCCGCGCCGAGGTCGACGAGCTCAACGAGACGTCGGCTCGCCTGGCCGACGGCGCCTGGTCGGTTCCCCCGCCCGCGCTGCGCGACAACGTCCTCTCCGCGATCACCTCGGTCCGCCAGATCGCGCCCGTCTCCCCGGCGCCGGTACACATCACCGCGCCGCGCCGCCGCCTCCGGATGATCACCGCCGCGGCCGCCGTCGTGGTCGCGGTCGCCGGCGCGGCGACCGTAGCGTCCGTGATTCAAAACGATCGCGTACGCCGTGAGCACGATCGCGCCGAGGCGGCTCAGGCGGCCGAGGCCCGGGTTCGCGCCCTGCTCGCCGCTCCGGATCTCGTCGTACGCGAGGAGCCCGTGGCCGGCGGCGGCCGGGTGACGGTCGCGACGTCCAAGCTGCACGACGCCGGCGTCATCATGCTGGCCGCCGACGCCGCCCCCGCGGACGGCAAGGTCTACCAGCTCTGGACGATCCGCTCCCAGCAGCCGGTGAACGAGGGCGCCCTGGCGCCCGGCCAGACCACTTCGGTCCAAGTCGTCAACGGCATGTCCGAGGCCTCCGACGTGGGCGTTTCCGTCGAGCCACCCGGCGGATCGAAGACGCCGACCACTCCCCTGGCGGCCGATGTGAAGCTCTGATCCGGTGTCTCGCACGACACATACCCGGCCGAAATACCGGGGTGGGCAGGTCCGTTACATGGATGCATCTCCCTGGAGGGCTGAGACATGAAGAACGGAATCCACCCCGACTACCACCCCGTCGTGTACCGCGACCGGAACGCCGACTACGCGTTCCTCACCCGCTCGACGGAGAAGAGCGAGAAGACCGTCGAGTGGACGGACGGGAAGACGTACCCGGTGGTGGACGTGCAGATCTCGGCCGCGAGCCACCCGTTCTGGACCGGCCGCAGCCGCGTGCTCGACACCGCGGGCCGGATCGAGAAGTTCCGCGCCAAGTACGCGAAGTTCGCGAAGTAGTCAGCTTCTTGAGACGGCCGCCCTCGGGCGGCCGTCTTTCGTCATGCGGAACACTGCGGCGCGGCGTAGCGGCCCGTCTGCGTGACGGTGGTCAGCACCTTCTCGCCGTACGTGATGGAGCAGGTCACCGCCCCGGCGCCGCCCTTCTTGCGCTGCGCGATCAGCACCAGCGGCGGCTTCTCGCCGGTCACCGTGAACGTCGTGCGCCACGGCAACGGCACGCCGCCCCGCCTGATGATGTCGCCGTCCGGATCGGTGTATTCGATGCTGCCGACATCGCCGGCGCCGCCGCTCGACACCTCGTAGACGACCGTCGTGGTCACGATCTGGGCGGGGGCGGCCCCGATCGCCTCGCGCCGGGCCTCCGGCCCGTCGGCCGCCCGGTCCGGCGCCGGCCTCGACATCAGCCCGGCCCCGATCCCCGCCACCACCACGACGGCGATCGCCGCGATCAGCCACCATCCCCACCGCGGCCGCTGCCGGCCCGGTAGCGGCTGCTGCAAGCCCGGCGCGGGATCATCGGGCACCGGAGACGGCTCGGGCCAGCCTTGATCGAACTTCGTCACAGCCTTCACGGTAGGCGTCACCCGCCACCGACTTTCCCACGCGGCGTACCTCGAGCCGGGCCGGCCCGTGCGTTTCGGACACCCTCGGGAGCCGCTAAGCCGAGCCGCGGATCACCAGCTCGGTCTCGAGGACGGCCGGGGCGGGGCGGTCGCCCGCGAGCAGGCGCTGTGCCTGGGCCACCGCCAGCTCGCCCATGCGGCGCTTGTTCAGGTAGACAGTGGTCAGCGGCGGGTCGATCAACTCGCCCACGGTCAGGCCGTCGAAGCCGGCCAGGGCCACATCGCCCGGGATGTGCACGCCCCGGCGGCGGGCCTCGCGATGCGCGCCGAGGGCGACCAGGTCGTTGAAGGCGAAGATCGCCGTCAGATCGGGCCGCTCCCGGCGCAACCGGACGAAGCCCGCCTCCCCGCCGGCCATCGACTGCTCGACGGGGACGATCGCGCCCGGCGGCACCTCCAGGCCCAGCTCGGCCGCCCCGGCCAGGAACGCCACCCGCCGCCCCGCGTCGGCGGCGGCCGGACAGTCGATCATGCCGATCCGCCGGTGACCGCGCTCGGCCAGGTGGCGCACGAGCGCCCGTACGCCGATCCCCGAGTCGATGTCGACGGCCCCGAACGCCGGGTCTTGCGGGCTGCGGCTCATCACGACCAGCGGCACGCCCTCGACCGCGTCGGCGATCACGTCCTCGGGCTGGAAGAGGTAGCAGATCATGGCGTCCACCTGCCCGGCCAGCGCCCGCAGCAGCTCCGGCTCCCGCGCCGGATCGTCCTGGCTCGTGCTGATCAGCACCTGCCAGCCGGCCTGCTCGGCCGCGTCGATCACCCCGGCGATCAGCTCCGGGAAGAACGGGTTGACCACGTCCGGAACGATCAGCCCCAGCGTGACCGCCCCCGGCCGCACCAGCCCGCGCGCGAACCGCGACGGCCGGTACCGCAGCTGCCGCGCGGCGTCGAGCACCCGCCGGCGGGTCTCCGGGTCGATCTCGCCCTTGTCGTTGATCGCCCGCGACACGGTCTGGTGCGAGACGCCCGCAAGCCGCGCCACGTCCCGCAGCGTGGGCCGCTTGTCCTGTCTGTCTTCCACGATCACCGCATCGTAATGGGTTGACCATCCAGGGCCGCCTCGCGACAATGCCGTTAACGGTCACGTGACCGTTAACGGCTCGCCCGTGAGGAGACGTCATGGACTTCGGAGCGTGGATCTTCGCCGTGGAAGCGGCCCGCCGCAGCAGCCAGTCGGCCTTGCCCGACGCCCCTCACCGGCCCCCACGCCCCCGCCGACGCCGCTTCTGGCCCCGCCGCCCCACCCAAGATCTCGATGATCTGCCGCGCACCACGCGCAGCAACCCATCAACCTCCAGCAGCGCGCCACCGCCCAGCCCCACCCGGGCGCGATCTCGATGATCTGCCGCGCGCCGCGCGCAGGAACTCATCAACGTTCCGCGGCGCATTGCCGCCCAGCCCGTCCTCCGCGAGATCGCCGATGGGCTTGAGAAGAAGTCTTTGCATAGATATCTTCTCATCATGCGAGTTCTCACCGATGTCGATGCGCTCAAGGCGCTCGCCCACCCGCTGCGGCAGCATTTGCTCACCCGGCTCCAGCGGCGCGGGCCGGCCACCTCGGCCGACCTGGCCGCCGAGTTCGCCGTCGACCGCGGCGCGACCAGCTATCACCTACGGCAGCTGGAGCGGTTCGGCTTCATCGAGGAGGACACCGCCCGCTCGAAGGGGCGGCGGCGCTACTGGCGGGCCATCCCGCAGGACATCCGGCTGCCGCGCTCCTCCGACGATCCCGAGGTCGCGGCGGCGGCCGACGAGGTGGGCCGGCAATGGTTCGAGCAGTCGGGCCGCGAGCTGCGCACCTACCTCCTCGACCGTGACTCCTACGGCGAGTTCACCGACGCCGCCCAGCACTCCTACGGCAGCACCAGCCTGACCGCCGGGGAACTGGCCCAGTTCGGCGAGGAGTACATCGCCCTGCTCTCCCGATGGCACCGCGAGCCCGGACACGCCACCCCCGGCGCCCGGCACATCGCCGTCATCTTCCACGCGTTCCCGACGGCGGACGCGCGGTGACCAGCAGCCCCGGACGCGCCGTGACCAGCAGCGCCGGACGCGCCAAGACCAGCCGCGCCGCGATCCCCAGCGCCGAGACGACCACCCCGCTGCGGCGGAACCGGGATTTCGCCGCGCTCTGGAGCGGACAGGTCGTCTCGGCGCTGGGCGCGCAGATCGGCGGCACCGCGATGCCGCTGCTCGTGCTCGCGACCCGCGGCTCCCCGGCCGACGCGGGCCTGGTCGCCGCGGCCGGCACGCTGCCGTACCTGGTCGCCAACCTGCCCGCCGGCCCGCTCGTCGACCGCTGGAACCGGCGTTCGATCCTGCTGGTCAGCGAGCTCGTGGCGGCCGCCGCGGTGGCGAGCGTGCCGGTCGTCCTGTGGCGGGGAACGCCCACGGTCGCGTTCCTGGCCGCGGTCGCCTTCGTCCAGGGCCTGTGCGCGGTCTTCTTCGGGCTCGCCGAGCGGGCGGCTCTCCCGCTGATCGTCCCGGCCGTGCACCTGCCCGCCGCGATGGCCCGGAACGAGGCCCGTGCCCGCGGCGCCGGCCTGATCGGGCCGCCGTTGGGCGGGCTGCTCTTCGCCGCCGGCCGGGCGGTGCCGTTCCTGGTGGACGCCGTCTCCTACCTGCTCTCCGCGCTGGCCCTGCTGCTCGTCCGCAAAGATCTGCGCGGGAGCGACGAAACCCCCACCGAGCCGTTGTGGCGAGCGGCCGTCGAAGGCTTGCGCTGGGTCTGGCGACAACCACTGATCCGTACGGCGATCGCCCTGCTCGCCGTCAGCAACCTGGTCTTCCAGGCCCTCGTCCTGATCCTCATCGTGCTGGCCCACGATCGCGGCGCCACCGAGGTCGGCCTGATGCTCGGCGTCTACAGCGCGGGCGGCCTGGCCGGCGCCCTCGCCGCGACACGGCTGCACCGCCACCTCACCGCGCCCCGCGTCATCGTCGGCGTCAACAGGGTGTGGGCGGCGCTGCTTCCTCTTTTCACGGTGGCCGCCACCCCGCTGCAGCTCGGCCTGGTCGGCGCCGCCTGCGCCTTCGTCGGCCCACTGTGGAACGTCGTGCTGATGACGTACGCCGCCGTCCTGGTGCCGAACGAGCTCCTCGGCCGGGTGATGAGCGCCGCGATGACCGTCACCTGGGGCGTCATGCCGCTGGCTTCGCTGCTCGCCGGCTATCTGCTGACCACGCTCACCGCGAAGGGCGCCATCGGGGTGCTGGCCGCCGTGATGCTCGCGACCGCTGTCGCCGCCACCGCGAGTCCCGCCGTGCGAAACGCACCGCCCCTACCGAGCGACCCGGCACGGCAGAAGACCTGAGGCGAGACGGCTCAGCGATCCTTGTCGGAAACCGTGATGCCGAGCGCGCCGGCGAGGGCGTACGAGAGCGCCAGCAGGTCGTCGGGATGCACGATCGCGCCCGCCCAGCTGGTCAGGCCGCCGATCCCTTGCAGCTCGCAGCTGCGGAACCGCGCCCCTTCCATGGTCGCGTTGTGGAACTGCGCCCGGGACAGATCGCACCGCGTGAAGCTGGCCCCGCGCAAGTCGGCGTGAGTGAAGTCGGCGCCCGCCAGGTTGCAATCGGTGAAGGTCACCACGTCGAACCGGGCGAACCGCCAGTTCGTCAGATCCACCTTGCAGTCGGCGAAGGTGACGTCGCTGAGCAGCCCGTCGTTCCAGGCCAGCCCCGTCATCCGCGACCCGGTCACCCCGACCCGCTCGAGCACGCCCCGCTCACCGCGCAAATTCGAGAAGTCCGCGACATCAGCCACACAATCGATGAATCGAACCTGAGCCAAATGCGAACCGGCGAGCGAAGCCTTCTCGAAACGGCACTGCAGAAACTCCACCGCCCCCGCCACCGTGCCCGAGAGATCGGCGTCGCGGTAAAGCGCCGACGTCACGGTCTGCTCGTACTCGAGATCCAGCTGAACCCCGGAGGCCGGCTGGATCTCGATGGGCACGGAAGGCGGGCGCGGTGGTCCCTGACGGGTACGGCGTGGCGGCACCCCGCCACCCTACGAGGTTCGGCGACGCAGGCTCCGGTCGGTCAGCGACGGCGGCGTGTACCCCGCGTCGACCGGGTTGAGGTTCGTCCCCGGCGGCACGATCTCGTCGATCCGGTCGAGCAGGTCCGCCGTGAGCGAGGGCGCGCCCAGCTGCGACTCGAGGTGCTCCATCGTCCGCGGCCCGATGATCGCCGAGGTGATCGCCGGGTGCGCGAGCACGAACCCCAGCGCGAGGTGGATCAGCGACATCCCCACCCCGGCCGCCAGCTTCGTGAGCTCGTCGACGGCTTGAAGTTTCGCCGCATTGGACGGCCGCGTCGGGTCGTACCGCTCGGGAAGCCGCGACACGCGCAGCGAGAGCGGCGACGTCATTCCCGAGTGATAGCGGCCGGAGAGGTACCCGCCGCCGAGCGGGCTCCACGGAAGAACGGCGAGGCCGTAGCGGGAGGCCACCGGGAGCATCTCACGTTCGATGCCGCGCACCAGGATCGAGTACGGCGGCTGCTCGCTCACCACCCGTTCCCGCCCGCGCCGTTCCGCGATCCACTGTCCCTCGACGATCGCGGACGGCTCGAAGGTGGACGTCCCGATATAACGGATCTTTCCTTGGCGTACGAGGTCGGACAGCGCCCCCAGCGTCTCGTCGAAGTCCGTCTCCGGCTCGGGCCGGTGCACCTGGTACAGGTCGATCCAGTCGGTACGGAGCCGCCGCAGGCTGTTCTCCACCTCGGCGACGATCCACCGCCGCGAGTTTCCCTTGGTGTTGAGGCCGTCCCCCATCTGCCCGTGGAACTTGCTGGCGAGGAAGACGTCGTCGCGCCGCCCTTCGAGGGCCTTCCCGACGACCTCCTCGCTCTCCCCCTGCGAGTAGACGTCCGCGGTGTCGATCGCGGTGATCCCCTCGTCCAAGGCGCGGTGGATGATCCGGATCCCGTCCTCGTGATCGGGGTTCCCGGATTTGCCGAAGTTCATGGCGCCGAGCGTGAGGTTGCTGATCTGCACGCCGGTGCGCCCGAACGGCCGGTACTCAACCATGGTGAAAGACCTCCCCGAGAAGCGACTCGTCCCATCCTGCCCCGAACGCTCGAGTGGGCAAGCGCCCACTCGAAGTGGGCAAGCGCCCACTTAAAGTGGGCAAGCGCCCACTTAAAGTGGGCAAGCGCCCACTTAAAGTGGGCAAGCGCCCACTCACACCGGGAGCAGCCGCCCGTCGGCCAGGCGCATGCGCCGGTCGATGCCGATCTCGTCGAGGAAGCGCCCGTCGTGCGACACCACGACGAACGCTCCCCGGTACGAGTTCAGCGCGCTCTCCAGCTGGCCCACGCTGACCAGGTCCAGGTTGTTGGTCGGCTCGTCCAGCAGCAACAGCTGCGGCGCCGGCTCGGCGCACAGCACGCAGGCGAGCGTGGCACGCAGCCGCTCGCCCCCGGAGAGGACCCGGACCGGCAGGTGGGCCCGCCCGCCCCGGAAGAGGAAGCGGGCCAGCCGGTTCATCCGCTCGGCGTCCGGCAGCGTCGGGGCGAACGCCGCCATGTTCTCGGCGACCGTGCGGTCCGGGTCGAGGAGATCCAGGCGCTGCGAGAGGTACGCGACCCGGCCGTCCGCGTGCCGGACCGCGCCCGCATCGGGGGAAAGGTCGCCGGCGATCAGACGCAGCAGCGTGGACTTGCCGGAGCCGTTCGGCCCGCTCAGCGCGATCCGCTCGGGCCCGCGGATCGTAAGGTCCAGGCCCGTGAAGAGATCACGAACCCCGAGCTCCGAGCCCTCGAACAGGGTCCGGCCGGCGGGAACGGCCGTGCCGGGCAGGTCGATCACGATGCGGTCGTCCTCGCGGAGCGCCCGCTCGGCCTCTTCCAGCCGGGCCCGCGCATCCGCCACCCGCGAGGCGTGCGTGTCGGCAGCCTTGCCGGCC
Source organism: Actinoplanes sp. NPDC051513 (assembly GCF_044454685.1). Classification (NCBI taxonomy): domain Bacteria; kingdom Bacillati; phylum Actinomycetota; class Actinomycetes; order Micromonosporales; family Micromonosporaceae; genus Actinoplanes; species Actinoplanes sp. NPDC051513. The sequence continues at coordinate 55,390 of NZ_JBITDW010000028.1, forward strand.
GCCACCTCGGCGCCGCGCTTCATGGTGCCGGCGAAAATTTTCGGGAGGCCGGCGTTCTTGAGGTTGCGGCTCGCCGTCGACGCGCGCCGGGCCGCCCGCTCGCGGGCCTGCTGGAGCTCGCGCTTCTCGCGCTTGACCTCCTGCTCGGCGCTGCGGACGTTCTTCTCGGCCACCTCCTGCGCGGCCGCGACCGACTCCTCGTACGCGGAAAAGTTGCCACCGAACAGCGAAAGTGAACCGCGGTCGAGCGACGCGATCCGGTCCATCCGGTCGAGCAGCGTGCGGTCGTGGCTGACCACGAGCAGGCAGCCGGCGAAGTCGTCGAGCACGTCGTAGAGCCGGGCGCGCGCGTCCCCGTCAAGGTTGTTGGTGGGCTCGTCGAGCAGCAGCACGTCGGGGCGCTTGAGCAACTGGGCGGCGAGCCCGAGCGAGACGATCTGGCCGCCGCTGAGCGTGCCGAGCGGGCGGTCGAGGGTCACGTCGGCGAGGCCGAGCCGGTCGAGCTGGGCGCGGCTGCGCTCCTCGACGTCCCAGTCGTTGCCGATGATCGTGAAGTGGTCCTCGCCGGTCTCGCCGGCCTCGATCGCGTGCAGCGCGCGCAGCTGTGCGTCGACGCCGAGCACCTCGGCCACGCTCAGCGACGACGACAGCGGCAGGTCCTGCGGCAGATAACCGAGCGTGCCGGTCACCGTGATCGAGCCGTCGAGCGGCTTCACCGCGCCGGCGATGAGCTTGAGCAGGGTGCTTTTCCCGCTGCCGTTGGCGGCGACCAATCCCGTACGGCCGGAGGGCACGCTGAACGAGAGGTCGTGGAAGACGGGGGTGTCGTCCAGCCAGGAAAAGGACACGTGGGAGCAGACGACGTAAATGTCGGACATGAAGGCAAACCTCAGCGCGATAAACCGGTAGAAAACCGGCAGGAAGGGATATGACGACGCGAAGAGACACGGCCGGGCTCACCCGGAGATGTCGTCGTCCCCCTGCAGCACTGTGGATCACCCTTTCGATCGGGAAAGCACCGTCAACGGTAGCACTCTCGTACCGTGAAGTCCGTTTTACGAACCGGCTACGAGCTGAGAGATCTGCGTGCAGGTCGCCAGCACCACGGGCTTCAGCTCACGCACGATCCGCTGCGCCGACCAGTCGCGGGCCTGCACGGCGAGGTTGACCCCGGCCACGACACGACCGTCCGGACCGGTGATCGGCCCGGCCACCGACCTCAGCCCGTACGCGAGCTCCTCGTCCTGAACCGCCCAGCCCTGCTCCCGGATCCGCGCGAGCTCCTCGCCCAGCTCGTCGAGGGAGACCTTGGCGTTGGGGCCGTGCTGCGCCGGGAACGACTCGGCCGTGACGCGCGCCTTCAGCTCGGCCGGCTCGAGGTGCGCGAGCAGCAGCTTGCCGATCGAGGTGTGCACGGCCGGCAGCGTCGAGCCCACCTGGATGTTGGCCGTGACCAGGTCGGAGTTGCGCAGCCGCACGAGGTACAACACGCGGTCGCCGGTCAGCACCGCGAGGTTGACGGTCTCGCCCGTGTCGGTGGCCAGCCGCTGCAGGCGCGGCGTGGCCAGCTCGACGAGGTCGAGGCTGCGCAGCGCGGCGCTGCCGAGGGTAAGGACGCGAACGCCCGGCCGGTAGTCCCCGCTCGGCAGATGATCGAGGTAGCCCTCGGAGGTGAGCGTCTGCACCACCCGGTACGCCGTCGGCATCGGCAGCCCGGCCGCCTCGGCGAGGTCGGTGACCCGCCAGGTCGGCCGCTGCTCGGTGAAGAGGCTCAGCAGGCGCAGGCCCTTGGCCAAGGCCTCGACCCGGTACTCCGGCTTCGCGTCCGCCATGGTGCTCCCCGCGGAAAGTTGGTGAAAAGCATGAGCGTAGAGCCCCGCGCAACTGGAGCCTGGACAGCCCCGAACCCGGCGTCTACGGTATCGGATAATCGCTTTCACAATGCGAGAACTGATCTGCCGAGAGCAAGGGGTATCTCATGGTTGACTGGCTAGCGCTCTCCGGTCGGCCGGCCCTCGTAGTCGGTGCGGGTGGTCTCGGCGGCGCGAGCGCAATGAGCCTCGCCGTCCAGGGCGCCCGGGTCGCGCTGGTCGACGTCGACGAGCACAAGCTCGAGACGGTGGCGCGCGCGGCCAAGGAGGCGGGCGGCGTCATCGAGACCATCGCCTGCGACCTGCGCGATGCCGGACGCTGCCGGCAGGTCGTCGAGGAGGCGACCGCGCGCATCGGCGTACCCCAGGTGTTCCTGCATGCCGTCGGGCGCAACGTGCGCCGCCCGGTCCTCGATCTCACCGATGCCGATTGGCAGCAGCTCGTCGAGCTGAATCTCTCCACCGCCTACTGGCTGGGTCAGCAGGTCGGGCGGCTGATGGTCGGCGCCGGCTACGGCCGGATGATCTTCGTGTCGTCCGTCTCCGGCTTGCTGGCGCACGCCAACCACGCGCCCTATGCCGCGACAAAAGGCGGTCTCAACCAACTCGTACGCGTGATGGCGCGCGAATGGGCGGCGCACGGAGTGACCGTCAACGCCGTCGCGCCCGGTTACATCGAGACGGATCTGACCAAGGACCACCTCGACCGGAACGGCAATCGCGCCGCCCTGGAAAGTCTCGTCCCGGCCCAGCGTCTCGGCGTGCCGGAGGAGGTCGCCGACGCGGTCACCTTCCTCGCCTCCGACCGGGCCGGCTTCATCACCGGCCAGGTCCTCTATGTCGACGGCGGGCGCGTGCTCGTCTGAACCGTCCGAAAGGAAAGCTCCAGTGGCTTTGAATCCCGTTCCCCTCCCCCGCCGCTTCGAGGGCCGCTCGGTCGTGGTGACCGGCGCCGGCACCGGCTTCGGCGCCGAGATCGCGGTCCGCGCCGCCCAGGAGGGCGCCCGCGTTGTCGGCGTGCATTACCGCTCGTCCAAGGCCGGCGCCGAGCAGACCGCCGACCGGGTCCGCGACGCGGGCGCCGAGCCGGTGCTGCTGCAGGCCGACATCGCCGGCTGGTCGCAGGTGGCGCGGCTGGCCGACGAGGCGTTCCAGCAGCTCCGCGGCGTCGACGCGGTCATCAACAACGTCGGCGACGTGGCCCGCGAGCAGATGTCGTGGCGGGACATCACCGAGGAGTCGGTCGACCATGTCCTCGCCGTCGACATCAAGGGCACGATGGCCTGCGTCCACGAGTTCGGCGCCCGCATGCTCGACCAGGGCCACGGCGCGATCGTCAACATCGGCTCCACCGTGATCGTCCGGGGCAGCGCCCGGGCCCCGCAGTACGCGGCGGCCAAGTACGGCCTGCTCGGCCTCACCAAGTCGTACGCGCACGCCTTCGCCCCCGTCGTCCGGGTCAACGTGTTCGCCCCCGGTTTCATCGAGACCGAGGCGACGCTGGGCCGCAAGGATTGGCGTGAGGGCCGCGGCGACCAGCTGCGCAAGATGACCCCGATGGGCCGCATCCCCGGTCCCGCCGAGCTGGCCGGCACGGCGCTGTTCCTGGCCACCGACGACGCCTTCCACATGACCGGCGGCTACATGGTCGCCGACGGCGGGTACAACATGGTCGGCGCCTGATGGACGCCGGCATCCATCCGGCCGACATCTCGCTCGCCGACGCGCGCGAGCTCGTGCGGCGGGCGGTGGACAAGGCCGAGCAACTCGGGCTGCGCGGCGCGATCGCCGTGGTCGGTGCGAGCGGCGCCCTGGTCACGGCGTCGCGGCTGGACCACGGCGGCCCGGGCGGCATGGCCCGCGCCCGCTCCAAGGCCTGGATCTCGGCGACCCAGCAGATCCCCAGCTCGGAGCACCTCCAACGGATGACCACGCTGCCCGCGCCGATCAGCACGGGCTTCGTGACCGCCTCGCCCGAGGCGCTCTTCCCCGGGGCGGGCGGCCTGCCCATCCGCGACGGCGACGGCGTCGTGACCGGCGGCATCTCGGCGTCGGGCGCGACGGTCAGCCCGTTCCTCCCGACCGGGGTGGCGCCCGAGGTGGTCAGCGCCGACGGCGAGCCCGCGAACCCGGAAGACCTGCTCATCGCGTACGCCATGGGCGTGCCGTACGCCGGCCAGCACGGCGACGATCGGGCCCGCTGGCAGGCCCGTTTCGGCGATCTGACCGTCTCCCCCGCCGACAGCCTCGGCATGAAGCCGGCCCTGCCCGCCGCCCGGCAGCGCGAGCTGGACTGGGCCCTCGACCTCTGCGATCGCGTCCTGGCCGCGGCCGGGGCTCAGGGCCTGAAAGTCAGCGTCGCGGTGGTCGACCGTGGCGGCGACCCCATCCAGCAGGACCGGATGGACGACGCCCCGGCCGGCGGCGTCGAGGTCGCGCTGGCGACGGCGAGCGCGGCGGCCCGGTTCGGCGTGCCGAGCGAGCAACTGGCCGACTGGTATCCGGCCACGCAACTCCCGGCCCTGCACCCGGCGCCTCTGCTGGCGGCGCCCGGCGGTCTTCCGGTCGAGCTGGGGGGCGCGGTGGTGGGTGGCCTCGGCGTCGGCGGCGCCGATCCGGCGACCTGCGCGGCCCTGGCCCGCGCCGCGCTCACCGAGCCGGCAGCCCCGCCCGAGCCGGCAGCCCAACCCAAGCCGGCAGCCCAACCCGAGCCGGCAGCGCAGCCCGAGCCGGCAGCGCAGCCCGAGCCGGCAGCGCAGCCCGAGCCGGCAGCGCAGCCCGAGCCGGCAGCGCAGCCCGCGCCGGCCGCGTCATGAGCGGCGAGGTGGTGCGCGTCGCGATCCTGGGGTGCGGCGCGATCGGCAGCCTCTACGCCGCCCATCTCACCCGAGCATCCGGGGTCGAGGTCTGGGCCGTGGACCCGTGGCCCGAGCACATGCAAGCCATTCGTGAGCATGGCCTGAAAGTCACCGGCCTCGCCGATTTCACCGCCCCCGTCCAGACCCTCACCGACGCCGCCGGCCTGCCGCCCTGCGACTTCGGCATCGTCGCGACCAAGGCACAGCACACCCACGCGGCGATGACGGGAGCGCGGCATGCGTTGCAGGACGCCGCCGTCGTCAGCGTGCAGAACGGCGTCGGTAACGAGGAGGTGATCGCCGGACTGGTCCCCCGGGTCATCCGCGGCACCATCGTCACCGCGGGCGCGGTCACCGCCCCCGGCGTCGTGCGCTACGACGCACCCGGCGACACCTGGATCGGCCCCTTCGAGCCGAGCCCCGCCCGAGCCGGCGAGATCGCGCTGCTGGCGGAGAAGCTCAACCAGGGCGGTCTGAAGACCCACGCCGTCGACGACGCGCGCGGCCCTCAGTGGACGAAAGTCGTGTTCAACGCCGCGACCAGCCCGCTCTCTGCGCTCACCGGCCTCACCGTCGGTGCCGTCTGCACCGATCCGGCGCTGCGAAGAGAGGTGGAACGCCTGATCGACGAGGCGGAACGGGTCTGCGCGAGAGCCGGCATCCCCCTCACGCGCGACCCTCGGCATGCGGTCGAGGAGGCGGTGCGGGAGGCGTACGCGCACAAGCCCTCGATGTTGCAGGACGTGCTCGCCCGCCGTACCACCGAAATCGACGTTCTCAACGGCGGCGTAGCCGCCGAGGGACGCCGCCACGGCGTGCCCACGCCCGCCCACGACGCCATGGTCGCCCTGGTGCGTGGCCTCGAAACGTCCTGGCAGCACGGTTAGCCGTCACAGGTGAGAAATCGTCCGGTCAAGCCATGGACATCGTGCAACAGCTCACCTATGTTTCTCACATCTAAAAGAAATCGGCTTTCACGATGTGAAAGTAACGCTCATAGCAAGGAGTTCGCGATGACCGTTCTCCGCACCGCCCTGGCCGCCGCTCTGGCCGCTCCGCTCCTGCTCACCGCCGCGTGCGGCAACTCATCGAGCGACGACTCGGGCACCATCGGCGCTGCCGCCAACAAGCTCCCCCAGACGTTGGTCTTCTCCCCCCTCTCCCTCGCGCCGCCGGCGCTGAAGGGCCTCTCCGAGGGCGTGAAGGGTTACGCCAAGTCGAAGAGCTGGGAGGTCATCGTCCAGGACCCCAACTTCGACGCGACCAAGCAGACCCAGCAGCTCAACGAGGTGATCAGCTCGGGCCGGGCCGGCGCCGCCTGGGTGATCGCGGTCGCGCCCAAGTCGATGGGCCAGATCCTCAAGACCGCCCAGTCCAAGGGCGTGCCGATCCTGGTCAACGGCAAGCCCGACGAGTACGGGTACACCGGCCCCCAGCCGGGCATCACGTTCGACTACATCGACTACGAGGCCGGCGGCAAGGAGCTCGGCTCGCAGCTCGGCAAGTGCATCACCGAGAAGCTGGGCGGCGCCGCGAAGGTTCTCTACACGGCCAGTCAGGAAGGCTCGGCCGGCAAGGAGGTCTTCGACAAGTCGGCCCTCGACGCGCTGAAGGCCGCCGCCCCCAACGCCACCGTCGTGCAGACCATCAACGTCGTCGACCGGGCCAAGGGCCAGACCGACATCGGCAACGTGCTGCAGGGCAACCCCGACCTGAGCGCGGTCATGTCGGCCAACGACGAGGGCGCGCTCGGCGCGCTCGGCGCGGCCGACGCGGCCGGCAAGAAGCTCGCTTGTGTCACCGACTTCGGCGGCAACGACGAGGTTCTCAAGAATGTGAAGGACGGCAAGATCTACGCCTCGGTGGCGCTGCAGTTCGAGGCGGACATGACCCAGTCGTTCGACACCCTGGTCAAGATGCAGGCCGACCCGAAGGCGAACGGTGAGATCCTGATCGTGCCGCAGAAGACCACGACGGCCGGAAGCTGAGCTGAGGGGACCATGGCCGTGACGATCGCACCCGCGCGTGCTGCGAGCGACAAAGCCGACCGGGATCCGGCAGTCATCCGCTGGCTCATCTTCGTCCGGGACCGGGGCATCTTCGTCCTCTGGGCGTTGCTGCTGGTCGCCTTCAGCATCTGGGCGAACCCGTACTTCGCGAGCATCGACAACGCGCTCCTGATCGCCAACGCCGCGGCGATCACCGCGATCTTCGCGGCCGGGGTGGCCGTCGGGATCATCGGCGGCGCCCTGGATCTCTCGATCCCGGGCACCGCGGCGCTGGCCGGCTGCGTCTGCGGCTGGCTGATCACGCACGGCACGCCGACCTGGTTGTCGATCGTCGCGGCCCTGGTCCTCGGCGCGGTGGTCGGGCTGGTCAACGGCCTGATCACGCTGCGCGGCTTCAACCCGATCGTGGTCACGATCGGCACGCTGTCGGCGATGTCCGGGCTCGCCTCGGCCCTCGTCGGCGGCTACACGGTCCCGGGGCTCGACTCCCTCGCCTTCATGGGCACCCAGCGCTACCTGGGCGTACCGGCGCCGGTCTGGATCGTGGCGGTGCTGTTCGCGCTCGGCACGGTCTTCCTGACCCGCACCCGCGACGGCATCCGGCTGATGGCAGTCGGCGGCAACCCCGAGGCGGTACGCCGCTCCGGCATCCACGCCGACCGCTACAAGGTGCTCGGCTTCGTCGTCAGCGGATTCTGCGCGGCGCTCGGCGGCCTGGTCACCACCGCGCTGGTGACCGAGGCGAACCCGGCCGCCAGCCCGGGCATCATCTTCAACGCGCTGACCGCGGTGGCGCTCGCCGGCGTCTCGCTGGCCGGCGGGCGCGGGTCGCTGCCGCGGGTGCTGGTCGGCGCGCTGATCCTCGGCACCATCTCGAACGCGCTGACCATCAAGGGCATCCAGCCGTACTGGGCGACCGCGGTGACCGGCCTGCTGCTGCTCGGCTCGCTGGGCGTCGAGAAGTGGGTTTCCACCACGGTTTCCCGCCGCCTGGTGCAGTCCGCGAACGCGTCCGTCCACACCGGAACGAGGTGACTCCGGTGACTTCCACGCCGGCGCTGGAATTGAAGAACATCGACATGCACTACGGCTACGTCCGCGCCCTCGACGGCGTGGACGTCGAGGTGGCGCAGGGCGAGGTGCTGGGCCTGCTCGGCGACAACGGCGCCGGCAAGTCGACGCTGCTCAAGCTGATGGCGGGCGTGCACCAGCCGACCCGCGGCGAGATCCGGGTGCACGGCACGCCCGCCACGTTCGCCTCACCGGCCGACTCTACGCACGCCGGCATCCAGATGGTCTACCAGGACCTGGCGCTGGTCGACGCGCAGGACATCGCCACCAACCTCAACCTGGGCCGCGAGATCCTGCGCGGGGGCCCGCTCGGCTGGCTGGGCTTCGTCGACCACAAGGCGCAGCGGCGACGCTCCACCGCGGAGTTGGAGCGGCTGGGGGTACGCACGGCGGCGATGACCCGCCCGGTGGAGATGCTCTCCGGCGGGCAGCGGCAGGTGGTCGCGCTCGCCCGCGGCGCGACGCGCGTCGGCGGGGAGAAGAGCGGCGTGCTGCTGCTCGACGAGCCCACCGCGGCGCTCGGCTACGAGCAGACCCAGCAGGTGCAGGCGCTGATCCGCCGCCTCGCCGACCAGGGCGTCGCCTGCATCCTGGTCACCCACAACCTGCCCCTGGCCATGGAGGTCTGCGACCGGATCGCGGTGCTCAACCGCGGCCGGAAGGTCGCCGACGTGCCGGTAGCCGAGACGGACAACGACCAGCTCGTCGGCTGGATCACGGGCGCACGTCCGTCGATGTACCCCTGACCAGGCGCTTTGTTTGCGGGGCGAAGGCCGTCAGCATCCCGCAGTACTTGGCCGGGTCGGTCGTCTCTCCCTCGTGCATCGGCACCGCCACCCGCGGGTCGACCGCGCGCACGTAGTCGACCGCCTCGGCCAGCTTGAGCCACGGCCCGTCCACCGGCACCGCGAGCACGTCCACATCGGACGGCGGCACGAGAAAGGAGTCGCCCGGGTGGAAGAACGCTCCCTCGTCCACGAGATAGCCCACGTTCAAACAGCCGGGCACGTCGCCGTAGACCGCCGCGTGCAGTCCGCCCAGCACGTCGACCGTCGCCTCGCTCTCACGTTCGCCGAAGCGCAAGCGGTCGCCCGGCTCGACCACGACGTGTGCGGGCAGGCCCTCGACGGTGGCCGCGGTGTCGGCGTCGACGACCAGGCTCGCCTTTTCGTTGGCCGACATCAGCGCCGCCAGGCGGGAGATATCGAGATGGTCGGGGTGCTGGTGGGTGACGAGCACGGCGTCGAGGTCGCGCACGCCGTCGAGGTCGGACATCGTCCCGGGGTCGATGAGCAGCCGGGCGCCGGTCTCCACGAGCAGGCACGCATGGCCGAAATGGGTCAGCTTCACGGGGACGCAGCATACTCTCGCATCGAGAAATCGGCTTCCATACAGCAAGAAAGTGAGGCTCCGGATGGACGGTCTGTTCCTGCGTGACCGGCCGGGCTACGAACAGGCCCGCGTGGGGCGCGTCTTCAACCGCCGGCGCCCCGACCGCTATCCCGACGCCGTGCTGGTGGCCGCCGACGCCGAAGCCGTCGCTGACGGCGTGCGGCTCGCCGCCGAGCGCGGCTGGCAGGTCGCCGTTCGCGCCGGCGGTCATTCCTGGGCGGCGTGGAGCGTCCGCGACGGCGGCCTGCTCATCGATCTGCAAGATCTTCACGACATCGCGTACGACGAGAGCACGGCGATCGTGGTCGCGGGCCCTTCGGTGCGGGGCGGCCTGGAACTGGCGCCCTTCCTGGCTTCCCGCGGCCGCGCCTTTCCCGGCGGGCACTGCCCCGGCGTCGGGATCGGCGGGTTCCTGCTGCAGGGCGGACAGGGGTGGAACAGCCGCTCGGTCGGGTGGGCCTGCGAGAGCGTGGCCGCCGTCGACGTGGTGACGGCTTCCGGCGAGTTGGTCAGGGCCGACGCGAACCAGAACAGCGACCTCTACTGGGCCGCTCGTGGCGCCGGCCCCGGATTTCCGGGCATCGTGACCGCTTTCCACCTGCGGACGTATCCGGCGTATCCGGTGATGTGGCATGACACCTGGGTGTTCGGCCTCGAGGACGGCGAAACGCTGCTTGCCTGGATGCATGAGCTGCTGCCGAAACTCGACCGCCGGGTGGAGCCGGTCATCGCCGCCACGCGCCTGCCCCGCGTGCCGCTGGATCCCGGTGTCGCCCACCCGGGAACCGTCCTGCTGTTGCACACCACCGTCATGACGTCCTCACCGGCGGAGGCCGCGGAGTTGCTGGCCGCTTTCGACGACGGACCCCTCGCCGGGCGCAAGCTCGGGCACGTGCGCGGCGAGACCACCATCGCCGAGGAGAACCAGGCGCAGGAGGAGCAGAACCCCGAGGGCTACCGCTTCGCCGTCGACTGCACCTGGACCGACGCGCCCGCCTCGGTTCTGGCCGGGCCGCTGCTGCGGTTGTGGCGCGAGCTGGACACCAGGCAGGCGTTCTCCATCTGGTACGGGTGGGCGCCGAACCGGCCGTTGCCCGACATGGCGTTCTCCGTCGAGGGCAACGTGTACATCGCCACGTACGCCATCTACGAGGACCCGGTCGACGACGAGAAGTACCGGTCGTGGGTGCACAGCCGCACGGCCGCCCTCCCCGGAACCGGCGTCTACCTCGGCGACACCGACTTCACCCGGCGGCAGGACCGGTTCCTGTCCGACGCCAATTTCGCGCGCCTGCAAGAGATCCAGGCGAGGTGGGACCCGAACGGGCGCTTCGCGTCGTACCTCACCGCCGACGTTGCCGGGCTGAACCGCCATGGCTGAGCCGCGCCTCGACCACGTGGGCCTGTCGGTGCACGACCTCGGCGCGGCCGCCCAGTGGTACTGCGCCGCGTTCGGCTACGAGCGGGAGCTGACGCTGCGGGTGGACGCGATCGACCTGGACATCGTGATGCTGATCCACGCATCGCACGGCGACCGGCTCGAGCTGCTGCACCGGCCGGGGTCGGCGGCGGGGCTGCGGGCGGCGAATCCCGCCGAGGCGGCGCTGTCCGAGGCGTTCGGGCACATCGCGTTCGACGTACGCGGCCTCGATGTTGCTTTCGAGCGGGCCGTCTCGCTGGGCGCCCGGCCCGTCATGACGCCGCAGCCCTCGCCGGAGAAGGGCGTGCGGATGGCCTACGTGGCCGACCCGGAAGGAAACCTCGTCGAACTGGTGGAGCGGCCATGAGCAGGGTGCTGGGACTGAGCGCGGGGGCGGCCGGCGGGAGCGCCGAGATTCTGCTGCGGACGGCGCTCGCCGCTTCTGCCGCTGAGAACGAGCTCGTCCGGCTCGTCGACCTCGACCTCGGCGTGCAGGACGATCTGGACTGGCTCTGGGAGAAGCTCGTCGAGTGCGACGGCCTGATCGTGAGCACGCCCATCATGAGCCGCACCATGGCGGCAGGGCTCAAGCTGCTGGTCGACCGGCTGCTCGGGCCGAACGCGGACGCCGCCATCATCGAGCAGCTGGTGGCGCTGCGACGCTCCGGAACCGAGCCGGCGGTGCCGTTCCGGGTCGACGAGCGGGTGCTGCGGCCGCGGGTGGCCGGGTTCCTCGCGGTCGGCGGGTCGCTGACTCCACAGTGGAAGACGCTCGCGCTGCCGCTGATGCACACGCTCACGTTCTCGATGCACATCGCCGTGGCCGACCAGGTCGTCTTCGAGGGGGCCGGTACGCCGCGCTCGATCGTGCTCGACGATGCGGCGTTGCAGCGGGCGGCGACGCTCGGCGCGAACGTGGCGAGTCAGCTGGGCAAGGCGTTTGACGACGTCTCCTATCGGGGCGCGCCCGGCCTCTGCCCGATGTGCCACCTCAGCGTGATCGAGCTGACCGGGACGGCGGTGTCCTGCGCCACTTGCGGCTGCCGGGGCGCGCTGACGCCGGGCGGGGTGGACTGGTTCGATCGCACCACCTCGGTGCTGTCGATGGCGGAGAAGCGGGCGCACGCCGTCGAGATCCAGGAGACGGCGGCCCGGCACCGCCTTCAGGCCTCGGAGATCGAGAAACGCGCGGCGTCGGTGCCGGACTTCGCCCCGGCCACGCCGCGGTGAGCGGGGTCGCGCACGACCTGGGGGTCGAGCACCTGGTGCGGCCGCTCGGAATCCTCGCGCGGGAACCGCGGTTGTCGTGGCGGCTTCCGGCGGGCGCCGCGCGGCAACTCGGGTATCGGCTTCGCGCCGGCAACGGCTGGGACACCGGGAAGGTCGCGAGCGACCGGTCGATCCTGATCCCCTACGCCGGCGAGGCCCTCGTCCCCGCCGAGAGGGTGACGTGGCAGGTGAAGGTCTGGTCCGACCTCGGCGAACACGACTGGTCCTCGCCCTCGTGGTTCGAGGCGGGCGTGCTGCCGACGGCGGCCTGGATCGAGCCGGCGGGTTCGCTCACGCGCGGAACGTTCCCGGCGCCGGCGATCGAGCGGGCCCGGCTCTACATCACCGCCCACGGCATCTACGAAGCCTTCCTCAACGGCAAGCGGGTCGGGGACGCCGAGCTGACGCCGGGTTACACGCAGTACCGCAAGCGGCTCCAGGTGCAGGCCTACGACGTCACCTCGCTCGTCCGGGAGGGCGCCAACGCGCTGGGCGTGATCCTCACCGACGGCTGGTACGCCGGCCAGATCGGCGCCCTGCACAAGCCCACGCAGTGGGGTGACCGGACCGCGCTCCTCGCCGAGCTGCATCTGTGGCTCGCCGACGGCTCGTCGCTCGTCGTCGGCACCGGCCCGTCGTGGCGCTCCGCCGCCGGCCACATCCGCACGGCCGACCTCATCGCCGGCGAGAGCGCCGATCTTCGCGACTTCCCGGCCGGCTGGGACACGCCGGACTTCGACGACAGCGCCTGGCTTCCGGTGACCACTGCCGACCGGGGCTACGACACGCTGACCGACTCGCCGTCCCCGCCCGTGCGCCGGGTCGAGGAGATCACGCCGGTCTCGATCACCTCGGTCGGCGACCGGCAGATCGTCGACCTCGGGCAGAACATCAACGGCTGGATCCGCCTGTCCCGCCTGGGCTCGGCCGGCACGCCGATCACGCTCACCCATGGCGAGGCCCTCGATGCCGACGGGGACGTGACCACCGACCACCTGCGGCCCGACTTCCCGTTCCTGCCCGCGCCGCTGCCGGCCGGGATGGTCGACGTGGTCGTTCCGGCGGGCTCGCCGGGAGAAACGTTCGAGCCGCGGCACACCACGCACGGCTTCCGCTACGTGCGCGTCGAGGGCCTCGCTGAGAAACTTTCGCCCGACGACGTACGCGGTGTCGTCGTGCACACCGACATGCGCCGCACCGGCTGGTTCGCATGCAGCGACCCCCGGGTCGACGCCCTGCACGAGGCCGCGGTGTGGAGCCTGCGCGACAACGTGTGCGACATCCCCACCGACTGCCCGCAGCGGGAACGCGCCGGCTGGACCGGTGACTGGCAGACTTTCGCGGGGACCGCGGCATTCCTCTACGACATTGCCGGGTTCAGCGCGAAATGGCTGCGCGACGTGGTCGCCGACCAGTGGGACGACGGCACGATCGCGAACATGAGCCCGTGCCCGCCCGCCGAGGGCTTCGGATCCCCGATGGCCCACCTCAACGGCTCCGCCGGGTGGGGCGACGCGATCGTCGTGGTGCCGTGGAGGCTCTTCCAGGCGTACGGGGACACGCGCGTCCTCGCGGAGAACTGGCCCGCGATGCAAGCGTGGATGGCACGCGGTTTCGCGATGGCCCGCGAGAACCGGCACCCCGGCCGGGTCGCCCGCCGGCCCGTCGCCGAGCCGCACGAGGCGTACCTGTGGGATTCGGGATTCCACTGGGGTGAGTGGCTCGCCCCGGGGGACGAGCCCGGGGACTTTCCGGCTTTCGTCGCCGCCGACAAGAGCGACGTGGCCACGGCCTACCTGGCGTACTCCGCGGGCCTGATGGCCCGGATCGCCGCGGTCATCGGCGAGCCGGTGGCGCCGTGGGAGACGCTGGCGGCCGGCGCCCGGGACGCGTGGCAGCGGGAGTTCATCGGGGCGGATGGCCAGCTCACCCCCGGCACGCAGGCGAACCATGTGCGGGCGCTCGCCTTCGACCTGGTGCCGCCGTCGCTGCGGGCCGCCGTCGCCGACCGGCTCGTCGCGCTGGTCGAGGAGGCCGGCAACCACCTGACGACCGGCTTTCTGTCCACGCCCGACCTGCTGCCGGCACTCGCCGGCGCCGGGCGCCCGGACGTCGCCTACGCGCTGCTGCTGCAGGACACCGCGCCCTCGTGGCTCTACATGATCGACCACGGCGCGACGACCATGTGGGAGCGCTGGGACGGCGTCTCGGCTTCCGGCGAGGCCAGGGAGTCGCTCAACCACTACGCCAAGGGCGCGGTGGTTTCGTTCCTGCATCGCTACGTGGCCGGGCTGAGTTTCGTCGAGCCGGCCTATCGGACGTTTCTGGTTCGTCCGGTCATCGGCGGCGGCCTGACCTGGGCGCACGCCGCGCACGAAGCACCGTACGGCCGGATCGAGGTGCGCTGGTCGCTGCGCGACGGACATTTCGACCTGTCGGTGTCGGTGCCGCCCGGGACGACCGCCGACGCCGTCCTCCCCGACGGCGCGACACACCACCTCGTCCCCGGTGAGCATCATCTGACCGCCGACCGATGAATCCGGCCGCGCCCGGCGGTCTTTCCTGCCATGAACAATGACGAAAGCAGGGTGCTGGTCGGAGCCACCGTCTCCGTCGACGGGTTCATCGCCGGCCGCGACGACGGGGTCGGGCCGCTGTTCGACTGGTACTTCAACGGCGACGTGGAACTGCCGACCGGCCCGCGGCAGTACCGGCCGCGAGGCGGGTACCGCCCGGCCGCGCGCAGCGCCGAGCTGCTGCGCGAGACCTGGCCGCTGATCGGCGCGACGGTGATCGGGCGGCGGCTGTTCGACCTGACCGACGGGTGGACCGGCAAGCCGGCGATCGGGGACCACGTCGTCGTGGTGACCCACCGCGACGCCGGGGACTGGCCGAGCCGCTACCCGGACGCGCCGTTCGAGTTCGCCGGCGGCCTCGAGCCCGCCGTGCGGCGCGCCCGGAAGCTGGCCGCCGGCCGGGACGTGTCGATCGCCGCGGGTGACCTCGCCGGGCAGGCACTGCTGGCCGGCCTGGTCGACCAGATCGACATGTACGTGGCGCCGGTCGTCCTCGGCGCGGGCGTCCGCTTCTTCGGCGACCACGAGGTTCCCCTCACGATGCTGGAGAACCCGTCGGTCATCGAGAGCGACCGCGTGACCCACCTGCGCTATCGGATCGCGTCCCGGTAGCCGTGTGCCGTCACGTTCTCGCCCGCCGGCTCGTCCTGCTGGGGACATCACGACGAGAGGACCACCCATGCGCCGTGCCTTCACCGCCCTGGCCGCCCTGAACCTGCTGGTCGTCCTGGCCCAGTTCTTCCTCGCCGCCGCAGGAGCCTTCACCACCGTGCCGAACGACGAGTCCTTCGACGCGCACCGCACGCTGGGCTACGTGACGTTCCTCCTGCCGGTGCTGATGACCATCTTCGCCCCGCTGGCCGGCCTCCCCCGCCGCGTGACCGGTATGTCGGCGCTGATCGCGGGCCTGGTCACCATCCAGGTGCTCATCGCGAAGGTGGCCGAGAACCTGGGCGACGACGGCGGGACGACCACGGCCGGCCCGCTGCTCTTCGGCCTGCACGGCCTCAACGGCCTGGCCATCCTGGCCATCTCGGGCACGATCCTCCGCCAGGTCGCCGCACCGTCGAGGCCTGCCACGCGGGCACGACAGACCTCCTGACCGCCCCGGGGGTGGGTGATCGTGGGTGCGGCCCGTTGCGGTGAAGCGGCGGCTGGGCTGGGCTGCCATGGCCGGGGTCGTGCGTGGTCACGGTGAGTGCCGCCCGTTGCGGTCATCGGTGGTTGCCGTCTTCGGCGCCGGCTTCGAGCTTGGCTCGCCCCGGCTGCCGCGCCGGCCAGGCAGGCGCTCGATCTGACGGCGACGTACAGTATTACTCATGAGTAACTTCAGGCTTCGGGACGCGCTCGACGGGCGGTGGGCGCATGTTCGGCAGGCGGCTCGGGAGCAGCTCGCCGGGTCGCATTTCGTGGCGGTGCCGGGCGAGACGCTCGAGCAGAGCCGGGAGCGAATCTCCCGGCTGATCCGCGAGCTTCCGGTCGAGCCGGGCATCGCGGCCGGCTTTCCCATCGCGTACGGCGGGGGCGCCGACCCCGGAGGATCGGTCGTCGCCGCCGAGATGCTCGCCCAGCTCGACCTCTCGCTGATGGTGAAGGCCGGCGTGCAATGGGGGCTGTTCGGCGGCGCCGTCGTGGCGCTGGGCACCGAGAAACATCACGACGCCTACCTGCGGGACATCATCTCGGCCGACCTCATGGGCTGCTTCGCGATGACCGAGACCGGCCACGGCTCCGACGTGCAGCAGCTGCGCACGACGTGCGGGTACGACCCGGAAACTCAGACCTTCGACCTGCACACGCCGCACGAGGCCGCCCGCAAGGACTACATCGGCAACGCGGCCCGAGACGGCCGGATGGCCGTCGTGTTCGCCCAGCTCATCACCGGCGGGCGCGAGTACGGCGTGCACGCCTGGCTGGTGCCGATCCGCGACGACGACGGCAACCCGATGCCGGGCGTGACGATCGGCGACGACGGGCACAAGGCGGGGCTGCTCGGGGTCGACAACGGGCGCCTGAGCTTCGATCACGTGACCGTGCCGCGCGAGATGCTGCTCGACCGGTACGGGCAGGTCGCGCCGGACGGCGCCTACACGAGCCCGATCGAGAACGACACCCGGCGCTTCTTCACGATGCTCGGCACGCTGGTGCGCGGGCGGGTCGTCGTCGGTGGGTCGTCCTCGGCCGCCACCAAGAGCGCGCTGACCATCGCGATCCGGTACGGCGAGGCGCGGCGGCAGTTCGCGGCGCCCGGCGAGGAACGCGAGATCGCCCTGAACGACTACCTCGCACACCAGCGAAAGCTGCTGACAGCGCTGGCCACGACGTACGCGTTGAATTTCGCTCAAGAAGAGCTGGTCGGCGCGTTGCACGAAATCCAGACGGCCGACGGACCGGTCGACGAGCATCGGCAGCGGGAGCTGGAGTCACGGGCGGCGGGCCTCAAGGCGGCGCAGACGTGGCACGCGACCCGCACGATCCAGACCTGCCGGGAGGCCCTGGGCGGCGCCGGCTACCTCGCGGAGAACCGTCTGGCGGGCCTCAAGGCGGACACCGACGTGTTCACCACTTTCGAGGGCGACAACACCGTGTTGCTGCAGCTCGTGGCGAAGGGGCTGCTCACCGGCTACCGCGACGCGTTCGGCTCGCTCGACGGGTGGGGTCGCGCGACTTTCGTGGCCGAGCAGGTGCGCGAGATGGTGCTCGAGCGGACGGCGGCGCGGTCGCTGATCCAGCGGCTGGTCGACGCGGTGCCCGGGCGCTACGACGAGGTGGCGCTCACCGATCGCGGCTGGCACCTGAAAATGTTCGAGGACCGCGAGAAACATCTGCTCGACGGCGTGATCCGGCGGCTGCGCCGCGGCGCCTCGAAGAAGCCGGCCCGCTCGTTCGACATCTTCAACGACGTGCAGGACCACGTGCTCGCGGTGGCGTCGGCGCACGTCGACCGGGTCGTACTCGAGGCGTTCGTCGCCGCGATCGATCGCGTCACGGACACCGAGACCAAACGCCTTTTGTCAAAGATTTGCGATCTGTACGCCTTGAGCGCCATCGAGACGCACAAGGGGTGGTATCTCGAGCATCAGCGGTTGACGCCGCCGCGCTCGAAGGCGGTCACCGCGCAGGTGAACTCCCTGCTGGCGCAGCTCCGCCCGCACATGGCCGAGCTCGTCGACGCGTTCGCCGTGCCGCAGGAGTGGCTGGCGTGCGCGGCGCTGCGCGAGGAGCCTGGCCGTCAGGAGGTCATGGCGGCCCACGACGCCCAGGTCCTCGCGCCCGCGCACAGCGCCTAGTTGTTCCGGCCGTCCTCGTTGTTGCCGCGGCCGCTCGCCCAGTCGCGGGCGCCGCGGGCCGCCGAGCCGGCCAGGTCCGCCGCGCCGCCGCCCGCGCGGCGGACCAGCGACACCAGCGGGTCGGAAGAGCTGCGGAAAGTGTCGCGATAGCTGGCGGCGGCCGATTTCACGTCGTCGGCGATCGACGCGTCCCGGTCGTCGTCGCGGCGCGGGTAGTCGCCGCCCACGATCCGCGCGTAGTCGCCCGAGTCCACCCAGCGGCGCAGCTCGGCCGCGCGGGCCACCGGGAACGGCTCGCTGCTGAACGCCGTCATGCCCAACTTGTGCAGGCTGTCGCGCAGGTCACCGCCGCCCTCGTACTCGGCCGCCTGTTCGAGGAACGCCGCCGTGTCGATCTGCGAGAGATCGCCGCCGCCGGCCATCTTCATGAACAGCCGGATCGAAGCGGCCTGGTCCTGCGCGGCGAGCAGCCCCGCCCGGTCGGCGGAGAGCTCGGCCTTGCGCCACCACTCGTACATGGCCACGATCACCGCCCGCAGCGCGAGCGCGCCCACCGGAATCCAGCTGATGTTCGTCACCCAGCGGGTCAGCAGCGTCAGGATCGTCTGGTAGACCGCGTGGCCGCTGCGCACGTGCCCGATCTCGCGGCCCAGCAGTGTGCGCAGCTCGTCGTCGTCGAGCTTCTCCACGGCCGCCGTGCTGATCACGATGAACGGCCTGTCCATGCCGATCGCCTGACCGTGGATCATCGGCGACTGGTGCACGTACAGCTCGGGCGGCTCGGGCACGTCGAGCGTGCGCGCGGCCTCGGTGAAGCGCTGGTACACCCGCGGGTACTGCCGATGGTCCACGCGAATCGCGCCGGCCAGGTACGACAGGCGGAACCCCCGCTCGTTCCACATGCCGAAGATGGCCCGCACCACGTCGTCGAAGCCGCGCAGCTCCCGCAGCGCCGTCAGCGCGCCCCGGTCCGCCGGATGCTCCCAGGCACGGGAACTGATCCCCGTCAACGTGACCCGCTGCCGCTCCGGCCGGTTGTCGTCGTCCGTCGTCATCGTTTCCCTCCGTGTCGTCGGGTTACGAGCGTCCCCCGCCCCGGGCGCTCGACGGCATCCGCCTCCGGCGGGGATTAACCCCCATCCGGTACGACTTTCGGCCGATGCCCGAATCGCAGCGGGAGCCTACCGACCCCGCGCAACCAGCTGCGGTGGACGGCCCGCGATCAGAGCCAGGCGCTCGTGTCGAGCTTGCCGGTGGTGCCGAGGTCCATCGCGGCGGGAAGGGCCACGACCTGCTCGGGCGCGCCCTTGACCGGGGCGACCTCGAGCGCGGCGCCGTTCTGCACGGCGCCGCTGGTGACCGTGTTGTGCCAGGCGAGCACGGCCGTCGTGCCCTGGCCGGGCTTGAGCGTCACGCGACGCGGGCCGGCCGTGTAGTGGATGCTCGCGCCGATGGTCACGTGGAGCGGCTGATGCTTGTCGTCGAGCACGGTGATCTCGGGCCGGCCCTGCAGCGTGTACTCGGTGGCGCCGCAGTTGGTCAGGTGCAGGCTGATCTCCCGGTAACCGGCGGCCGCGTCACCCCGATCGGCGGTGATGAGCACCCCGGGCGCTGGACAGGCGGGCGCCACGACGGCGGAGGCGCTCGCGGTGGGAGCGGGCGTCGGCGAGGGCGAGCCGGTGCAGGCGGCCACCCCCGCGAGAACGGCCACCAACGGCAGAATTCGGGTGTATCGCACAGCCGTTGATCTTCCCCGACTCCCGCAACCCCGCCACGCTCGCCTCAACACGGGGTGACCGTCCGGGCGGAAACCGCCAAAAACCACACCAACGGGGCGGTAGCGTCATGAGCCGATGGCTGCGCCGACGATGGAGGGGCTGACCAGCGCCGAGGCCGCCGAGCGCCGCCGCCGGGGCGAGACGAACGCGCCGGTCAAGGGCGGCTCACGCAGCTACGCCGACATCCTGCGCACCAACGTCTTCTCCTTTTTCAACATCATCCTGTTCGTCATCGGCGCCGCGCTGATGGCCATGGGCCGGTTCAGCGACGCGCTGATCAGCGTCGGGCTCGGCCTGATCAACGCGGTGATCAGCGCCGCCCAGGAGATGCGCGCCAAGCGCAAGCTCGACCGCCTCCAGCTGCTGGAACGCGTCCCGGTGACCGCGCTGCGCGACCGCCGGGAGACCGCGCTCCCGCCCGATCAGGTGGTGCGCGGCGACGTGCTGCGGGTGCGGGCCGGCGACCAGATCGTGGTGGACGGGCCGCTGCTCGACGGCGGGCGGGTCGAGGCCGACGAGTCGCTGCTGACCGGCGAGTCCGACCCGGTCCCCAAGCTGCCGGGCGACGACCTGCGGTCGGGAAGCCTGTGCGTGGCCGGCGAGGGGCTGATGGTCGCGCGCGACGTGGGCGCGAACAGCTACGCCGGCCGGCTGACGGCGGAGGCGCGGCGCGTCACCACCGACAAGACGCCGCTGCAGAGGCGGGTGGAGTTTCTGGTGCGCCTGGTGATGGCGTTGACCGCCCTGATGAGCGGCGCGATCCTCGGCCAGGCCGCGATCGAGGGCTTCACGCTGCTGCGCGTCGTGCAGATGACGGCCGTGCTCTCCGGCCTGGTGCCCTACGGGCTTTTCTTCCTCATCGCCGTCGCGTACACCGCCGGCGCCGCCGCGATCGCCCGCTCGGGCGCGCTCGTGCAGCAGGTCAACGCGGTCGAGTCGGTCAGCAACGTCGATGTGGTCTGCACCGACAAGACCGGCACGCTCACGACCGGCCGCCTCACGGTCGACGAGATCCACCCCATCGGCGCGCACAGCCGGGCCGACGTGGAAAAGACGCTCGGTTCTTTCGCGCGAAGCGCGACAACCCCGAATCTGACGACGCAGGCGTTGGCGCTTGCGCTGGGCGGTCAGGCTTTCCGCGTACGGGACGAAATTGCGTTCGCGTCGTCGCTGCGGTGGTCGGGAATCATCGCCGACGAAGGAACCTGGGTGCTCGGGGCGCCCGACGCGCTGGCCGGGCATCTGACCCCGCCCGTCGCGGAGGACGAGGTCGCGAAACACGCCGAGTGCGGTCTCCGCGTACTCCTGCTGGCGAAGCCCGGGGAAAGCGGAGCGAATCTGCGCGACGGCGCCGGACACCCCACCCTGCCGGCGCTCGAGCCTTTCGGTCTGGTCGCCCTCGCCGACGAGCTGCGGCCCGAGGTGGGCGAGACCATCGTTCGCATGCGCGGAGACGGCGTCGCGATGAAGGTGCTGTCGGGCGACGATCCGCGCACGGTGGCGGCGATCGCGGCCCGCGCCGGACTCGACGCCGGCGAGCCGGTCGCGGGAGCCTCGCTGGATTCGCTCGATGACGCGACGCTCGACCGCCTGGTGGAGAGGACGACAGTTTTCGGCCGGGTCGCACCGGAGCACAAGGAAAGAATCGTGCGGTCGCTGCGCCGGCAGAGCCACTACGTCGCGATGATCGGCGACGGGGTGAACGACGCCCGCGCGCTCAAGGGCGCCCAGGTCGGCGTGGCGATGCGCAGCGGCAGCGCGGTCACCCGGGACGTGGCCGACATCGTGCTGGTCGAGGACTCGTTCGCCGCGCTGCCGCCGGCCCAGCGGGAGGGCCGGCGGATCATCAACGGGATCGGGATGTCGCTCTACGTCTTCCTGGCCCGGGTCGCCACGCAGGGCCTGGTCATCCTCGCGGTCACCATGCTCGGGATCGGTTTTCCCTACTCGCCCACGCAAGTGGGCCTCACGCTTTTCACGGTCGGCGTGCCCACTTTCTTCCTGACCATGTGGGCCAAGCCCCTGCCGCCCGAACGCAACCTGCTCAGCGGGCTCGCCGGTTTTGTGGTGCCGGCGGCGGTCATCACGTCGGGTTTCGGCACCGCGATCTACGCCGGCCTCTACGAGGCCGTCACCGTGGGGTTCAGCTCGGGGCGGACGCCCACCGAGGTGATCAGCGAGTTCGAGAGATACACCGGCCTCACGTACGGGTCGGACACCGACTTCACGGTGGCGGCCGCGACCATCGCCGCGCAGACCGGGCTCTCGACCTTCTTCTGCCTGGCGTCGTTCCTGCTGATACTTTTCCTCGCGCCGCCGAACCGGTTGTTCGCCGCGTGGACCGCGCCGATCGCCGACCGGCGGCCGACCTATCTGGTGTGCGGGCTGATCGTCGCGTTCGGGGCGGTGCTGTTCTCGCCGACGCTGTACACGTATTTCGGCCTGGCGGGGCCGTCGCGCCCGATGTTCGTCATCGTTTTCGTGATGCTGACGCTGTGGTTCGCCTCGCTGAGCCTGGCCTACCGGCTGCGGCTGCTCAACCGCCTGCTCGGCCTCGACAACCTGCACGGCTAAGGCTATGGGTTCAGCACCAGATCCGCGTTGATCTGGGCGCCCGCGAGGGCGCCGGCCGCCGCGGCCGAGCCGACCTGGGCGGAGAGGTCGGCGACGTTGCCGGCCGCCCAGACGCCGGCCACCTCGGTGCGGCCGGTCGGGTCGGCCGGGATGTGCTCACCCATGCCGGTGGGGTGCTCGACGGTCTTGAGGCCCAGGTCGGCGAGGAAGGCGGCGCGGGCCACCATCCGGGTCGCGACGGCGATCGCCTCTCGTCGCACGGTCTTTCCGTCGAGGCGGACGCCGGTGATGCGGTCGCCGGCGATCTCCAGGCCCTCGACCTCGCCGGTCACGATCTCGACGCTGCGGGACACCAGCTGCTCCCGCTGCTCGGCGGAGACTTCCTGGCCGTTGGCGAAGAACATCACGTCGTCGCTGAGCTGGCTGAACAGGAGCGCCTGGTGCACCGACATCGGGCCGGTGGCCAGCACGCCGATGGCCTGGTCGCGAATCTCCCAGCCGTGGCAGTACGGGCAGTGCACGACGTCGCGGCCCCAGCGCTCGCGCAGTCCGGGGATCGGGGGCAGTTCGTCGACCAGGCCGGCGGTCACCAGCAGCCGCTTGGCCCCCACCCCGCGGCCGTCGGCGAGCCTCACCGCGAAGCCGTCGCCGTCGCGGCCCACGGAGGCGACCTCACCCTCCTCGACCTCGCCGCCGTAGCCGCGGACTTCCTCGCGGCCGCGGGCCAGCAGTTCGAGGGGCGACATGCCCTCGCGGCCCAGGAGGCCGTGGATGCCCTCGGCCGGGGCGTTGCGGGGCTGACCCGCATCGATCACCAGGACCGAGCGGCGGGAGCGGGCGAGCATGAGGGCGCCGCTCAGGCCGGCCGCTCCGCCACCGATCACCACTACTTCGTACGCGTCATTCATGAGTCGACCATGCGCCCGCCTTGTCGCTGGCGCAAGCTTCCTTGCCAGAACGGCAAACCCGCCTAGGCGGTGGGGCTAGGCGGCGGGGATGGTGTGGCCGTGGGCGCGCAGCCACTGCTCGAAGGTCTGCAGCCCGGGGTTGATCCGCCGTACCTCGTCGAGGTCGCGCACGCCGGTGAAGTAGTCCGCGAACTCGGTGTAGTACTGCAGCATGTTCCCGGCCTCGTCAGCGCCCGGGAAGTCGAGCGCGCGGTACTCGTCGTGGCTCATCGGGCGGTAGACGACGGTCTCGCCGACCGCCCAGGTCAGGCCGGCCGCGATCTCGTGCCCGGTCAGGTGCTCGCCGGCGATGTGCAGCGTCTTGCCCACGTAGGCGTCGCCGGCCTTCAGGACCCCGTACGCGGTCCTGCCGATGTCGTCGACCGCGATGCCGGCCAGCCGGCTCTCGCCCATCGGCAGGCCGAGCGTGAGCACGCCGTTCTCGTCGCGGGACGCGCCCCAGCCGCTCGCGAGGTTCTCCCAGTAGAACGTGGTGCGCAGGAATGTCGTGGGCACTCCGGCCTCGACGAACAGCGCGTCCGCCTCGGCCTTGGCGTCGAAGTGCGGAACCCGGTACGTGCCCTGCAGCGTGGGCATCCGGTCGTCGCCGGCCGGGATGTGGTCGCGGGTGTCCTCGAGCGTCGACCAGATGACGTGCCGCAGCCCCGCCTTCCTGGCGGCACCGGCGAGGTTGGCGGCCTCCTCGAGCTCGCGCTCGGCCGACATGTGCGCCCAGAAGTTCGTGACGACGAACGCCCCGTACGCGCCGGCGAAGGCGTGGTCGAGGCTCTCCGGGTCGTAGTTGTCGGCCTCGACCACCTCGGCGCCCAGCTTGACCAGCTCCTGGGCGCGCGGCGAGGTCGCGTCGCGGGTCAGCGCGCGCACCGCGAAACCGCCCTCGGGGTCGTCCAGGATCGCCTTGACCAGGCCGCCACCCTGCGCCCCGGTGGCGCCGACGACCGCGATGACCTTCTTCTCGTTCCTGATTCGCTCCCCTCTCGTGGCCCGCTCAACGGGCTGAAGGGATCGACAATTCCCGATGGGTTGTGGCGTCGGTCTCAGGCCGCGCGCAGCTCGGTGACCGGCTGCTCGAACGACTCCTGCCAGGCCGCCCAGCGGGTGTGCGGCGCGGACCGCTTGGCGCGGTACATGGCCTGGTCGGCGCGGTGGACGATCTCGTCGTGGGTGAGCTCGCCGGGCGCGGAGACGGCCACGCCGACACTGGCCGCCATGGCGATGATCTTGCCGGCGATGACGACCGGGGACACCTCGGCGGCGATCCGGCCGGCCACCTCGTACGCCTGCCCGGGATTGCCGAGATCGGGAAGCACCACGGCGAATTCGTCGCCGCCCAGCCGGCACGGCAGGCCCGGCGCGGGCACGCAGCGGCGCAGGAGCTCGGCGAACTCTACCAGCACGAGGTCGCCGGACTTGTGGCCGAGCGTGTCGTTGACCTCCTTGAAGCCGTTCATGTCGATCACCAGGACCGCGCTGTATCGGCCGGTGCGGGCGGCCCGGGCCAGCGAGCGGGTGTCGGTGGCGCGGAACAGGTTGCGGTTGGGCAGGCCGGTCAGGTGGTCGGTGATGGCCTGCTCATCGCTCTCCCGCTGCACCAGCGCCTGACGGAACAGGACCAGCGCGCTGAGGGCGGCGCCGCCGAGGGCCAGGCCGCCCCACGGAAAGAACGTGCCCTCCTGCACGGCGGCGGCGAACATCAGGACGTGGGCGACGGCCACCGCCCCGTACGGGAGAAAGCGCGAAACCGGAACGCTCGGCCGGACCCCACGGGGTTTCCCGGCGACGGCGGCGCACTGCGTGAGGGCGCCGGCCGCCAGCAGCGCGTCGGCCGTGATCCAGCAGAGGAACTGCCACGGGGCGTGGAACTCGATCTTGTCGTGCGCGACGAGGGAACCGTGCACCGCGTCACCCGCGAAAAGCACCAGCGCGCCGGCCACCAGCCAGCGCAGCGGACGCTGGGCGGTATCGTCGGCGCCGCGCAGCAGCACCCGCGACGCGGCGAACAGAAGGGCCAGGTCGGAGAGGGGGAAGAGGCCGGCGGAGACCAGCAGGTTGCGCTCGGCGTGCCCGCCGAACGAGGTGTACCAGAGCACCATCGTGCCGCCGACCAGGACCGTCGTCGCGTCGATCGCGGACTTCCATCGCTCGCGGCGGTTCATCCGCGCCAGCGGAAACATGCGCAGCGCGACCAGCAGGGCCAGCACGAAAGTCACGTGGGTCACGTCGTCGGCGGAGCCGATGCCCACGCGCGTGAGCGCCACCCGCAGCAGCGGCGACACCACGAGCACCGCGAAACTCACCGCCACCGCCAGCCACGCGCGGTGGGCGGGACCCCGGTCGCGCGCCGCCCATGCCGCGGCGGCCAGCCCGATCAGGCCGAAAACGACCCGGGCAACTTCCGCGACATTTTCGCCCAGGCTGACCGCGAGCACCATGAGGACGGCGTAGAGCACGCCGAGGCACAGGTGCGCGATCGGGAGGCGGCTGGGCATGGTCGTTCCTTTCGGCGGCCGCCGCGCGCACCTGACGGTTTTGTCGTACCCGTGCCCTTCGGTTCCGGCCATGGAACCGTCGCTGAAAATCGTCAAGGGCGACGCCACCAGCCCGCAGGCGAAGGGCCCGAAGATAATCGCCCACGTCTGCAACGATCTGGGCGGCTGGGGCAATGGCTTCGTCCTGGCCATCTCCCGGCGGTGGCCCGAGCCGGAACGCCGCCGGCATCCCCACCACGGTCTACGACTTCGACTGACGGCCCGCCCGGGCTCGGCTGAGACCGTTGTCACCTTGTTAAGCGGAACCTGGTTCCATATTGTCGAAACGGAACCAGGATCCGCTTACCCAGGAGACAACCATGACCATCCCCGTCATCTCGGTCCGGCCCGTCGTGCTGCCCGCGCCCGGCCGCGGCGAAGACCTGCAGCTCCGGGTGTCGGCCCCGGCGGCCGGAACCGACCTGCCCGTCATCGTCTTCTCGCACGGCTTCGGCGAGTCGATGGACGGCTACGCCCCGCTGGCCGTCTACTGGGCCGCGAACGGTTTCGTCGTCGTGCAGCCCACCCACCTCGACTCGCGAACCCTGAACGTCACCCCCGACGACGCCCGGTATCCGGAGATCTGGCGCTTCCGGGTGGAGGACCTCTCCCGGACGCTCGACCACCTCGATGCCGTCGAGGACGCCGTGCCCGGTCTCGCGGGCCGCATCGACCGCGACCGGATCGCCGCCGCCGGTCACTCGTGGGGCGCTCAATCGGTGAGCATGCTGCTGGGCGCCCGCGTGCTCGGCGCCACGGCCGATCCGCAGAGCCCCGGCGCCACGGCCGATCCGCAGAACCCCGGCGCCACGGCCGATCCGCAGAGCCCCGGCGCCACGGCCGATCCGCAGAACCCCGGCGCCGCGAGCACGCTCGACCCGCGCGCCCTCGCCACCCCCGACCCCCGGGTCAGGGCGGGCGTGCTGCTGGCCGTGCCGGGCACCGGCGGCGCCGACCTCACACCCTTCGCCGCCGAGCACTTCCCCTTCATGAACCCCGACTTCGCGTCGATGACCACCCCGACCCTGGTGGTGGCCGGCGACAAGGACCAGTCCGCGCTGTCCGTGCGGGGCCCGGAATGGTTCACCGACGCCTACCGCCTGAGCCCGGGGGCGAAGAGCCTGCTCACCCTGTTCGGCGCCGAGCACTCGCTGGGCGGCATCACCGGCTACCAGTCCACCGAGACCACCGACGAGAGCCCGGAGCGAGTGGACGCCGTCCGGCGGCTGACCGCAGCCTTCCTGCGGAGCGCGCTCGACCCGTCGGATTCCGGCTGGGCGGCGGCGAGCGCTGAGCCGCAGGGCCGCATCGATTCGAAGTAGCGGCCCGGCATCGGGCGACGGTGGCCGGCGGCGGGTCAGGCCTGGGCGAGCCACTCTTCATGCGCCGCGCTCAGGCGCCGCCAGAGGGCGGCCCGCTCGGTCCTCGTCACGTCCTCGAGGTGAATGTCGAAAACGTCTGCCAGCGCCGCGAAATAGTCCGTCTCGCGGTCGAGAATGGTCCGCGACGAAAGCTCGCCCACGCGGGTCAGCACCAGGCCGCGCAGGCAATCGCATCCCGTGGCGTCGCGGCGGAACACGGCCAGGGCGCGTACGAAGCCGGAATCGGGCGACGTGGACAGGAAACTGTGCATGTCGTCGAAGGCGGACATCTCCGTCCCGGCGGAACGGAAGTCCATGCCGAGGAATGAACCGCTCGGGTCGTGGTCGAAACGCCAACCGCCGGGCTCGGCGTCGGACGGGCGGAGGACGTACTCGAAAGGGCCTTGCCGGAAAGTGCCCGCGGTGAGCGGCAGCGGCTCGTGCAGGCCGTCGCCCATGCCCAGATCGGCCAGCCACCGGCCGGACGGGGCGGCAGCGGACGGAAGTTCAGAAACTGTCAGGACCAGATGGTTGCCGGTGGCGCCGGCCTCCCGGAGCGTGTTGTTCTGCACGCCGCCGAGATGGCGCGTCACCCGGTAGCCGAGCGCCATCAGCAGCGCCGAGAAAGCGCCGTTGAGATGGAAACAGTAACCGCCACGGCCGCGCAGGATTCGCGCAACCGACTCGGCCGGGTCCACCGTCGTCGGCCGGCCGAGCCAGATCTCGAAATTTTCGTACGGGATGAGCTCGGCGTGCGCCCGGTGCAGCAGGTGCAGGCTCTCCACACTCGGCGGCTGCCCCTCGAGGTGGCCGAGCCGCAGCCGCCGCAGGTAACCGGAGATGTCGATCGAGGCGCTCATCGCGTCATCATGACCCACATGGGCTACGAGGTAGTGGTGAGTTCCGTCGGGGCGCGGCCCACGGCGGTCGTGCGCGCGAAAAGCAGCTGGGCGGATTTCCCGCGGGCGTGGAAACCGATGCTCGACCAGGTCTGGGAGCGCCTCCACGCGGCCGGCATCACGCGGGGCTGTCCCAACGTCATGCTCTACCTCGACGACATCCCGCACGTCGAGGTCGGCGTGCTGCTGTCGGCGCCGATCCCGCTCGGCGACCCGGTCGTGGCGTCCGAGCTGCCCGGCGGCCGGGTCGCGACGACCATCCATCGCGGGCCATACGACCGCCTCGGCGCGGCCCACGAGGCGATCCTGAGCCGCGGCCTGCCCCTCGCCGGGCCGCGCTGGGAAATTTACGGCCCGCACCAGGAGATTCCCGAGACGCAGATCTCCTATCTGCTCCGCGAAACCGCGCAATAGTTGCCGCGGCAGGGATGTTGTCCGGGGCATGACGACTGTGGGATTCATCGGCAGCGGACTGATCGGCGGCACCGTCGCGCGCCTCGCCGTGAACGCCGGCTACGACGTGGTGCTGAGCAACTCGCGTGGCCCGGAGACGCTGGCCGACCTCGTACGAAATCTCGGTGACAAGGCGCGCGCCGCGACGCCCGCCGATGCCGCCCAGGCCGACCTGGTCGTGGTGAGCGTGCCGTTCCACGCGCACGCGACGCTGCCGGTCGAGCAACTCGCCGGGAAAGTTGTTCTCGACACCGACAACTACTACGCGGCCCGCGACGGCCACTTCGCCGAGCTCGACGAGGGCCTGCTCACCAGCGCCGAGCTGGAGCAGCGACACCTTGGCAGCGCCAAGGTCGTGAAAGTATTCAACAACATTTTCCACCTGCACCTGGGTTCGCTGACCCGCCCGCACGGCGCCGCCGACCGCACCGCGCTGACGATCGCCGGTGACGACGGCGAGGCCAAGAAGGTTGCCACCGAGTTCCTCGACGCGATCGGCTACGACACGGTCGACGTCGGCCCGCTGGCCGAGAGCTGGCGCGTGGAGCCCGGTCAGCCCGCCTACGGCCCGCCCTACGGCACCGTCGAGGACCCGGCCGGGACGCCCGCGAGCGCCGACAAGGTCCGGGCCGCGGTGGCCGAGGCCAAGCGCTGACATCGGCCTGAGTGACCCCCAGCCGGCCGGGTGGGGGTCACTGCTGGTTCTGACGGGTACGCGTCAGTGCGCGCGAGCAGCCCGATCGGCCGATTCCTTCCGCCCACGCCGGACGCTGCACTGGTGAGACTTTCCTGCCTCCCACGCACCCCGGAGTTCGCCATGTCCCGTTCCTGGACCCGCCCGTACGAGCCGGGCCGGGGCCGCTGGTGGGTGGTGCTCTGGGAGGCCGGCGCCCTCGCCTACCTGCACTGGGCCACGTCCCGCATGCTCGGCCTGACGGATGCGCTGGAGCTTGCCCTGGCCGGTTTCCTGGCCGTCGTCTGGCTCGCCGGCGCGTGGCGGATCCACCGCATCGGCCTCTACACCAGCGACGACGGCATCATGATCCGCAACCTGATGTCCACCAGGAAACTCACGTGGCAGCAGGTCGACAACATCACCGTCGAGCAGGTGGGCCACCGCGTCGGCGCTTTCGCGATCCCGTCCGGAAAATGCATCATGATCCGTCGGGGCGACGGCGCCCGCGTGAACACCTCGCTGTGGGAGAAGGGCGTCGATTTCCACGCCCAGCCCGAGCGGTTCCGCGCGCTCTACCAGGAGCTGCGCGACCGCCACGCGACCGCGATCCGCCGCGAGACGACGGCCTCCGCCGCCTGACCGAACGCCGGCCAGGACGCCTGGGCGCGCAACACCAGTGCCCGCAACGGCCCCGTGCGCGCAACGGCCCCGTGCGCGCAACGGCCCAATGCGCGCAACGGCCCAGTTGCGCGCAACACATGGGCGCGCAACACGTGGGCACACAACACGTGGGCACACAACACGTGGGCACACAACACGTGGGCACGCAACGCCCGATGCGTCGCCGCGAGCGGGTCAGCGAACGCTCGCGTACCGGCCGGCCGGGGACTCCCCCAGGGTGACCACCCGGTCGACCGAGGCGGCGAAGCCGGGCCGGTGGGTGATCAGCAGGACGGTCCGGTCGCCGGCCGCGGCCAGCAGGTCGCGGGTCAGGGCCGAGGCCGTCTCGTCGTCGAGATGCTCGGTCGGCTCGTCGAGGATGAGGATCTCGAAGCCGGCCAGCAGGGCCCGGGCAAGTGCCAAGCGACGGCGCTGCCCGCCCGACAGTGACATCCCGTGCTCCCCCACCGGCGTCTCGAGACCCTGCGGCAACGAATCCACCCAGTCCAGCAGCCGGGCGGAGGCCAGCGCCGCCCGCAACTCCTGCTCGGAAGCGGACGGGCGGGCGATCCGCAGGTTCGCGGCGATCGTCGTGTCGAAGAGGTAGGCGTCCTCGGGCAGGTACCCGACGATCTCGCGTACCCGCTCGGGCGTGAACGAGCGCAGGTCGACGCCGTCGAGGGTGGCCCGGCCGGACGACGGGTCGAGGAAGCGGACCAGCAGCGCGGCGACCGTGCTCTTGCCGGACCCGCTCGGTCCCACCAGCGCGACCCGGTCCCCCGGCGCGAGCGTGAGCGACACGTCCCGCAGCACGGCACGGCCGGGAACCCAGCCGGCGCTGACGTTCTCGAGCCGCAGCGTGTGCGGCCCGGCCGGGACGCCGGCGGGCGAGGCCGGCACGACGACCGGCGACGGGGCGTCGAGCACCTCGCGGAGCCGGCGGACCGAGGCCCGGCAGGCGGCGAACCGCTGGGCCGACGCCGGCAGAGCGCCCACGGTCTCGAACACGGCGAGTGGCGTCAGCACGACCACGGCGAGCAATTCACCCTGGAGGACGCCGCCACGCACGGCAACCGCCCCGGCGGCCAGCCCTACCAGCAGGCACAGCCCGGTCGCCACCGCGGTGACGGCCGCCGCCATGCCGGCCATCGCGCTGGAGCGCCGCTCGGCCTCGCGCAACGAGGCACCGGTGGCGGCGAGCTTTCGCAGGCGGTCGTCCACCGCCCCGTACGCGATGAGGTCGGGAAGGCCATGCGCCAGGTCGGCCGTCGCGGTGGCGAGCGAGCCGCGCAGCGGCGCGAGACGGCCGTCGGCCCGGCGGGACGCGCGCGACTGCAGCGCGGGAACGCCGGCGCCGACCAGCAACAGGCCCAGGGCGAGCGTGACGCCGGCGGGCACCGACAGCGAGCCGATCAGCAGCACCGACCCGGCGCCGACGAGCACGGCCACGGCGTAGGGCAGGACGACCCGGGTGAGCAGGTCGAGCACCGCGTCCACATCGTCGCAGAGGCGCCGGGCGAGGTCGGCGCGGCGGAAGTCGGCGAGACCCGCGGGCGCGACTTTCGCCAGGTGGGCGAAGATCCGCGTCCGGGTACGCCCGAGAGCGCGCAACGCCGCGTCGTGGCCGGCCAGGCGCTCGGCGTAACGCAGAACGCCGCGCCCGATCCCGAAGGCGCGCACGGCCACGATCGCCACCATGAGGTGCAGCACCGGCGGGTGCAGGGCGGCCCGCGAGATCAGCCACGCCGACGTCGCCATCAGCCCGGCGGCCGCCCCCGCCGCGCCGGCCCCGGCCAGCACCGCCGCCAGCATGCGGAGCCTCATCGCGCACCCACCGGCGTCAGGTCGACAACCCGGTCGGCCAGCGCGATCAGCTCGGGCCGATGCGCCGCCATGATCACCGTCCGGCCGGCGGCGAGCCGTTTGATCGCCGTCATGACCGCCTCCGCGGAAGACGCGTCCAGGTTGGCGGTCGGCTCGTCGAGCAGCACGAGCGGCGCGTCCCGCAAGAAGGCGCGGGCCAGCGCGAGCCGCTGCCGTTGCCCGGAGGAGAGCCCGGCCCCGTCGTCCCCGATCACCGTGTCGTAGCCGGCCGGCAGCTCGAGAACGAAGTCATGGGCCCCGGCCAGCCGGGCCGCCCGGTGAATGTCCGAAATGTCGGCGGCATCGGCGCCGAGCGCGATATTTGACCGAATTGTCCCAGCAAAGAGCGACGGACGCTGCGGCACCCAAGCCACCCGGGACCGCCACGACGCAGGGTCAACGGTCGACAGATCAACGCCACCCACCGTCACCCGCCCCGCATCACAGGCGGCAAACCCCAGCAGCACATTCAAGGCGGTCGACTTCCCCGAACCGCTCGGCCCGGTGAGCGCCACAAAGGAACCCGGCGCGACAACCGTCGAGAGCCGCAGGGCATCACTCTCCCGATAACGCACGACAACGTCCTCGAAGGAGATGGCCCCCGAAGGCGCCGGCGCCGAGCCCGCGACCACAAGCGGCTTCTCCAGGACCTCGAAGGCCGACGATGCCGCGGCCAGCCCTTCGGCGCTCGCGTGATAGTGCGCCCCCACCTGCCGCAACGGCAGGTAAGCCGCCGGGGCCAGGATCAGCACCAGCAGTGCGGTCCGCAGATCGAGATTCCCCGACACGAGGCGCAATCCGATCCCCACCGCCACGAGCGCCACCGACAAGGTCGCCAGCAGCTCGAGCACCAGCGACGAGAGAAACGCGATCCGCAGGGTCCGCAGGGTGACCCGCCGCTGCTCGTCGCTGACCCGCCGAATGTTCTCGACCTGCGCACCGGCCCGCCCGAACACCTTCAGTGTCGCGAGTCCGGAAACCACGTCGAGGAAATGGTGGGAGAGACGCGACAACAGCTTGAACTGGCGCCGGTTCGCCGATTCGGCGTGCAGCCCGGCCAGCGCCATGAACACCGGAATGAGCGGCAGCGTCAACGCGATCGTCACCGTCGCCGTCAGATCGGCCGGCAGAAGACGGCCGAGCACCACCGCCGGAACCAGAGCCGCGAGCACCAGTTGCGGTAGATACCGCGCGAAATAGGCGTCGAGCGCGTCCAGCCCGCGCGTCACCAGCGTGATGAGCTCCCCGGTGGCAGGCCCGCGGCCGGGGCCGAGGGCGGCCGCATGAGCCAGCAGCCGCCCCCGGAGCTCCTCTTTCACCGCGGCCGACGACCGCGCGGCCGCCGACTCCTGCGCCCACCCGATCGCCGCGCGCGCGACGGTCACGACCGCCAATGCGGCCAGCGCCGGCACGAGCGAGGAGATCGAGGCGCCATCGAGGAAGACCGCGCTGATCCCGTACGCGAGAATGGTGGCCTGCCCGACGATCAGCGCGGCCGATGCCACCCCCAGCGCCACCGTCGCCCCGAGATACCACCGGCTGGCGCGCGCATAGCGCAGAAGCCGGGCGTCCAAGGGTTTCATGCCGGGATCTTCTCGACGCTCAGCCGCTTGCGGAACACCCAGTACGTCCAGCCCTGGTAGAGCAGCACGATCGGGGTGAAGAACACCGCCACCCAGGTCATCACCTTGAGCGTGTACGGCGTGGACGACGCATTGTGCACGGTCAAACTGTTCGCGTCGGCGATGGTCGATGGCATCACGTCCGGGAACAGCGTCACGAACAGCCCGAACACCGCGAGCACGATCGTCGCCCCGGTCGCCAGGAACGCCCATCCCTCACGGCGCAGCCGGGTCAGCACCACCGCCCCGGCCAGCGCCAGCGCCGCCGCGACGAACAGCGCGAGACCTCCGCCGTCGTGGTGGGCGATGGCGGTCCAGGCGAGGAAGGCGCCGGCCACGACCACGGCCGCCGGGGCGATCCGCGCGGCGAGGGCGCCGGAACGCTGCCGCATCTCGCCGTCGGTCTTGAGGGCGATGAAAACGGCGCCGTGCAGCACGAAGAGCACGAACGTGGTGAGGCCGCCGACGAGCGCGTACGGATTGAGCAGATCGAAGAACGTGCCCGCGTATTCGTGCTGCGCGTCGAGGCGTACACCCCGGACGATGTTGCCGAAAGCGACACCCCAGAGGATCGCTGGAAGCAGCGAGCCCGCGACGATGCACCAGTCCCAGCGACGCCGCCAGCGGTCCTCGTCGCGCTTGCCGCGGTATTCGAAGGCGACGCCGCGAATGATGAGCGCGACCAGAATGATCAGCAGCGGCAGGTAGAACCCGGAGAACAGCGTGGCGTACCACTCGGGAAACGCCGCGAAGGTGGCGCCGCCGGCGACGATCACCCACACCTCGTTGCCGTCCCAGACCGGGCCGATCGTGTTGATGAGCAGGCGGCGCTCGCGATTGTCGCGGCCGAGAACCGGCAGCAGCATGCCGACGCCGAAATCGAATCCCTCGAGCAGGAAGTATCCGGCCCAGAGGATCGCGATGAGCGCGAACCAGACGGTGGTGAGTTCCATTCTCCGCAGCCCTTTCAGTACGCGAACGCGAGCGGGCGGTCCTCTTCAGAGGAATCCGGGTCGGGCGGGATCTCCGGGGCGCCGGCCCGGGCGTACCGGACGAAAATGCCCAGCGCGACGACGGCGAGAATGCCGTAGAGGACGGTCAGCACGATGAGTGACGTGGCCGCGTTGGCCGGGCTCACGGCGGGTGACACGCTGTCGGCGGTCTTGAAGACGCCGAAGACCGTCCACGGCTGCCGGCCCATCTCCGTGAAGATCCAGCCGAACGAGTTCGCGGCCAGCGGCATGCCGATCGAGGCGATCGCGGCGATCCAGAGCCAGCGGTTGCGCGGGGTGCGGCCGCCGCGGGCGAACCAGAGCGCCACCAGCGCGACCAGGGCCGCGAGGCTGCCGAACCCGATCATCAGGCGGAACGACCAGTAGGTGACCGGGATGTTGGGCGTGTAGTTGCCGGGGCCGAACCTCTGCTCGTACTCGGCCTGCAGGTTGTCGATCCCCTCGACCTCGCCGGTGAACGTGCCGGTGGACAGGAACGACAGCACGCCGGGAACGCGGACGCTGAACCTCTCCTCGTCGCCGTTGAGCGACCCGATCGTGAACAGCGAGAAGCTGGCCGGACCGGAGTTCTGCCACAGCGCCTCGGCGGCGGCCATCTTCATCGGCTGCTGCTGGGTCATGACCCGGGCCTGCGTGTCGCCGGAGATGAAGACGCCGACCGCGGCGATCAGCACCACCCAGGCGCCGAGCTTGAGGCCGGGCCGGAACACGTCGGTCTGGTGGCCACGTTTGACGTGCCACGCGCTGATCGCGAGGAACACCGCCCCCGCGGTGAGGAAGCAGGCCGTCAGCGTGTGCGCGAAGGTGACGATCGTCGTCGAGTTGGTGAAGACCTTGCCGATGCTGGTGAGCTCGGCCCGGCCGGCCTCCTCGTTGATGCGGTAGCCGACCGGGTGCTGCATCCACGAGTTGGCGGCGAGGATGAAATACGCGGAGAGCATCGTCCCGATCGAGGCGATCCAGATCGTCGCGAGATGCACGCGGCGCGGGAGGCGATCCCAGCCGAAGATCCACAGTCCGAGGAACGTGGACTCCAGGAAGAACGCGAGCAGCCCCTCGATCGCCAGCGGCGCGCCGAAGATGTCGCCGACGAAGCGCGAGTAGTCGCTCCAGTTCATCCCGAACTGGAATTCCTGCACGAGGCCGGTGACCACGCCCATCGCGAAGTTGATCAGGAAGAGCTTGCCCCAGAACTTGGTGGCCCGCAGGTAACGCTCCTTGCCGGTGCGCACCCAGGCGGTCTGCAGGCCGGCCACCAGGGCCGACATGCCGATGGTGATCGGCACGAAGAAGAAGTGGTAGACGGTGGTGATCCCGAACTGCCACCGCGCCAGGTCGAGCGTGTCCACGGGCGAGTCCTTTCCGCAGGTTCGCCCTGATCATTTCGAGGCTCGACGGCCCGGCGGCAGGGTCTAAAGTCCTGCCTTCTTCTCGCCCAGCAGCCGGGTGGCCAGAACCGCCGCCTGCGTACGGCGTTCCAGGCCGAGCTTGGCCAGCAGGCTGGAGACGTAGTTCTTGACCGTCTTCTCGGCGAGGAACATGCGGCCGGCGATCTCGCGGTTGGTCAGGCCCTCGGCGATGAGCTCGAGGATGCGCCGCTCCTGATCGGTCAGGCCGGCCAGCTCCTGCGGCTGCTCCACGCCGTTGCGGATGCGCTCGAGCACCCGCTGGGTGACCGCCGGGTCGAGCAGCGACTGCCCCTCGGCGACCCGGCGCACCGCGTCGACCAGGTCGGTCCCGCGGATCTGCTTGAGCACATACCCCGAGGCCCCGGCCATGATCGCGGCGAACAGCGCCTCGTCGTCCTCGTAGGAGGTGAGGATCAACCCCTTGATCGTCGAGTCGATCGCGCGCACGTCGCGGCACACGTCGATGCCGTTGCCGTCGGGCAGCCGGGCGTCGAGCACGGCCACATCGGGGCGCAGCGCCGGGATGCGCCGGGCGGCCTCCTGCGCCGAGCCGGACTCCCCCACGACCTCGATGTCGCCGTCGGCCTGCAGCAGGTCGACCAGGCCGCGGCGGACCACCTCGTGGTCGTCGAGCAGAAATACGCGGATCATCCCTCATTTCTACCGGGCCGTGACGCCCGCCACCTAGGGACCAAGGTCCCGTGTCCACCTCACCTTCCCTGGACGATGCCCGCCGACCGTGATCACCGATAGCCTGGCGGCATGTCGGAGCGTGCGGAACCGCCTTCGCTGGGGCTCGGGCCGCTGTCGCGGGTGCGGCTCGACGAGCTCCTCCAGGAGATGCTCGACCGGGTCGGCGACGTCATGGCCAGCCGGGAGCGGCTGCGGGCGCTGCTCGACGCGGTCGTCGGGATCGGCTCCGACCTCGACCTGCGCAGCACGCTCCAGCGCATCGTCGAGGCCGCCTGCGCGCTGGCCGGCGCGAGATACGGCGCGCTGGGAGTGATCGGCGCCGACCGCACCGAGCTCGCCGACTTCATCACCCACGGCATCGACGCCGCCACCCACGCCGAGATCGGCGACCTGCCGCACGGCCGGGGCGTGCTGGGGCTCCTGATCACCGATCCGAACCCGGTCCGGCTTCCGGACATTCGCAAACATCCCAACTCGTACGGGTTTCCGCCGCACCATCCGCCGATGCACAGCTTTCTCGGCGTCCCCGTGCGCATCCGCGACCAGATTTTCGGCAACCTGTACCTGGCCGAGAAGCGGGGCGCGCCCGAGTTCAGCGAGGACGACGAGGAGATCGTGGTGGCGCTCGCCGCCGCGGCCGGCGTCGCCATCGACAACGCCCGCCTCTACGCCCTCGCCCAGC
Source organism: Actinoplanes sp. NPDC051513 (assembly GCF_044454685.1). Classification (NCBI taxonomy): domain Bacteria; kingdom Bacillati; phylum Actinomycetota; class Actinomycetes; order Micromonosporales; family Micromonosporaceae; genus Actinoplanes; species Actinoplanes sp. NPDC051513. The sequence continues at coordinate 92,325 of NZ_JBITDW010000028.1, forward strand.
GCCGCGAGCGCTGGCTGGCCGCGACCGCCGAGATCACCGCGGTGCTGGTCAGCACCGCGCGCCGCAACGAGGCGCTGCGCCTGATCGCCCGCCGCGCCCGCGAGGTCTCCGGCGCCGAGCTGGTCATGGTGCTGTTGCACGACGACGAGAACGGCTGCTACACGATCGAGGTGGCCGACGGCGCCGAGGAGATGACCGGCCGGCAGGTGCCGGCCGACGTCGAGCTCGGCCAGGAGAAGTACAAGGTGGTCGAGAGCCTGTCGGCGGTCACCGAGTGGCCGGCGCCGGTGCCCGACGGGCCCGCCCTGGCCGCGCCGCTGACGGCGGCGGACACCCTGCGCGGCATGCTGATCGTCACCCAGCCGGCCGACCGCGTGGCCGACGACGAGGAGGCGGTGCTGCTCTCCACGTTCGCGGGGCAGGCGGCGCTCGCCCTCGAGCGGGCCCGGGCGCAGGAGCAGCGGGAGCAGTTCGCGGTGCTCGAGGACCGCGAACGGATCGCCCGTGACCTGCACGACGTGGTCATCCAGCGCCTGTTCGCGACCGGCATGCAGCTGCAGGGCGCGGTGCCGCACGCGGCACGCGGCGAGGCGGTCAAACGGATCAACGCGGCCGTGGACGACCTCGACGCGACGATTCGCGACATCCGGCGGTCGATCTTCGAATTGCGTACGCCGGTGGGCCCGTCCCTGCGCACCGAGCTGCACGAGACCGTCGAGTCCGCCGCGGCGACGCTCGGTTTCCGCCCGGTCCTCGACACCATCGGGCCGGTGGACAGCGCGATCCCGGACGACATCGTGCCGGAGCTGATGGCGGTGCTGGGCGAGGCGCTGTCGAACGTCGCCCGGCACGCCCGGGCCACCCGGGTGCGGGTGTCGGTGCGGGCGAACGGGCACGAGGTCGTGCTGCGGGTCGAGGACGACGGGATCGGCGCCGACCCGGCCGGGGCGCGCGGCGGGATCGCCAACATGAGCGAGCGCGCCCACGACCTCGGCGGGACCTTCGAGATCGGGCCCGGCCCGGGCGACAACGGAACCGTGGTGACCTGGCGGGCCCCGGTCACGGCGTGAGTCGGGACCTTCGGCCCTGAACGCGTGCTGCCCGCGTACGCGATGGTTTGTCGTATGACAGCGCTCGAAGAAGCCGCCCGAGCGGCCCAGCACGCACCCTCGGTCTTCAACACCCAGCCGTGGTCGTGGCGGATCACCGGCGACACCATGGAACTCTTCGCGGACTCGGCGCGTCAGCTCGACACCGTGGATAAATCGGGCAACCTGCTGATGCTCAGCTGCGGCACCGCGCTGCACCACGCTCGGGTCTCGCTCGCCGCGGCCGGGTTCGCGGTCTCCGTGACGCTGACGCCGGACCCGTCCCGTCCGGATCTGCTCGCCGCCCTGCGCATCGACGGGCCCGCTGCCCCCTCGCTCGCCGACCTCGCCGCGGCCATACCGCGGCGGCACAGCGACCGGCGCGCGTACGGCGCGCGGCCCGTCGCCGACGAGGAACTGACGCGGCTGCGCCGGCTGGTCGAGGCCGAGGGCGCGTACCTGCATGTGGTGCGGCCGGACCAGATCACCGAGCTGGCCATCAGCACCGAGTCCGCGGCGCTGGCCGAACGCGACGACGAGGCCTACCAGGCCGAGCTCGCCCGCTGGACCAGCCGGCCGTCGTTCACCGGCGACGGCGTGCCGCCCGAGACCGGCGTCCGGCAGGAGCTGCGCCGGGTGCCGCTGCGCGACTTCGACCCCGCCGGCGCCGCGGCCCAGCCGGCCGGCGACGCGCACGACGAGGGCGCCGCGTACGTGGTGCTGTTCGGCGAGTCGGACGAGCCCGAGGCCCTGCTGCGCGGCGGCGAGGCGCTCTCCGCGCTGCTGCTGCGCGCCACCGCCGACGGGCTGTCCACCTCGCTGATCAGCGACGCCATCGAGGTCGAGTGGCCCCGGCACCTGGTGCGCGGTCTGATCGCCGGCCTCGGCGAGCCCTACCTGGTGGTCCGCCTCGGCTACCTGCCCGACGCCCCGCCCCCGCCGCCGACGCCGCGCCGCGACCCGCGCGACGTGATCACCATAATCGAGTGACCATGGCCGCCTACGAGGTCGCGGACCTGCACCGGGCGGCCTCGGCCGGCGTCCGGGCGCCGTCGCTGCACAACAGCCAGCCGTGGCTCTTCCGGCTCAGCGATGGCGCCGTCGAGATCCTGGCCGACCCGTCGCGCAGCCTGCCGGCGGCCGACCACGGCGGCTGGGCGACGCGCATCGCCTGCGGCGCGGCCACCTACAACGCCCGGCTGGCCCTCGCGGCCGCCGGTCGTCCGGCCGCCGTACGGCTGCATCCCTCGCCCGGCGTGATCGCCCGGCTCTCGGCCAAGCCTTCCCGGCCCACGACCTACGCCGAGCAGGAGCTCTTCGACGCCATCCCGCGCCGCTACAGCAATCGCCGGCCGTTCTGGCCCGACCCCGTGCCGGCCGACGTGCGGGTACGGCTCATCGAGGCCGCCCGGGACGAGGGCGCCTGGCTCGACCTGCTCGTGGGAACGACCGCGCTGAGCGGGTTCGCCGAGATCGCGCAGAGCGCCGACCGGGTGCTGCGCCGCGACACGGCGTACCAGGAGGCCCTCGCCGCGTGGCGGGACGCGGTCCCGGTCAGCGCCGGCGCGCCCCTGGCCGAGCCGCAGGACCTGCTGCCGCAGCGCCTCTTCAACGACCGCCGGCGGTCGACCGCACGCGACTACGAGCCGGAGCCGCTGATCGGCATCCTCGGCTCCCCCGGCGACCTGCCGGTCGACCAGATCATCGCCGGCCAGGCGCTGCAGAAGGTGCTGCTCACCGCGACCGCGTCCGGCCTGGACACCTCCATGATCAGCCAGCCGATCGAGGTGCCGGCCGCGCGCGACCAGCTGCGGCGCGCCCTCGGCCGCAACGGGTCTCCGCAGATCGTGGTGCGCTTCGGCTACGGCACCCCGGGCCACCCCGCGCCGCGCCGGGACGCCTCCGAGGTGATGGAGGACTTTGGTCCCGGGACGATCGGGATCAATGGCCCGGTTGCCGCGCCGGCAAGCGGAGGAGAGTCGGGGATGTAAGAAATGGACGAAGGAGAAAGCTATGACGATCATCGGCCGGAGCCACGCGGCCCACCTCGAGCAGGTCGAGGCCCCCGGCGCCATGTTGACCACCAGCGCGGCCAAGGCACTCGCCGTGCTGCGCGTTTCCACCGGCCTGGTCTTCCTGTGGGCCTTCCTCGACAAGACCTTCGGATTCGGCTACGCCACCCCGGCGGCCAAGGCCTGGATCAACGGCGGATCGCCCACCAAGGGCTTCCTCGCCAGTGTCGAAGCCGGCCCGCTGCAGGGCTTCTTCCACACCATCGCGGGCAACCCGGTCGCCGACTGGGGATTCATGCTCGGCATGCTGGGCATCGGCCTCGCCCTGGTCCTCGGCATCGGCCTGCGGGTCGCCGCCGTCGCCGCCACCGCGATGATGGCCCTGATGTGGCTGGCCGAGTGGCCGCTCGCCCAGGGCTCGTCCAACCCGCTGATCGACTACCACGTGATCTACGCGATCGGCGCGGTCACGCTGGCGCTCACCTACGCGGGCCACACGTGGGGCCTCGGCCGCTGGTGGGCCAAGCTTCCCCTGGTGCAGAAGAACCGCTGGCTGATCTGACATCCCCACACCACATGTGCCCTGCCGGCCCCTGGCCCGGCAGGGCATTCGCATGCCGGGCCCGCCGCCTGTGGACGGCGCCGCGAACAACTACCCCTGGTCAGTGCGCGACCAGAACCCCGCCGACACCGGTGCGGCCATCCGGGCTTCCGACGAACTCGACCGTCACACCTGGGCGCACCTGATCCCCCACGACGCCGGCGATCGCGTCCGTCACCCCGGCGGCGAGCCGGGACAGCACGTCGGCGGCGTCGGGCCGGTCGAAAACGGTCGCTCGAATCCCGAAAGTCACCCGCGGCGCGGGCGAGGAGGCCGCCTTTCCGCCGACCCCCCAGCGTGCGGCCGGCACGCCGATCAACAGCACGACGGCGATCTCGCGGGCCCATTCGCCGTAGACGGCGACGACGGCATCGGTCAGCGCGGCGATCAACTCGGGCTCGCGCCCGGTGAGGTCGGACTCCGCTGCGTGCACGGTGAGGTGCGGCATGTCGTACCCCTAAAATGGTTTTGAATGCAAATTGCCTTTGAGGTCAAAGCTAATGGGGTGCCAGCGGAGTGTCAACCGACGACGCCGTGCGTGAACTGATCATGCTGTTCCCCCGCCTGGTCGGCCGGGCCAAGCGGATCACGCCGCCCGAGCAGCTGCGCACGTTCGATCTGGCGCCGCGGCACTTGTCGCTGCTTTCGCTGCTTCTGCACGATGGGCCGCAGACAGTTTCGCAGCTGGCCGCGCGGCTGGAGGTCGCGCCGACGACGGTGAGCCTGCTGATCGGCGACCTGAGCCGGAAGGGTGTGCTGGCCCGGCGCGAGGACGACGACGACCGGCGGCGGCGCATCGTCGACATCACCGAGCAGGCGCGGCCGGCGATCTCGGAGTGGCTGTCGCCGTTCGCGCGGGCGTGGCGGCAGGCGCTCGGGTCGCTCTCCGCCGAGCAGCAGCGGCTCGTGGTCGACACCCTGCTCGCATACGAGGCGGCCGTGACCGACGAGGCGGCCGTGACCGACGAGGCGCCGTGACCGACGAGGCGCCGTGACCCACGAGGCGCCGTGACCCACGAGGCGCCGTGACCCACGAGGCGCCGTGACCCACGAGGCGCCGTGACCGACCAGGCAGCCGTGACCGACGTCGCAGGTTAGCTGCGCCATTGAACCCTTTGGGGGCGCCATTCGCTGGGTAGGAGCACGCCTACAGCAAGCCCAGGGAGTATGCGAATGAGCGCCGCCACCGCACCCACCGCCCCGGCCGCATCGCCGGGCAGCCCACTCACCCATGGCCAGGTCTTACAGGTCCTCGGCGGCCTGATGCTCGGCCTGTTCCTCGCGGCCCTCGATCAGACGATCGTCGCGTCGGCCATCCGCACGATCGGCGACGACCTGCACGGGCTCAGCGCGCAGGCCTGGGTCACCACGGCGTACCTGATCACCGCGACGATCTCGACGCCGCTGTACGGGAAACTTTCCGACATCTACGGCCGGAAGAAGTTCTTCCTGGCCGCGATCGCGATTTTCGTGGTCGGGTCGGCGGCCAGCTCGTTCGCCATGTCGATGTACCAGCTCGCCGCGTTCCGCGCGTTCCAGGGGCTGGGCGCGGGCGGCCTGTTCTCGCTCGCGCTGGCGATCATCGGGGACATCGTGCCGCCCCGGGAACGGGCCCGCTACCAGGGATATTTTCTTGCGGTTTTCGGTACGTCGAGCGTGCTCGGCCCCGTCATCGGCGGCTTCTTCGCCGGGGCGGACACCATCCTCGGCATCACCGGCTGGCGCTGGGTCTTCCTCGTGAACGTGCCGATCGGCATCGTCGCGCTGATCGTCGTCGCGAAAGTTCTGCACATCGACCAGGAGAAGCGGGAACACCGGATCGACTGGTGGGGCGCGCTGTTCCTCTGCGTCGCTCTGGTGCCGCTGCTGATCGTGGCGGAGCAGGGACGGGCCTGGGGCTGGGACTCGGGGCGCGCGATCGGGTGCTACGCGGTGGGCGTACTCGGACTGCTGCTTTTCGTCGTCGCCGAGCGCGCGATGAAGGAGGACGCGCTGATCCCGCTGCGATTCTTCCGCAACCGCACGTTCGGCCTCACCGCCATCGGCGGCTTCCTGGTAGGCGTCGGGATGTTCGGCGGGCTCGCGGTGCTGCCGCTCTACCTGCAGATCGTCCGGGGCGCCACGCCCACCGAGTCCGGCCTGCAACTGCTGCCGCTGACCGCGGGGCTGATGATCGGCTCGATCATCTCCGGTCAGCTGATCAGCAGGACCGGGCGCTACAAAGTCTTCCCGATTCTGGGCAGCGTGCTGGCCGCGACGGGATTCGCGCTGCTGCACACGATCGGCGCGGCGACACCTTTCTGGCGTACGGGCGCCTTCATGGCCGTACTCGGGCTGGGTATTGGTTTGATCTTGCAGCCGATCACGCTGGCCGTGCAGAACGCGATGTCGCCCCGGGAGATCGGCGTGGCGACGTCGTCCGCGACCTTCTTCCGCCAGATGGGCGCGACGGCGGGGACTGCGGTGTTCCTGTCGTTGCTGTTCTCCACGGTCGGCGCCAACATCGCGTCGGCGCTGCGGACGGCGGGGCCCGGGTTGCAGCAGGCGCTGGCGAACCCGGCCGTCGCGAACGACCCGGCCAACAAGCCGATCATCGCGGTGCTGCGGGGCGGGCTGAACTCGTCGGCGCTGAACGACACGTCGTTCCTCAATCACGTGGACGCGGTGCTGGCGGCCCCGTTCAAGGTGGGCTTCTCGACCTCGATGGACATGATCTTCCTGATCGCGGCCGGTGTGCTGGCGGCCGGGCTGGTGATCTTCCTGTTCCTGCCGGAGCTGCCGCTGCGCACCCAGTCGGGGCTGTCGGCGCGGGCCGAGGAGGACCGCGCCGAGGCCGCCCGGAAGGACGCCGCGGAGGACGCCCCCAAGAACGCCGCGGAGGCCACCACGCAGGCCACCGCCGAGTCGCAGGGCTGATCGTGGGACGCGCCCTTCGCGGACGCCTGGACGCCGTAGAGTCCCGGCATGGTTGAACCGCTTGATCTGGGCGTCTTCCCCACCCCTCTGGAGGACGCGCCCCGCCTCGCCGCCGCCCTCGGGCTCGACCGGTTGTGGATCAAGCGGGACGACCTGATCGGGCTGGGCGGCGGGGGCAACAAGGCACGCAAGCTGCGGTACACCTGCGCGGAGGCGCTCGCCGCCGGCGCCGAGCTTCTGGTCACCACCGGCGCCCCGCAGTCCAACCATGCCCGGGCCACCGCGGCCACCGCGGCCCGCCTCGGGCTGGCCTGCGTGCTGGTCCTGACCGGCCACGCGCCGCAGGACCCGGCCGCGCCGCAGAGTCCGGCCGCGCCGCAGAGTCCGGCCGGCAACCTGCTTCTCGACCGGCTCGCCGGCGCCGAGATCGTGTGGGCCGGCGAGCGACCGGCCGACGAGGTCGCGGCCGAGGAGGCCGCCCGGCACGCGGGCTCCTTCCTGATCCCGTTCGGCGGATCCTCCCCCACGTCCGTCGCCGCCTACGCCGAGTGCGCCCGGGAACTGGAGGCGCAGGCCCAGTTCGACCGGGTGGTCGTCGCGGTGGGCTCCGGCGCCACGATGGCCGGCCTGGTCGCCGAGTTGGGCGCCGCGCGGGTGCTGGGCTTCGACACCGGCGCCTCGCCCGACCCCGAGGCCGCGGTCCGGGCGCTGCTGACGAGCAACCCCGGCGAGCTGGCGATCGACCAGGGACAGATCGGCGCCGGGTACGACACGGTGACCGAGCCGGTCCGGGCGGCGCTGCGCCTGGCCGCCCGCACCGAGGGCCTCTTCCTCGATCCGATCTACACCGGGCGCGCGATGGCCGGCCTCGCCGCGACGCCCGGCGCCGGTCGGAGGGTCGTCTTCCTGCACAGCGGCGGCCTGCCCGGCCTGTTCGGTGTCGACCAACCCCTGTGAGCGCTCACAGCGCTGTGGTCACGCCGAGTCGCGGCGAACCAGCGTGGTCGGCAGGACCCGCGACGAGGCGGCGCGGCCCGCCACCAGGTGCAGCAGCACCTCCACCATCTCGCCCGCCACCTGCGACAACGGCTGACGGATCGTCGTGAGCGGCGGCGTGGTCGCCGACGCGATCGTGGAGTCGTCGAAGCCGCCGACCAGCACGTCTTCCGGCACCCGGCGGCCGGCCCCCGACAGCGCCTGCAACGCGCCCACGGCCAGCAGATCGGAGGCCACGAAGACCGCGTCCAGGTCGGGACACGACGACAGCAGCTGCGTCATCGCGTTCCGGCCGGCCTCGATGCTGTATTCCGCGGACCGGGCCACCACCCGCCCGGTTGCCCGCCGGCCGAGCACGTCCCGGAAGCCGGCCAGCCGCTCCACTCCCCCGGCCGTGTCGGCCGGGCCGGCCACCGTTGCGATCCGCCGGGCGCCGCGATCCAGCAGATACTGCGTCATCAGGCGCGCGCCGCCGCGGTCGTCGGCCGCGACATAGGGCATCGCGGGGCCGTCCAGCGGCGGCCGGCCGCACACGACCACCGGGACGCCGGTGCCGACGAGGTCGGCGGCGAGCGGATCCCCGTCGTGCATGGACACCAGCAGCACCCCGTCGACGTGGCCCGCGCGGGCGAAGACCAGGACGCGTTCCCGCTCCTCGGGGGTTCCGGCCAGCAACAGCATCAGGCTGCGGCCCTGCGCGCCCAGCAGCTGGGTGCAATGCCGCAGCAACGCGCCGAGCACCGGGTCCTCGAAGAGACGGTCGGACGGCTCGGAGAGCACGAACGCGACCGCCCCCGAGCGGCGGGTCACCAGGCTGCGGGCGCTCTGGTTCACCACGTACCCGGTCTGGCGCATCGCTTCGCGGACCGCCTCCAGCGATGCCAAGCTCACATGGTTGGCCCCGTTGAGCACCCGCGAGACGGTGCCGCGCGACACCCCGGCCAGCGTCGCCACGTCCTCCATGGTGGGTCCGCGACGCTGGGCCCGGCGGGCGGCGCCGCGCGATTTCGGGTGGGCGGGCGCATCGTCCGGCATCGCTTCTGTGTCCCTCCGGTTTCTGGAACGTCTGCACGATAACGCGCCCTTGACATCGCGCCTACGGCGGAGCACCGTGAGCGCTCACAGTCTCCATTGGAACATGGAGGTCATCGATGCCGTCCTCACTCAGCCGCCGCGGTTTCCTCGCCGGGGCCGGCGGAATCGCCCTGGCCACGCTGGTCCCCTCCCAGGCCCACGCGGCGCAGAAAGCAAAGACCACCCTCAGCATCCGAGGCGCCGACCTCTCCTTCCTCCCGCAGCTGGAGGAGGCCGGCGTCCGCTACCGCGACCTCGCCGGGCGGGTGCGCCCCGCCGAGCAGATCCTCGCCCACGAGGGCGCCAACTACATGCGCCTGCGCGTCTGGATCGACCCGCCGGCCGGTTACAGCGACAAGGCCCGCGCGCTGGCCCTGGCCAAGCGGGCCAAGAAGGCGGGCATGAAGATCCTGCTCGACCCGCACTACTGCGACTTCTGGGCCGACCCCGGAAAGCAGCCCATCCCCGCGAGCTGGCCCACCGATCTGGCCGGTCTCACGGCCAAGATCAAAAACTACACCCGTTCTCTCGTACGGGATTTCGCCGCCCAGGGCACGCCGGTCGACCTCATCCAGATCGGCAACGAGGTGACCAACGGAATCCTGTGGCCGGTCGGCCAGCTCTACCTGCCGGACGGCACCCAGCAGTGGGAGGCCTTCACCGACCTGCTCAAGGCCGGCACCGAGGGCGCGCTCGAGGGCTGCGGCGGCCACCGCCTCAAGACGATGCTGCACATCGACAAGGGCGGCCGGATGGGCGACACCCAGTGGTTCTTCGACAACATCGCGAAATACGACGTGCCGTACGACATCATCGGCCAGTCGTACTACCCGATGTGGCACGGCTCGATGGCCGAGCTGCAGGCCAACCTCGTCGACTCGGCCGGCCGCTACGGCAAGCCGATCCTGCTGGCCGAGGTGTCCTACCCGTGGACGTTCGAGGACGGCGACGGCCGCGGCAACATCGTCGGCCCCGACGCGTACCTGCCGGACGTGGACCGCTTCCCGGCGACGCCGCAGGGACAGGCCGCGTTCTACGAGGCGCTGCGCGGGGTGCTCGCGCAGGTGCCGGGCGGAAAGGGCCTGGGCTTCATGGCCTGGGAGCCCGAGTGGATCCCCGGCGTCGGCTGGCAGCCGGGCGCCGAGGCCTCCAACGACAACCTCACCCAGTTCGACTTCACCGGACGGGCGCTGCCCTCGATCCGGTCCTACCGGCGCCCCTGAGACCTCGGCGCGGGCCATCCCCGGCGATGGCCCGCGCCGCCCTTCTCAAGCAGGCGGGCCATACCGATCGACGCCGGCGCTGTGTCCTCGAAGCCGTGCCGGCGGTAGAGCGGGCGCCCCGGCTCGTCGGCGATCAGGCTGACGTAGGCGCCGGGCGGCGCGCCGGCCCTGATCCTCTCCAGCAGGGCGGTCAGCACGGCGTTGCCGAGGCCGCGCCGCTGATGCTCGGGCAGCACGGCCATGTCGACGATGTGGAAGTACCAGCCGCCGTCGCCGATCACCCGGCCCATCGCCACCACCGTGTCGGTCTCCTCGTGGATGACGTGCACGCCGCACCACGAGCCGCGCACGGCCGCCTCGGCCTGGTCCCGGCGGCGGGGGCTGAGGCCGGCGCGCCCGCGCAGGCTCAGGTAGTCGTCGACGGCGGGCGGGCCCTCGGCCATCCAGTACCCGTCACCAAGTGCCACGGATGTCATGCCCTCATCACACCGGTTCGCCGGGGACGGTGAACAGCGGCTGCCACGGGTCGTCCGGGTCGACCGGGTACTCGGTCGAGGGAACGTCGCCCTTCGTCGACCAGCGCGCCTGGTAGGGCAGCCCGCCGAACAGAACCTTGTCGCCGCGCACGTACATGGTCGTCGTGTTCCACTGGGCGGTCACGCCGGTCACCGTCGGCGTCGGCTTGGGCGCGGCGTCGGTCGAGGTCACCGGGCCGATCACCGCCCACGGGTTCGGCGTCGAGGCGTCGCCGGCGGCGGACGGGTCCACGCCCGAGCTCGCCCATTTGGCCTCGTAGACCACGCCGTGCCAGACGACCTTGTAGCCGGTCACGTACTGGGCCGTGAGACGCCAGATCGGGTACGGGCTCTTCGCCGGGTCGTCGACGCTCGGCGAGGCGTCGGGGATCGCGACCGAGTCCCGGCCCGACGCGCCCACCACGCTGCCGGGCAGGTCGGCGAAGGTCTTCGAGAAGGCGAGCGAGTCCTGCGTGACGCCGCTGCACGTGTTCGAGTGCACGACCACGTTGGTGAAGGTGCCCTTGCATGGAGCGTCCCGGTTCAACGACCACATCGAGACCCGGCCGAGGCCGTTGTCGACCGCGAACTGGGCGAGGCCCTGCGCGTCGGCGACGGTGAACCGCTCGGCGTCGACGTCGTTCTGGCCGATCATCGGGGTGGCGCCGATCCGCGACCACACCTGCGGGGAGGTCAGCTTCACGCCGAGCCGCAGGTAGAGGTCGGACAACTGCTTGTGGGTGGCGTTCAGCGCGCTGGTGGCCAGGTCGAGCATGTCCGGCGACGTGGCGCCGGTGTTGAAGTCCATGGTCATCACGTTCACGCCGCGCAGCGAGACGCCGCCCTCGAGCGTCGTCCGCACCGCGGCGAGCCCGTCGGCGGTGAGCCCGTCCGGCGTCACCGGCAGGGTCAGCCAGACGTCCAGCGTCCCCTCGGCCTGAAGCGTCGCGAGCGCGGCGGCCCGGCGCTGCAGCGACGCGGTGTCGGCGACGGCCGTGCCCTCGATGTCCAGGTCGATCGTGTCGACGTCGTACCGCTTGATCAACTGCCGGTAGGCGGCGGTCAGCTTCGCCTGGTCGGCGCAGGCGACCGCCAGCTCGGTGTTGCTGAGCCCGCCGACGCCGAGCATGACGTCGCCGCCGGCCGAGCGCAGCTGGCTGATCCGCCGGTCCAGCTCGAGGGAGCCGGCGGCCTCGTCGGCGGTGTAGTAGCCGCCCCAGCTGGGCGTGCAGCCGTCCTGGGGGTCGGCGACGACGAAGCCGAGGGCCACGTCGTTGGCCGGGTTGGCACTCGGGTCCTGGAAGTCGAACGCCGGGGTCAGCGTGACGTCGACGTACGGGACCGCCCATGACTTCGCGGTCGGGCCGGCCGTGTTCCGCAGATGCAGCACCGCGGCGGTGCCGCCGGCGCCGAGGCCGGCCAGCACGAGGATCAGGACGCCGAGCCGCAGCCACGACAAGCGCTCGACCGGCGCCTCCGGCTCCTGCCAGTCCGGGTCGGCGAGCGGGTCGGCCTGGAGCGTGGCGGATTCGATCGGCATAGCTACCCGATCGGCAATCTCGCCGCGCAATGAAGAAAACGTTCAGAAGGGTGATGTTCCCGCCGATGGACTCATATGCCGCGCAAACCGGACCAGCGCCAACCGGGCCAGCCCACGCCGGACGCCCGGCGCCAGTGGGGCGCCGACCGCCGCTCGGCCCCGCACCCCCTGGTGGCGCCGCCGGTCTCCGAGGGACGCATCGCGCGCGGCCGCCTCGCGATCGTGCTCACCATCGCGGTCTGGGCCTGCTACATCATCTACACGGTGATCGAGCAGTTCATCGCCGGTCACGCCGGCACCGCGCGGCTCGCGGTCGAGGCGATCGTGTACATGGTCGTGGTGACCGCCCTCGCGGCCTCGGCGACGGCGTACCTGATCACCCGGATCGGCTTCTTCTACCGCAGCCGGGCGCACCACCGGGCGCCGCGGATCGCGCTGGACAACCTCCTTGCCGGCCAGATGCCGTCGATGACGGTGCTGGTGCCGTCGTACCAGGAGGACGAGCGGGTCATCCGGACCACGCTGCTGTCGGCGGCGCTGCAGGAGTACCCCGGCCTGCGCGTGGTGCTGCTCATCGACGACCCGCAGCAGCCCAGGACTCGCGCCGCCCGCGAACAACTGCTCGCCGCGCGAGCGTTGCCCGGCACGATCGAGGCGGAGTTCGCGGCGCCGTTCGCGCGCGTTCAGGCAGCGTACGGTCGGTTCGTCGCCGATGGTGACGGTCGCGCCGCAACCGTGGACGACATGCGCGACCTCGCCGCCGAGTACCGGTTCGCGGTGGGCTGGCTGTACGGCCTCGGCCGCCGCCAGGAGATGGTCGACCACACCGACGTCTTCTTCGTCGAGCACATCCTCAACCGGCTCGCCGAGGACCTCGCCACGATCGCCGAGGCCCTGGAGAGCGGCGCCGGCGAGTCGGCCGCCCTGCCCAAGGAGCGGCTCGTCCAGCTCCACCGCCGCCTGCTCGCGATCTTCGACGTCTCGATGACGAGCTTCGAGCGCAAGCGGTACGTCTCGCTCTCCAGCGAGCCGAACAAGGCGATGAACCTCAACAGCTACATCGGCCTCATGGGTGGCACCTACCACGAGGTCGGCACGCCGCTCGGCGTCGCTCTCGTGCCGGCCGGCCCGGGCCGCGGCGATCTCAGCATCCCGGACCCGGACTACGTGCTGACCCTCGACGCCGACAGCGTGCTGCTCCCCGAGTACGCGCTGCGCCTCGTGCACCTGCTCGAGCAGGGCGCGCACGCCCAGGACGCGGTCGCGCAGACGCCGTACAGCGCGTTCCCCGGCTCGGCCACCCGCATCGAGCGCATCTCCGGCGCCACCACCGACATCCAGCACATCGTGCACCAGGGCATGACCCACTACGATGCGACGTTCTGGGTCGGCGCCAACGCGGTGCTGCGCAAGAAGGCCCTCGACGACATCTGCGAGGTCTCGTACGAGGGCGACTGGGAGATCCGCCGCTACATCCAGGACCGCACCGTCATCGAGGACACCGAGTCGACGATCGACCTCGGGGTGCACGGCTGGACGCTGTTCAACTACCCGGAGCGGATGGCCTACAGCGCCACCCCGCCCGACTTCGGCTCGCTCTGCATCCAGCGGCAGCGCTGGGCCAACGGCGGCCTGCTCATCCTCAGCCGGCTCAAGGACCAGTTCCGCGCGCGCCGCGCCAAGGGGCAGAAGAACCGCTTCGGCGAGCTTTTCCTGCGCGTGAACTACATGGCCTCCATCTTCTGGAGCTCCGTGTGCCTCGTGGTGATGCTGGCCTACCCGTTCAACGCGGACCTGCTGAACCCGATCCTGCTGCTGGTCTCGGTGCCGTACTTCCTGATGATGAGCGCCGACCTGAGATACCTGGGCTACAAGCGGCTCGACGTCCTGCGCATCTACGGATTCAACCTGATCTTGCTGCCGGTCAATCTCTCGGGGAGCTTCGCCTCGATCCTTCAGCTGCTCACGGGCGAGAAGAGCGCCTTCAAACGTACGCCGAAAGTGCGCAACCGGACGACGGCCGCCACCACGTACCTGGTGCTGCCGATGCTGCTGATCGCGCTGTGCGCCTGGACCGTCGTGCGCGATGTTCAGCAGCACTGGTGGGCGAACCTCGTCTTCGCGGGGCTGAACCTGGTGCTCTCGACGTACGCGATCGTGGCTTTTGTCGGGGTCGGCAACACGATCGTGGACCTTCTGACGCACCTGCGGAACTGGCTGTACCGCCCGGTCAAGCGCCCGGCGCGCGCCGCCTCGCCCGCCCCGGCACCGGCCTCGGCCGCGCCGACCGGGGCGATCGGCGACTGGGCCTCGGTGCTGCACTACCGGTCGGACTCGGGCGGCTCCTCCGGGCTGGTCGCGGTGCGCTCGACGCACGCCGAGGCCCGGGCCGGCCGGACGTCGCCGCTCTCCTCGCCGCTGTCCTCCTCGTTCGAGGAGTTCACCTTCTTCACGGTGTTCCAGCCGATCTTCGAGCTGTCCACCGGCGAGGTGGTCGGGTACGAGGCGCTGACCCGCTTCGCCGACGGCAGCAGCCCGCAGGAGGGTCTTCGCGCCGCGCAGGCCCAGGGCGTGCAGATCGACCTCGATGTGGCGCTGATCCGTGCGGCCCTGGCGTCGGCGCACTCGCTGCCCGAGGGGACGTGGCTGTCGGTCAACGTCTCGGGCGACCTGCTGCGGCGGCCTCGCGAGCTGGCGCCCCTGCTGGCCGAGAGCGACCGGCCGCTGGTGCTGGAGATCAGCGACGCCGCCGACATCCCGGACATTCCCGTGGGCGTCCGGATCGCGGTCGACGACGCCGGCGCGGGCTACGACAGCCTCGCCCGGATGGAGGCCCTGAAGCCGGCGTTCCTCAAGCTCGGCCGCTCCCAGCTGGACGGGGTCGAGGACGAGGGCGCCCGGCAGGCGGCGATCAAGTCGCTGGTTTCGTTCGCCCGGGAGAATTCGTGCACGGTGATCGCCGAGGGGATCGAGACCGCCCGGCAGCGGGATGCTCTCGCGTCGTGCGGGGTGCCGCTGGGGCAGGGCTTCTATCTGGGACGGCCGATGCCGGCCGAGCGGGCGGCGGTCGGCGCTTCTTGAGGGCTGTAGGCCGCCGCGAGGGAGCGGTGCCTGTCAACAAACGCCTCGCCGATCGGGGATCCAGTTATTCGTCGGTGAGGGGCGGGTTCAGGAAGATGTCGTTCTGCACGTTGACGACGCCGCGCACGTTACCCGCGATGCGGACTGCCTCCTCCCGCTGGTGCTCCAAGTCGACGGTGCCGCTCAGCAGCACGGTGCCGTCGTCGACGGACGCGTCGACGGTGCCCGGCACCATGCCGTTCAGGCTGAGCGCGTGCAGCACGTCAGCACGCAGCTCGGCGTCGGCCCGCCGGTGCTCGGTCAGCAGGCGCACGTCAATGATGTTGTCGACGTTGGTGACCCCATCGACGCGTTCGGCCGCCTTCTGCGCCTCCCGCTTCTGCCAGAAGCTACCGACCGTCCCGCGCAGCAGAACCTCGCCGCCATCGGCCCGCACGTCGATCAGCGTGCTGTCCACCTTGGGATCCTCGGACAGCTCGGCGGCAACGTTCTTGGCCAGTTCCTCATCGTTCATAGCGATTCCCTCCAGCGATCCGGCCCCGGTCACGTTACTCAAACCCCGCCCCGTTGCAGACAACGCCCCGCGCACAGTGGGCAGCACGACAACCGCCGGCCGGCGGTCACGAACGGCTGGACTGCGCGTGAGATCCTCGCGCATGCGGCGTAGATCCTCAACGATGGCCCGACGGGAGTCGCACCGGTTGACTGGTCGTACGAGGTTGTTCCGACCAGGACTGTGAGGCGACATGTTCGTAGTGCGGGTGACGACGCTCATAGCGGCAACCATGACCATGGGGCTGGCGGCCGGGGTGTTCGGTCTCTACCAGCACACCATCATGCGGGGCTTGGCGGACACCGACGACCGCACGTTCGTCGGGGCGTTCCAGGCCATGGACCGGGCGATCATAAATCCCTGGTTCATGACCAGCTTCTTCGGGGCGCTGCTGTTGACGGCCGCCGCGGCGTTCCTCAACCCGGGCAAGCCGTGGATCATCGCCGCGTTTGTCCTGTATCTGGCGGTGGTCATCATCACCCTGGCGATCAACGTGCCGCTCAACGACGCGCTCAAGGCCGCCGGCGACCCCGACCGGATCACCGACCTGGCGGCGGTTCGTGAGCGTTTCCACGAGGCGCGCTGGTCCGCCTGGAACCTGGTCCGCACGATCGCCAGCACCGCCGCATTCGGCTTCCTCTGCTGGGCCCTCGTGGTGCGCGGCCAGACCCGGTAGGCGCCGGTCAGGCGAGGCTTGTGGTGGCAAGGGCCGCGGCCAGCAACAGGCCCAGGCCGTTGGCCGCCCAGTGCAGCGCGGCCTCGGCGAGCCGGCTGCCGCTGCGCCGGCTTCGCTGACGAAAGGGCACGACGTATGGCGGGCGCCGAGACGGCGCCCGCCATAGGGGTGTTCACCGAGCTAGGCCGAATGGGTGCCGAGCTTCGCTGGGGTCCGCGACACCTTCTTCCGACGGGGGGCCCGCCTGGGCACGGATCCCCATGGCCGGGGACTGCTGCCGGGTGAGGAAGGTCTGCAGCAGCAGCGGCACTCCGTAGACCGCCAGCAGCCAGGCGGCGATGTAGATCCGGTCGCCCTGGCTGACGTTCGGGTGGCCGACCTGGTTCGCGAGGCCGGCGAGCAGGGCGGCGAACACGACGTACCCCGCGGTCTTGTTCAAACGGAACACGCCCCACGCTCCCGCCGCCCACGCGGTCAGCAGGAACGGCTCCTGCAGCTGCTCGGCGAGCCAGAGCTGCCAGAACGTGCCGTTGGTGTGCAGCCAGCCGCCGACCGGGTCGGCGACATCCGGCCTGAGGAAGTGCCCGGTGAGCAGGTCCTGCATCGACTCGGTGCCGCCCGGCCAGCCCAGCAGCTTCGACAGCAGGAACATCGCCGCGGCCGCGCCGAGCGTGGCGCCGATCGTCACGACGAGATCGCCCACCTCCCGGCTCCCGCGACGCCATCGCACCAGCAGCAGGATCGTCAGGACGCCGGTCAAGGCGGCGGCGAGGAGGACGAACTGCGAATACTTGACGAAGGCGCCGACCGCGAAGCTCGCCAGCAGAAGCAGCAGCCCACCGCGGCGGGCGCCGGTGAGGGCGTACACCGCCCCGAGCAGGCCGGCCATGATCAGGCCGCTTAAAGAGCCTGTGCATTTCCTGTAAACGTCCTCAGAGGACGGCCGATTTCGCGCCGGGTGCCCCTTTCGGCCGAATAGCGCCGACCGGCATGTACGTCACTTCAGATCGCTTAGCATCCGAATATCCCGCGCCAAGGCAACGATCAACTGGGGACTAAACACTCACCCTTGCCCACTTGGCCCAACTGATCCGCCACCGCCAAAACGCAGCCTCACGAATAAGTCATGAACGCCAATTCTGAGCTGTGTGTCACATTCGGCGCGCCCCGCCGTATCGGTGATCGCTACACCGCGGCCGGCGTAGAGGAACCGCAGCCGGTGTCCGGCCGTGTCGCTGAACCTCCACGGGAAGATTGACCGGGTGGATTTGCCCAAACCGGGGTGGTGTCCGAATCGATCGATCGATCGGTAAGCTCTCCCGTCGATGGGACGGGCTGGCGGAAGGTGCTGGGCATGTGGGCGTCGTTCGGGCTGATGGCCGCGGCCGCGGGGTTGCTCGTCTCGGCGCCGCTTCCGGCCTCGGCCCGCGCCGTCGAAGGTTCAACGCACCTGTCGGTGTCCACGACGGACGCCAAGGGGCACGTCGGTGACACGGTCAGCATCCGGGTAACGATCACCAACCACGGCCCGGCCGTCGAGCCGGAATGGGCGCTGACCGGTGTGCAGACCCAGGTGGGCACCAAATTCGCCAGTGGCACCGGCTGCCGGCCGGACCCGGACGGCGGGCAGTACTGCTCCAGTCCGGGACCGCTGGCGGTTGGCAAGTCCCAGACGGTCGTCCTGCACTACAAGATCGTCAAAACGCTGCCACACCCCGACTGGGAGATGGCCGGCTTCAGCTTCTACGAGGCGCTGGACCGCAAGGGCGGCACCGATGACGTGGACCTGTCCTTCCACGTCTCCATCCTGGGAACCGCCACACCGGCTACCAAGCCCAGCACCAACCGAACCCCGGCCACGGCCCGCTCCACGTCGGCGAGTACGGGTCGGGCGCCGGCCGCGCGGCGAACCGCTTCACCGGCGCCGAGCCGGGCCGGGACAACGACCGCGAGCACAAGCGAACCCGCGGCGATGCTCGCAGCACCGCAGACGGATCCGACCCCGAGCCTCACGGCCGCCGTACTACCGAAGATCGAGGACGCCGGCTTCACGGCCAATGCCAGCCGCACTGCCTGGGCCGTGGCAGCCGGTGGCATCGCCCTGATCGGCTCCACCGCCTTCGCCCTACTGGCGCGGGCGCGGCGCCGTCGTGCCCGCGCCGCCGCCTCCGACATCCCGGCGCTCTGACAGCGACGAAAAAGCCCGCGACCCTCAGACTGACCACGCGCGATGCGATGCCATTCAAGATCAGAGGCGGAGTAGGTACTGCCATCCCCGACAGGATCTACGACTGGCCGTATCACCTGCAGCCTAGGGCCCTCTGTACACCATCGGGGCACTGCGTGGGTGGCCCACCAGGAGGAGTGGTGCACCATGGCTCTGGGAGATGGCATTCGACGCAACATCGGCACGGTCAGTGCCCTCGAGCGGGACCGCTTCATCGAGGCGATCCGCACGCTGGACACCTCCAAGTTTTTCCCGGACGGGGTTTCGTACTGGGACAAGCAGGAGCAGATCCACAAGAACGCCCACTTCAACGGTGTCGACGTCCACGGGGGTCCGGGCTTCATCCCGTGGCACCGGGTGATCGTCAACCGCCTCGAGGCGCTGTTGCGCGAGGTAGACCCTGAGCTGTCGCTGCATTACTGGGACTGGACCACCGACCCGCGTGTGGCCTCGGGCCCACGAGCAGCGCTGTTCACGCCTCAATTCATGGACAACGCCTCCGGGAACGTAAGTCACCTGCTCAACGACTTCGAATCGACCGAAGACGCCGAGACCGGCAACGGGCACACCAAGATCTGGCGAGACGCCGGGTCGGTCGCCGCGAACCCGGACGGGACGCCCGCGATCACCTCGGACGCGGCAATCTCGAACAACTCGGACTTCGCGACCTTCGGCGCGGCGCTGAAGGCCGCGCACGACAACGTCGCGCACAGCTATATCGGCGGAACCATCAGCAACCCGCATTACTCATTCCACGACCCGTTCGTGTTCCTCCTGCACTCGAACCTGGACAGGCTCTGGGCGAAGTGGCAGACGGACCCGGCGCATCCCGAGCGCCTCGCGTCCGCCACGGCGTACGCCGGATTGAATGCGGGGCAGCTCAACGCCCTGATCACCGAGCGCGTCGAGCCGTGGGCGGGCGGTACGGGGCTGGAGCCGTGGGCGTCGGACCCGACGAAGCGTGCGGTCATCAACTACCTCGATCTGTCCGTGGTCTCGCCGCCCTGCTACGACACCAACGGCAGTGATTTCCAGGTCGTCGAGGCGGAGAACCACTTGAACGCTGCCACCTCCCGCTACCAGGTCGTGTTCACCGACGTCCCGGAGCTCGAGACCACTTGGCGATCGGCGACCTTCCGGATCCGCACGTGCGTCGACGTCGACCTGCAGGTGACCGGGCCGGCGCCGGCTGCCCCGTTCGGGGTCTCCACCCCGCAGGTTCTCTCCAAGGCCGGACCCACCCAGTACCGCGAGGTGCGCATCTGGTTCGAGTTCACGGCCGGTGCCGTCGGTACGGCGCCGCAGTCGCTTGGGCCCGTGAACACGACGGTGACCGTCGGGAACCAGGCCTTCGACCTCGAGCTCGTGGCCACCACGATTCCGCGGCCGACCGTCGCCGTCGAGCTGGCCCTCGACCAGTCCGGCTCGATGTCGGACCCGGCCGGTACCAGCGGGGCCAGGCGGCTCGACGTGCTCAAAGACGCGGCAGCATTGTTCGCGAACCTGATCCAGAAGGACAACGGCATCGGGCTGATCCGGTTTGACGACGATGCCTACCCACCGAACGACCCGACGTACGGGGGCCTGGCCATCTCCAAGGTCACCAGCAACGGCTTCGGTGACCCCGTGCGCGGGCAGGCCCTCACCCAGATCGCGGCGCATGGGGCCCACGGGGCGACCTCGGTCGGCGACGGCTTGGCGATGGCCCGGTCCGAGCTGTCCGCGCTGCCAGCACAGGCTTACACGGACAAGGCGATCGTTGTGTTCACCGACGGGATCGAGAACCGGCCTCAGTCGATCGCGGCCGTTGCGTCCTCCATCGACAACCGGACCTACGCGGTGGGCCTCGGGAACGAGACGCAGGTCAACACTGCAGCGCTGACGCAGCTGGCGGGTTCGACAGGCGGCGCGCTTCTGCTCTCGGGAGTACTGTCGTCGAGCCTGGACGACCAGTTCCGGGTCCGGAAGTTCTTCCTCCAGATCCTGGCCGGGGTCAGCCGCAACGACATCGTCGTCGACCCGGTCGGCCACGTGCTACCGGGCGCGAAGGTGCGAATCCCGTTCAGCGTCACCGAGGCGGACATCAACGCTCGCGTCATCGTGCTGACATCGCTGCCCGTCCTGCGGGTGGCCGTCGAGACGCCGGCCGGTGACGTCCTCGACGCCTCGAGCGGCGTCCCGCGAGCCCAGTTCGAACGGGCCGCCGAGGTGACGACCGTGGGACTGAGCTTGCCGGTGCCGGCTCCGGCGGGTCCGGCGCACGGGGGCACGTGGTACGCCGTCCTGGAGATCGACAAGCGTGCCTACAAGAAGTGGACTTCCCAAGATTCGGACGACCCCAGGATCCGGGACCTTCGCGCCAACGGCGCGGCGTACTGCGTCAGCGTGCATGCACTCAGCAACCTGCGGATGCGGACCGGCCTGACACAGAGCGGCTTCACGCCGGGCTCGATGCTGCAGTTGCGAGCGGTCCTGAGTGAGTATGGTGTCCCCATCGAGGGCCGGGCCCGCGTGGCGGCGGACGTCGTCTACCCCGACGGCCTGCAGACCACCCTCGCCATGGCGGAAACTCCTGGCGGCAGCTTCGACCTCATGCTCCCCGCGATCGTTGCCGGGGTCTACCGGATCACCGTCCGCGCCCAGGGAGGGACGTTCCGCGGCGTGCCGTTCACCCGCGAGGCCGTACTGACCGCGGCGGTGTGGCCGGGAGGCGACCGGCCCGACCCCGACCCCACAGGGGGGTCAGGGCACGACGGTGGCGGGGACCTGTGCCGGTTGCTGCGCTGTGCGCTGGGGAAGGGCGCCATCTCGAAAGAGCTGCAGGAGCGCTGGCGCGAGCAGGGCTTCGACATCGACTCCCTGCGTAAGTGCCTCGAGGAGATCTGCGCCCCCGAGTAAGCCCAGTCAAGAGGGGACGGCGGCCGCTCGTAGACGAGCCTCGACCGACCGTCCGCCCCTCGCGCTACTGACGGTCGTGCCCGCGTTCCGACGCCTTCACCCAGTGCCCTGCTCAACCGGGGCGACATCAGAACATAGGTCTGGCGGAACCACGTCACGCAGCGGCTTCCCGCGTGTTCCGTTACTCCGGGACCGGCCACAACAGGCCAAGCCCCGGTATGGTGTCGAGAAGCGAACGATGGAGATCTTTCGTGTCGGCCAGGGTCTTGCGGGCCGCGGCGACCACCTTGGGGTCGTGCTTGTCCTCGTCCGCTGCCTCCAAGGCCGCGTTCAACTCGTCCAGGTCCTTGCCGACCCGGACCGCGAGGGCCGTGGCATTGGCCAGTGAATAGATCGTCCTGGCCCGCTCGAGGTAGGTGATCGCCTTGCTCGCCCCGGAGCTCGACCACCGCGTATTGCAATCGGTGACATCGCAGGCGGTGTTGCCGACGGAGACCACATCCCAGATGCCCGACAGCAGTTCCCGGAGTTGCTCCTCGGTGACGGTGACCCGGAAGGTGCCTCCTACCTGAAGGCCGCAGAGCTCCTCTTCGAAGGAGATCTCGTAGTCACCGGGCGGGGAATGCTGGTCGTACATTTCCACGCGCCAATTGCCGAGCGAGTCGACCGCGGGGTTCAGGGTCGAGGCACCGAAGAGTCCCGCCGAGCCGTACGGCAGAGCGATGGTGACTGTTCCGCCGCCGGCCCATCCGGAGCCGTCGAGGGTGAAGTGCGTTCCTTGGGGACCGGCCGTCTGGCTCCAGTAGATCCGTGGCTCGCTCTCGCACGGGAGCGGCGTAGTTGCCGGGCTCTCGGGGCTCTGCGGGCTCAGGGTGAAGACGCCCTCCGGCGATCCGTGCGGGCCGCCGTACGCCTCGGCGAAAACCTGCGTTTCCTGTGTCACGCAGTCGCCGGGAACGACCGCCGGGACGGACCAGTCGCCGTCGGGGCTGGTCGTGACGTCGGCTACCGCACGCCGGTCGGTGGTGGACCACCCGCAGTTCCACACCACGTGAAGCGGCAAGCCGGCTTCCCAGCCGGAACCGCTGATCACCACGGGCGTGCCGGCCGGCCCCGAGCTGGGGGTGACCGTGATGGCCTCGGCGGCCTCAGCCGCCTGGGCGGTACCCATCATTCCCGCGGCGATCGTCGCCGAGAGCAGGAATCCGACGGCAAGCGCCGACGCTGTTCGCATTCTGCCGCGCATCATCAGACCATTTCCCGGGCGGATTCGGAGAGGAAAGCTGCTGACAAAATATCCGTACGGACCGGTTGACCAGCGGTTATCCGCCGAACTTCCCCAAGACCCGCGCACCGTGCCGCTCGGCAGGAACGGATGACCAGTACACGAGGGTGCTCTGTCGGTACCTCCATCAGCAGACCCTCCCATCGGCGGCCGGCAAGGGGTTTGCTGGAAGCATGGAACTTCTGCCTGTCCGCCCGACCGTCAAGACGCCCGCGCAGGCGTTCACCGGCGACGTGTACATGACTCCGATCTACAGCAGCACCGGCCCGTCGCGGATGACCGTCGCGCTCGTGCGGTTCACCCCGGGCGCCCGTACGAATTGGCACTCGCACGCCGTCGGCTAGACGCTGCACCTCCGCTTCGTCCTGAGCCGGCTGGCCGACCCGGGCAGCGGTCCGCTGGCCGGGCGGACACCGAGCGGGTCGCCGCCCCCGGCCACTCGATCGGCGGCGCGGCCGCGATGCGCGCCGTCGAAAGGACCGCCGCATCACCGCGGTGATCAACCTGGACGGTGGTCTCAACCCCGGCCAGGGATCGGTGCGGCAGCCGGTCCTCGCCCTCACCCACGACGTCACGGGCGAGGCCGGCGCCGCCTACCTGACACTCCCGACGAGCGTGCTGGACCGGGGAGCCGCAACCAGCTATCGGCTGACAGTCCCCGGCAGCGCCCACCTCACCTTCACGGACGCGCCACTGTTCCTGCCGCCCGTGCCGTAGGTCGCGGGCTCACTGGGCCGGACGAAGACCATCCGCGTGACGACGCAGACCACCGCCGCTTTCCTGGACGCCACGCTGCGCGACCGACCGACCTGCCGTCGGGACTGGCCCGCCACGGCGACCTGCGCATCCACCGCCCGGCTGCCTGACCGCCGCCGACCCGCAGCAGACCGAGCCGGTCAGACGACTCGTGCTCGGGCCTAAGCTAAGTGAGTGTTTGAGAGGGCTGTTATCCGGACGTGTTGAAGGTGCTGTCCGTCGAGCCGCCGCTATGTGGGTTCGCCGTCAGAGGTGAGTCCGGGCAGGGCGTTCAGGTCGGTGACAGCTTCACCGGCGACGTCTTTGAGTCGTTGGTTAGTGCGTCGTGCGTAGGCTCGCAGCAGGATGAAGGCCTGGTCGGCGCTGATGTTGTGGGCCTGGGCGATCGCTCCTTTGGCCTGTTCGATGAGGATGCGGCTGTCCAGCGCGGTCTGCAGCTGTCGGGAGAGGTCTTCAGCGTGTTTGATCGATCGGCGGTACAGCAGGCTGCTGGTGGCGACGTCAGCGAGCGACCGTACGAGGTGTAGATCAGTGTCGTCGAAGTCGCCAGTGGTGGTGCTGAATACGCCCAGCGCGCCGATGGCGTGCTCGCGTAACTGTAGCGGGACAGCGTGCACGCGGCGGAACCCCGCGGCGCGGGCGTGACGTGCGAAGTGTGGCCAGCGGTCTGCCGCGCTCAGCAGGTCGGTGTTGATCACCGGTTGGCGGCGGTGGAACGCGTCCACACACGGGCCGTCCTGCTTCTCCAGCTGCAACAGCTCCAAAAGCTTGGTGGTCTCGTCAGAGGCAGCCGTGTAGTGCAGGCGGCCTTGCGGGTCGGCCAGCAGCGTTCCGGCGGTGGCGTCCGGAACGAGCTCGGCGACGTGATCGGCGAGCATCTGCAGGAACTCGACGACGTCGAATTCAGGGCTGTGGGTGTCAGCGACCTCAACGAACATCGTCGCGAAACGGCGCAGGGACACGGTGATCATGATCAGCTCCCGGACGGTCCTGGCGGTGGGGTGACGACCCCGCTGACGTACCCGGCACCAGCACTGAGTAGCGCTGGAGAGGGCTGTGATTCGGACGTGTTGAACGTGCGGCGGGCCTGTCGGGCGGTGGGCCGGCCCTGATGGAGGCCACGGACCGTCGTATTGATCGCGACCCACCGGATAAACGCTTCGGAGACCGTGGGATCACGCTCACAGTCACGGGCCAGGCGGCGGTGCGCGGTGAGCCAGGCGAAGCTGCGTTCCACCACCCACCGTTTCGGGTGCACCACGAAACCTTGCTGGTCGGCGGGCGTACGAACGATCTCCAGGGTGGTCTTGAGGATCTCGGCGGACCAGTCGACCAGCTTCCCGAAGCCCAGGTCGGCGAACACGTGCCGGATCGGGCTGCCCAGGTAGGTACTGAGCAGCGTTGCCTTGGCGCCCTCGCGGTCCTGCCACGACGCCGGCATCACACACGCCACGACGAGCAGGCCGAGGGTGTCGGTGACGAACCCTTTGCGGCCGTTGACTCTCTGCCCTGCGTCGTAGCCGCGATTGTCGCGCCCGACGGTGTCGGCTGCTTTGAACGACTGCGAATCCAGGACGCCGGCCGATGGCTCGGGTTCACGGCCTTCGGCGATCCGGACCTGTTCTCGCAGCCCTTCCAGGATCCGTTCGGTGACCCGGCGTCTTTCCCATTGCTGGAACTGCCAGTACACAGTCTGCCAGGGCGGAAAGTCGGCTGGCAGCTGACGCCATGAGCAGCCGCTACGCACCACACACAAGAACGCGTCCACGATCACCCGACGGGGATGCTTCGGGATCCGCCCCGGCGACTTGATCGGCGGGAGCGTCGGCTCCACCAGTTCCCACTGCCCGTCGGTCAAGTCTGACGGATACCGCCGCTCACGCTCCACTCGGCCAGCTTCACGCCATCTCCTCCGGTGGCAGGGACACGCCGTGCGACACCACTCTCAAACACTCACTAAGCTTCGCGTTTAACGTGTGAGCTGGGTTCAGTCGCTCTGTTGAGGGACTGGCATGGAACGGCCACCTGATCACTGTGAGGAGAGGCGATCTTCTCGGGAGGTCTAGGTGGCCGTTGTTCGTAGTGTCGCGCAGGGCGGGCGGTCTGACCAGGGTGAACTTCGCCGGTTCCGGGGCGAGGTGTACGACTGTTTCACCGCGCGGGCGGCTGCGTTGTTCGATCTGGTCGACGGGTTGTGTACGCTGGTCACGATCGGCGGGGTCGCGTATGTGAGTTTGGCGCCAGGCGCGCGGCGCGGGCATGGCGCGGCCTATGCCGCGGTGGCGTCGGGCCGGATCGATACGAGCATGCTGCGTGATGTCCTTGCGGCTAGGCGGCCGGACCGTTAGCAGCCGGACTTCGCGGTGGATGCCACGGTGTGGATGCGCAGCGACGCGGAGCCCTCTCGGTCAAGATCGTGTGAGACACCCCGTGTGAGTGTGGGGTGATGACCTGAGGGTGGGGATCGGAGATCCTGGTGTCCGTGTCCACTTC
>NZ_JBITDW010000029.1:0-117865 GCF_044454685.1 Actinoplanes sp. NPDC051513
TTCTGACCTTCGACAAGCCAGAACCTAGACAGGACAACGGCGTGCGCCACCCAGACGCCCAGAAACCACCCACACAAGCGTCAGTAGAACCACATTTTTCGGGGGTTCCATGGTGGTAGATATGCGTTACACGAAATGGGGCGGTAAGGGGCATTGGCGTTTTCCGGCCGAGGCCTTGGGAAACGACGAATTCGGCTGGTGGTACGGGAGCCGGGCGGGGACGCCGCTGCGGCGCGGGCTCGAGGAGCCGGTCATCGTGTGGCATGACTTCGTCGTGCTGGTGCCGGTCGCGGGGCGGTGGATCGCCTCGTGGAACGCGCCGGAGAACACTGAGGTCGAGGTCTACATCGATGTCACCGACCGGCCGGTGCGCACGTCGGAGCGGGTCGAGGCCGTCGACCTCGATCTCGATGTGGTTCGCATGCGGGACGGCTCGGTGCGGCTGCTCGACGAGGACGAGTTCGAGGAGCACCAGGTTCTCTACGGCTACCCGGCCGAGGAGATCGCCCAGGCGCTGGTCACCGCCGACGAGCTCATGGCCATGGTCGCCGAGCGCCGCGAGCCCTTCGACCACGTCGGCGACGTCTGGCTGGCGGCCTTCACCGCCGCTCGCTGACCGGCCGGAGCCGAGAGCGGGCCGATTCGAGAGCGGGCCGATCCGGGAGAACGGAGCCGCGGGCGCAGCCCTGAGCAAGAGCGGCGCCCGCGGCCTTCGTCAGCGACCCCGGCCGGCCAGCATGCGGCGCGGGCTGAACCGCGCCAGGGAATCGCGCAGCCGGGAGCCGGCGGCGACCATGCGGGTCGAGCCCTCGGCCATCGCCAGGCGCCAGCGGAGCAGCACCGACGGCGGGAACAGCGCCGCCGTGATGCGGGTGCGGCGGGTCGCCGAGCGGGCCAGGCCCTTGCGCACCCGGACCAGCGCCACCGTCAGCTCGCCACCCTGCAGTGGCTTGCGGGCGTAGCGCGCACGCTCCTCGGCCGTGCCCAGCAGGGTCGCGGCGGTGGCCGGCTCATCGAGGAGAACCGCGTCGGTGATCAGGCGCTGGGCGGTGACGCGCGGGGTCTCGGTGGGGTCGACGGGGATCCGGAAATCGATCATGGTGTCGAGGAGCTCGTCCCAGGCGGCGTGCGCGTCCTCGCGGGCGCGTACCGCCTCGGGTGTCACCACGATGTCGTGCTGGCCCGATGGTCCGGTGCCGGAGGCCGACAGGACCTTGGGCGCCTTGGGCGCCTTGGGCGCCGTCGCGGCGTGCCGTCGTCGGCGGACCAGAAGCCGGCGCAGCGCCGGCACCAGCAGCAGGGCGATCAGCAGTGCCAGCCCGGCAGCGATCCAGAGGGCCGTGTACGACGCCGGCGTGTTGCCCGTGTCGAAGCCGCCCGCCCCGGTCGGGTCGTCGAGGCCGCGGTCGAGCCGGTCGGGGTTGCCCGGAGCGACCGACGAGTCGGCCCCCGAGGCGGCAACGCCGGCCGGCGTGGTGGCCGCGGGAGTCGTGTTGTCGGGGTCGGGCGCCCACTCCGAGCGGGTCGAGCCGGCCACGCTCGACGCGGGCGTCGCGTCGAACGGGATCCAGCCGAAGCCCTGCAGGTAGACCTCGGTCCACGCGTGCGCGTTGCGGTTCGTGATGATCCAGGAGCTGCCCTGCTGGGCGCCCTTGGTGAAGCCGAAGGCGACCCGTGCCGGGATCCCGGCCACCCGCGCCATCCAGGCCAGCGCCGCCGCGTACTGCTGGCAGTAGCCGACCTTGTTCTTGAGGAACGCGGCGATCTGGGAGCTGCTGCCGGCCGGCTCGGTGGACAGGCTGTAGCTGAAGCCGTTCTCCTTGGAGAAGTAGTCGTACAGCGCGCGCATCTTGTCGTACTCGGTGGTCTTGCCCTTGACCAGGCCGGCCACCAGAGTGTCGACGTCGGAGTCGGGCGGGGTGTTCGTGTACTGCGTGCGCAGCGGGTTGTCCTTGTTCAGCGGCTCGGCGGTGCGCAGCTCGGCCTCGCTGTACGCAGCCCGCACGTAGTCGAAGTTGTACTTCTTCCCCTTGGTCGTCTGCCGGTTGGAGAAGATCACCTGCTGGTTGGGGTCGAAGGACCAGCCGCCGCCCAGGTCGGCCGCGCGGATCGTGTTCGAGTAGATCGGCAGCATGCTCTGCTGGAGGCCGTCGCTGACCTCGATCTGCGCGTGGTACTGCTGAAAGTCGCCGCCGGCCGTGCCACCGCGCGGGTCGGGCATGCCGCGGCTGACCGCGTTGCCGACCGGCGAGCGGTTGCCGAAGCCCTGGTTGGTGAGTTGGTCGGCGACGCCGAAGCGCAGGTAGTAGGGGTTCGGCTCGTTCGTCGTCAGCTTGATGATCTGGACGGTGTCGCCCTGGGTGAGGCGGCCGTTGAGCGACGCGAACAGGTTGATCCGCCCGCCCGTGCCGATGCCGGCCCCGCCGGTGCCGATGCCGTTGCCGCTCTGCGTGATCTGCGAGAGCAGCCCGCCGGTGACGGTCGGGACGAGCAGCGGCAGCAGCACAGCCGCGGCCACGCCGACCACACCGAGGCGCCGTCCCGCGGCGGCCAGCGGCGACGGCTCCCACACGTCGACGTCACGGCCGTCACCGGTGAATCGGCGGCCGAAACGGCGTACGCGATCGATGTTGTCGGAAACCAGAAGCCAGAGGAAACCGGTCGAGCCGACGATGAACGGAAAAACCGGGACACTGTCTACATAGATCGCGACGGGCACCGAGTAGATCGCCAGCATCGGGAGACCGGCCAGCGCCGGGCGCCGCGCGACGACCGTGAGCAGGTCGACCGCGATCGCGACCGCGCCGATGCCGAGCACCGCGACGAAGAGCAGGCCGTCCCGGTCGGGGACGGGCACGCCGTACGATCTCGTGTCCTGCCCGGCCTGGGTGAACAGATCGGCGAAGTGGCCGAAGGTGGCCGGCGTCGGGATGAAGACTTCGTGACCGCTGGGGAACATCCAGGTCAGCGACAGCAGAAGCACCACGACCATGCTCAGCGCCTGCGCCCAGGTCGGGAACCGCAGGGTGCGGGCGAGCAGCGCGGCGCCGGCGATCAGGCCGACCGCGAGGATGCAGCGGATCAGCCAGTTCCACGTGTCGAAGATCGACGTGATCGGGGCGGCGGCGAGCAGCGTGGCGGCCGCCGCGACCATCCCGAGGCGTCGCCTGCCGGTCATCGGTTCCCCCTGCCGACGGTCTCGGCCATCGCGGCCCGCCAGGCGAAGCCGCTGGAGCCGCGCGCGGCGGCCGGCCACAGGTTGGGCAGCGTGGCGCCGTGCGTGACGGGCACCGAGCGCCAGCCGGCGTGCACCAGGGCGAGCGCCGCGGCGGCGTGTTCCCGGTCGGCCTCCTGACGCTCACCGGGGGTCATCGACACCCAGGTCGAGCTGTCGATGGCGAAGCCGATGCAGGTGGCGCCGTTGCTGCGCAGGCCGGTGAGCAGCTCGGCCTCGGCGATCGTGAGCGTGCCGAAGATGCCGACCACGAGGCCGCCGTCGGAGCGGCGCCGGACCTGCTCGACGAGGAGCGAGATGTCGCCGTTCTGGGCGAGCTTGACGTCGGCGAGCGTGTCGAGGATGAGGCCCTCGCCGCCCTCGGCCGCGTCGATGTCGATGCCCGAGCCGGTGACCAGGCGCAGCTTGTAGCCGGCGTGGCGCAGGTGCATCGCGATGCTGGCGGTGGCCGAGACGGCCCACTCGAAGCTGGCGGTCGGCCCCTCGCCGCGGTGCGCGAAGACCCGGGTGTCGAGGACCACGGTGGCCCGGCTCTCCCAGGGCTGCTCCTCGCGGCGCACCATGAGCTCGCCGGTGCGGGCCGTCGAGCGCCAGTGCACGCGGCGCAGGTCGTCGCCGCGGCGGTACTCGCGGGTGGCGGCGTCGTCCTCGCCGTGCACGGCCACCGACCGGGCGCGGCTGTCGCCGGTGCCCGCGTACTCGCCGCCGATGCGGACCGCGGGGAGCGCGACCACCTGCGGGATGACCGTGAGCCGGTCGACGCTGGGGAACGAACGGGTGAGCTCGCACAGGCCGAACGGGTCGGTCAGGCGGATCACCAGCGGGCCGATCGGGTACCGGCCTCGGACGTCGGCGCGCACCGTGTATGCGACCGAGCTGGCCTGGTGCGAGCCGAGCCGCTCGAGCACGACACGAGGACGGCTGCCCAGCGCGTACGGAAGCTTGTCTTCCAGCAGAAGAGTGCCGGTGGGCAGGCGGGACATGTTCTGCAGGCGCAGGATGACCCGCGCGCTCGAGCCGACCGGGGCGCGACCGGGCTCGAGGGATCGGGTGCAGGCCAACTTGTAGCGGCTGCGCCCGACGTACGCAGCGGCGAGCAGCGGCAGCGCCGCGAGCAGCACCGCCACCCGCAGCAGGTCGCGCTCGCCCAGGACGATCGCCGAAATGCCGGCCGCGGCGGCCGCG
This sequence comes from Actinoplanes sp. NPDC051513, assembly GCF_044454685.1. Classification (NCBI taxonomy): domain Bacteria; kingdom Bacillati; phylum Actinomycetota; class Actinomycetes; order Micromonosporales; family Micromonosporaceae; genus Actinoplanes; species Actinoplanes sp. NPDC051513. The sequence continues at coordinate 4,421 of NZ_JBITDW010000029.1, forward strand.
GCCAGGAAGGACCGGCCGCGCGTGGTGAGTCCCCGCAAGGCCTCGCGCATGATCAGCGTCCCCGCGGCTCGTACTGGGCGCCGGGGGCCTGCGGCCGGGTGTCGTACGGCGAGCGGTTGCGCTCGTGCGGCAGCGGCAGGCGGTGCACGATCTCGGCCACGATGGCGTCCGTCGTACGGCGGTTGAGCTGCGCGTCGGCGGTCGGGATGATGCGGTGCGCGAGGACCGGGACGGCCAGCGTCTGCAGGTCGTCGGGGAGCACGTAGTCGCGGCCCTCGAGCGCGGCGACGGCCTTGGCGGTACGGATCAGCTGCAGGGTGCATCGCGGGGAGGCGCCCAGGCGGATCTCGGGGGCCTCACGGGTCGCGGTGACCAGGGCGATCGCGTACTGCTGGACGGCGTCGGCGGCGTGCACGTCGCGGACCGTGGCGATCAGCCGGCGGACCGTCGCCGCGTCGGCGACGGCGCGCAGGTCGTTCAGCGGGTCGTGGGCGCCGTGGCCGGTGAGCATGGCCAGCTCGGCGCGGGGGTCGGGGTAACCCATCGCGATGCGGGCGGTGAACCGGTCACGCTGCGCCTCGGGGAGCGGATAGGTGCCTTCCATCTCGATCGGGTTCTGCGTCGCGATGACCATGAACGGCGCCTGGAGCTCGTAGGTTGTGCCGTCGACGGTGACCTGCCGCTCCTCCATGCATTCGAGCAGGGCGGACTGCGTCTTGGGCGAGGCCCGGTTGATCTCGTCCCCGACCACCAGGTTGGCGAAGACGGCGCCCGGCTTGAACTCGAAGTCGCGGGTCTCCTGGTTGTAGACGCTGACGCCGGTCACGTCGCTGGGCAGCAGGTCGGGCGTGAACTGGATGCGCCGGACCGAACAGTCGATCGAGCGCGCCAGGGCCTTGGCCAGCTTGGTCTTGCCGACGCCCGGGACGTCCTCGATCAGCAGATGGCCCTCGGCCAGCAGCACGGCCAGCGCCAGCCGGACCGTCGCGCTCTTACCCTCGATGACCTGCTCGATGTTCGACATGATGGCCCGCGTCGCGGTGTGGAAGTCCTCGCCGGTCGTCGGTCCACCGGGCTCGTCCCAGGTCGGGGTTGTCACGGGCTTCCTCCAAAGTCGTTCCCGCCGCATCGGCGCCGCGAAAAGGGCGGCTCGCCGCCCGTCCCCACAGGTTAGCCCGATCACACCAAACCGCCGAGTCGGGCCAGGGGGACGATTTCGACAACCGTCAACCGGACGCCGATATCGGATGGGTAAAGAATCAGACATCGCTCTAGTTATATTTTCCGATCTTCGGACAGAGTCAGCGATCGACGGGCCACACAAGTGTGGTGCGGCCGGCGTGGGCGCTCACTCCCTGCCGGGCTGCACCGAGCCCGGCCGAGAGGGGCTGAATTGAATCCGTTATCCGTACCGTCCGTGACCCGGCGGGTGGGGACGGCGGCCGCCGGCGTGGTGTTGCTGGCGGGACTGCTGCCGGCCACTGCGCAAGCCGCACCGGACCAGAAGGGCGTGACCGGCGCCACCGACCACCAGCAGCGCCGTGCCGACTACGACAGCCGCCAGAACATCGCCGCCAAAGCCGCCGCGCAGCCCACCGCTGCCCTGAGCCGGGCGCTCGTCGCCGCGCCCAGCGCCACCGCGGTGCAGTCGCTGCGCAGCCAGCTGGGTGTGCAGGGCATCATCGACATCGACCACGCGACCGGCACGCCGCGCCGGGTCGCGAAGCTCGACGGGTTCCTGACCGGCCCGAGCCGTAAGAAGCCCACCAAGATCGCCCTCGGCTACATCGCGGCCCACCCCGACGTCTTCGGGCTGAGCGCGGCCGATCTGGCCAGCCTCGAGCTGCGCCAGGACTACGTCGACATCGAGGGCACTCACCACCTGAGCTGGTTGCAGGTGGCCGACGGCGTGCCGGTGTTCGGCAACGGCCTGAAGGCGCACGTCGCCAAGGACGGTCGCCTGATCCAGGTCGACGGGGCGCCGCTGCCGGCGTTGCCGTCCGCCGCCGGCGCCGCCAAGCTCACCGCGGCCGGCGCACGCGCCGCGGCCGTGAAGGACGTCTTCGGCACCTCCGCTGCCAAGGTCACCAAGACCGCGGCGGGCACCACCACCTTCAGCGACAGCGGCAACGCCAAGCTGGTCTGGTTCCAGACCGCCACGGGCACCCGCCTGGCCTGGCAGACGATCGTCGTCGACGAGGGTTACGTCCACGTGATCGACGCGGCCAGCGGCGAGGTGCTCTACCGGCACAGCACGATCGCCAACGACACCGCCGACGTCTGGACGAACTACCCGGGCGCCCCGCGCGGCGGGCAGCAGAAGACCACCGACATCACCAAGTGGCTGCCCAACAACGCGCCGATCCTGTCCGGCAACATCGCGCACGTCTACTCCGACGTGAACGACAACAACGTCGCCGACGCCAGCGAGGAGGTCGGCCCGTCCGGGCTGCGCAAGTGGTCGTACCCGTTCGTCGACTTCAACGACGAGGTCGGTGGGCTCTGCTCGGCGGCGTACCCGTGCTCCTGGGACCCCGAGACCCCGAACTCCTGGCAGGTCAACCGGAAGCAGAACGCGGTCCAGCTGTTCACCTTCCTCGGCACCTTCCACGACCACCTCAGGGACTCGCCGATCGGCTTCACCCGGGCCGCGGGCAACTTCGAGGCCCGTGACGGCGACGCGGTGCAGGGCCAGGCGATGGACGGCGCGAACACCGCGGACGGCCTGCCCGACCCCGACCACACCGACAACGCCAACATGAACACCCCGCCGGACGGCATCCCGCCGACGATGCAGATGTACCTGCTGAACCCGGGGCCGGAGTCGATCGCGGGCAACACCGGCGACGAGTCGGACGTGGTGTTCCACGAGTACACCCACGGTCTCTCCAACCGCCTGGTCGTCGACGCGGCCGGCAACTCCACGCTCAGCAACGTCCAGGGCGGCGCGATGGGTGAGGCCTGGAGCGACTGGTACGCCGAGGACTACCTGGTCGCCAAGGGCCTGGAGAAGGACACCGCGACCCCCGGCGACGTACGGATCGGCAAGTACTGGCAGGCCGGTGGCACGATCCGTACGGAGGGCATCGACTGCGCCGTCGGCGCGCCGGCCACGGCCTGTCCCGGCACAGCGCGGGCCGGCTCCGGCGGCTACACCTACGGCGACTACGGCAAGATCTCGTCCCGCGGCATCGAGGTGCACGCGGACGGTGAGATCTGGGCGCAGACCCTGTGGGACCTGCGTCGCGAGGTCGGCAGCAAGAAGGCTGAGTCGCTGGTAACCCGGGCCATGGAGCTGTCCCCGGGCAACCCGTCCTTCCTGGACATGCGCAACTCGATCCTCGCCGCGGACCTGGTGGTCGGCAAGGGCAAGGACCAGAAGACGATCTGGAAGGTCTTCGCCAAGCGGGGCATGGGCTACTTCGCCGCCGCGATCGACGGCGACGACTCGCAGCCGGTCGAGGACTTCTCGATGCCGCCGTCGGCGAACACCCCGCGGGGCACGCTGACCGGCAAGGTCACCGACCAGGACACCGGCGGCAATGTGAGCGGGCTGACCGTCGCGTTCGGCGGCCACGCCTCCGGCTTCGCCGGCGACTACCGGGCCACCACCGCCGCGGACGGCACGTACAAGATCGCTGGGATCATCCCGGGGACGTACGCGAAGGTGTACGCCCGGGGCGCCGGCTACGACATCGTCGTGAAGACGCTCTCGATCAACTCCGGCACCAAGGTCGAGAACTGGTCGGTCCGTAAGGACTGGGCCGCCTCCTCCGGCGGCGCCACGGTGGTCAGCTTCACCGGCCCCGACTACACGCCGTTCGGCTGCGGCCCGGCCTCGCTGATCGACCAGTCGCAGACCGCGGGCTGGGGCTCCGACGTCGCCGCGGGCGGGCAGAACATCGTGATCCGGCTCTCCGGCGCGGTGGACGTGTCCGAGCTGGTGATCAACCCGTCCGCGACCTGTGGTGACGACATCACCGCGGGCACCGGCGGCTACCGGGTGGAGACCTCGGCCGACGGCACCACGTGGGTGGTCGCCGCGACCGGCAACTTCCCGGCCTTCACCACGACCCCGACGACGGTCGCGCTGGCCGCGGGCACGGGCGACGGCATCGGGTACGTGCGGTTCACGATGGTGACCTCGCAGGGCCAGGACGCGGGCCTCTGCCCGGCCGGCCAGCCGCCGACGGTCAGCGGCTGCGTGTTCCTCGACAGCACCGAGCTGGCGGTCTACGGCCCCGCCGCGTAAGGAACGAGCGGATACCGGTCGCCGCCACAGAGCGGCGACCGGTATCATGCACGCATGGCCCGGCCATTCCTGCTTCTTAGCCGGCCGTGCTGCAGCCGCTGACTACGGGCACAGCACGGCGATCCCCTCCTGCGTGAGGGGCTTTTTTGTGCCCAACTACTGATTGAAGAGTTGCCGACCATGAGCGAGTCAGAGACCCCGCGGTTCCGGTACACGGCCGCACTGGCCAACGAGATCGAGCCGCGCTGGCAGGCCTGGTGGGCCGAGCACGGGACTTTCCACGCGCCCAACCCGGCCGGTGACCTGGCCGACCCGGCGCACCCCCGGGCCGGCGCGCCCAAGCTGCACGTCCAGGACATGTTCCCGTACCCCTCGGGCGCGGGCCTGCACGTGGGTCACCCGCTCGGGTACATCGGCACCGACAGCTACACCCGCTACAAGCGGATGGCCGGCTTCAACGTGCTGCACCCGATGGGCTTCGACGCGTTCGGCCTGCCCGCCGAGCAGTACGCGGTGCAGACCGGCACCCACCCGGCGATCACCACGGCGGCGAACGTCGAGCGGTACAAGCACCAGCTGACGCGCCTGGGCCTGGGGTACGACGAGCGCCGTTCCTTCGCGACCACCGACCCGGACTACTACCGGTGGACGCAGTGGATCTTCCTGCAGGTCTTCAACTCCTGGTACGACGAGAAGATCCGCAAGGCGCGGCCGATCTCCGCCCTGATCGCCGAGTTCGAGGCCGGCACGCGCCCGACGCCGGGCGAGCCGTGGTCGTCGCTGCCCCCCGTCGAGCGCCGCAAGCTGGTCGACGACCACCGCCTGGCCTACATCAGCGAGGCCCCGGTCAACTGGTGCCCGGGTCTGGGCACCGTGCTGGCCAACGAGGAGGTCACGCCGGACGGGCGCAGCGAGCGCGGCAACTTCCCGGTCTTCCAGCGCAGCCTGCGGCAGTGGATGATGCGGATCACCGCGTACGGCGACCGCCTGATCGAGGATCTGGACACACTGGACTGGCCGGAGCCGGTCAAGCTGATGCAGCGCAACTGGATCGGCCGGTCGCGGGGTGCGCACGTCGATTTTCCGGTCGAACACGACAAGATCACGGTATTTACGACCCGGCCCGACACGCTGTTCGGCGCGACCTACATGGTGCTGGCGCCCGAGCATGAGCTGGTCAACAAGATCACGCCCGCGGAGTGGCCGGACGGGACAAATCGGACGTGGACCGGCGGGTATGAAACGCCCGGCGAGGCGATCGCTGCATATCGGGCACAGGCTGCCGTCAAGACCGATGAGGAGCGCACGGAGTCGAAGGAGAAGACCGGCGTCTTCACCGGCGCGTATGCGACAAATCCGGTTAACCAGGCGAGAATCCCGATCTTCATCGCCGACTACGTGCTGGCCGGCTACGGCACCGGCGCGATCATGGCGGTGCCCGGCCAGGACGAGCGCGACTGGGAGTTCGCCGAGAACTTCGAACTGCCCATCATCCGTACGGTGAAAGCTCCTGATGATTTTGAAGGCGCCTTCACCGGCGAGGGTCCCGCCATCAACAGCGACTGGCTGGACGGCAAGGGCGTCGCCGAGGCCAAGGCCGCCACGATCGCCTGGCTGGAGCAGCACGGTCACGGCCGGGGCGCCACCACCTACCGCCTGCGCGACTGGCTGTTCAGCCGCCAGCGCTACTGGGGCGAGCCGTTCCCGATCGTGTACGACGAGACCGGCCTGCCGATCGCGCTGCCCGACTCGATGCTGCCCGTGGTGCTGCCCGACGTCGACGACTTCTCGCCGCGCACCTTCGACCCGGACGACGCGAACAGCGAGCCCGAGACGCCGCTGTCCCGTAAGAAGGAATGGGTCGAGGTCGAGCTGGACCTGGGCGACGGGCCGAAGCGGTACACCCGCGAGACCAACACGATGCCGCAATGGGCCGGCTCCTGCTGGTACGAGCTGCGCTACCTGGACCCGCGCAACGAGAAGGCGCTGGTCGATCCCGACAACGAGGCGTACTGGATGGGCCCGGCCCGCGACGGCGACTCCGGCGGCGTCGACCTGTACGTCGGCGGCGTCGAGCACGCGGTGCTGCACCTGCTGTACGCCCGCTTCTGGCACAAGGTTCTGTACGACCTGGGCCACGTCTCGTCCTTCGAGCCGTTCCGGAAGCTGTTCAACCAGGGCTACATCCAGGCGTACGCGTTCCGGGACGCCCGCGGCGTCATCGTGCCGGCCGAGGAGGTCGTCGAGCGCGACGGCCAGTACTTCTACGACGGCGCCGCGGTCTTCCGCGAATACGGCAAGATGGGCAAGTCGCTGAAGAACGTCGTGACCCCCGACGAGATGTGCGAGCAGTACGGCGCCGACACGTTCCGGGTGTACGAGATGGCGATGGGTCCGCTGGACGTCTCCCGCCCCTGGGAGACCCGTGCCGTGATCGGCTCGCAGCGGTTCCTGCAGCGGGTGTGGCGCCTGGTGATCGACGAGGAGTCCGGCGCCGTACGCGTCACCGACGAGCCGCTGGAGCCGTCGGTGCGCAAGCACCTGCACCGCACGATCGCCGGCGTCCGCGACGACCTGGACGAACTGCGGTTCAACACCGCGATCGCCAAGCTGATCGAGCTGACCAACACGCTGACCCCGCTGCCGGTCGTCTCGCGCGAGGCGGTCGAGCCGCTGGTGCTGATGGTGTCGCCGTTCGCACCGCACCTGGCCGAGGAGCTGTGGCGCAAGCTGGGCCACGCCGACACCTTGGCTTACGCGTCGTTCCCGGTGGCGGACCCGGCGCAGCTGAAGGCCGAGTCGATCACCTATCCGGTGCAGGTGAACGGCAAGGTGCGCGGCCGGATCTCGGTGGCGCCGGAGACCGGCGAGGCCTCCGTTCGCGAGGCGGCACTGATCGAGGTGGCCGACGTGCTGGCGGGGCGCACACCTAAGAAGGTCATCGTCGTGCCGGGCCGCCTGGTCTCGGTCGTCGTCTGATTCGCCTACGAAAAGGGGCGCCCCGCGAACCGCGGGGCGTCCCTTTTCGTGGGTTGTGTCAGGCGATTCGGCGTACGACGTAGTTGCTGCCGTACATCTTGTGCTTGCCGACCCGCGCGCCGGTGTGCGGGGAGTCGTACATGTACCCGTTCCCGGCGTAGATTCCCGCGTGGTAGCCGTACGAGCCCGAGCGGAAGACGATCAGGTCGCCGACCTTCTTGTTGCTCTTGGCGACGGCCTTGCCGTACTTCTGCTGCGAGTTCGCCTTGTGCGGCAGCGACTTGCCCACTGACTTCTTGTAGACGTACTTGGTGAACCCGGAGCAGTCGAAACGCTTCGGGCCCGCCGCGGCGAACTTGTACAGCGCACCGGTGTGACGCTTGGCTTCGGCCAGGATCTTCGCGCCGTTGCTGGACTTGACGGTCACTGCGAACTTGGCGCCGTACACCGCCGAGTTGGCGCCCGTGCCGCCGTACACGACCCGGAACCACCCGGACGCCGAGGGAGCGGCGTACAAGGTGGCGGAGCCGTTGCTGTTCAGATTCGCCTTCGAGTAGCCGATCCACTTGCCACGCCACACCATGAGGTGCGCCGTGCCGGTCGTGAGCGGCTTGCCGTTCTTGGGGTTGATGTACCGGACGGTCACCCGCAGCTTGGCGCCCTTGGAGATGGTCCTGCTGCTGATGCTGGTGGTGACCCTCGGCTTGACCTTGGCCACCGCGGCCGCCTGCACGACGGGTGTTGCGGCGACGGGGGTTACGGCGGCGCTGGCCGGTGAGGTTGCGATGAGCTGTCCCGCACAGAGACAGAGACCCAGGGACAGCGCGGCGGTTCCGGTGCCGACGGACAGGCGCCGACGCCGGCTCGAACGATGTTCGTGCACGGTAAGGGAATCCCTCCGGCACGCCTGCGAGGTTAGCTGTCGGGTTCGGGCGGGAAGGTTGCCCGGTCGCCGTGGTGGCCGACTTCACCCCGAGGTTGCCCCGTTGCCCGCCACCGGAGCGGGTGGCGGCGAGGCGGACCGGCTGTCTCTCTCGAGAAGCTGTGGGTCCCCCGTCCCTGCCCCCGTATGCCTTTGTGGTCGTGCGCGCTTCGTGGTCGCGGCGCCCGGCCCGGGGCAGGGCTCGGCGTGAGCCTGGTCGTCGCGAGCCGGTCCATGGCGGACCGGCCCAACCTTGCTACCTGATATTTCGCTTGATCGTCGGTCTTGGATCCGTCACTCAGCGTGTTTGGCACATTGGTTACTGTCCAGTTTGTTACCTCCAGGAGATAAATGCCATCGCGTACGGTCATGGCGTGATCACCTGCCGTGGAAGGTTACGGGTGAAACACAACACACAAAAAGTGGCCGTAACGGGCCCGTAACCCCTCCGTCGCTGGCCAGAGGGCATTCAGTAGACTCCGGGCCGCCGGCAACCGGATGTAACCGTTGGGTCGGGTACCCTCGCTCCCGTGACGGACGGCAAGATGCCCCTGCGGGCCAAAGTGGCGACGAGTGTCTCGAAGACCGCGGCGGCGCTCTCCAGGGCCGCGGGACGCGGCGACGGCTCGGTCATCGGCGGATGGATCGGCCTCAAGATCGACCCTGATCTGCTGGCCCACCTGGCCTCGGGCCGGGCGGTCGCGCTCATCTCGGGGACCAACGGCAAGACCACCACGACCCGCCTGGCCGCGGCCGCGATCTCGCACATCGGCCGGGTCGCCACCAACTCGTTCGGCGCCAACATGCCGACCGGGCACACGTCGGCGCTGGCCAAGGCCGGCACCACCCCGTTCGCCGTCCTCGAGGTCGACGAGCACTACCTGGCCCGGGTCATCGACGCGACGACCCCGCGAGTGGTCGCCCTGCTCAACCTCTCGCGCGACCAGCTCGACCGGGCCAAGGAGGTGGCGATGATGGCGCAGCTCTGGCGCGATGCCCTCGCCGGCCACCCGGAGGTGCGCGTGGTCGCCAACGCCGACGACCCGATGGTCGTCTGGGCGGCCGAGGGCAGCGGCCAGCAGGTCACCTGGTTCAGTGCCGGCCAGCGCTGGCACGACGACTCGTTCGTCTGCCCGCAGAGCGGCCACCCGATCGAGCGCAACGGCGGCGACTGGTGGTGCGTCGGCTGTCCGCTGCGCCGCCCGCAGCCCCACTGGCGCGTCGAGGACGACGGCGTCGTCGACCCGCGCGGCGACTGGCACCTCGTCAAGCTCCAGCTCCCCGGCCAGGTCAACCTGGGTAACGCCGCCACCGCCCTCGCGGTCGCGGCCGAGTTCGGGGTCCGCCCGATAGAGGCTCTGCCCCACCTCGCCACCGTCGCCTCGGTCGCCGGCCGCTACGCCCAGGTCGACCGGGACGGACGAAACGTCCGTTTGCTCCTCGCGAAGAACCCGGCAAGCTGGCTCGAGGCGTTCGACATGGCCGAGCAGGCACCCACCCTGCTCTCGGTCAACGCCCGGGACCCCGACGGTCTCGACACCTCGTGGCTCTACGACGTGAACTTCGCGCCGTTGCGTGACCGGCCGGTGCTGATCACCGGCGACCGGGCCTATGACCTGGCGGTTCGCCTCGAGGTGAACGGTGTGCCATTCCGGCACGTTATGAGTTTTGACGAGGCGATCCAGGCAGTACCGCCCGGCCGCCTCGAGGTGATCGCCAATTACACGGCGTTCCAGGACATTCGAGCGGAGTTGGACCGTGTCAACTGAGAGCATCTTGCGGATCGTCTGGATCTATCCGGATCTGCTCTCGACGTACGGCGACCGGGGCAACCTGCTCATCCTCGCCCGGCGTGCCGCGATGCGGGGCATCCCGGTCGAGACGTACGAGATCCGCTCGGACCAGGCCATGCCGTCCAGCGCCGACATCTACCTGATCGGCGGTGGCGAGGACGGGCCGCAGGCCCTGGCCGCGCAGCGCCTGATCAACGACGGCGGCCTGCACCGGGCGGTCAACCAGGGCGCGGCGGTCCTCGCGGTCTGCGCCGGATACCAGCTGTTCGGCCACTCGTTCTTCGCGAAGGGCGCGAAATGCCCCGGCCTGGGGCTGCTCGACCTGCACTCCGACCGCGGCGAGACCCGAGCGGTCGGCGAGATCCGCGGCGACATCGACCCGCGGCTCGGCCTGCCGGCGCTCTCCGGCTTCGAGAACCACGGCGGCCGTACCCACCTCGGCCCCGGGGTGCAGCCGCTGGCACGGGTCACCGCCGGCATCGGCAACGACGGGCACACCGAGGGCGCATGGCACGGCAAGGTCCTGGGCACGTACTCCCATGGGCCCGCGCTCGCTCGCAACCCAGCTATAGCCGATCTGCTACTGCGTTGGGCGATCGGCGCGGATAGTCTTTCGCCCGTTGACGACACCTGGCCGGAACGGCTCCGCGCCGAAAGGCTCGCTGCGGCGGGCGCATGACCAGCACACGGACAACCAGTTGGGCGGTACGACTGCATGACTGACACCCTGATCGCGCCTTCCCCGGCCCCGGCCACCCACGCTCCTTCGCTGCCGGCGCCGGCACTGCCCGCGCCCGCGACGATGGGATGGAAGCGCCGCCTGGTCCGGTTCGGCGTCTTGGGCGTCGTCGTCGGCGGTCTCGCCGCCGCCGCGGCCATCCTCCCGCTGCGCGACGTCGGCGACGCGATCCTGGCCCTCGGCCACGTCGCGCCGGTCGCGATCGCCGTGGTGGGCGGCCTCCTCCTCTCCGTGCTGGTCCCGCGCACCGCCATCACCATCGCGTGCGGCGCCCTGCTGGGCGCCGCCACCGGCGCCGTCACCGCCCTCGCGGCAGCCGTGATCGCCGCCACCGCCACCTACTACGCGGGCCGCTGGGCCGGCCGAGGCGTCCTGCACGCCCGCGCCGGCGGCCGCCTGGCCCGCCTCGACGGCTGGCTCAACCGCCGCGGCCTCTCCGCTGTTCTTCTGGTGCGCTTCCTTCCGCTCGCCCCCTTCGGCCTGATCGGCTACGCCTACGGCACTACGAGCGTCTGCCGCAAGCGCTACCTCTTCGGCACGTTCCTCGCCTCCATCCCGTCGGCCGTCAGCTACGCCGTCATCGGCGCCGCGGTAGCCAACCCCCACGGCATCAACCCGCTGAGCCTGGCCCCCGCCCTCGTCGGCTTCGCCCTCACCACCACCATCGTCTGGCGCTGGAAGCGCTCCGCCCGCCGCGCCGCGGCTGCTTCCGCCGTCGCCGCCTGAACTCCAGCTTCCGGTCGCGCCCACCGCCTCACTTGCGGTGGGCGTTTCCTTTTGTCCGGTACTTGTCTGGTACGCGCAGAGCGGCCCCGCTGCAGCGCACAGTCCTCGCTCCCCAGCCGGCTAGCGCGCCCTCAGCAAGGGCACAGTCCTCGCTCGTCGGGCGGCTAGCGAGCCTCAGCAAGGCACAGTCCTCGCTCGTCGGGCGGCGGCTAGCGGGCCTCAGCAAGGCACAGCGCTCGCTCGTCAGGCGGCTAGCGTGCCCCGGGGCAAAGCGCGGCCCCCGCTCCTCATGCTGCTAGCGCGCCCTCTCACACTCTGTCGCCCGTGTCGTGGCCTCCTCGCACCTATGAACTCGGACCTCAACCGTGGGCCCTGCCCCAAGGGGAGGGTCAAGCCCCGTGCCGACGAGCTCGGCCAGCCCGTGCGCCGTCCGCGCGATCTTGATGATTTGCAGCGCATGGCGTGCATGGCGTGCTGCAACTCATCAAGATCGCGATGCGGGGCGGGGCCGGCGAGGCGGGCGAGGCGGGCGAGGCGGGCGAGGCGGGCGAGGCGGGCGAGGCGGGCGAGGGCCGCGGAGCCGGCGAGGTGGCGCAGGCCGATGAGGCGCGTGCGGAGGCGGGCGGGGCCGGTGCGCAGGCGGATAGGGCGCGTGCGCGGGCCGGCGGGTCGGGTGCGCAGGCGGGTGCGGGCCGGGCGTGTGGGCGGGTGCGAGCCGGGCGTGTGGGCCGGGCCTGAGGGCGTGGAGGGGAGTGGGGTGGACGGGTGGCAAGGGCTCCACCTGAGGGCGCCACTTTCCTCCACGGGAGGGGTTGACAGGACGTGGTAGCGGGAGATTTAGGACATTTTACGATGGTATATGCCTTGGTGAGTAGGGGGTGTCGGGAAGGCGACGGGGTTGATCATGGGGATGCCCTCCACATTGCGGGCAAGGGTCTGAGCTGGGACTTTGCGCGTGAGGCGATCTCGCTTGCGTGCTCATTCGGCTTGCGGGTGGAGGGAAGTGGAGTAGAGTGGAGCGCAATGGCAGGGTCGAGGGGGACTGGACCTGGGAGGCCTGCCGGCCCGAGTTGACAGGCGGACCGCGAACCGCTGGGGCAGGGGGTGGACGGCCGATGTTCCTCGGCACCCATACCCCACGCCTCGATGACAAGGGGCGGCTGATCCTTCCGGCCAAGTTCCGAGATGAGCTGGCGGGAGGTGTCGTGATCACCAAGGGGCAGGAGCGTTGCCTTTACGTGTTCCCGATGCCTGAGTTCCAGCGCATCGCGGGCCAGCTTCGTGAGGCGCCGGTGACCAACAAGGCCGCCCGGGCGTACAGCCGGGTGTTCTTCGCCAGCGCTCACGACGAGGTGCCCGACAAGCAAGGAAGGGTGACCATCCCGGGACACCTGAGGGACTACGCGGCCCTGGACCGCGACCTCGTGGTGATCGGGGCGAGCACCCGCGTCGAGATCTGGGACAAGCAGTCCTGGGACGACTACCTCGCGGCGAGCGAAGACGAGTTCGCCGACATCGAGGAGGGGGTGCTGCCCGGCGGACTGTAGGGCGTGGCACCCTGCCGGGCCGATTGCGGTTCCGGACGTCACTGCCGCCGTACTGCGAGATCTCCAGCCGCTCCCGCTCCTGGCGCCTCTTCCCCGGCGCCAGGCGCGTGTCAGAAGGGAAACGCCCGCCGGCAACGGGCGCGGCCCGCGACATGAGCGGATGGGGATCTGGCGGTACGGACGACGTCCGGACCGGACAGGCTGACTTGGGAACGGCCGGGTGGGCAAGGGGGTCGACATGGGGGAGCTTCGTGGCACACATGTGCCCGTGTTGCTCGAGCGCTGTCTCGAGCTGCTCACTCCCGCGCTCGACATGCCCGGCGCCATCCACGTCGACTTCACGCTCGGGCTGGGCGGGCACGCCGAGGCGGTTCTCGAGCGCTTCCCCGAGGTGGTCCTCATCGGACTCGACCGGGACACAGAGGCGCTCGCGCACTCCCGGCAGCGGCTGGCCAAGTTCCGCGCCCGGACCCATCTCGTGCACGCGGTCTACGACGAGCTCCCGCAGGTGCTCGCCGACCTCGGGTACGAGCAGATCCACAGTGGCCTGTTCGACCTGGGTGTCTCCTCGTTGCAGCTCGACGAGGCCGACCGCGGTTTCGCGTACGCGCAGGATGCTCCTCTCGACATGCGGATGGACCAGACCAGGGGGGTCACCGCCGAGCAGGTCGTCAACGAGTACGAGCCGGGCGATCTGGTACGGATCCTGCGGCATTACGGCGAGGAGAAGTTCGCCCCGCGGGTCGTCTCGGCGATCGTGCGGGAGCGGTCGAAGGGGCGGATCACGTCGACGGCCCGGCTGGCGGAGCTGGTCAAGGACGCGATCCCGGCCGCCGCGCGACGAACGGGTGGAAATCCCGCGAAAAGAACGTTTCAGGCGTTACGCATTGAGGTAAACGGGGAGCTCGCCGCCCTTGAGTCGGCGCTTCCGGCGGCTTTGGACGCACTCGCGCCAAAGGGCCGGCTTGTGGTGATGAGCTACCAATCGTTGGAGGACCGGATCGTCAAGCGCGAGCTCACCGCGAGGTCGCGCAGCACGGGCCCGATCGACCTGCCGGTCGAGCTGCCCGGGACAGGTCCGACCGTGCGGCTGCTGACCAGGGGGTCGGAGCCGCCGACCGACGAGGAGGTTGCGGCGAACCCGCGAGCGGCTTCGGTGAAGCTGCGCGCGGTGGAGCGCCTCGGCCGGAACGACCAGGCATCGGGTCGCGAGCGACCCCGCATGTCAACGCACGGGGGACGAGGGCGGTTACGCCCGGGGGAACGCGACGAGGGGGAGGGAAAGAAATGAGCGAGCGCGCCAACTCGCCGCGGCCGGGGGGCCGCAACGCGGATGGTCGGCGAAGTGACGCCCGGGGGGCGCGCCACTTCAGCGACGACCAGGCCGACACGCGCCGTTCCGGGATCCGGGGGGACTCCGAGCAGACGCGGCGTGAGAGCCGGGAGAGCGGCGTGCCGCGGGCACGGTTCAATGACACCGATTCCGTACGCGCGGAGCGCCGCGCGACGGATGACGGGCGTGGTGAGCGCCGCCCGGGTGCGGACCTGGCGCGCGGCAAGGGCCGCCGTCCGGAGCCGATGATCGGCAAGAGCCGGTCGGAGGCCACCCGTAAGCGCGACACGGGCTCGGTCGAGGGCCGCAAGCGTGAGGTCGAGGGCCGCAAGCGTGAGGTCGAGGGCCGCAAGCGTGAGGTCGACGGCCGCAAGCGTGAGGTCGACGGCCGCAAGCGTGAGACGGGCACGGTCGACGGCCGCAAGCGCGACACCGGTTCCGTTGCGGCTCGCAAGCGTGACACCGGCCCGATCGAGGGCGGGCGCAAGCGGGATCTCGGCGTGCTCGCGGAGCGCGGGATGGGCAAGACCGTGCTCGGCGGACGGCGGCGCGACGCGCGGGCCGGCGGGCGGCGTCCGGTGCTGGACGCACCCGTGGACGGCACGGCTGCCCTCAAGCCCGAGGCGGTCATCGAGCTCGACGTGGCGACGCCCGAACCGCTGCGGATCACGCCTCCGGTGCGGAACACCGGCGAGGTGGAGCCGCCGCGTCTGCGGGTCGCTCCGCCGGCGCCGATCAGCGCGCCGCGGGCGCCGTTCGTGGCGTCGGTCATCGGCCTGGTGATCGTCGGGGTGCTCGGCATCCTGCTGATCAACACCAAGACCAACGAGAACTCGTTCCGCATCGACGACCTGAAGAAGCAGGACGCCGCGCTGGACAACACCGAGCAGGACCTCGACAACCAGTTGGTCGCGGTCTCCAGCATCGGCAACCTCGACGCGGCGGCTCGCCGTCTCGGCCTGGTCAAGGCGGAGAACCCGGCCCTGTTCACGCTGCCCGACGGCAAGATCATCGGGGTGCCGACGCCGGCCAAGGGCAAGCCGGCCGTGACGGCGCAGGACGCGGCGACCGCCGGCGCCGGCAAGACCGCCGCCACCGGCACGGCCAAGACCGCTGACGGGCAGCAGGCCGGCAACACGGCCGCGACCGGCAACGCTGCGGCCAACGGGACCACGGCGAACAACGGGACCACCGCGAACAACGGGAATACCGCGGACGGGAGCCAGATGACCACCGGCACGACCAGCGGCACCGACGGCACCGGGCAGTAGCCATGTCGCCGCGCAACGACGACGACACACCGCGCCGGGGCGACTCGCCCCGGCGCGGTACGTCTCGCGACCTTCCGACCGAGGGCGACGAGACCCCCGACACCGGCCGGAGCCGTGGCTTCGGCGGGATCGGCGACGCGCGGGCGTACACCCCGCGCGGTCGCACCATGGCCGAGCGCGACCAGCGCACCCGCTCGCCGCGAGCCGGCCGCACCACCGACCCGTTCCGCCCCGCGCTCCAGGTGCTCGACGGCGGGCGCCCGCAGCGTGGCCGGCGACCGGCCGAGCCCGAGCCGCCGGCCCCCAGCGATGCCACCAAGACCAGCGATGCCACCAAGACCGGCGCGAAGACCGAGAAGCCCGTCCGGACAGGACAGCGGGACCCGCGGCGCGAGCCGCCGCGCAGCCGCCGTCCGGAGGCCGCCGAGGACGACGGCGACGAGCTCCGGCAGCGCCGCGAGCGGGCCGCGGGACGCGGTGTCCGGGTGCGGGACGGCGCGCGGTCGGGCGCGAAGACCACGCGTGACGCCCGGTCGCCCTTCGCCGCCCGTACGCGCAAGGAAGCCGCCGGAAAGCCACCTGGCCGGACCATTGCCAAGGGGTCGCCGGCGGCGGCCAAAAGCCCTGCCAAGAGCCCGGCGGCCAGGAAGCCGCCGGCGAAGAGCCGCGCCGTGCGCGCGATCGCCCCCGAACCGCCCAAGCTGGCCAATTCCACCAGGCGCCTGCGGCTCGGCACCGTGCTGGCGCTCTCGCTGTTCGTGATGATCGGCGTGCGGCTGGTCGTGCTCCAGGTCGCCTCGTCCCCGGCGGATGCCGCGCGGCTCGTCAAGCTGCGTGAGGACCGGATCAGCGCGATCACCCTGCCCGCGCCGCGCGGCAGCATCCTCGACCGGGACGGCACCGTGCTCGCGCACAGCGTGGAAGCGCGCTACGTGGCGGCCGACCCGATGCTGGTCAAGAACCCGTCGCAGACCGCGGCCGTCCTCGCGCCGCTGCTCGGCGTCGCCCAGTCCAAGCTGATCCCCAAGATGACCAAGCACACCCGGGCGGACGGGCGGCAGTCCCGCTTCGAGTTCCTGGCGCAGGGCGTGGACATCGCGGTCGGCGAGCGGATCGCGGCGATGGAGCTGGACGGCATCGTGGTGCGCCAGGACGAGCGTCGCGACGCGCCGGGCGCCGACCTGGCGGCGAACCTGATCGGCTTCACCAGCGCCGACAACTCCGGCCTCGAGGGCATGGAGGCGCGCTACGACTCGCTGCTTCGCGGCACACCGGGCAAGCAGGAGTTCGAGATCGGCAAGGGCGACCTGGACGCGCCGATCCCGGGCGGCTACCAGAGCTACACGGAGCCGCAGCCGGGCAACTCGATCGAGCTGACCATCGACGGCGACCTGCAGTACGAGGTGCAGCGCATCCTCGGCGAGCAGTTGCGCGACTGGAAGGCGTCGATCGGCGGCGCCGTGGTGATCGACGCGAAGACCGGCGAGGTGCTCGCGCAGGCCAGCTACCCGCCGTACAACGCCGCGCAGCCGCTCGAGGTGTCGCCGTCGAACCGGGACGACGTGCCGAGCGGCATCGTGGCCGACCCGGGCTCGGTGCACAAGGCGTTCATGATCGGAGCGGCTCTGGAGGAGGGCGTGATCACGCCCGATTCGGCGATAACCGTCGGGCCGGGGCTGGAGCGGGGCGGATACCCGTTCCAGGACAGCCACATGCAGCCCAAGGGCACCAAGATGACGATTCCGGGCATCCTCGCGCTGTCGTCCAACGTCGGCACCATTCTGATCGCCGATCGGCTGGGCAAGCAGAAGGTGTACGAGTACCAGCAGAAGTTCGGTCTCGGCAAGCTGACCAACGAGGGCGTGGCCGGCGAGGTGCCCGGCAGGATCCTCGCGCCCGACGAGTGGAGCGGTTCGGCGTCCGGCTCGGTGCCGATCGGGATGAGCGTCGACGCGACCCTGGTGCAGATGGCGGCCGGGTACGCGGCGATCGCGAACGACGGCGTGTACATCCAGCCGCACCTGATCAAGGACGTCATCTCGGGCCGGGACGGCAAGGTCATGCCGGCGGCCGAGCCCGAGACGCACCGGGTGCTGCGACCGGAGGTGGCCAAGGAGCTGCGGACCATGATGGAGGCGGTCGTCGACGAGGACGACGCGACCGGCACCCAGGCTCGGGTCAACGGCTACCGGGTGGCGGGCAAGACCGGCACCGGCAAGCGGCTGATCGACGGAAAGTACACGAGCAGCAACTACGGGTCGTTCATCGGCATGGCGCCGGCGGAGAACCCGCGGTTCGTGATCGCGGTCTCGGCCGAGGTGCCGCACGGCACCGGCGGCGACGTGGCGGCGCCCGCGTTCAGCAAGATGATGTCGGACGCGCTGCTCCACTACCGGGTGCCGCCGTCGACCACCCCGCCGCCGAAGTTCCGCATCCATCCGTGAGCCGTGGCGTTTTCTTCTCGTATGCGGGCACCGGGTAGGGTCTGACGCCGTGTCCGGCATTCCCCGTCCCGAGTCCGTCGCGCCGACGCGGCTGGAGCGCTTGGCGGCCCTGCTGCCGGCGGCGCTGGCCGGCGTCGACGTCGAGGTCACCGGCATCACGCACAGCAGCAACGACGTGCGTCCCGGTGACCTGTACGCCGCCCTCGCCGGGGCCAACCGGCACGGCGCCGAGTTCATCCCGGGGGCCGTGGCCGCCGGCGCGGTGGCGGTTCTGACCGACGCCGCCGGTCTCGAGCGGGCGCGGGCGGCCGGGCTACCGGCTCTGGTCGCCGACGACCCGCGGGCGCTGCTCGGCGCGGCCGCGGCGGCGATCTACGGCGACCCCTCCGCGCGTCTCACGATGATCGGCATCACCGGCACGGCCGGCAAGACCTCGACCGCATACCTCGTGGAATCGGGGCTGCGCGCCGCCGGCCTGGTCACCGGGCTGATCGGCACGGTCGAGACCCGCCTGGGCGACCTGGTGGTGGCGAGCGTGCGCACCACGCCGGAGGCGACCGACCTCCAGGCGATCCTGGCCGCGGCGGCCGAGCGCGACGTCAGCGCGGTTGTCATGGAGGTCTCCAGCCACGCGCTCGCGGTCGGCCGGGTCAACGGGATCGGGTTCGCGGTCGGCGGCTACACCAACTTCGGCCTCGACCACCTCGACTTCCACGCGGATGTCGACGACTACTTCGCGGCCAAGGCGCGGCTCTTCGACGGGCGCAGCCGGGTCGAGGTGCTCAACTACGACGACCCGGCGCTGAAGCCGCTGTTCAAGCCGGCCACGGTGTCGTATTCGGCCGCCGGTGCGAAGGAAGCCACCTGGTGGGCCGACGAGGTGCGGCCGTCGGCGTTCGGGCAGCGGTTCGTGGCGCACGGGCCGGGCGGGATCACGGTCGAGGCCGGGGTCTCGCTGCCGGGCCGGCACAACGTGGCGAACGCGCTGCTCGCGCTGGCCTCGCTGGTGGCGGTCGGTGTGGACGCCCAGGTCGCGGCCCGGGGGATCGCGGCGTGCCCGGGGGTGCCGGGACGGCTCGAGCGGGTGGACGCGCCGGGCGAGGTGCTCGGGGTGGTCGACTACGCCCACAAGCCGGACGCGATCGTGGCGGCCCTGACGGCCCTGCGCGAGCTTGCTGCCGGGCGCGGCGGGCGGGTCATCAGCCTGATCGGGGCGGGCGGGGACCGCGACAAGGGCAAGCGCCCGCTGATGGGCGCGGCGGCGGCGCGCGGGTCCGACCTGGTGATCGTGACCGACGACAACCCGCGCACCGAGGACCCCGCGGCGATCCGCGCGGCCGTGCGGGCGGGGGCCGAGGAGGCCGCGCTGTCACCGGAAAAGGCGAAGGTGATCGAGGTGGCCGGCCGGCGTGCCGCCATCGACGAGGCGGTCCGGCTCGCCGGTCCCGGCGACGTGATCGCGTTGCTCGGCAAGGGACACGAGCGGGGCCAGGAGGTCAACGGGCAGATGCTGCCGTTCGACGACCGGGTCGAACTGGCGGCGGCCCTGGGGAGTGGCTCTTGATCCGCATGACTCTGGACGAGATCGCCAAGGTCACCGGGGGGCGTCTCGTCAACGCCTCGCCGTCGGTGGCCGTGACCGGGCCGGTCGAGTACGACTCCCGGAAGATCGGGCCGGGCGGGCTTTTCGTCGCCTTCGCCGGCGAGAAGGCCGACGGGCACGACTTCGCGAGCAGGGCGGTCGCCGCCGGCGCCGCGGCCGTGCTGAGCACCCGGGACACCGGGGAGCCGGGTGTCGTCGTCGACGAGCCGCTCGCGGCGCTGGCCTCGCTGGCGCGGGCCGTGGTCGAGCGGCTGCCGGAGCTGACGATCGTCGGGTTGACCGGCTCGTCCGGGAAAACGACGACGAAGGACTACATCGGCCAGCTCCTGGCGAGAAATGGGGCGACCATCGCCCCGGCCGGGTCGCTCAACAACGAGCTGGGCTTCCCGTACACGGTGCTGCAGGCGACCGAGCAGACCCGGTTCCTGGTGCTCGAGATGGGGGCGCGGGGGATCGGGCACATCCGCTATCTCTGCGAGATCGCCCGGCCCGAGGTGGGCGTGGTGCTCAACATCGGGGCCGCGCACATCGGGGAGTTCGGCTCGGTCGAGGGGACGGCGCTGGCCAAGGGCGAGCTGGTCGAGGCGCTGCCGGCCACCGGGGTCGCGGTGCTGAACGCCGACGATCCGCTGGTGGCGGGGATGGCGCCGCGGACGCGGGCGCGGGTTCTGCTCACCGGGGAGGCGGCCGGAGCCCAGGTCCGTGCCACGGACGTGGCGCTCGACGCCGCGGGCAAAGCCACGTACACGCTGCATTTCAATCAGCAGGTCGGAAGTGTCCGGCTCGGGGTGGCCGGGCGGCATCAGGTGGCGAACACGCTGGCGGCGGCGGGGGTGGCGCTGTCGCTGGGCATGATCTTCGAGGACGTCGTGAGCGCCCTGGGCGAGATCGGGATCGTGTCGAGCCGGCGGATGGACGTCTTCGTCCGCCCGGACGGCGTCACGGTGATCGACGACTCCTACAACGCGAACCCGTCCTCCACCGCGGCCGCCCTGCACGCGCTGGCGGCGATGAGCGCGGGGGGCCGCCGCATCGCCGCGCTGGGCTACATGGCCGAGCTCGGCGAGCACGAGCGCGACGGCCACGAGGAGGTCGGCCGGCTCGCGGCCGAGCTCGGCGTCGACCGGCTCGTCGCGGTCGCCGGGAATGCCCGTCCGATCCTGGACGGCGCCGCCGGGGTCCAGGGGTGGACCGGCGAGGCGATCTTCGCGGAGGATCAGGCCGCCGCGCTCGAGATCGTCAGGGGGGATCTGCGGGCCGGCGACGTCGTGCTCGTGAAAGGGTCCAGGTACCGCACGTGGGACGTGGTCGATGGACTGCGTCCCGAGGAGGGTCGCCCGTGAGGGCAGTCATAGTCGCGGCCGCGGTCGCGTTCATCATCTCGCTGTTCGGCACGCCGGTGGCCATCCGAGTCTTCACCGCGCTCAAGGCCGGCCAGCCGATCCGTACCCTCGGCCCGGCCAGCCACCAGGGCAAGAAGGGCACGCCCACGATGGGCGGCGTGGCCTTCATCGTGGCCACCGTCTTCGCGTACGTGGCGGGGCACGTCGCCCTGACCACCCTGCCCGACCGGCAGATCGCGCAAGAGGGCCCGACGATGACGGCCCTGGTCCTGCTCGGGCTGTTCGTGTTCTGCGGCGTGGTGGGCTTCCTGGACGACTTCCTCAAGGTGCGCCGGCGCAACTCCGACGGACTGAGCGCCAAGGGCAAGCTGCTCGGCCAGCTCATCGTCGGCGCCGGCTTCGGCATCGCGGCGTTGTACGTGGCGAGCACCAACGGCCAGACCGTGGCGAGCGAGCACATCTCGTTCATCCGGGACATCAGCTGGCTCGACGTCGGCAAGGTCGGCTCGGTGATCGTGTTCGTGTTCGTGATCATGGCGATGTCCAACGGCGTGAACCTCACCGACGGTCTCGACGGCCTCGCCACCGGCGCCTCGATCCTGGTGCTCGGGGCGTACGCGCTGATCGGTTTCTGGCAGTACCGGCACTGGTGCGGCGACACCGACTACGCCCGGGTCAACGACTACTGCTACCAGGTGCGGGATCCTCTGGAGATCGCGATGATCGCCGCCGCCGCGGCGGCCGCCTGTGTGGGCTTCCTGTGGTGGAACACGTCCCCGGCCCGGATCTTCATGGGCGACACCGGCGCGCTCGGCCTCGGCGGCCTGATCGGCGGCCTGGCCGTGTCGACCCGCACCACGCTGCTGTCGATCATCATCGGCGGCCTCTTCGTGATCGTCACGATGTCCGTGGTCATCCAGATCATCTCGTTCAAGACCACCGGTAAACGGGTGTTCCGGATGTCGCCGCTCCAGCACCATTTCGAGCTGGCCGGCTGGAGCGAGGTCAATATCGTGGTCCGGTTCTGGATCGTCGCGGGCATCTGCGTGGCGATCGGGCTGGGCCTGTTCTACTCGGACTTCCTGGCGGTCATGGGCTGAGTCACATCGAGCGGCGACACGCCAGCGTGGCGACAACGGCTGGCGTGTCGGCCGCACGATGATGTGTCCATGGCGGACGACCGGACACAAAAGGTGGCTCGCCCGTCGCTCAGCAGGCAGCTCCTGCCCGCCGTGCACGGGTTGCTCGCCCGGCCCCTCTCCTCGTACTACCTGCTGATCGCCAGCTCGGGCCTGCTGCTGCTCATCGGCCTGACCATGGTCTTCTCGGCGACCAGCGTGAAGGCGTACGCGGAGAACGGGAACGCCTTCTCGTCGATCGCCAATCAGACGGTCTACGCGCTGCTCGGCCTCGTGATGTTCTGGGTCTGCCAGCGGCTGCCCGCCGGCACCCTGCGCGACCTGGGCAAGTACATCCTCGGCGTGGCCATCGTGCTGCTCGCGATCCTCGATCTGCTCGGCGCGCTCGTCTCGGTCGGCGCGCTCGAGAAGCCCATCCTCGGCCCGATCCACGCCAACCTGCTCTGGTTGTACCTCGGCCCGGTCGGCCTGCAGCCGGCCGAGCTGGCCAAGCTGGGCATGGTGCTCTGGGGCGCCGACGTGATCGCCCGCAAGGGCCCGGCGCTCGGGCACTGGCGCGAGCTGTCCCGCCCGCTGTTCCCCATGGTCGGCCTGCTGTTCGTCCTGGTCGGCTACAACGACCTCGGCACCATGCTGGTGCTGCTCGCGCTGATCGTCGGCCTGCTCTGGGCGGCCGGGGTGCGGCTGCGGGTCTTCGCGGCGCTCGGCGTGCTCGGCCTGGCCGGCGTCGGCCTGCTGATCGCGGCGGCCTCCGGCGGCGCGGGCTCCGGCTCGACCGGCGACGACGAGAACTACCGCCTCGCCCGGCTCACGAACTTTCTCCAGCCGATCGAGAAGTGCAACCTCAACGACGCCTGCTACCAGATCATCCAGGCCCGTTCGGCGATCTTCGAGGGCGGCTGGTTCGGCGTGGGGCTGGGCAAGGGTGTGCTCAAGTGGAACTGGCTGCCCGAGGCCTCCAACGACTTCATCTTCGCCGTGGTCGCCGAGGAGCTGGGGGTGGTCGGCTGCGTGGTGATCCTCGCGCTGTTCTCGGTGCTCGCGTACACCGGCTTCCGGATCGCGCGCCGCTCGGCCGACCCGTTCCGCCGGCTGGCCGCCACGGCCATCACGACCTGGCTGGTCAGTCAGGCCGTGATCAATGTCGGCGGCGTGACCGGCATGCTGCCGATCACCGGCCTGCCGCTGCCGTTCATCTCCTCGGGCGGCAGCGCCCTCGTCGTGACGCTCGCGGCGATCGGCATGCTCGCCTCGTTCGCCCGCGCCGAGCCGGACGCGGCCAAGGCCCTGAACGCCCGTCCGCCCGCGAGATGGGTGCGGCTACTCTGGGCCCCGCTGCCGCCGCTCCCCCCGCAACGGCAGCCGGGTTCCGGCCGGGCGCCCGCTGGCACAAAAGGCCGTCTTTAGTCCGGTTAAGGGCGGTGGGTGGGGCGGTTGATGGGAGAGGAGACGGTGATGTCGCTGCGGTCGGTCGTGCTCGCCGGAGGAGGCACCGGTGGTCACATCTATCCGCTGCTCGCCTTCGCCGACGCGCTGAAGAGGCACTTCCCGGACGTGCGTATCACCACCGTGGGCAGCCCCAAGGGCATGGAGAACGAGCTGATCCCGGCGGCCGGGTACGACCTGCGGGTCATTCCCGCGTTCCAGCTGCCCCGCTCGGTCAACCTGAACCTGCTGCGCACCCCCGACCGGATGTACAAGTCCGCGCACGCCGCCGGCAAGATCCTCGATGAGGTGCAGGCCGACGTGGTGGTCGGCTTCGGCGGGTACGTCTCCGTCCCGGCCTACCTGGCCGCGTGGCGCCGCGAGGTGCCCATCGTCATCCACGAGGTGAACGTGCCGCCGGGCGTCGCCAACCGGATGGGCATGAAGTTCACCAAGAACGTGGCGGTCGGCTTCCCCACCCAGCCGCAGCAGGCCGAGTCGCTGCGCGACGCCCGGGTGGTCGGCGTGCCGCTGCGCACCGCGATCACCCACCTCGACCGGGCCGCGCTGCGCCCGCACGCGCTCTACCAGTTCGGCCTGCGCCCCGACCTGCCGGTGCTGTTCGTCTCGGGCGGCTCCTCCGGCGCCCGCACGATCAACCTGGCCGTGGCGGCGGCGGCCAAGCGGCTCGCGCACGCCGGCATCCAGGTGCTGCATGTGCAGGGCGGGCGCAACGACCCGTTCGACGTGCCCAACGACCTCCCGGTGCCGTACGTCGTGATCCCCTACCTCTCCGACATGCAGCTGGGGTACGCGGCGGCCGACCTCATGCTCTGCCGGGGCGGCGCGATCACGGTGGCCGAGACGACCGCGCTCGGCGTGCCGGCGGTCTACGTGCCGTACCCGCACAGCAACCAGGAACAGAAGCGCAACGCCCTGCCGGTGGTCGAGGCGGGCGGCGGCGTCCTGGTCGACAACAGCGAGCTCACTCCCGAGTGGATAGAGCAGCACATCATCCCGTTGGCACGCGACCGGCAGCGGCTCGCGATGATGGGCGCGGCCGCTTCGCGGTACGGACGCCGCGACGGTGACGAGGCCCTCTTGGAGTTTGTGTTGGAAGCGGTGGCGAAGGCAAGATGATCTCTTCTTCCGAGCTCACCCCGGCCGGCGAGTTGACCGCCGAAGACCTGGGCAGCGTGCACCTCATCGGGATCGGCGGGGTCGGCATGGGCGGCCTGGCCCGGCTGCTGCTCACCCGGGGCGTGCCGGTCTCGGGCAGCGAGCTGCGCGAGTGGCCGGCGCTCGCGGCGCTGCGCGCGCTCGGCGGCACGGTGCACATGGCGCACGTCGCCTCGAACCTCGACGGCGTCGACACGGTCGTCTACTCGACCGCCATCCCGCACGATCATCTCGAGCTCGTCGAGGCGCGCCGCCGCGGCCTGCGGATCATGCACCGGTCCGAGGCGCTCGCCGCCGCGATGACCAACCGGCAGACGATCGCGGTGGCCGGCACGCACGGCAAGACCACCACGACCTCGATCATGACGGTGATCCTGCAGCACGCCGGGCAGGACCCGTCGTTCGTGATCGGCGGCGAGATCTCCGAGGCCGGCTCCAACGGCCACCACGGCACCGGGCCGCACTTCGTGGCCGAGGCCGACGAGAGCGACAAGTCGTTCCTGATCTACCGGCCGCACGTCGCGATCATCACGAACATCGAGGGCGACCACCTCAACAACTGGGGCGACCTCGACGGGCTCAAGGCGGGCTTCCTGGAGTTCGCTTCGTTGACCGACCCCTCCGGTTTCGTCGTGACATGTGCCGACGATCCGGGCACGCAGGATCTGATCGCGGCGCTTCGCGCTCAGGGCAAGACCGTT
This sequence comes from Actinoplanes sp. NPDC051513, assembly GCF_044454685.1. NCBI lineage: Bacteria > Bacillati > Actinomycetota > Actinomycetes > Micromonosporales > Micromonosporaceae > Actinoplanes > Actinoplanes sp. NPDC051513. Next base: position 29,817 of record NZ_JBITDW010000029.1, read on the forward strand.
TACACGTACGGCGAGAGCGAGCTCGCCGATCTGCGCATCGCCGAGGTGGTCTCCACGGTGAGCGGCGTGCGCTACGACGCGTGGCTCGACGGGCGGCCGCTCGGCGAGATCAAGCTGGCGCTCCCGGGCCGGCACATGGGGTTGAACAGCGCGGCCGCGGTGCTCACCGCGCTGCGCCTGGGCCTACCGCTCGACAAGATCACCGAGGCGCTGGCCTCGTTCCCGGGGGTGCGCCGGCGCTTCGAGCGCAAGGGCATCGTGGCCGGCGTGCGGGTCTACGACGAGTATGCGTACCACCCGACCTCGGTCAAGGCGGCGCTGCTGACCCTGCGCGAGGTGGCCGGCGACGGCCGCCTGCTGGTGGTCTTCCAGCCGTACCGGGTGTACCGCACCCGCGACCTGCAGGCCGAGCTGGCCGAGGGGCTCGCGATCGCCGACCAGGTGATCGTCATGGAGGTCTTCGGTCCGGGCGAGGTGCGCGGGCCGGGCGAGGGCGGGGTGGCGCTGACCGCCGCGATCGACCTCCCGGCCGAGCGCAAGGTCTTCGTCCCCGACTGGGAGGACGTGCCGGCCGAGGTGTTGCGCCGGTCGCGGCCCGGCGACGTGGTCGTGACCATGGGCGCCCCGCCGATCTCGTTGATGGGCGACGAGCTGCTGGCCGCGCTCGCCGGAGAGGGCAACGAGGAGTAATCACATGAGCGGGCGCAACTGGCGGCTGGTCCGGGCGAACACCGACGCGGTGCCGTCCTCGGCCCGGCGGTTCATGGCGCGCGCCCGCCAGCGCCGGATGCGGGCGGCCCTGCCGTGGGCGGTCGCGGGCGGGGTCCTGCTCGTCGCCGGCGCGCTCGTCTGGACGGTCTACGGCACCTCGGTGCTCGCCGTACGGCAGGTCAAGGTCGTCGGCGTCCAGTTGGTCACCCCGCTGCAGGTCGAGCAGGCCGCCGCGGTGCCGCAGGACGAGCCGCTCGCCCGGGTCGACCTGGACGCGGTGCGGGCCCGGGTACGCGGCATCCCGGCGGTCGACCGGGTGACCGTGCGGCGGGGCTGGCCGTCGACGCTCGTGGTCGAGGTGGTCGAGCGCACGCCGGTGGCGGCCGTGCCCGCCGCGCCCGGCAAGCTGACCCTGATCGACGCGACCGGCATGCCCTACCGCGAGGTGGCCCGCAAGCCGGAAGGGCTGCCGCTGGTGCGCACCGCGACTCCCGGGCCGTCCGATGTGAACACGAAGTCGGCGCTGAACGTGCTCGGCGCGCTCAGCCCCGAGCTGCGCGAGCAGCTGGTGTCGATCTCGGTGGCGGCGCCCGCGCAGATCAGGCTGGAACTGAGCAAGAGCCGCACGGTGATCTGGGGCGACGACACCCAGAGCGACACGAAGAGCCAGGTCGCGACGGCGCTGCTGAAGAAGGCTTCGAAGGAGATCGACGTCAGCGCGCCGTCCGTCGTGACGATCCGCTGATAGTCGGACATTGCGGCACGAACGGCGTATTTTGCGGGAGGTTACGGCCGCGTCGGATATTCGCCACGTAAGCGGGTCTCGACACGCCGCGCCGGTCCTTGGTTGATGCCTGCCGTCCGCTTACGTTGCCTCCAGAGGTTGAATGGTTGACATAACCCTAAGCCTCTAGTAGAGGGTGAGGGTTTCCTCGCCCTCCCTTACACGGCAGCGGATGTTCGACATGCGGATTCCTGGCCGGGACCGCACGGGGCCCACGACATCCGCCAACCCCGAAGGGAAGGCTGAGCCCGATGACACCTCCACACAACTACCTGGCCGTCATCAAGGTGGTCGGTATCGGCGGTGGCGGCGTCAACGCCGTGAATCGCATGATCGAGGTGGGGCTCAAGGGCGTCGAGTTCATCGCGATCAACACCGATGCTCAGGCGCTGCTGATGAGCGACGCCGACGTCAAGCTCGACGTCGGCCGCGAGCTCACCCGCGGCCTCGGCGCCGGCGCTCAGCCGGATGTCGGCAAGAACGCCGCCGAGGACCACCGCGACGAGATCGAGGAGGTGCTCAAGGGCGCCGACATGGTCTTCGTGACGTGCGGCGAGGGTGGCGGCACAGGCACCGGCGGCGCGCCCGTCGTGGCGAACATCGCCCGCAAGCTCGGCGCGCTCACCATCGGCGTGGTCACCCGGCCGTTCTCGTTCGAGGGCAAGCGCCGCCAGGTCCAGGCCGAGGCGGGCATCGACGAGCTGCGCAACCAGTGCGACACGCTGATCGTGATCCCGAACGACCGGCTGCTCGCGCTCGGCGACCGTGGCATCAGCATGATGGACGCGTTCCGTCAGGCCGATCAGGTGCTGCTCTCGGGCGTCCAGGGCATCACCGACCTGATCACCACGCCGGGTCTGATCAACCTGGACTTCGCCGACGTCAAGAGCGTGATGAGCGGCGCCGGCAGCGCGCTGATGGGCATCGGCTCGGCCCGCGGCGACAACCGCGCCGTCGAGGCGGCCGAGAAGGCGATCTCCAGCCCGCTGCTGGAGCAGAGCATGGACGGCGCCCGCGGCGTGCTGCTCTCCATCGCCGGCGGCTCCGACCTCGGGCTCTTCGAGATCAACGACGCGGCGCAGCTGGTCACCGACGCGGCCCACCCGGACGCGAACATCATCTTCGGCGCGGTCATCGACGACGCGCTCGGCGACGAGGTGCGGGTCACCGTGATCGCGGCCGGGTTCGACGGCGGCGCGCCGTCGTACAAGCCGGCCGAGCCGGCCCGCAAGGCGCCGCCGGTCCAGTCGACGTCCGTACCGGCCGCGGCCACCTCGGCGCCGGTGGTCACCACGCCGACGCCCGCGCCGGCCCAGACGTCGCGCCGGGTGCTCTTCGACGATGTGGACGTGCCGGACTTCCTCAAGAACGGCTCGTGATAGACACCGCCGGTCGTCAGGACCAGCTCGCCGCCTCGCTGGCCGAGGTGCGGGAGCGGATCGCCCGCGCGTGTTCGCGTGCGGGGCGGCCGGCGGAGGACGTCACCCTGGTCGCGGTGACCAAGACGTACCCGGCGAGCGACGTCGTGCTGCTGGCCGGGCTCGGGGTCACCGACGTGGGGGAGAACCGCGATCAGGAGGCGGCCGCCAAGGCCGCCGAGGCGCGCGCCGCCGGCGCGACGCCGCGCTGGCACTTCATCGGCAGGCTTCAGCGCAACAAGGCCAGATCCGTGGCCGGGTACGCGGATGTGGTCGAGTCGGTCGACTCGCTCCGGCTGGTCTCGGCGCTCGAGCACGCTTGCGACGAGCGCCCCGGAAAGCTCGAGGTGCTCGTGCAGGTGAGCATCGACGGCGATCCGGCCCGCGGGGGAGCGGCCGGCGACGATCTATGGCGGATATCCGACGCCGTGGCGGCCTCGCCGTCGCTGCGACTGGGCGGGCTGATGGCGGTCGCGCCGCAGGACTGGGACCCGGACCGCGCGTTCGAGCAGCTCGCCGTCCTGCACCGGCGCCTGCTCGCGGCGCACCCGGCGGCGACCACGGTTTCGGCGGGCATGAGTGGCGACCTCGAAGCGGCCGTCCGGCACGGTGCGACACACGTCCGGATCGGCACTTCTTTGCTCGGAATGCGAAACCCGCTGCGGTAGCCTTGCGGCGGGCAGCAAACTACATAGGTGTTGTTTACCGCGCCGCCGGGAACAGGGTCGCGGGGAACAGCACGGTTTCGCCGCGGGTCGCCCGTCCGTTTCGGACTCCGGCCCGTGCAAGGGGGGAATGCGGTACGCCAGGGGGCGCGGGCCGCTCAGCGGACAAAGGTGGGGGACATGGCTGGTCGGGTCGGCACTTTCGCCGGGGTGCGGAGTGAGGTGGGGGCATGAGCGCGCTTCGGAAGGCGGGCGTCTGGCTGGGCCTCGTCGAGGAGGATGACGAGCGGTACGACGACCGCGAGTACCGCGAGACCTCCTACCACCGCAACCGCGATCGCGACCGCGACCGGTACTCGTCCGACCGGTACGCCGAGGAGTTCGGCGACGAGGACGACGACGTCGAGGAGGAGCGGGCCGTCCCGCGCGCCCGCAGCGAGCGGTCGCGGATCTCGGAGCGGCTGTCCCGCGCCGACCTCGACGACCACGATCGAGTGGAAAACACGGATCGGGCACGCGTGCGCTCCATCACCCGGCCGACCACGGCGAGCGAGCCCGCGACCACGTCGAGCTACGCCACCCGCGAAAACCTCGCCCTCGCGCCGCAGCAGGTGCACCAGACGCAGCCGCAGTCGCGCCCGGTCGAGGAGGAGCAGCGGTACCAGATCACGACGCTGCACCCGACCACGTACCGTGAGGCCCGGACCATCGGCGAGCACTTCCGCGACGGCGTGCCGGTCATCATCAATCTCACCGAGATGGATGAGGGCGACGCCCGCCGACTGGTCGACTTCGCGGCGGGTCTGGCGTTCGGCCTTAGGGGTACGATCGAGCGCGTGACCAACCGGGTTTTCCTGCTCTCGCCGGCAAATGTCCAGGTCACGGCGGAGGACAAGGCCAAAATCGCAGAGGGTGGGTTCTTCAACCAGAGCTGACCCGGCAGAACTGACCCGACCGGGGGACCCTCAGACGTGCTGTCGATCCTTTTCCAGATCCTCTACCTCATCGTGTACCTCTTCTTTCTGGTGCTGCTGGCCAGGTTCGTCCTGTCCGCTGTGCTCCAGTACGGACGGCGGTGGCAGCCCGGCCGGGGCGCCTCGGCGGCACTCGAGACGGTGTGGACCGTCACTGATCCGCCTCTCAAGGCGTTGAGGCGTGTGATCCCACCGCTGCGCATTGGTAACGTGAGCTTGGACCTGGCGTTCATCGTGCTGCTGGTTATCCTGTTCGTGCTCATGGAGTTCGTGCTCAAGAATCTGATCGTGACGTACAGCTAGACAGCAGCCCCAACCGCGGCCGCGACTGACCCGAGGAGTTTCGATGCCGCTGACCCCGGCCGACGTGCATAACGTCGCCTTCAAGAAGCCCCCGATCGGCAAGCGGGGGTACGACGAGGAGGAGGTCGACGCCTTCCTTGACGAGGTTGAGCGTGAGCTCGCCCGTCTGATCGAGGAGAACAGCGAGCTGCGCGCCCAGATGGAGCGCGGCGGCCGAGGTGGCGCACCAGCCGTCTCGGGTGCCGACCCCCGTCTTGCCGCCGAGCTCAACGATGTGAAAGCGCAGCTCGACCGCGTGCAGCGGGACAAGGCGCAGGCCGAGCAGGCCGCTCGCCAGATGCAGGCCGAGCTGGAGCAGGTGCGGGCCCAGGGTGGCCCGGTCGGCGCGCCCAGCGGGGCCGGCGGTGACGGTGAGCAGCAGGCCCTCCGGGTGCTGATGATGGCCCAGCGCACCGCCGACGACCACGTCGCCGACGCCCGCCGCGAGGCCGACAAGCTCCTTTCCGACGCCCGTTCCAAGGCGGAGGAGGTCACCCGCGAGGCTCGCGCCAAGGCCGACGCCCTCGAGCGTGACGCGCGTCAGCGGCACCAGGAAGCCATGGGCGGCCTGGACGCCAAGCGCTCCGCGCTGCAGAAGCACATCGAGGAGCTCAAGCAGTTCGAGCGCGAGTACCGCACTCGACTGAAGGCGTACCTCGAGAGCCAGCTGCGCGACCTCGACGGCCGGGGCCAGGGCCTCGACGCCGAGTTGTCGCGTGCCGACTCGAGCCGTGCGGTCGGCGGATCCGGCGGCCTTGCCGCAGCCGGTCTCGCCGGGTCGTACGGCGGCTCCCGCACGGGCGCCATCGAGTCCGGGCGCTGACCCAACTTCCTTCCGGAACCTCGACGAGGATGAGCCATGATCGTTGCTAGCCTGCTGCTCATCCTCGTCGCGGTGACGTTGCTCGTGCTGGGCCTCACCGGCGGATCGAGCAACCTTCTGATCAGCTCGATCGTGGCCAGCCTGCTGGCCGCGGTCGCCCTGGTCATCGGCGCGCGGCAGAGCGGAGCGGCCCGTCGGGCCGCCCGAGAGCCCGCAGCCGGCCCCACCGCGCCCGAGTACGCCGCGGAGCCCGCGCCTGCCGAGCGCATCACCGATGATTTTGCCCCGGCGGGCGCGACCTTCGCCGCTGAATCGGCCCAGTCCGATTTGTCGGACAAGCGGGAAACCGTCCAGCTCGAGCCGGTCGCCTACGACGACGTGGATCTCGAGGAGCCCGAGCCCGCTCCGGAGCGCGAGCCCGGGCACGCCGAGGCCTATGACGAGGTCTACGACGAGGCCTTCGAGGCCGGGCGTCGCGACGCCGCCGCCGGCATGACCGGCGCCTCGGGTGCGCGCCGCGACCCCGACCTGGCCGATCCCGACCGTGACCTCGCCGCCGAGGCGATCAACGCGGCCCGCAGCGAGAACCCCGATGAGCACGCCTGGCGCCGGCCCGAGGCCGCCGCCCACGCCGAGTCCTCCGCGGTGGCCGAGCACGACGCCGCGTTCGACCTCGACGACGCCGACGACGACGATCCGGCCGACGAGCCGCTGCCGCAGAAGGTCAGCCCCGCCGATGCCGCGCGGGTGGCCCGGCTCGACGCCGAGGTGCTGGTCGTCGACGGGCGGCCGCGCTACCACCTGCCGGAATGCCCGCACCTGATCGGCCGGCTGACCGAGCCCATCCCGGTGAACGAGGCGGTCGAGCTCGGCTTCAGCCCGTGCGGCCTCTGCCGCCCGGTCGACCACCTGGTCGCCGCGGCAGCGCGGCATTAGGCCCTGGCGCTGTGCGACGCCTTCTGCACAATGAGGCATGCTCAACCGCCCCGCAGGTCTCTCCGTCCCCGTTCGCGTGCGACCCGGGGCCGGGCGAAACCGGGTGGGTGGCCGATATGAGGGCCCGCACGGGCCCGCGCTGATCGTCGCGGTGGCGGCGCCGGCGGTCGACGGGAAGGCCACCGAGGCGGTCCGGCGCGCGCTCGCCGACTCGCTGGGGCTGCGGCCGGCCGACGTGGAGCTGCGGCTCGGCCGGACCAGCCGCGACAAGGTCTTCACGGTGCCGTCCGGCGACGAGATCCGGACTCGTCTTGCCGCCCTGCGCGACGGCCCCCCGGCCCCGTGACGGGGCACCTCGACCTCGCGCTGCTCATCGGCGCCGCGGTGCTGCTGGTGGCGGTGGCCGCGGTGCGTCTGTCCACTCGCCTCGGCCTGCCCAGCCTGCTCGTCTACCTGGCGCTCGGGATGGTCATCGGCGAGGCCGGCTTCGGCATCCGCTTCGACGACGCCGAGCTCACCCGTACGCTCGGCTTCTGCGCCCTCATCGTGATCATCGCGGAGGGCGGGCTCACCGCGCGGTGGAGCACGCTGCGGCCGGTGCTCGGGCTCAGCGTCTCGCTCGCGACGGTCGGCGTCGCGGTGAGCATCGTGGTGGTCGGCCTGTGCGCACACCTGATCTTGGGTCTGAATTGGCGATTGGCGCTGCTTTACGGCGCGGTGCTCTCCTCGACCGACGCCGCCGCGGTCTTCGCGACCCTGCGCCGGTTGCGGCTGCCGCCGCGCCTCGTGGCCACCCTCGAGGCCGAGTCCGGCCTCAACGACGCCCCGGTGGTCCTTCTGGTCGTGCTGCTGAGCGCCACGAGCGTGGCCGTTCACCCCTGGTGGTACGAGGTCCTGATCGTCGCCTACGAGCTGGCCGCCGGCGCCGCGATCGGGCTGGCCGTGGGCGCGGCCGGCCGGTGGACGCTGCGGCACGCGGCGCTGCCCTCGGCCGGCCTCTACCCGATCGCCGCGGTCGGCCTCACCGTCCTCGCCTACGCGGCCGGCGCCGTCGCCCACGCCTCCGGGTTTCTCGCCGTCTACGCGGCCGGGGTGGTGCTCGGCAACGGCAAGCTGCCGCACCGCCGGGCCGTCCTCGGGTTCGCCGACGGCCTCGCCTGGGTGGCCCAGATCGGCCTGTTCGTGCTGCTCGGCCTGCTCGCCTCGCCGGGCCGGCTGGGCGGCGCGCTGGTGCCGGCCCTGGTCGTGGGCCTGGCCCTGGTGCTGCTGGCCCGGCCGCTGTCGGTGATCGTCGCGGCCGTGCTGGCTCGCCCGTTCCGCCGCCCGCGCCGCTCGTTGCCTGGCCCGCGCCGCTCGTTGCGTGGCCTGGGCCGCTCGTTGCGTGGCCTGGGCCGCTCGTTGCGTGGCCTGGGCCGCTCGTTCCGTGGCCTGGGCCGGCGCCCGCGCCGCTCGGGCGACCGGGGCTGGGCCGCCGGCGCGTGGCCGTTCGTGCGCAGCGGAGTGCCCGAGACCCTCCGGGTCGGCTGGCGCGGGACGGCGTTCCTCTCCTGGGCCGGGTTGCGCGGCGCGGTGCCGATCGTGCTGGCCACGATCCCGCTCTCGGCCGGGACGCCGGGCGCGGACGGCCTGTTCGACGCGGTCTTCGTGCTGGTCATCATCTTCACGCTGCTCCAGGCCAGCACGCTCGGGCCGGCCTCGCGCCTGCTGCGGGTCACGGCGCCGCACGAGCCGGCCGAGATCCACGTCGAGACGGCGCCGCTCGAGAACATCGCCGCCGATCTGCTCCAGCTGGACGTGGCGCCGGGTTCGCGGCTGGCCGGGGTGTACATCGACGAGCTTCGCCTGCCGGTCGGGGCGTCGGTGACCCTGGTGGTCCGCGACGGCGCCGGCTTCGTGCCGGGTCCGGACACCCGCTTGCGTACGGGCGACGCCTTGCTCATCGTGGCGACGGCGGCCGTGCGGGACGTCGCCGAGCGGAGGCTGCGCGCGGTGAGCCGCCGTGGCCGGCTGGCCCGCTGGTTCGGCGAGGAGGGGCGCGAGGAGCCGGCCGGCCGGTGAATCGGGAACGGTCAGGTATCCGACTGGGGGATTTATGACCTTTACTCCCACAAGATCGGAAGCTCTTGTTGTCGCTGCCGGATACGTTCCGTATCCTTGCCACCCTCCGGAGTGCGCGGCTGTCGGTTCAGCCGCGCCATTTGTGCAGGTGGGGCAAGATCTACGGGTCCGGGCACCACCGGGGGGCGTGGTGGGTGGGCCACGACCGGCACGACAAAGGGGACCCTGCCCCGGGTCCGAAGACCGCTGATCGCCGCGCCGGGGGGTGCGGCTGAGGGAGCGACCATGGCCAAGGCAACCGATACCCGCACGACCACGACCGCCAAGGCCGCAACGAAGCGGACGCGTAGCGCGGCCGAGACCGAGAAGATCCGGGTGGCGCTGGTCGAGCGCCGCGACGATCTCCAGAGTGAGTACGACAGCTCGCTCAGCGAGCTCACCGAACTCCAGCGCGACCGGCTCTCCGACTCGGCCGGTGACGACCAGGCCGACACCGGCACCAAGACGCTCGAACGTGAGCAGGAGATCACTCTCGCGAACAATCTGCGCGACCGGATCACACAGGTGGAACGCGCCATCGACCGGCTCGGCGAGGGCAACTACGGTTGGTGCGAGCGGTGCGGCAACGCGATTCCGGTCGAGCGTCTGGCGGCGTTCCCCTCCGCTACCCTCTGTGTGTCCTGCAAGCAGCTGGAGGAACGACGCTGAACGCCGACGAGGCAACATCGGCCGCGGTAGAACCGGAGCCGGGCGCCCGGCCCAGGTTCAGCGGCCGTGCCGTCGTGGTGCTCGGGCTGACCGCGGTGATCGCGGTGGCGCTCGACCAGTGGGTCAAGTGGCTGAGCACCGAGCATCTGACCGAGGGCGAGCCGGTGCGCATCCTCGGTGGCCTGATCTACCTGTCGCTGCTGCGCAACAGTGGCGCCGCGTTCAGCATGGGCAGTGACCACACGTGGGTGTTCCCGGTGGTCACGCTCGTGGTGATCGGCTGGATCACCTACATGGCGACCCGGCTGCGCTCGATCCCGTGGGCGATCTCGCTGGGGCTGGTCCTCGGCGGCGCGTTCGGCAACCTCGCCGACCGGTTGTTCCGCGCCCCCGGCCCGTTCCGCGGGCACGTGGTCGACATGATCAGCCTCTTCGCGCCGTACGCGGAGAAGTTCGCCGTCTTCAACATCGCCGACAGCTGCCTCACCGTGGGCGTCATCCTGGCCGTGCTGCTCGAGCTGACCGGGCGTCAGCGGGACGGCCGCCGGGTCGTACGGAAAAAGCCGGAGCCCGCACAGTGACCCAGCGTTCCCTGCCGGTGCCCGACGGGTTGGACGGCATGCGTCTCGACCAGGCCGTCTCGCGGCTCTTCGGGCTGTCCCGCACGGCGGCGGCCACCCTGGTCGAGGCCGGCGACGCGCTGGTCGACGGCTATCCGCGGCCCAAGTCCGACAAGGTCAGCGCCGGTTCCTGGCTCGAGGTGACGCTGCCCGCGCCGGTCTCCGCGCCCGTCGTGGTGGCCGAGCCGGTGACCGGGCTGACGATCGTCTACAGCGACGACGACATCGTGGTGGTCGACAAGCCGGTCGGCGTGGCCGCGCACCCGAGCCCCGGCTGGACCGGGCCGACCGTGGTCGGCGGCCTGGCCGCGATGGGGCAGAACGTCGCGACCAGCGGCGCGGCCGAGCGGCAGGGCATCGTTCACCGGCTCGACGTGGGCACCACCGGGCTGATGGTGGTGGCCAAGAGCGAGCTCGCCTACAGCGTGCTCAAGCGGGCCTTCAAGGAGCGTGAGGTCGACAAGCGGTACCACGCGGTCGTGCAGGGCCACCTCGACCCGCTGCGTGGCACCATCGACGCGCCGATCGACCGGCACCCGACCGCCGACTACAGGTACGCGGTGATGACCGGCGGCAAGCCGAGTGTCACCCACTACGACACACTCGAGGCGTTCCGCTCCGCGAGCCTGGTCGACGTGAAGCTCGAGACCGGCCGCACCCACCAGATCCGGGTGCACTTCTCGGCGATGCGGCACCCGTGCGTCGGCGATCTCACGTACGGCGCCGATCCGACGCTCGCGGCCCGGCTCAAGCTGAACCGGCAGTGGCTGCACGCCCGAGAATTGGGGTTCCTCCACCCCCGAACGCACGATGAGGTTCGGTTCATCAGCGACTACCCTGACGACCTGAAGTACGCGCTGGACGTCCTTCAGGACGCGAGCTGATCTCGGGGAGCAAGTCAGGTGGGACCCGCGGAGGATGTGCGGGGACCGGTGGCCGGCGCCACCGTGCTGCGGTCCTTGATCGGGCTCGCCATCGTGTCGGCCTTCGCCCTGCTGCTCGCCGCGATCTGGGTCAGCCAGCGTGACGACGACTCCCCTTCAGAGATTCAAGGCGATCCCGTACGTGTCGGGGTCGTCCAGGGGCAGTCCGTCCCCGGATACCTCGATCATGCGCGCGAGGAGCTCTCGGCGCTGACCGACCCGTCGGCGCCGGCGGCCGGCGACACCTGGGCGCTGGTGAGCCTCGACGACTATGTGCCGCCCGGCGCCCTGCCCGCCCTGTTCGACGGCGCGGCGGTGGCTCAGGTCTACACCCGCGTGCCGCTGGCCGGGAAGCACACCCAGGTGGTGCGGATCCCGGTCTACCGGCTGCCCGCCGACGTCATGTCCGGCATGCTCGACGCGGCGATCCAGCGCGACCAGGAGAAGGCGGAGTACCTCCAGCTCGGGCGGCGGCTCACCGGGGACGACGCGAACGTGGCGCGGGCCCGCCGGGCGTACCAGTCGGCGGCCGCCCAGGCGGGGGCCGAGGCCGACGCGTACCGGTCGGGGTGTGCCTGTGTGTTCGCGGCCGTGATCCGCGCTGCCCCGGCCGCGTTGCAGGTGGTCGCGGAGAGAGCGGGAGTGCGAGCGGTCGATCCCGCGCCCGAGGTGCGACGGCTGGATCACACCGAGTTCCGGCCGCCGCTGCCCGAACAGGACGGGACGATCCCGGCGGAACCGAGCGGATCTCCGATTCCTGTGCCAAACGGCGGTTCAGCCATTGCCTCGCGGACGCCCGCGCCGATACTGTCTGCGTCCGGGCTCCCTGTGACATCTGACTCACTGGCGAGTCTCGACCCCCTGCCCGATCCATCCGCCGCGGCACCGGAAGAGCGCACTGCCGTGCCGTCAGCTTCAGATGTGAGTGCTGCTCGCGGGCTGCCAAGCTCGTGATCAACAGCACCTCGAACGCCGTCCGCCCGTTAGTTCTCTCGTCCGCGAAACGTACGGATGGCCACTCGCTCACCACCGTGGTGCTGAAGTTCGATCAAGGAGAACGACCGGGGATGGTCGGTCGGGCAGTGGCCCGAATAGGGTTCGCTCCGTAGCCTGTCATGGGCGACGGGCAGCCGTGGGCATCACCAGTTTGGCAGGGAGGACGAGCCGTGGATGGGACCGAGACCGGCTGGGGCCGGCCTGCGGAACCAGCCCCGCGTTGGCGGGCGCTGCTCGACCGTGCCCGGCATGGCCGCACCACCGCCGAGGAGCAGGCCGAATCCGAGCGGGAGGCGCCGCCGCAGGCTCCGCAGCAGCAGTTCGGGCAGCCGTTGCCGCGCCGCCCGTACAACCCCTTGGAATCCCGGGCGCCTTTGGATTCCCGGGCGCCCTTGGATTCCCGGGCGCCCTTGGATTCCCGGGCGCCCTTGGATTCCCGGGCGCCCTTGGATTCCCGGGCGCCCTTGGATTCCCGGGCGCCTTTGGATTCCCGGGCGCCGCAGCATGGGTATGAGCAGCAGCCCCCGGCCTCCTCCTTCGAGTCGCGCCAGCCGATGCCGCAGCGGCCACCGATCAACCCGCTCGATCCGCGGCACCAGGGCCGGGCCGCGCCGGCTCCCGCTCCCGCCCCGCCGGTCGAGCAGCCGCACAGCTACTTCAGCCCCAGCACCGCGCGTTCGGCGCCGGTGGCTCCGCCGCCCCCGCCGGCCGCCCATCCGCCGGTCGCCCATCCGCCGGTCGCGCCTGCGCCCGCTGCGCCTCCGCAGCGCGACTACCCCCAGATCCGCGCCTCGGCGGCCGCGCCTGTGCGCCCGCCGGCTCCCGCGCCGGCCCCGGCGCCCGCGCCCACCTCGCCGGCCGGCGCCCGCATCGAGTGGCGGCAGACCCAGCCCGACAACGAGCTCGAGCGGGCCGTCGCGGTGCTGCGGCGCAAGCTCGGCAAGCCACGCGTGCTGGCCTTCGCCAACCCCAAGGGCGGCGTGCACAAGACGACCGCGACCGTGCTGGCGGCGGCCACCATCGGCAGCGTCCGCGGCCGCGGCGTGCTCGCCTGGGACGACAACGAGCTGCGCGGCACCCTCGGCCTGCGGGCCGGCAGCGCCCGGCACGCCCGCACCATCAAGCACCTGCTCGCCGATCTCATGCAGATCGAGGCGCTGCACGGCGACGGGCTGCTCTCCGAGCTCGACAGCTACCTGCGGCACGCCTCCGACGGGTCGTACGACGTGCTCGCCGGCGAGGAGAACCCGCGCTTCGCGCAGCGTCTCGACCAGGGCACCGTGCGCCGGGTGATGGACCTGCTGCGCCGTACCCACGACGTGATCTGTGTCGACACCGGCAACAACGTCGAGAGCGTCAACTGGCAGACCGTGATGCGCCAGGCCGACCAGTTGGTGATCACCACGGTGCCGCGTGAGGACGCCGCGTTCACCGCCGACTGGATGCTCGACGTGCTCGACGAGAGCGGCATGGGCGACTTGGTGTCCAACGCCGTGACGTTGATCTCGTGCCCGTCGCCGGGGCCGCTGCCGATGCTCAACGACTTCGCCAAGCACTTCGCCACCCGTACCCGGGGCGTGGCGATCGTGCCCTACGACCCGTCGCTCGAGGTCGGGTCGTCGATCGAGTATCAGGACCTCCAGCCGGAGACCAAACAGGCGTGGCTCCGCGCCGCGTCGATGATGGTCGAGCCGTTCGCGGAGTGACCGCCTTTCTCGGCGTGGACCCTCGTTTCTTGTCGTATGGGCCGACTAGAGTCGCTCGCGTCGTCACAACTTAAGGGGGCCCGGGGTGTCTGACTCGTTCGTGCATCTCCACGTGCACACCGAGTATTCGATGCTCGACGGGGCCGCGCGGATCAAGGACGTGCTGGCCGAGGCTGCCCGGTTGGGCATGCCCGGGGTGGCGATCAGCGACCACGGCAACATGCACGGGGCGTATGACTTCTACACCCAGGCCAAGGCCGCCGGGGTGACCCCGGTGATCGGCGTCGAGGCATATGTGGCGCCCGAGTCCCGTCTCGACAAGGCGCGCATCAAGTGGGGCCGCCCCGAGCAGAAGAGCGACGACGTCTCCGGTAACGGCGCGATCACCCACATGACGATGTGGGCCCGCAACGCGGTCGGCCTGAAGAACCTCTTCCGGCTCAACTCGCGCGCCTCGATGGAGGGTCAGCTCGGCAAGTGGCCGCGAATGGACTTCGACATCATCGCGGAACACGCCGAGGGCATCATGGGCACCACGGGCTGCCCGTCCGGCGCGGTGCAGACCCGGCTGCGGCTGGGCCAGTTCGACGAGGCCCTCAAGTCCGCCGCGAAATACCAGGAGGCGCTGGGGAAGGACAACTACTTCCTCGAGATCATGGAGCACGGCCTCGAGATCGAGAAGCGGGTCCGCGACGGCCTCCTCGAGATCGGCCGCAAGCTGGGCATCCCGCCGCTGGTCACCAACGACTCGCATTACACCTACGCGTCGCAGGCCGAGGCGCACGAGATCCTGCTGTGCGTGCAGACCGCCAGCAACATCGCCGACCCCAACCGGTTCCGGCTGGAGGGCGGCGGCTACTACATCAAGTCGGCCGACGAGATGCGCGCGGTCGACTCGTCCGAGGCGTGGCTGCAGGGCTGCCGCAACACCTTGCTGGTGGCCGAGAAGGTCGACACCGAGGGCATGTTCACCTTCAAGAACCTGATGCCCCGGTTCCCGATCCCCGAGGGCCGCACCGAGGAGGAATACTTCCGCGACGTCGCGTTCGAGGGCCTGCGCAACCGCTTCCCCGACGGCATCCCCGAGACGCACATCAAGCAGGCGGAATACGAGCTCGGCGTCATCATCCAGATGGGCTTCCCGTCGTACTTCCTCGTGGTCGCCGACTTCATCCAGTGGTCCAAGCGCAACGGCATCGCGGTCGGTCCCGGCCGTGGCTCGGCGGCGGGCTCGCTGGTCGCGTACGCGATGGGCATCACCGACCTCGATCCGCTGCCGCACGGCCTGATCTTCGAGCGGTTCCTCAACCCCGAGCGCATCTCGATGCCCGACGTCGACATCGACTTCGACGAGCGCCGGCGCGGCGAGGTCATCAAGTACGTGACCGACCGGTGGGGCGAAGACAAGGTCGCCCAGATCGCCACCTTCGGCACGATCAAGGCCAAGGCCGCGATCAAAGACTCGGCCCGCGTGCTCGGCTTCCCGTTCGCGGTCGGCGACCGGATCACCAAGGCGCTCCCGCCCGACGTGATGGGCAAGGGCATCCCGCTGGCCGGCATCTTCGACAAGGAGCACAAGCGGTACAGCGAGGCGGGCGAGATCCGCACGATGTACGAGCAGGACCCCGACGTCAAGAAGGTGATCGACACCGCGCGCGGCATCGAGGGCCTGATCCGGCAGACCGGCGTGCACGCGGCCGGCGTGATCATGTCGGCCGAGCCGATCATCGATCACATCCCACTGATGCGCCGGCCCGCCGACGGCGTGATCATCACGCAGTTCGACTACCCGACCTGCGAGACGCTCGGCCTGCTCAAGATGGACTTCCTGGGCCTGCGGAACCTGACGATCCTCGACGACGCGGTCAAGAACATCAAGCTCAACCACAGCATGGAGATGGACCTGCTCCAGCTGCCGCTCGACGACCCGGCGGCGTACGAGCTGCTGGCCCGCGGCGACACCCTGGGCGTGTTCCAGCTCGACGGCGGGCCCATGCGGTCGCTGCTGCGGCTGATGAAGCCCGACAACTTCGAAGACATCTCGGCCGTCCTGGCGCTGTACCGGCCCGGCCCGATGGGCGTCGAGTCGCACACCAACTACGCCCTGCGCAAGAACGACCTGCAGGACATCACGCCGATCCACCCCGAGCTCGAGGAGCCGCTGCGCGAGATCCTCGAGCCGACCTACGGCTTGATCGTCTACCAGGAGCAGGTGCAGCGCGCCGCGCAGATCCTCGCCGGGTACACGCTGGGCCAGGCCGACCTTCTCCGCCGGGCCATGGGTAAGAAGAAGAAGGAGATCCTCGACAAGGAGTTCGGCCCGTTCCAGCAGGGCTGCATCGAGCACGGGTACTCCAAGGAAGCCATCCAGGCGGTGTGGGACGTTCTGGTCCCGTTCGCCGGGTACGCGTTCAACAAGGCGCACTCCGCGGCGTACGGGCTGGTGTCGTACTGGACGGCCTACCTCAAGGCGCACTACCCGGCCGAGTACATGGCGGGCCTGCTCACCAGCGTCGGCGACGACAAAGACAAGATGGCGATGTACCTGGCCGAGTGCCGGCGCATGGGCATCCAGGTCCTGCCGCCGGACGTCAACCAGTCCGCCGGCCCGTTCACCCCGGTCGGCAAGGACATCCGGTTCGGTCTCGCCGCGGTCCGCAACGTCGGGCACAACGTGGTCGAGGCGATCGCCCGCTGCCGCCAGGAAAAGGGCCAGTACCAGGACTTCTACGACTTCTTGTCGAAGGTGGACGCCGTCGTCTGCAACAAGAAGACCATTGAATCCCTGATCAAGGCCGGGGCGTTCGACTCGATGGGGCACAGCCGCAAGGGTTTGCTCGCCGTGCATGCCGAGGCCATCGACGCGTACGCGGATGTGAAGCGCAACGAGGCGGCCGGGCAGTTCGATCTGTTCGGGGCGTTCGGCGACACCGAAGGCGGCAGCGCGGCCACGGTCGCGATGCCGCCGATCGGCGACGGCGAGTGGGACAAGCGCGACAAACTGGCCTTCGAGCGCGAGATGCTCGGCCTGTACGTCTCCGACCACCCGCTCGCCGGCCTCGAGCAGCTGCTGGCCAACGCGGCCGACACGTCGATCGCGGCGCTCAACGAGGAGGGGTCCGTCCCCGACGGGCAGATCGTGACGCTCGCGGGCATCCTCACCGGCGTGCAGCGGCGGATCACCAAGCAGGGGCGGGCGTGGGCGTCGGCCACCCTCGAAGACCTGGCCGGCGGGGTCGAGACGCTGTTCTTCCCCAACACGTACGAGGTGATCGGCCAGTACATCGCCGAGGACGCCATCGTGGTCGTCAAGGGCCGGGTCGACCGGCGCGACGACACCCCACGGATCATGGCGATGGACATGTCGCTGCCCGACGTCAGTCACAACCCCGACAGCAAGCCGGTCACCCTCACCATGCCGATCACCAGGTGCACGCCGCCGCTGGTGGCCGAGCTCAAGGAGATCCTCACCAGCCACCCCGGCGACTCCGAGGTGCACGTCCACCTGCAGAACGGCAGCCGCACGACGCTGCTGCGGCTGGGCGCCGTGCGGGTCGCGCCGACGCCGGCGCTGCGCGCCGACCTCAAGATGATCCTCGGCCCGTCCGCGGTCGCCTGAGTTTTACCAGGTGGGTTGCGGTGGGCCGGGGCGACGACGACGTTTCTCAGCCGGACCTGGCAGGATCGTAGGGTGAACCCGAGTCAGGAGTCGGCCCCGAGCCCGGAGCCGGCGCAGTCCTCCGGCCCGCCGCCGGTCGATCCGACGGCGGACCCCGGCGCGTACGGCGCCGCGCCCACGCAACCGGCGGCCGGCGGCTCGCACCCCGGAAATCTTCCGATCTCGGAAGCCTCGCCCGCGCCGGTGGGGCCCGAGGTCTACGGGCTTCCCGCCGACGGTGGTGGGTATGAGCTCGCGCATCCCACGGGGCCGGCGGCGAGCCGCGCCTCGAAGTGGTGGGGGATGGGCACGGCGCCGCGGCGACCGTGGAAGCGGACCGCGCTGGTGGCCGTGCTGAGCGCGGCGGTCGTGTTCGTGCTCGGTGGGCCGCTGGGGTTGCTCTGGGCGTGGGTCGCGCCGAGCGTCCCGGTGATCGCCACCGGCCAGAACATCGTGGTCAGCGACCCGTCGCCCGAGGAGTACATCGCGGCCGATGGCTGGTACACGCTGCTGGGGCTCGGCTTCGGCGTGCTCGTCGCGGCGATCGCGTGGCTGGTGCTGCGGCGCGACCGCGGCCCGTTCCTGCTCCTCGGCGTCGTCGCCGGCACGCTCGGCGCCGGCTTCGTGGTGGCGCGCTGGGTCGGCCAGATGATCGGCGAAAGCGCCTACGAGCAGTGGCGAGAGACCGCCGTCCGGGGAGCGACCTACCTCGCGCCGCCCGAGGTGCACGCGGTGGGACCGAGGTTGGTGCCCGCCTTCGCGGCCGCGATCGTGCTGACCCTGCTGGCCGGCTGGTCCAACGACCCCGACCTCGACGAGCCCGGCGCGAAGCCCGGCTACGGCCCCAACGCGGCGGCCGCCCACCACGGCGCCCCACCCCCGTGGCCCGGCACCGCGGAGAACCTCGAGCAGTACGACCCCGATTCGTCGCTCGCCGATTCGTCGGGCACCTGGGCGTCGGGAGCTGGGGCGTCGGGAGCTGGGGCGTCGGGAGCTGGGGCGTCGGGAGCTGGGGCGTCGGGCGCCGGCTCGCTCGACCACACGTCGGTCAACTCCGAGTCGTCCGGCCACGCGGCGTCCGGTGCCGGGCCGTCCGACCACGCAGCGGGCCGCCCGCAGACTTCACCCGAGCCGCCGCGCCCCTGACCCACCGCGCTCCCGCCATGCCGTTTGCCGCAGCAGGCCGCCGCGCGGTGCAGTGCGCCCTGCCCCGGCCGCAATCTTGATGTTGTGGTGCGCGGGGCGCGCGGGAACTCATCAAGGGTGAGTTGCTGCGCTCGCCAGGGTGGCTTGCTTGGGCGGCGTGGTTGCGATCTTGATGTTGTGGTGCGCGGGGCGCGCGGGAACTCATCACGGCGTTCGGGGGGCGACTCGCTGGGGCCGGGCGGCGGTGTGGGGTCAGTTGGGGCTGGCGGGGCGGGCCAGGTCGGAGAGGGGGACCGGGACGGCCCGGACCTTGGCCAGCAGGCCTGCCTCGCGGTTGAGGAGCTTCAGCTCGGCGCGCAGGCGGGTTGCCGTGTCGGGGGCCGCCAGCAGGAGCTGGCGCTCGTCGATGGTCAGCTGGGCCGTGGCGGCAATCAGATGGGAGAGGACCGTCGGGTCGGCGGGGACGGTGTCGATGGCCTCGGAGTCGGGGCGCAACAGATCGAGGTAGGTGCGGAAGGCTGCCAGCGCGCGAGGGGCCAGCTGGGCCGCGATCTCGTCGGAAGACTCGTCGGGGAGCCACTCGACCTTGGCGGTCAGGTAGGGCTCCTCGCCCTGGCGGACGTCGACGACGGTGAAGCGGCGGCGGCCCACCGTCATGATGTCGAAGCGGCCATCGGGCAGCTCGGTGACCTGGCGCAACTCGGCGGTGCAGCCGACTGGATAGAGGTCGTCGAGCTTGACGGGCGGGGGCTCGGGGGCGGGGCCGTCCTCGGCCTCGGACGAAGGAGCCTCGACGCCGCGGCGCAACGTGACCACGCCGAACTCGTGCGGGCCGTCCTCGGGGCTGGCCACGAGCTCGCGCACCAGCGAGCGGTAGCGTTCCTCGAAAATGTGCAGGGGTAGCACAAGGCCGGGAAACAGCACCGTACCCAGGGGGAACACCGGCAGCCGCTCACTCACCGGTTCAGCCTATCGGCACCCCGACCATGGTCAACCCGCCCGGGATCGCGGCCAGAGGTGATCACTGTCCCAAGGCCTGGGCCGCACTGTGGCCGTAGGGGCGATCACGAGGTCGCCGCCTAGAATTGGCGCGTGCTGAATCGGACTGACCTGCGTGGGTCCCAGAGGGATCCCCGAGGACTGCTGCCCCGTGCCCGGCTCGACGTCTCCGCTGCCGTCGCGCAGATTCGACCCACTGTCGAGGCGGTCCATCAGCATGGCTTCAGCGCGATCAAGGAAGCCACCACGAGATTCGACGGCGTCCAGCTCGAGCGGCTGCGCGTGCCGCGAGAGGCCATCGCCGCGGCGGCCGAGAGTCTCGACCCCGAGGTCCGGGCCGCGCTGCTCGAGTCGATCAAGCGAGCCCGCAAGGTGCACGCCGACCAGCGCCGGCAGGACGTGACGACCCACGTGGTCGACGGCGGCACGGTCACCGAGCGGTTTGTGCCGGTGAGCCGGGTCGGCCTCTACGTGCCGGGCGGCCTGGCCGTCTACCCGTCGACCGTGGTCATGAACGTGGTGCCCGCGCAGGAGGCCGGCGTCGAGGGCCTCGTCGTGGCCAGCCCGCCGCAGAAGGAGAACGGCGGACTGCCCGACTCCCGGGTGCTCGCGGCGTGCGCGCTGCTCGGGGTCGACGAGGTCTACGGTGTCGGCGGCGCCCAGGCGATCGCGATGCTGGGCTACGGCTCGCGCGGCACCGCCGCGGCGGAGGAATCAGCCGGCGGCGCGGCGAGCGATTCGGCCGGCGGCGCGGCGAGGGATTCGGCCGGCGGCGCGGCGAGCGATTCAGCCGCCGGCGCGGCGGCGGATTCGGCCGTGACCGGCGATTTTGAACACTGCGAGCCGGTCGACGTCATCACCGGGCCGGGCAACATCTGGGTGACGGCGGCCAAGCGACTGCTGCAAGGTGTTGTGGGCATCGACGCCGAGGCCGGTCCCACCGAGATCGCGATCCTCGCCGACGAGACGGCCGACCCGCGGCACGTGGCGGCCGACCTGATCAGCCAGGCCGAGCACGACCCGATGGCGGCGAGTGTGCTGGTCACCGACTCCGAGGCGCTGGCCGCGGCGGTCGAGGCCGAACTGACCCGGCAGGTGGCGTCGACCAAGCACGAGCAGCGGGTGCTGACCGCGCTCACCGGTGAGCAGTCCGGCTTGGTGCTGGTCGACGACCTCGAGGAGGGGTTGCGGGTCGTCGACGCGTACGCGGCGGAGCATCTCGAAATCCAGACGCGCGACGCGCGGCAGTGGGCCATGCGGGTCCGCAACGCCGGCGCGATCTTCGTGGGCGCCTGGTCGCCGGTCTCACTGGGCGATTACGCGGCGGGCTCCAACCACGTGCTGCCCACCGCGGGCTGCGCGCGGCACTCCTCCGGCCTGTCGGTGCAGTCGTTCCTGCGCGGCATCCACGTCGTCGAGTACGACGAGGCCGCGCTGCGCGACGTGGCCGGCCACGTGGTGGCGCTGGCCAACGCGGAAGACCTGCCCGCACACGGCGACGCCGTGAAGGCGAGGTTTGCGTGAATATCGACGATCTGCCGATCCGCGATGATCTGCGCGGGCAGTCGCCGTACGGCGCGCCGCAGCTCGACGTCGCGGTCCGGCTGAACACGAACGAGAACTCGTATCCGCTGCCCGACGAGGTGGCCGAGGCGATCGGCAAGGCGCTGCAGGCCGAGCTGCGCGACCTCAACCGCTACCCCGACCGGGACGCGGTGGCGCTGCGCACCGACCTGGCCGGCTACCTCGGCCACGACCTGACCACCGCCAACCTCTGGGCGGCCAACGGTTCCAACGAGGTGCAGCAGCAACTGCTCCAGACGTTCGCCGGCCCGGGGCGCTCGGCTCTGGGCTTCGGGCCGTCGTACTCGATGCACCCGCTGCTCGCCCAGGGCACCGGCACCCGGTGGATCGCCGCGCTGCGCGACCCCGACTTCGGGCTGACCCCGGCGGCGGCGCGCGAGCAGCTCGCCCTGCACGACCCCGACCTGGTGTTCCTCTGCTCGCCGAACAACCCGACCGGCACGGCGCTCGACCCCGAAGTGATCACCGAGGTGCTGGCGAACGCGCGCGGCATGGTGATCGTCGACGAGGCGTACGCGGAGTTCGCGCGGGAGGGCACGATCAGCGCGCTCGCCCTGATCGCCGACCACCCGCGGCTCGTGGTGACCCGCACGATGAGCAAGGCGTTCGGGTTCGCGGGCGGCCGGCTCGGCTACTTCGCGGCGCACCCGGCGGTCGTGGATGCTGTCCAGCTGGTGCGGTTGCCGTACCACTTGAGCTCCTTGACCCAGGCGGCCGCGCGCGCTGCACTGGCGCAACGTGACGCTCTGCTCGCGACGGTCGAGGCGATCAAGGAGCAGCGTGACCGCATCGTGGTGACGCTACGGTCGCGCGGCTTCCGGGTCGCCGACAGCGATGCCAACTTCGTGCTGTTCGAGGTCGGCGGCGACCAGAAAATCGCTTGGCAGCGGCTGCTCGACCGGGGTGTATTGATCCGCGACGTCGGCCTGCCGGGCTGGCTGCGGGTGACCGCCGGCACCCCTTCGGAGACCGACGCCTTCCTGGCGGCCCTGCCCAAGGAGATGCGATGAGCCGCACCGCGCGCGTGGAGCGCGTCACCAAAGAGACCAAGGTGCTCGTCGAGATCGACCTCGACGGCGCCGGCAAGGGCGACCTGAGCACGGGGGTCGGCTTCTACGACCACATGCTCAACCAGCTCGCCAAGCACGGCGGGTTCGACCTGACCGTGCGCACCGAGGGCGACCTCGAGATCGACGCGCATCACACCATGGAAGACACGGCCATCGCGCTCGGTGAGGCTTTCTCGCTCGCTCTGGCTGACAAGGCCGGCATCCGACGGTACGGGTCGGCCACGATCCCGATGGACGAGGTGCTCTGCCGCGCGGCCGTCGACCTCTCCGGCCGGCCCTATGTGGTGCACGACGAGCCCGAGCTGGCGCCGTACATCGGCCCGGTCTACCCGACCAGCATGACCCGGCACATCTTCGAGTCGTTCGGCTTCGCCGCCAAGGTCACCCTGCACGTCAGCGTGCTGCGCGCGGCCCGCGACGGCGGCAAGCCCGACGCGCACCACGTGGTGGAGGCGCAATTCAAGGCGTTCTCCCGGGCGCTGCGCGAGGCCGTCGAGATCGACCCGCGCAACGCGGGCGCGCTGCCCTCGACGAAGGGCGTGCTCTGATGGCGGGCGTGCTGCCCTCGACGAAGGGCGTGCTCTGATGGCTGTCGTGCTGTTCGTCGTGGCCGGCTTCCTGGTCGGCGGCGTGATCCAGCTGGTGCGGTCGGGCGCCACCAAGTTCAGCGTCGGGCTGGTCGGCGTGCTCGCGGCCCTCGCGGTCGCCGGCGGCGTGGCCTGGCTGCTGCCCGGGGGCGACTGATGACGACGGTGGTGGTGCTCGACTACGGGTCGGGCAATCTGCGGTCGGCCGAGCGGGCGGTGGCCCGCACCGGGGTGGACGTGACGGTGACCAGCGATCTCGACGCGGCCGCGGCCGCCGACGGGCTGTTCGTGCCGGGCGTGGGCGCCTACGCGGCGTGCATGGCCGGCATCGACGAGCTGGGCGCCGGCCCGGTGATCGCCGAGCGGATCGCCCAGCGGAAAAAGGTGCTCGGCGTCTGTGTGGGCATGCAGATCTTCTTCGACTCGGGCGTCGAGCACGGCGTCGAGACGAAGGGACTCGGCCTGCTGCCGGGCGTGGTCACCAAGCTCAAGGCCGAGCGCATCCCGCACATGGGTTGGAACACGGTCGACATTCCGGAAAAGTCCGAATTGTTCGAGGGTGTCAAAAACAACAGCACGCGGTTCTACTTCGTCCACTCGTACGCGGCCTCTGATCTTGATGCGCTGCGGCGAGCCGGCGCCAAGGTGACCACCGCGAGCCACGACGAGCCCTTCGCGGCCGCGGTCGAGCTCGGCAGCCTGTCGGTCGCGCAGTTCCACCCGGAGAAATCGGCGGACGCGGGCTTCGCGCTGCTGCGCAACTGGGTCGCCGGGCTGTAGCGGCCGGTGTCCAAGGAGCGTGCGAAACGGCGCGCCGAGCGGCTCGCCGTGCAGGAGCGGGCACGGGAGGCCCGCGCCCGCAAGGATGCCCGCCGGCAGCGTCGCCGTGCCCTGACCAGGAGGCTGACCCCGCGGATCGGCCGGCCCGGACGGATCTACCGGCGCAGTCGCGGCGAGCGGATCGGCATCGTGCTGGTGCCGCTACTTGCCGCCGCCGCGGTCTGGCTGTTCGTGCCCGACCTGGCGCTGCGCATCGTGCTCACCATCGTGATCGTTATGGCCGTGCCGGCCCTCGTAGTAGTGATCCTGGGTAAGAAAGCCTAGAAGGAGAGACCGTGACCCTCGCTCTGTTGCCCGCCGTCGACGTCGCGGACGGCCAGGCCGTCCGGCTCGTGCAGGGCGCCGCCGGCTCGGAGACCGCCTACGGCGATCCGCTCGAGGCCGCGCTCGCCTGGCAGAACGACGGGGCCGAGTGGGTGCATCTGGTCGACCTGGACGCGGCCTTCGGGCGGGGCTCCAACGCCGATCTGCTCGCCGGCGTGGTGCGCCGGCTCGACGTCAAAGTCGAGCTCTCCGGGGGCATCCGCGACGACGCGTCGCTGACCCGGGCGCTGGCCACCGGCGCGGCCCGGGTCAACATCGGCACCGCGGCGCTCGAGGACCCGGACTGGTGCGACCGGGTGTGCGGCGAGTACGGCGACCGCGTGGCCATCGGGCTCGACGTGCGCGGCCGTACGCTGTCGGCGCGCGGCTGGACCCGCGACGGCGGCGACCTGTACGAGGTGCTGGCGCGGCTCGACAAGGCGGGCGCGTCCCGCTACGTCGTCACCGACATCACCAAGGACGGGACGATGCGCGGGCCGAACCTCGATCTGCTGCGCGAGGTGTGCGCCGCCACCGACAAGCCGATCATCGCCAGCGGCGGGGTGTCCACGCTCGACGACCTGCGGGCGCTCGCCACGCTCGAGCCGGTCGGGGTCGAAGGGGTCATTGCCGGTAAAGCCCTTTATGCCGGGGCGTTCACCGTGCGTGAGGCCCTCGCCGCGCTCGCCTGATGCCAAGAATCCCGTAGCGCTTGCTCGGCGGCCCTGATCGCCGGGCGGGCCGCTGCGGCGTCGCGCCAGGCGATGACGACCCGGCGGCGGGGTTCCGGCGTCAATCGAACAATGCGGACACCCTCCGGAAGGGATGGGGGCCGCGCAAGCCGGGGGATGATCGCCACCCCGAGGCCCGCCGCGATCAGCGTCAGCTGCGTCTCGAACTCGCCGACGTGGAAATCCGGCTGGACGCCCGGCTGCACCCGGAGCAGCCACTCGTGGCAGATGTCCCCGGCCTTCGCGGAGATCCACCGCTCGTCGCGGCACTTGGCGAGCGTCGTCGTGCCGGTCAGCCGGTGGCCGCTCGGCACGATCAGGTCGGCCACGTCCCAGCCCAGCTCGACGTGCGTGATGCCGGCCGGGTAGCGCAGCGCCACCTCGGGCCAGTCGTCGAGCACGGCCAGGTCGACGTGCCCCCGGTGCAGCGCCTCGAGCCCTTCGTGCGGGTTCGCCTCGACCAGCCCCGTGGTCAGCTGCGGATGGTCGGCGGCCATCCGGTGCAGCGCCCACGGCAGCAGCGCCCGGCAGGCGGTGGCGAACGCGGCGACGGTGAGCCGGCCGGTGACCGTGTCGCGGTGGGCGGCCAGCGCGGACTCGGCCTCGTCGACCGTGGCGAGGACCCGCTCGGCGTGCTGCGCCAGGATGCGGCCGGCCTCGGTGAGCCGCAGCCCGCGCCCGTCCTTCTCGACGAGTGTGGCGCCGGTCTCGCGCTCGAGCTTGGCGAGCTGTTGCGAGACCGCGGACGGCGTGCAGTGCAGCGCCTCGCCGGCGGCCAGGACGGTCTTGTAGCTGGCCACGGCGTGCAGGGCCCGCAGCCGGCCGAGGTCAATCATGTAGCAACCCTACATTGTTGGTGTAGGACTATTCGATGGTGCTTAGCTTTTCAAAAACGCAGGCTCAACGACATGAGACCTCGTGACCTCGCGCTGGCCGTCGCCGTCATGGCGATCTGGGGCGTCAACTTCGTCGCCATCGAGACCGGCCTCGACCACTTCCCGCCCCTCGAGTTCAACGCCCTGCGCTTCACGCTCGCCGCCTTCCCGGCGATCCTGTTCGTGGGCCGCCCGCAGGTGCCGTGGCGCTGGATCGTGGCGACGGGTGTGATCCTCGGCGTCGTGAAGTTCTCGCTGCTCTTCGCGGGCATGGCCGCCGGGATGCCGGCCGGGCTGAGCTCGCTGGTGCTGCAGAGCCAGGCCGTCTTCACCGTGCTCTTCGCGGTGGTGCTGCTCCGCGAGCGCCCGCGTCGCCTTCAGGTCGGCGGCCTTGTGCTGGCTGTCGCCGGCATCGGTGTGGTGGCGACCCGGATGGGCGCCAACCTCGGCGCCTTCCTGCTGATCATCGGGGCGGCCGCGGCGTGGGCCCTGTCCAACATCGTCACCCGCAAGGCCGCGCCGCCCGACACGCTGCGTTTCATGGTGTGGGCGAGCGCCGTCGCATCGGGACCGCTGATCGTGCTGTCGCTGCTGGTCGACGGTCCGTCGGCCGACGTCTCCGCGCTGCGCGCGATCGACGGCGAGGCCGTCATGGCTCTGCTGTGGGTCGCGCTGATCTCGACACTCGCGGGTTTCGCGGGCTGGGGTTTCCTGCTGCGACGGTACGGGGCTGCCACCGTCGCCCCCTTCTCGATGCTCGTCCCCTTCTTCGGCATCGCGTCGGCCGCCCTCGTGCTCGGCGAGCCCATCCACACGGTCGACGTGATCGGCGGCATCCTGGTGATCGGCGGCATTCTGCTCGGCCTGGTCCGTCAGTCGCCGAAGACGATCGCACCGTCCACGACACTCCAGGAGATCGAGGGGTCCAGCTCCTTCGCCCGCCGGAAATCGGCATCCGCCTCGTCCGCCTGACCGAGCTCCTGGTGAATGACGCCGCGCAGGACGAGGTAGGTGCCGTCTTCGCCGTCGAGCGCGATGCCACGGCTGACGTCGGCGAGCGCGTGCTCGTGGTCGCCGAGACGCCGATGGACGTCGGCGCGCTCGAACACCGCCCACTCCTGCTTCCCGTTCAGCGCGATCGATCGATTCAGGTCCTGCAGCGCCGCCGCGAAATCCTTCAGGGCGGCGTGGGTCTGGCCACGGCTGCCTACGGTCCACGCGTCGTCCTCGCCGAGTTCGATCGCGCGGTCGAAGTCGGCGAGCGCCTCCTGGTTACGCTCCTGCAGGCGGTAGGTCTCGCCGCGCGCGGCGAGCGCCCAGGCATTGTCGGGATTGAGCTCGAGGGCCAGGTCGAAATCGGCGACGGCCTCGTCGTACCGCTTCTGGCTCCGGTAGGCGGCGCCGCGTTCGGTCATTGCCCAGACGTAGTCGTTGCTGAGCTCGAGGGCGCGGCCGAGATCGTCGAGGGCCTGCTCGTAACGCCGCATCGCTCGATGTGTGGCGCCGCGCCGGCCGAAGAGCTGGGCACTGTCGCCGCCGAGCTCGACCGCGTGATCGAAGTCGGCGATCGCTTCCTGGTGGCGGTTCAGCATGCGGTAGACCTCGCCGCGCTCGTCGAACAGCCAGGCGAGGGCGCCGTTGAGCTCGATGGCCTGGTCGAGGTCGGTGAGCGCCTCGTCGTAGCGATCCATCGCGAGAAGGGTCTGGCCCCGGCTGCCGATGGTCCAGGCGTCGCCCGTCCTGCTGAGCGCGACGGCACGGTCGAAGTCGGCCAGGGCCTCGTCGTGGCGATCCAGGAGCCGGTAGACCTCGCCCCGCTGGCTGATCGCCCAGCCGTTGGCGCCGTTGAGCTCGATGGCGCGGTCGAGGTCGTCGAGGGCCTCGTCGTGGCGGTTCATCCAGCAGTAGGCCTGGCCGCGCCGCGACAGAGTCCAGGAGTCATCGGGGCTCAGCCGCAGCGCGTGCCCGAAGTCGGCCAGCGCCTCGTCGTATCGGTCGAGGTAGGTGCGGGCGGCGGCGCGCAGCGCGTACGCACGGGCCAGGCCCGGGTCGTGGTGGAGCGCCCGGGTGCAGTCCTCGATGGCCATCTCGTCGAGGTTGCCCAGGAAACGCAGACGCGCGCGTTTCAGCAGCAGGACGGCCTGGCCCACGCTGTCTTCCCGGCCCAGGTCGATCAGCAGGGTGAGCAGCTCGATGGCCTGGTTCTCGTCGCGGGCGGCGGCCTCGAAGAGGCGACACCCGATCTCGTACGTCTCGGCGTCGTCGCCGTCCCGGCCGGCTTCCATGATCATCTCTGCCCAGCGCCGGGCGACCCCGATGCCCGCCTCCACCACCTGACCCGCGTTCGCCAGCGCCTCGTCGAGCGTCAGCTCGCGCGCGCAGAGACCGTGATAGTCGGCCTCGAACTGGTCCACGGCCTCGGCACGGTCGCGGTGCGCCGCCGCCAGGCGGGCGTGTGCCTCGCGCCACCGCTGCGGCGAGCGCTGGCGCTGCCACCGGAGCATCGGCGCGCGGACGACGTCGTGATAGCGGTCGCCGCGGAGGAACGCCTGGTGGACGAGCCAGGCGAACAGGTCGGCCACGTCGTCGCGGCCGAGCGCCGCGCGCAGCAGGTCCTCGTCGATGCGGCGAGGCAGCGCGCCGGCCAGGGCGCCCTGGCGACGGGACTCGTCGGGCTCCCACTTGAGGAAGCGCTCGACCGCCGTGTCGGCCGGGTCGTCGACCTCGTCGGCGCCGGCCGGCCGGCTCTTCGCCAGCATGTCGACCAGCAGCGGAAGGCCGCCGGCGAGCGACATGATCGTGTCGATCGTGCGGGCGTCGGTCACCTCGTGCGCGGCGAGCAGTTGCCGGGTCTCGACGTCGGTGAAGACCGCCAGGGGCAGCGGCGCGATCAGGCGGAGCAGGCCGGCCCAGCGGTTGATGTCGAGCGGGAGGCGCCCGGCGATCACCATGGACACCGTCGCCGGGATCTCGCCGTGCGTGCCGGACATCAGCTCGATGAGCCAATCTTCGAGGACGATGCCGCTCTGCTCGAAGGTGTCGAAGAAGAGGACGACCGGCCGCCGCGACGCGATGCGGCGCAGCGCGTCGGCGAACAGCGGGCCCAGTTCCTCGGTGGGGTAGAGCATCAGACGGACCTCGTGGGAGTCGCGCACCTTCGTCGCGAGGAACTGCCGGACGCGGTCGACCGCGTCGGCCGCAGTGTCGCCGTCGATCAGCTCGACGACCGGGGCGGCGCCCGGGATCACCTTCGAGGCGTGCAGGCCGGCCTTCACCCCGGTCCTGACGATCTTGCTCCAGAGCTCGGACGGCGCCTCCGGGTCGTTCTCCAGTCGTTCCCGGTTCTTGCGGAAGCTGGCGTAACGGGCGCGGAAGTCCTTGGCATCGCGCGGCTGGCCCAGTTGCTCGAGGAGGGCGGACATGGCCTCGGGGGCGCTGAAGACGCGCTCGTCGACCATGGCCTCGGCCGCGCCGGCCTCGCGGGCTATCTGGCGCCATTGCTCGAGCAGGGTGGACTTGCCGACGCCGCCCTCGCCGTACACGTTGAAGATGTAGGCCCTCTCGGCAGCGGCGAGCCCGAAGTTCTCGCGGAAGACCGCGAGCTGGCCGCCGCGGCCGACGAAGCCGGCGCTGCGGCGGCCGCGCAGGATCGCCTGGATGGATTCCGGTTCCCCTGCCATGGGTGACAGCTTGTCATGGCGTGGCGACAGATTGAATGCCGTGACGGGGGTGATCGGACGGCCGACTAGGCTTGTCGCATGACGGTGGCGGTGCGCGTGATCCCTTGCCTCGACGTCGACGCGGGTCGGGTGGTCAAGGGGGTCAACTTCGTCGACCTGCGCGATGCGGGGGATCCGGTCGAGCTGGCCGCCGCGTACGACGCCGCCGGGGCCGATGAGCTGACGTTTCTCGACGTGACCGCCTCCTCCGACGACCGGGGGACGATGCTCGACGTGGTGCGGCGGACCGCGGAGAGCGTGTTCATCCCGCTCACCGTGGGCGGCGGGGTGCGGTCGGTCGACGACGTCGACGTGCTGCTGCGGGCCGGGGCCGACAAGGTCGGGGTCAACACGGCGGCGATCGCGCGGCCGGCGCTGATCAGCGAGATCGCCGAGCGGTTCGGCAATCAGGTGCTGGTGCTGTCGCTCGATGTGCGGCGGTCCGGCGATCAGCCGAGCGGGTGGGAGGTCACCACGCACGGCGGGCGGCGCAGCGCGGGGCTGGACGCGATCGAGTGGGCCCGGACGGTGGCCGAGCTGGGGGCCGGCGAGATCCTGCTCAACTCGATGGACGCGGACGGGACCAAGGCCGGCTTCGACATCGAGCTGATTCGGGCGGTGCGGGCCGTGGTCGACATTCCGGTCATTGCCAGCGGGGGCGCGGGGGCGGTCGAGCACTTTCCGCCGGCGGTGGCGGCGGGGGCCGATGCGGTGCTCGCGGCCAGCGTCTTCCACTTCGGAGACCTCAGCATCGGCGAGGTCAAGGAGAGCCTGCGGGCGGCCGGCAACCCGGTCCGCTGACGCGGCCGGCCGGCCGGCCGGCAGAAGTGCGGCAGCGTCAGCGGCCGTCGGCCAGGCGTATGGAGTATTCCCGGACCGCGGCGTTGTAGGTCTGCTCGTCGAGCACCCAATCCGACTCGCCGGGGCTGCTGGCACGATTTAGCTGGGCCTGGAGAGTCATCACGGCGGAGGACAGGCCGCTGAACGGGCGGGTGCGCCACAACTGCTCACCGGACGGCGCCACCTCGACGAGATCGTCCTCGACCACGAGCAGGCCGGCGCCCGCCAGACGGCGTACCGAATCTTGAAGCTCCTGCCGTGTGGGCACGGCGTGGTGGAGGAAGTCGGCCGCGGCCAGAACGTCGGCGAGGCTCGCCCCGGTGACCGGCAGGGCGGCGTGGGTGGCCCGGTCACGCTCGAGGCGCTCGGCAATGACCGCGGACACGAAGATCCAAGCGTCGTTCCATTGCCAGCTACCGGCCCCCATGCGGCAATGATGCCGCGTCGCCGCCCCGGCCGGAAGCAAATGTGTCCGGATGATCACTAGCCTGTGTCAATGAGGCTTGCTCGCGACGGTGGAGACCAATTGCATAGGCCCCGCGAGCTGCAACTAAAGGTAAGTCGCGAACAAACCTCACTCCACAGGAGACATCTGCAAGTTGCGCGTTTTGGGGACCGTGCAGAGCGGTAGGAAGACGTGAACCAGCGGGCCGATGCAGAGCGCGTAGACGACCGTGCCGATGCCGACCGTGCCGCCCAGCAGGAAACCGATGCCGAGGACGGACAGCTCGATAGTGGTACGAACCAGGCGGATCGACAGCCGGGGGAACCGGCGCACGATCCCGGTCATCAGCCCGTCGCGCGGGCCGGGGCCCATCCGGGCGCCGATGTACAGGCCGGTGGCGAGGCCGTTGATCAGGATGCCGCCGACCAGATAGCCGACCCGCGCCGGGATTGTCCCGCCGGGAGGCAGCACGGCCAGCGCGCCGTCGACCACGAAGCCGATCACCACGAGGTTGGCGATCGTGCCGAAGCCCGGCTTCTGGCGCAGCGGGATCCACAGCAACAGGATCGGGATGCCGAGCAGGATCACCACCCAGCCGAAGCTGACGCCGGTGGCCTTCGACAGGCCCTGATGGAAAACGTCCCACGGGTTGAGACCCAGGGCCGACTCCACCATGAACGCCATGCTCACCCCGTAGAGCACCAGCCCCGTGAAAAGCTGGGCAAATCGGAAAGCTTTTAGTCCTCTCAAGGGTGGCGGGTGGGGCGGTTGGACGGGGGTGAGACGACGATCTCCGTTGCCAACAAAACTCATGAGTGCCACTCTGAAGGCCAATTCGAGACGCCAGTAGAGCCAATTCGCGGGAGGTGGCTGTGACGAGCTCGGTGCGAGGGGCACAACTGGCCCGCCTGCTCGGTCAGTGGCATTCGCTGCCCGGCCGCCACCGCCGCCCGGACTACGCCGCCCTGGCCGCCGCCGTCCGCGGCCTGCTCTCCGACGGACGGCTGCCGCTGGGCGTGCGACTTCCCGCGGAGCGGGAACTGGCCGAGGCCCTCGGGGTCAGCCGCACCACGGTCAGCGCCGCGTACCGGGCGCTGCGCGAGACCGGCCACCTCACCAGCCGGCGCGGCGCCGGCAGCTGGACCACGCTGCCGCAGGGCCACCGGGTGGTCACTTCGGGGCTGTGGGCGGCCGGCGACGACGGCGACGTGATCGATCTGGGCGTGGCCGCCTCGCCGGCCCCTGACGAGCTGATCGGCGCGGCTCGCGCCGCCGCCGACGACCTGCCGCGCTACCTGGGCAGCGCCGGATACCACCCGACCGGGCTGGTCGAGCTGCGCGAGGCGGTCGCGGCCGACTACACGGCGCGGGGCGTGGCGACCTCGGCCGAGCAGATCCTCATCACCGCCGGTACCCAGCAGGCACTCGACCTGGTGCTGCGGCTCTCGGTCCCGGCCGGCGCGCCGGTGCTGGTCGAGTCGCCGACCTATCCGAACGCGCTGGCCGCGCTCTCGGCCCGCCGCGCACGGATCAACACCCACGGCCTCGACGCGGCGACCGGCTGGGACGGCGACCTGCTTCTCGGGGCGCTGCGGCAGGGAAGACCGCGCGTCGCGTACGTGATCCCGGAATTTCAGAATCCCACCGGCCACCTGATGGATGCCGCGCTGCGTGAGCGCCTGGTCGCGACGGCGCACTCGGCGGGCACCGAGCTGATCGTGGACGAGTCCTTCGTGGATCTTTCGCTCGACGGCGCCGAGATGCCGCCACCGGTGGCCGTCTTCGACCGGCACTCCCGGGTCGTGTCGATCGGCGGGATGAGCAAGGCCTATTGGGGTGGCCTGCGGATCGGCTGGGTGCGGGCGTCGGCGCCGCTCGTGCAGCGCCTCGCCGCGATCCGGGTCGGCGTCGACATGGCCAGCCCGGTGCTGGAGCAGTTGGTGGCCGTGCGGCTGCTCGCCCAGGCGCCGCAGATCGTCGCCGCCCGCCGCGCCCAGCTGCGCGCCCGCCGCGATGCCCTGCTCGCCGCGATGCGCGACCATCTGCCCGAGTGGAGCGTCACGGTGCCGGCCGGCGGGGTGATGCTCTGGGCCGAGCTGGACGGGCCGATCTCCAGCGCGCTCTGCCGCGCCGCCGAGGACGTGGGGGTCCGGCTCGCTCCGGGACCCCGCTTCGGCCTCGACGGCACGCTCGAGCGCTTCCTGCGGCTGCCGTTCGCGCTGGACGAGGAGACCCTCACCGACGCGGTACAGCGGATCGCGTCGGTGCGCTACGACCTCGACCGCGGGGCGCGGCCGGCGTGGCGTACGCCCGCGGTCATAGCGTGAGCCAGGCGCCGTCGCGCATCAGCAGGCGGTCGGGGAGCTCGTTCTCCTCCCGCCACGCCTGGATCTTCGTCGGCCGCAGAACGAGAAATACGTACGATTCGCCGGCCTCGCGCGGGTCCCAGTCGCTCTGCCGCGCGTAGGCCTCGCCCACTTCGGCCGAGGTTGCCACGGGCAGGGTCGCGTCGAGCTCCACCTCGATCAGCACCACGTCGCGGGTGGGGCCCAGCCCGACCCGGGCCCGCCCACTCGCGGCGATGTTGCGCGCGGTGGGCGAGCGCCGGGCCGTGGCCAGGATGATCCGCTCGTCGAACCAGGCCAGCGTGAGGGGCACGAGGTAGGGCTCGTCCGGCGAGGCGGTCGCCACCCAGCAGTCGGCCACCGGCGCGGCGAGGCGGGCCAGAACGTCGGCCTTGCGCTGGACGAACGGCCGCGGGTCACTCATCGGCGCCCTGGAACACGCCGATGATGTTGCCGTCGCCGTCCCGCAGGTGCGCGGTGAGCCCGCCGCCCCCGACGTCGCGCGGCTCCTGTTCGACGGTCGCGCCCGCCGCGGCGAGCGCTGCGACGGTCGCCTTGATGTCGTCCACGTGGTAGTAGGTGATCGGCCCGGTGGCGAGGTCGCCGTGCGGGTTGAGGCCCACTTCAGGTGAGCCATCGGGGCGGAAGCCGACATAGTAGGGCGAGGACATGTACGGGTCGACGCCGAGCAGCTTGCTGTAGAGCGCGGTCGCGGCCTCCAGATCCTTGACCGGGACGGTGATGGTGCGGATAGCCATGGGATCCTCCTTTGTCACAGCGGACCCGAGCGGTCCGTCAAAGGCTATGACGGACGCCGAGCGGGGAGTGTGACGATGAGCGAAGCCGAGATTCTGGCCGCACGGTTCGAGGCGGATCGGCCGCACCTGCGGCAGGTGGCGCAGCGGATCCTGGGCTCGGCCCACGAGGCCGACGACGCGGTGCAGGAGGCATGGGTACGCCTGAGCCGCTCGGACACCAGCGAGGTCGGAAACCTGACCGGCTGGCTGACGACGGTCGTCTCCCGGGTCTGCCTCGACATGCTGCGCTCGAGGCAGGCACGCCGGGAAGACCCGGCCGAGCTCCCGGTGGTGGTGGCCGAGGCCGCCGACCCGGAGCAGGAGGCGGTGATGGCCGATACGCTCGGCCCGGCGCTGCTGCTGGTGCTCGACACGCTGAACCCGCGCGAGCGGCTGGCCTTCGTGCTGCACGACCTGTTCGCGGTCGACTTTCCGCAGATCGCGGAGATCGTCGGGTGCTCGCCGGCCTCCGCTCGTCAGCTGGCCAGCCGGGCGCGTCGGCGCGTGCAGGGCTCCGACCCCGCCGACAACGGACAGATCGCGAGAAAACGCGAAATAGTGGATGCGTTTCTGGCGGCCTCGCGCGGCGGTGACTTCGCGGCCCTGCTCGCGCTGCTCGACCCCTCGGTGACGCTGCGGGCGGATGAGGCGGCGGTGGCGATGGGCACGAGCGCGCTGTCCGAGGGCCCCGCCAACGTCGCCGCGGTTTTCAGCGGACGGGCCAAGGCGCTGCGGCACGCCTTCGTCGACGGCCTGCCCGGCCTGGTCTGGGCCCTGCAGGGCGAGCCGAAGGTGGCCTTCGCCTTCACGATCGACGACGAGGACGGCCGCGTGACCGGGATCGAGCAGATCGCCGACCCTTCCACGCTGGCCGCCCTCGAGATCGAGTTCGGTTAGATCTGGGCGAGCGAGCCCTCGTACATCTTGTCGATCTGGGTGGCGAAGTTGGTCTCCACGCTCCGCCGCTTGATCTTCATGGACGGGGTGATCTCGCCGGCCTCGATGCTCAGGTCGCGGGGGAGGATGGCGAACTTCTTCACCATCTCCCAGCGGTTGAGCTTGAGGTTCAGCTCCTTCACGTACCCGTCGATGAGCTGCTCGGTCTCGGTGGCCGTGACGATCTCGGCGTACGGCTTGCCGTCGAGCGGCCCGCCTTTGGCCCACTGGACGATCGCGTCCTCGTCGAGCGAGATCAGCATGGTCACGTAGTTGCGGGCCTGGCCCACGACGACGGCCTGCGAGGTGTAGGGGCACACCGCCTTGAACATGCCCTCGATCGCCGACGGCGCGACGTACTTGCCGCCGGAGGTCTTGACCAGGTCTTTCTTGCGGTCGGTGATCTTGAGGTAGCCCTCGTCGTCGAGCTCGCCGATGTCGCCGGTGCGCAGCCAGCCGTCCTCGGTGAGCGTCTCGGCGGTCGCCTCGGGGAGGTCGTGGTAGCCCCGCATGACCGGCGCGCCGCGCAGCAGCACCTCGCCGTCCGGCTCGATCTTGCACTCGAGGTCGCCGATCGCCACCCCGACCGTGCCGATCTTGAGACGGCCGGCCCGGTTCACGAAGCTGGCCGCGCTGCTCTCCGTCATGCCGTACCCCTCCATGATCGGAAGGTTCGCGGCCGCGAAGAACTCGGCGATGTCGCGGCTCAGCGGCGCCGAGCCGCTGACCAGCACCCGCAGCCGGCCGCCGAGCCGGGTCTGCAGCTTGGAGAAGACCAGCTTCTCGGCGATCGAGTACTTGAGCTTGAGGCCGGCCGGCAGCGGCTTGCGGGCCTGCTCGAGAGCCACCTTCTGCTTGCCGGTGGCGACCGCCCAGCCAAAGATCTTGGCCTTGGCGCCGCCGGCGTCGAGCGCGGTGGTGACGGTCTTGTTGTAGACCTTCTCGAAGATGCGGGGCGCCGCGCACATCAGCGTCGGCTGCACCACCGAGAGCATGTCGACCAGTTTGTCGACGCGGCCGTCGATGTAGGTGGGCACGCCGACGTGGAGGATCCCGCAGAGCAGGGTCTTGCCGAACGAGTGCGACAGCGGGAGCCACAGGTATTGCAGATCGGTCGACTCGAAGAGGCCGAGGTCTTCCTGGGCGACGCCCTCCCACGTCCAGCCGCGGTGCAGCAGCTGCACGCCCTTGGGGCGGCCGGTGGTGCCCGAGGTGTAGATGAGCGTGGCGAGGTGGTCGGGGCCGATGGTCTCGACGACCTCGTCGATCAGCTTGGGGTTGTCGCGCAGGGCCGCGGCGCCGCGCTCCTCGAGCTCGGCCAGCGTGAGCTGCGCCGGGGTGGCGCCGGCGTCGGCCTGGCCGTCGAGCAGCACCACGTGGGTGACGCTGGTGTCGGCGCCGGAGATCTTGAGAGCCTGCTTCGGGTTCTCGGCGATCAGGACCTTCGACCCCGAGTTGGACACGATGTAGCTCGCGTCCTCGGGCTCGGTGGTCGGGTAGACCGTCGTGGTGGCCGCGCCGGCGCAGTTGATGCCCAGGTCGGCGAGGACCCACTCGTACCTGGTGCCGGCCAGGATCGCCACGCGGTCTTCGAGGCCGACGCCGAGCGAGCGCAGGCCGGCGGCGATCGCGGTGGCCCGCTCGCCCACCTCGGACCAGGTGTGCCAGACCATCGCGGTGTCGTCCGCGTTCGGTGTCGCGAACGCCTGACCGTTCGGTGTCGCCGCCACGCGCTGATAGAACATGTCGGGAATCGACCGGTAGGAAACCTCGAGAGCCATCGGCGCCGCCTTTATGTACATCGACCGGGGGAGACGGGGGTAACGCGCTTGTTACCGCAGGGTATTGAAAGTGCGGCCACAGGGCTAGTACCAGCCCCTGGGACGATTCTATCGACGAACTGACCGGTAGCCTCGCGAAGCATGAGCGTGATCGTCCTGGGCGGGACCGGTATCGACACGATCGTCCCGGTAGCGGGCCTCCCGGTGCTCGGCGCCGACAGCTTCATCACGCGGGAGACCCTCCTCGATCGGCTGGGCTGACCGCCTCCTCGATCGGCCGTACCGTCCGGATCCCTGTCGCGAGGGTGGCGGTCAGCGCGGCCACCGACACCGTCGCGGCGAACAGCAGGATCGTCCGAGCCGGCCCCCACACCGTCACGAACACCCCGGAGAGCAGCGGGGCGGTGGCGGCCGCCGACATCGCCGCCAGCAGGATGACGCTCAGCACCCGCCCCTGCAGGCGGTCCGGCGTGATGGCCGCCTGGTAACCGAAGAGCGCGGCGTTGCAGGACGGCCCCAGGAAGACGGCCATGGCCACCGGCACCGCCGCGGCGACGCTCGTCGTCAGCCACGCGCTGCAGGTCAGGACGGCCGCGGCCGCCCAGCAGATGAAGCGGATCAGGCGCGGCAGCGGCAGCCAGCGCTGGAGAAAGGGCGCCGCGACCGCACCGGCCAGCCCGCCCACGCCGACGATGGTCGAGGTCAGCCCGATCACGCCCGGCTCGACGCCGTGCTGTTGGAGCGCCACCACGATGGTGAAGATGACGCCGCTCAGCGCGAAGTTCAGCGGCGCCGCAATGATCATGACCGCCCGCAGGAACGGGTTGCCGAAGACGAAGCGCAGGCCCTCGGCCAGGGCGGCGGCGTGGCCGGGCGGCCGTTCGTCCCGCTCGGCCTGCAGCGGCCGGCGGATCAGCGCCACCCCGGCGAGCGAGATCAGGTAGGACACCGCGTTGCCGAGAAACGGCAGCGCGTGGGTGATGCCGAAGAGCAGCCCGCCGAGCGGCGGTCCGGCCAGCGACGCGCTGTAGGTGCGGACCTCGTTGCGGGCCACCGCGTCGGGCAGCTGCGACGTGGGGACGATGCTGCGGAGCGCGGCGTGCTCGACGGTGTTGAACAGCGCGCCACAGGCGGCGTCCAGCACCGCCACCACGATGATCACGGCGAGCGTGGCCCGGCCGGCGGCGACCGCTGCGGCGAGGGCGAGGAACGCGAGCAGCCGGATGACGTCGCAGGCGAGCATGGCCCGGCGGCGGTCGACCCGGTCGGCGAGCACGCCCGAGGGCAGGCGGGCGGCGTGGGCCACGAGCAGCGCGGTGGTGCCGACGATGCCGGCCCGTACCGCCGAGTGGGTCAGCTCGAGCACGAGCAGGGGCAGCGCGAGCTGGGCGATCGCGCCGCCGAGATCGGAGAGCGACTGGCTCGTCCACAACAGGTTGAATTCCCGATTGCGCCAGAGCGAGGTCACGCAACACCGCTCAGTGGCAACCCGATCACCTAGCGCAAGGTATTGACTGTCCGCGATTTCCGCAACGGTTCTGTCCATGATCGGGGAGGCCGCCGTCAGAATGGGCCGGTGGACCTGGTCATCGAGGCGGGCGGGACGGGCGAGAAGACCGTGGCCGTGTATCGCGCGCTGCGCGCGGCCATCGTCGACGGGCGGCTCCCGGCGGGGCACCGGCTGCCGCCGACCCGGGCGCTCGCGGCGGATCTGCGCGTGTCGCGGGGGAGCGTGGCGACCGCGTACGAGCGGCTGGTGGCGGAGGGCTACCTGTCGGCGCGGGTCGGCTCGGGCACGTACGTGGCCGCGGTCTCGGCGAAGACGCCGTCGCGCAAGGCCGCCGCGGACCCGCTGCGGCCGCGCAAGGGCTCGGCGATCGCGCCGGCCCCGACCAGCGGGGACGAGCCGGCGCCGCGCTACGACTTCCGCACCGGGATCCCGGACGCGCGGCTGTTCCCGTTCGACGCCTGGCGGCGGCTGGTGGCCGCGGAGATGCGGGTGGGCGCGAACAACCCGGGCACGTACGCGGCGCCGGCCGGGCATCCGGCGTTGCGGGCGGCGATCGCCCGCTATCTCGGGTACGCGCGGTCGCTGCGGGTCGCGGCGGACGACGTGGTGGTGACGAACGGCACCCAGCACGCGCTCGACCTCGTGGGGAAGGTGCTGCTGCGGCCCGGCGACGTGGTGGCCGTCGAGGAGCCGGGGTACCCGCCGGCGCGGCGGCTTTTCGAGGCGCTCGGGTGCCGGGTGGTCGGGGTGCCGGTCGACGAGGAGGGGCTGGTCGTCGCGGCGCTGCCCGCGGGGTGCCGGCTGGTCTACGCGACGCCGTCGCATCAGTTCCCGCTCGGGCGGCCGATGGGGCTCGGGCGGCGGCGGGAGTTGCTCGACTGGGCCCGGCGGCGGCCGGTGGCGATTGTCGAGGACGACTACGACAGCGAGTTCCGCTTCTCGGCCCGGCCGCTCGAGCCGCTGTTCAGCCTGGACGAGGCCGGGCGGGTGCTCTACGCCGGGACCTTCTCGAAGAGCATGATCCCCGCCCTCCGGACCGGCTTTCTCGTCGTGCCGACCGGCCTGCGCGACGCCGTCGCCGCGGCCCGCCAGCTGAGCGACGGCTACGGGTCCCCGCCGCTCCAGGCCGCCCTGGCCCGGTTCATCGACGACGGCCTGCTGGCCCGCCACACGCGCCGGATGGGCAAGGAATATGCGCGGCGCCACGCCGCAATATCCACAGCTCTGTCCGAGATCTCGGTTCTGTCGGTGCTGCCCTCCGCGGCGGGCCTGCACCTGACCGCGCTGCTCAGAACCGGCAGAACGCCCGCCGTTGTCCAGGCCGCCGCCCGGAAGGGCGTCGCCATCGAGGATCTGACCGGCTACGCCACCTCACAGGCCGGCTTCGTGTTCGGGTTCGGCGCGGTGGACCCCGAGCTGATCGACGAGGGAATGGCGATCTTCGCCGACCTCCTGGCCCGCCATGCCTGATACACCACCGCCCCCGCCGCGACCACGAGGCTGAGCAGCGCCGGCGGCCCGGTCAGCACGAGCAGCCCGAGCACCGCCACGAACGCCACCCCCGCCCACCTCCGCGACGCCCCCGCCGGGAGCAGGCGCAGCGCGGCGGCCGTGCCGAGCACGTACACCAGCGTGAAGCAGCCGGTGACCAGCAGCATCGAGGTCTTGAGCGCGACCGGCACGGTCACCGCGACCAGGCTCGCGACCAGCACGAACGTCAGCGACCGTCGCTGCGTGCCGAAGACCTTCCGGGGCAGCGCGCCGTCGCGGGCCAGCGCCTCGCCGAGCCGGGACGCCCCGGCCAGGTACGCGTTCACCGCGCCGATGGTGAGCAGCACCGCCACCACCGCCGTGACCGCCCGGACCGGCCCGCCGACGCCGACCGCGAGCAGGTCGGCCAGCGGCGCGGCGCTGTTGCCGAGGCTGGGCCCGAGCACGAGCACGCTGGTCGCCGCGACCGCGAAGTAGAGCACGCCCACGATGGCGACCGCCACGGCGGTGGCCCGGGGCACGTCGCGCCGGGGGTTGCGGTAGTCCGGCGACAGCGAGGAGACCGCCTCCCATCCCGCGAAGCCCCAGACCAGCACGGCCGCGGCCGCGCCGATCCCGGCCCAGCCGTGCGGCGCGAACGGCCGGAGGTTGTCCCATCGGGCGTACGGCAGCGCGGTCGCCACGGTGACCAGCAGCAGAACGGCGAGCGTGCCGGTCAGCCAGAGCTGCACCCGGCCCGAGATGCGCAGGCCGAACCAGTTCATCACGTAGACCAGGCCGACGATTCCGAGGAACGTGGCGATCACCGTGCGCCGGCCGCCCCCGATGACGTCGGCCACGTAGTTGCCGGCGAACGCGGCCGCCGCCGGCGCGCCGAGCGGCACGGCGAAGTAGAAGCACCACCCGACGGCCGCCGCCGCGCGCGGCCCGAAGGCCAGCCGGACGTACGTGGACACGCCGCCACCGTCCGGATGCCGCGCGCCGAGCGCCGCGAACGTCCAGGCCAGCGGCGCGGAGAGCAGGATCAGGGCCGCCCACGCGAGCAGCGAGGACGGGCCGGCGACGTCGGCGGCGAGGGCGGGCATCGAGATCACGCCGGTGCCGAGGACGGCGCCGACGCTGAGCGCGGTGCCCTGCGCCACGTTGAGCTTCATGAACCGAACCTACGGGCCGGATTGGCTCGGCGTCTGGGCCAATCCGGCGGTGGTGGATTGGGCCATTTAGATGGCCAGGCGGGCGTCGCGCAGACGGCGGACCTGCTCGGCGGGGCCGTCGAGATCGGCCCGGGCCGCGCGCTGGCGGCCGGAGAGGAACATGGCCAGCTCGCCGGCCGGGGCGGTCACGGTCACCTGCGCGTCCACGCCGCCGACGATGAACTCGCCGTAGCCGTTCGCCTCGCGTACGCGTACCGGCATCCGCACCCGGCGCAGCGCGATCTTGCCGGTGAACTGCGCCGCCCGCCAGATCGCGCGGGAGTGCGGCTCGTCGAGGTCGCGCGGCTGCCAGCCGTCCTTGCCGCGCCGCACGTCCTCGTGGTGGATGAAGAACTCGACCGTGTTGGCGAGTTCGTCGATCAGCGGGTTGCTGACCAGGCTCCACCACGGCGGATTGCGGACTTCCGCGACGATCTCGGGGAACGGCTGGGCCGCCGCCTTGGCGAGGCGAATTCGCTCGCCGTACGCGCGCAACGGCGGCAGGATGAGGCCCGCTGCGGAATCGGGCCGCCGCTCCCTTACCACGAGATGCGCGGCGAGGTCGCGGGTCGTCCAACCGGCGCAGAGCGTCGGTTCGTCGGGGCCGACCCGCAGCAGCAGGTCGGCGAGTTGTTGACGCTCGCTCTGGGCAAAGGCAGTCACGGACGTGATCGTAGACACATTGTCATAGGTGTAAACGGCGGCAGGATAGTTCGGTAAGGCCGGTGACGCCGGCGAACGCTTACAGGTCGGTGGGACATTGAGCGGCAGCAGGGCCAGCCGGGACGTGCTGGGACGGGGACTGCGGGTGCTCGGGCAAGCGATTCGGGTCGAGCCGCGCCTGTTCACCATCGGGGTCGTCGGGAGCAGCCTCTTCGGGTTGTTGATCATCGCGAACTCGTACCTCGTCGGCGGGGTCATCGGTCACGTGGTGGTGCCGGCCTTCGCCGACCACCGCGCCACCGGCGGCACGCTCGCCCTGGTCGCGGCCGTCTTCCTGGGGATCAGCGTGCTGCGGGTCGCCAGCATCTTCGGCCGCCGCCTCGGCGCCGGGTACATGCAGTTCCGTCTTCAGGCCCGCTACCGCCGGGCGGTGACCCGGCGCTACCTGTCGCTGCCGCCCTCGTGGCACCAGACGCACGCGACCGGAACGCTGCTGTCCAACGCGAACTCCGACGTCGAAGCCGCCTTCGTCCCGATCGCGCCGCTGCCGTTCGCGGTCGGCACGATCGTCATGGTGCTCGCCGCGGTGATCTCCCTGTTCCTCACCGACTGGGTGCTCGCCCTGGTCGGCGTCACGCTGTTCCCGGCCCTGTTCGGCCTGAACGTCATCTACTCCCGCTACATGTCGCCCCGGCAGATCCGCGCCCAGCAGCTGCGCGCGAAGGTCAGCGCGGTGGCGCACGAGAGCTTCGACGGAGCGCTGGTGGTCAAGACGATGGGCCGCGAGGAGGACGAGTCCCGCCGGTTCGGGGTCTTCGTGACCGAGCTGCGCGACGCGCTGATCTCGGTGGGGCGGCTGCGGGGCCTGTTCGATCCGGTGATGGACAGCCTGCCCAGCGTCGGCACGCTCGCGGTGCTGCTGCTCGGGGCGTGGCGCTTGCAGAGCGGCGCGATCAGCGTCGGTGAGCTGGTCACCGTGTCGTTCTTGTTCACCGTCCTGGCCTTCCCGGTCCGGGCGATCGGCTGGGTGGTGGCCGAGCTGCCCCGTTCGGTCGCCGGCTGGGAGCGCGTGCAGTCCGTGCTGACCGCCACCGGCGATCTCCGCTACGGCACCAAAAACCTGGAAGGATCGGGTGAGGCGGCCTCGCTCACGTTCGACCGCGTGGACTTCCGGTACGGCGACGGGCCGATCGTCCTGAACGAGGTCACCTTCACTGTGCCGGCGGGCAAGACAGTGGCCCTGGTCGGGCCGACCGGATCCGGCAAGTCGACCATCGCCTCCCTGGCGATCCGCCTCGTCGACCCGGCTGACGGCGTGATCACCCTCGACGGCGCGGCATTGCCCACGCTCACCGAGGCCTCCCTGGCGAGCACCGCCGCCCTGGTCCCGCAGATACCGTTCGTGTTCGACGACACCGTCCGCGGCAACGTCGCCCTCGAACGCGACGGCGTGAGCGACGACGACGTCTGGCAGGCCCTGCGCCTCGCCCAGGCCGAGCGCTTCATCGAGAAGCTTCCCGAGGGCCTGGACACCGCGGTCGGTGAGCGCGGCACCTCCCTCTCCGGCGGCCAGCGGCAGCGCATCACCCTGGCCCGCGCGCTGGCCGGTCACCCCCGCCTGCTCGTGCTCGACGACGCCACCAGCGCCGTCGACCCGCGGGTGGAGGCGGCGATCCTCGGCTCGCTGCGCCGGCATGACGCGGGCGCCTCGATCCTCGTGGTCGCCTACCGCCGAGCCACGATCGCGCTCGCCGACGAGGTCATCTACCTCGAGCAGGGCAAGGTCGTCGCCACCGGCACCCACACCGATCTCCTGGCCACCAACCAGGGATACGCCGACCTCGTCACCGCGTACGAGAAGGCCGAGCAGGAGCGGGTCGACGCGTGACCACCGCCGAAGGAACCTTCGCCACGGTCAAGCGCGGCCTGGCCCTCTCACCCGAGCTGCGTCCGGGGATGGCCGGCACCATCGCGCTCGCCATCGTGCAGATGTCCGGCCGCGTCGCCGTCCCGATCGCCGTGCAGCAGGGCATCGACCACGGCATCCGCGGCGCCGGCGGCCCCGACCTCGGCTACGTCGTCAAGGTTGTCGCATTCACCCTCGTGGCGCTGGTCATCTCCACGATTGCCGGCTACCTGATGACCCGCCGCCTGTTCACGGTCAGCGAGACCGCGCTCGGCGCCCTGCGCTCGCGCACGTTCCGGCACATCCACGATCTGTCGATGCTGCACCAGCAGTCCGAGCGGCGCGGCTCGATGGTGTCCCGGGTGACCAGCGACGTCGACCAGATCTCGCTGTTCCTCCAGTTCGGCGGGGTGCAGCTGCTGCTCTCCTCCGGCCAGCTGCTGGTGTCCACGCTGGTCATGTTCTTCTACTCGTGGCAGCTCACGATCGTCGTGCTGCTCGCGTTCGGCCCGGCCGTCGCCGTGATCCGTCTCTTCCAGAAGAGGCTCGCCGCCGTCTACCGCGCGGTCCGCGAGCGGACCGGCGTCATGCTCGGCGCGGTCGCCGAGAGCGTCGTGGGGGCGACGGTCATCCGGGCGTACGGCGTCGCCGGCCGCACCGGGCAGCGCCTGGACACCTCGATCGAGAGCCTCCGGGTCGCCCAGCAGCGGGCGCTGCGCACCAGCGTGACCAGCTTCTCCTCGGGCGAGCTCGGCGCCGGCCTGGCCCTCGCCGCGGTCGTCGTGGTGGGCACCCTGCTCGGCGTCGACGGCGACCTCAGCGTGGGCGCGCTGACCGCGTTCCTGTTCCTGGTGACGCTGTTCATCCAGCCGGTGCAGATCGCCACCGACATGCTCAACGAGGCGCAGAACGCGGTGGCCGGCTGGCGACGCGTACTCGATGTCCTCGATCTTGATCCCGATGTCGCCGACCCCGACGAGGAGGGCGTCGAGCTGCCGCCCGGCCCACTGTCGGTGCACTTCCGCGACGTGTCCTTCCGCTACCCGGGCGGCCCGATCGTGCTGGCCGACGTCGATCTGATGCTCGAGGCGCGCCGGAAGTACGCCGTGGTGGGCGAGACCGGCAGCGGCAAGACCACGTTCGCGAAGCTGCTCACCCGGCTGATGGATCCGGTCGAGGGCGAGGTGCTGCTCTCGGACACGCCGCTCACGTCGGTGCGCTTCTCGTCGCTGCGGTCGCGGGTGGTGATGGTGCCGCAGGACGGGTTCCTCTTCGACGCCACGATCGCCGAGAACATCCGCTTCGCCGAGCCGTCGCTGACCGGCGAGCAGCTGGCCGTCGCGTTCGAGGAGCTGGGCCTCGCCGACTGGGCCGCCGGCCTGCCGGCCGGGCTCGAGACCCCGGTGGGCGAGCGGGGCGAGGCGCTCAGCGTGGGGGAGAGGCAGCTGGTCGCCCTGGTACGCGCCTACGTCGCCGACCCCGACCTGCTGGTTCTCGACGAGGCGACCAGCGCGGTCGACCCGGCGACCGAGGTGCGCCTGCAGCGGGCCCT
This sequence comes from Actinoplanes sp. NPDC051513, assembly GCF_044454685.1. Taxonomy (NCBI): domain Bacteria; kingdom Bacillati; phylum Actinomycetota; class Actinomycetes; order Micromonosporales; family Micromonosporaceae; genus Actinoplanes; species Actinoplanes sp. NPDC051513. Next base: position 74,452 of record NZ_JBITDW010000029.1, read on the forward strand.
CGACACGGTGACCCGCGGCCGCACCACGGTCGCGATCGCGCACCGCCTGTCGACCGCCCAGGCCGCCGACGAGGTCCTAGTCGTGGACGCGGGCCGCGTCGTCCAACGCGGCCCGCATGCCACGCTCGTGGCCGAGGAGGGCTCGATCTACGCGAAGCTCTATGCCTCCTGGCTCGAGCAGACCCGCTCCAACTAACGGGCGTAGAACTCGACGACCAGCTGCTCGTCGCAGAGCACCGGGATCTCCTTGCGCACGGGGACGCGCAGGACCTGGGTCCGCAGCTCCTCCACCGCGGTGGAGAGGTACGGCGCGGTCGGCCCGTCGAGGTGGGCGCCCGACGCGGCGATCTGGAACGGCGGCTTCTGCCGGCTCGACTCGCGCACCTGCACGACCTGGCCCGGCTTGAGCCGGAAGCCCGGCCGGTCCACCTTCTTGCCGTCGACCGTGAAGTGGCCGTGCACGACGAGCTGGCGGGCCTGGTAGGTGGTGCGGGCCAGCCCGGCCCGGTGCACCACGGCGTCGAGGCGGCGCTCGAGCAGGCTCACCATGGCCTCGCCGGTCTTGCCCTCGACCCGGTGCGCGTCCTCGTACGCCTTGCGCATCTGGGCCTCGCTGATGTTGTACTGGTGCCGCAGCCGCTGCTTCTCGAGCAGCCGCACCTGGTAGTCCGAGCTCTTCCGCCGCGAGCGTCCGTGCACGCCCGGCGGGAACGGCCGCTTCTCGAAGTACTTCACGCACTTGGGGGTCAGCGGGATGCCGAGGGCACGGGACAGTTTGGCCTTGGGCCGGGAGTTGTTCATGAAGTCTCCGAGAGATCGCCTTGCGCTTGAGGCCGGTGTTATGGTTAGCCTCACCTTACTAAGGCAAGCCTAACTGGTCCCGCGGAGGTACGACACATGCAGCCCACCCACGCCGAGGTCGCTCGCACGCTAGCCGCCGGCCACCTCCCCGCGGTGGCGCACATCGCGTGCCACCCCAGCCCGCTCCCGGTCCGGCACGTGACCGACGCGCAGGGCCGCGTGCTGCTGCTTTCCCCGTCCGGCGGCGCCTTCGCGGCCGCGCTCGTGCCCCAGCCCGGCACCGACGACACCGCGATGGTGCTCGACATCACCGACATCCCGCCGATCACCGGCTCGCCCGCGCTCGGCCGGGTCTGGGTCTCCGGCTGGGCGAAGCGGCTCGAGGGCGACGAGGCGAAGCGGGCCGCGCTCGACTACGCCGACATCGACGCCTCCGGCGACCTGCTCGACGTCGGCGAGTCCAAGGTGCTGCACCGGCTGGACGTCGCCGAGGTCCGCTACGAGCGCAACGAGAACCTGGTCGACGTCGACCCCGACGAGTTCGCGGAGGCCAGCCCCGACCCGTTGCGGCAGATCGAGTTCGACCTGATCGCTGACCTGGCCGACCACCACCTCGCCGAGATGAGCGCCTACGTGCGCCGCCAGCTGGGCTCGGCGTTCCAGCCCACGAGCGAGCCGCAGGTCGTCCGGATGGACCGGTACGGCTTCATGGTCCGCCTCGACGACAAGCTGGCCCGGCTCGCCTTCCCGCGCCCGGTCGCCGACCGCCACGACCTCGCCCACCTGCTGCACCCGGTCCTCTGCCACCGCTGCGGCCACTAAGCCTTCTTGAATACCTCGGGCATCGGGTCGTCGATGAAGCGCTGCACATTCGGCGCGATCGCGGCCACCAGCACCTCGCGGTCGATACTCGCCAGCGGCTCCAACCGCAGCACGTAACGCCCCATCATCACGCCGGCGATCTGGGTCGCCACCAGCGAGGTGCGCAGCGGCGCCTCCTCCGGGTCGAGGACCAGCGACGAGACCGCCCGGCGCAGGATCTGCGTGATCACGAACTCGCGCAGCAGCCGGGCCGTCCACTCGTTGCTCATCGCCGACCGGAACATCGCGACCGCCGCGGTCCCGGCCGGCGAGTCCCACACGGTCAGCGCCATCCGCACGAGCCGCTCACCGGCCTGCTCCCGCGGGCCCGCCAGCGCCTGCGGGATCAGCTCGCCCGGGTTGATCGGCGCGTTCATGGCCGCCAGGAAGAGCTTCTCCTTGGTGCCGAAGTAATGGTGCACGAGCGCCGGGTCGACCCCCGCGTCGCCCGCGATGCCGCGGATCGACGCCTGGTCGAAGCCCTTCTCGGCAAACGTCCGGCGGGCGGCCTCCAGGATGGACGCTTTGGTGTCCTGATTGCCGGGTCGCCGCCCGCTCCGCTTCACCAACAAACGCTCCTAGGGTGTGCGCCGCCGCAGCGTCGCGGCGGCCAGGATCAGCGCGATCACCGCCGCGCCGGCCACGATGATCAGGTCACGCCACATCGCCGACGTGGGCTCGGCCGACTTGCCGACCTCGACCAGTGCATCGACCGCGTAGGTCAGCGGCAGCACGTCGGCGATCGCCTGGAGCCAGCCGGCCATCTGCTCGCGCGGCACGAACAGCCCGCACAGCAGGATCTGCGGCACGACCACCACCGGTAGGAACTGTACGGCCTGGAACTCGGTGCGGGCGAAGGCGCTGCACAGCAGGCCGAGCGCCACCCCGAGCACCGCGTTGACCACGGCGATCAGCACGACCAGGGCCGGGCTGCCGAGCGTGTCGAGGCCGAGCAGCCAGTAGGCCACGCCGGTCGCCGCGGCGCCCTGCACGGCCGCGGCCACCGAGAACGCGATGCCGTACCCGAACAGCAGGTCGACCTTGCCGAGCGGCGTGGTGAGCAGCCGTTCGAGGGTGCCGCTGGTGCGTTCCCGCAGCATCGCGATGCTGGTGATCAGGAACATGATCACGAAGGGGAAGATCCCCAGCATGATCAGGGCGATCCGGTCGAAGGTGGCGGGCGAGTCCTCGTACATGAAATAGAGCAACGCCAGCAGCAGCGCCGGCACCACGATGAGCAGCGCCACGGTCCGCCGGTCGTGCTGCAGCTGCCGCATCACCCGCCCGGAGGTGGAAGCGGTGATCGCTACGCTCATGCCGCCACCTCCTCGCGCGAACGGATCAGCCTCAGGAAGGCCTCTTCCAGATCTTCCGTGCCCGCCGCCGTGCGGATCGCCGCCGGCGTGTCGTCCCCGATGATCTGCCCGTCCCGGATCAGCAGCAGCCGGTCGCAGCGCCCCGCCTCGTCCATGACGTGGCTCGAGACCAGCAGCGTCGTCCCGTTCTTGGCCAACGCGTGGAACTTGCCCCACAAGTCGGCGCGCAGCACCGGATCCTGCCCCACCGTCGGCTCGTCCAGCACCAGCACGTCCGGCGTCCCGATCATCGCGCACGCCAGCGACGCCCGGCTCCGCTGCCCGCCCGACAGGTTGCCGACGAGCTGCCGTGCCGCGTCCGCGAGCCCGACATCGGCGATCGCCTGGTCGGCCGCGGCCGCGCCCAGCCCGTACAGCGAGGCGAAATACCGCGCGTTCTCCCGCACCGACAGGTCGGCGTAGACGCTGGGCGCCTGCGTCACGTACCCCACGCGCCGCCGCAGCTCCGTGCTCCCGGCCGGCATCCCGAGCACCGTAACCGTGCCCGACTTGACGATCTGCACCCCGACGATCGCCCTGATCAGCGTCGTCTTGCCACTGCCGCTCGGCCCGAGCAGCCCGGTCACGCTCCCCGCCGGGATCACGCACCCGATCCCGTCCAGCACGCGCCGCCGCCCTCGATCCACCACGAGATCGTCGATCTCGATTGCGCTCTGAGATTTCATCACCCGATGAGTTCAACGCATGGTGAATTCCAAGGCAAGTCAAAATCCCTATCTGTACGGCATCTGACAAGTTCCCTTGTTCGAGGACGGCCCGGGTGGGTGGCCGAGGCCGTTCCCGGCCGCCGGGCCATCCGGCACGGCAGAGGCGACCCTCTGACGTGCCGCGCCACTCACCCACGCAAAAGGCCGCGCCGTCGATGACGGCGCGGCCTTTTCGATGTGGCCGAGCTACCGGGCGCGGACCCGGTGATGCAGCGCGATCCGTCGCGACAGCGCGAGGACCCGGTGGTGCAGCGCGATCCGTTGCGACAGCGCGAGGACCCGGTGGTGCAGCGCGATCCGTCGCGACAGCGCGAGGAGCCGGTGCTACAGCGCGAGGATCCGGTCGAGGAACTCGCGGTAGCCGCGCATCGCCATGCGCATGCTCTCGGTGTCGGGCGTCGCGGTGCCCCGCAGGGGGTCGAGCTCGTCCCGCTCGGCCAGCAGCGCCTCGGTGAGCTCGTTGACCGCGTCGGTGAGCAGGTCGTGCGCCCGGGTCAGCGCCCGCTCCGGGTCGTCCACGAACTCGGCCTTCACCTCGTGCCAGGCCGCCCGGAAATGCCGGGTCGCGTCGTCGTCCCAGAACGCGATGTGCCCAGCGGCGACGTCACCCGGGCGCAGCGGCTGATCGTCGCCCGCCTCGTCGTCCGAATCGGGGTCAGGAGCGGCACGGCGTCCCCGGCGAGCCGGCTCGGCATCCTCGAGGCTGGCCGAGCGTCGCGGCGCGGGCGGGCGCGGCCCACCTTCGTCGTCCCACGGCCGGCGCTCCTCCTCGGCGGTGCGCAAGGGAAGGCCGCCCGCGATCGGCGCGGTCCCGATCGGCTCGATCGGCGGGGTCACCAGCGGGCGCAGGTCGTCCTCGGCCGGCTTGGCCAGGGCATCGGCCGGCTTGGCCAGGGCATCGGTCGGCGCCCCGGCGATCGGCGCCCCAGCGCCGGCCCGCGGCGCGGGCACCCCCGAGACCGGGCCGGCGGCCGGATCGGGCAGCGCCGGAACGTAGGACGGCGGCTGCCCGTAAGCGCTCAGGTTGAAGGCAGGCGAGACCGGCGCCGCCGAGGTCGGCGCACCCGACGCCGGCGGCCCGGAGATCGGCGGCCCAGAGATCGGAGACCCCGAGATGGGAGACCCCGAGATCGGCGAGCCCGAGATCGGCGAGCCCGAGATCGGCGAGCCGGAGGAGATCGGAGAGCCCGGGCCGGAGATCGGAGAGCCGGAGATCGATGAGCTCGAGACCGATGGGCCGGAGCCGGAGATCGGCGAGCCCGAGACCGATGTTCCGGAGCTGGAGAACGATGAGCCCGAGTTCGATGAGCCGGAGCCGGAGCCGGAGCCGGAGCCGGAGCCGGAGAACGATGAGCCGGAGATCGGAGGGCCCGAAATCGGCGAGCCGGAGACCGGCGAGCCTGAGATCGGCGCGCCCGAGGTCGGGGTAACGATCGGGTTGGTCGAGGTGGGCACGGACGCCCAGCCGGTCGCCTGGCGGCGCGGTTCGCCGCCGCCCTTCCGATCCGTGGGACCGTCCTCGGCCGGGACATCGCCGGGTGCGGTGAAACCGGGAACTCCGGCCCGTCCGTTCATGTCTTCACGCCCGTTCTCGTCGCTTTTGTCCGCCGGCTCGGTGGCCTTCACCGTCGTCGGGCCATCCACAGTAGACGGCTCGATGTCCGGCTTGCTCGCCCGCCCGTTCAGCTCGGGACCGCCGTGCCCGTTGAGGCCGGGCCGCGACTCGCCCGCGACGGTGCGCCCGCCGAACAGGAAGCGCCCGTTGCGGCCGCCGAGCCCGAACCCGCCGAACGAGCCGGTGTCCCGGTCCCACGGATTAGTTCGCGAGGACTCTACGGCCTGAGCTGCGCCTTCGCCGATCTCCGACGCGCCTGAGTGATCTGGATCGCCCTCCGTCTTCTCCCGGTGACCACCATTCGCGCTCTCCCGATGACCGCCTCCCGGCACCTCCGTCGCCTTCCCGGTACGCCCTTCTGGCTCACCCATCGCACCGCGATCGCCGTCGCCCGCGGCGCCGCTGTCCCCGCCCGGACCGACTCCGGCGCGCCCAACGTTCGCGCCTCGCCCCGCGTCCCCGGTCAGCCCGGAGTCCGAAGCCCGCCCGGAGTCCGCAGCCCGCCCGGAGTCCGCAGCCCGCCCGGCGTCCCCGACTGGGCCGCCGCCGAAACCGGACAGAGAGCCGCGCCCACCGCCCAGCGCGCCACCGCCGAGACCGCCCGGCCCGCCGTGGTTCTCGCTCGAGCCGCCGGGCACCGGCCCGTTGGGCTTCGATCCGTCGGCTCCGCCGGCCGGCCCGCGCGACGCCGAAGCGAAGGGCGCCCCCGTAAGCGGCGTACCCGAATGCGGCGTGCCGGCAAGCGGCGTACCCGAATGCGGTGTGTTTGAGAGCGGCGTGCCGGCAAGCGGCGTGCCCGAACGCGGTGTGTTTGAGAGCGGCGTGCCGGCAAGCGGCGTGCCCGAACGCGGCACGCCTGAAAATGGCGCGCCCGCGAGCGGCGAACCTGGGAAGGCCGGCGTCGGCACCGGAGTGCCGTGTACCACCCCGCCCGGCGGGATCGGGCCGGCGTCGGTCGGTACCGGCGGCCCGTTCACCGGGAAGACGCCGCCTGCGGTCAGCTCCGATCCACGTCGCGAACCGAGCGCGACCATCTCGGTTTCACCCGGATGGGCTACGGGGAACTCATCCCGTTCCGCCTCCGTGGCCGGGTCCTCGCCCTCCCGATGGACCGGCCAGAAGCGCGAAAGACCGCGCGGTGACCGGGTGTTGTCGGGGCTGGACGTGGGATCCATCGGTTGTGTACTCCCGTCGCGAGGCTGCCCCACCCGCGGCCCGTGAGCTGCGCGGACCCTCATCCGGCGGGCGGGCGTCCACGCCCTCGACCGGGCGCGGCGCACGACGACGGTACCGTCCCGGGCCTCCGGGCACATCCCCCGTGCCCGGATCGTGGGCCGCGTCGCGGGGGCTGTCCGGCCGTTGTACCGCGGGGGTGGAGAATCGGAGCGTGGCAGTCAAGACCGACCTGGACCCGGCGATCGCGGCCCGGCTCAAGCGCACCCCCGATGGCCTCGTCGCGGCGATCGTGCGCGAGCACGGCACCGGCGACGTGCTGATGCTGGCGTGGATGGACGACGAGGCGCTGCATCGCACGCTCACCACCGGCCGGGCCACGTACTGGTCGCGCAGCCGTAAGGAGTATTGGGTGAAGGGCGAGACCTCGGGCCACCACCAGTACGTGAAGGCCGTGTCCCTCGACTGCGACGGCGACGCCCTGCTGGTGACGGTCGAGCAGGTCGGCGCCGCGTGTCACACCGGCGCCCACGACTGCTTCTTCACCGACCTTCCCGTCTCGGCCCCCGAGGAGGCGCGATGACCAGCGGCGCGGTCCGGCCCGACGAGGCGACCTTCCTCCGGCAGCGGCGGCGGGTGGTGCCGGTGATCCGCCGGCTGCTCGCGGACGGCGAGACGCCGGTGGGCGTCTACACCAAGCTCGCCGGCGGGCCCGGCACCTTCTTGCTGGAATCGGCCGAGCAGGGCGCCGGCCCGTCCGGCGCGGCCTGGTCGCGCTACTCGTTCATCGGCGTGCGCAGCGCCGCCACCCTGGTCGAGCGCGGCGGCGAGGCGGCCTGGCTGGGCACGCCACCGGCCGGCGTCCCGGTCGGCGGCGATCCGGTCACCGTCCTGCGCGAGACCGTGGCCGCCTTCGCCGACGGCTTCGCCGAAGACGACTTGCCCCCGCTGACCGGCGGCATGGTGGGCTACCTCAGCTACGACCTGGTACGCCGCTTCGAGCGCCTGCCCGTCACGGCCACCGACGACCTGCCCCTGCCCGAGCTGGGCATGATGCTCGCGACCGACCTGGTGGTCCTCGACCACTACGACGGCTCGGCCATCCTGGTCGCCAACGCCGTGCTCGCCGAGGACGCCGACGAGACCGCCCGCCGCGCCGCCTACCACCACGCGATCGGCCGTCTCGACGCGATGACCACGGCGCTCTCCCGCCCCACCCCGCCGATGATCTCCACGGTCGAGCGTCGCCCGGCCGGTGAGCCGGTGAGCCGTACCGCCCCGGGGGAATATCAGAAGGCGGTCGAGGAGGCCAAGGAGGCGATCCGCGCGGGCGAGTGCTTCCAGATCGTCGTGGCGCAGCGCTTCGAGCGGCCCACCGACGCGAACCCGCTCGACGTCTACCGCGTGCTGCGGGCCACGAACCCCAGCCCGTACATGTATCTCTTGCGCTTTGATGATTTTGACATCGTGGGCTCGTCGCCGGAGGCCCACCTCAAGGTCAACGCGGACGAGGCCGGCGTCCGCCGCGCGTTGCTCCACCCGATCGCCGGCACCCGGTGGCGCGGCGCGACGCCCGAGCAGGACAACGCGCTCGCGGCCGAGCTGCTCGCCGACCCGAAGGAGCGCTCCGAGCACGTCATGCTGGTCGACCTGGGCCGCAACGACCTGGGCCGGGTCTGCAAGCCGGGCACGGTCGAGGTTCCCGAGTTCGCCCGCATCGAGCGGTACAGCCACGTCATGCACATCGTCTCGACGGTGACCGGCGAGCTGCGCGACGACCGCTCCGCCTTCGACGCGCTGGCCGCGACCTTTCCCGCCGGCACGCTGTCGGGCGCGCCCAAGGTCCGCGCCATGGAGATCATCGAGTCTCTCGAGCCCACCCGCCGCGGTCTGTACGGCGGCACGGTCGGCTATTTCGGCTTCGCCGGCGACATGGACATGGCGATCGCGATCCGCACCGCGCTGCTCAAGGACGGCACCGCCTACGTGGGCGCCGGCGCCGGCATCGTCGCCGACTCCGACCCGGCCGCCGAGGAGACCGAGACCCGGAACAAGGCGGCGGCCGTCCTGGCCGCCATAGCCTCGGCGGAAACCCTGCGCGCGGCACGATGACCCGCCGCGCCTACGCCCTGACCCTGGTCGCCTGCCTGGCCGGCGCCGCCCTCGCCCTGTACGCGATCACCCGCACCTGGTCCGTCCACATGACTCCCCGCCCCGGCATGACGGCCCTGCGCGATGCCCGCATGGGCACCGATGTGGAGCCCTGGGTTACCGGCCTGGCCTTGGTGGCCCTGGCCGGCACCGGCGCCCTTCTCGCCACCTCGGGCTGGGCCCGCCGGGTCCTGGGCGCTCTCCTGGCCCTGGCCGGCACCGGCGTCGTGATCGGCACGATCGTCGGCCGGGCCGGCCTCGACCCGGGTTCGGCCGGCGCGGGTGGAACAACGTGGCCGATCCTGTGCGCCGTGGGCGGCCTGATCATCGCGGCCGGCGGCATCACCGCGGCCCGGCTCGGCCATCGCTGGCCTCGCATGTCGGCCCGCTACGACCGCAAGCCTCCGGCACCCCGCACCGAGCCTCTCGCCGGCCCTTCCGCCTCCGCCTCGGCCCTGTCCCACGCTCCGAGCGCCACGCCCGCCGAGACCGCCACATCGAACGCCGCCGTCGACCACCGCGCGGCCTGGGACGCCCTCGACCGGGGCGACGACCCCACGGCCTAGGCGCGTCCTATCGCTTGTGGAGGGCCGGGCCGGGTGCCGGGTGGTTGCGGCGGGTGCGCTCGGCCACCGAACAGCAGTGACCGGACGCTGGTGCCCGGCGACGTCCACCTCTTTGTCTGTGCCGCCTGTCCGCAACGGCCGTTCGGCTACCGATTCGACTGCGGCTGACCGTCACCGGCCCAGCGAGCGGGCCATCGCGTGGCGAAGCGGAGGAAGCGCCGCGGTGGCGCGCAGCGTGGTGCGGAAGAGGGCCCGGCTCAGGTGGGTGGAAGCGGCCGACTGCCGGGCGTTGCGTAGCGAGCGGCGGACGGCGTCGAAGCCGTACTCGAGCATCTCGGACTCATATTCGTGGACCGCGGCCGGCACGTCCCCGGGAGTCAGCGGCGCGGCCTCGGCCAGCAGGCGGGTCAGCAGGGCGGCGTCGCGCAGGGCGGTGTTGGCGCCGATGCCGGCCATGGGAGTCATGTTGTGGATGGCGTCGCCGAGCAGGGTCACGCGGGACGTCGGCCAGGGGGAGACGGGCGTCGCGCTCATGACGTGGAAAGCGTTGACGGTTGCCGGGTCGCTGCCGTCGATCAGGGCGCGGAATGCCGGTGACCAGGTGGCGAGCCGGGCCACCACCAGGCGCTGGAGGGCGGGTCCGTCCAGGGTGGTGACGCCGGGCGGCAGGTTGGTGGCGGCGTCGGAGTAGCCCCAGATGGTCTGGCCGGCCTCGGGGGCGGTGAACAGGGAGCCGGGACCGCGGGGGATGACGATGTTGGCCCGGGTGCGCAGGGATTCGGGCAGGGCCGACGGGACGGGATTGCGGCCGGCGACCGTGATGACGCCGGTCTCGGCGCGGTGGGCGTGCGGGAGCAGCTGGGCGCGGACCCGGGAGTTGGCGCCGTCGGCGCCGATCAGGAGGCTCGCGGTGGCGGAGGTGCCGTCGTCGAAGTGCGCGGTGACATGGTCGGCTTCCATCTCGTACCAGGTGAAGGTCTTGCCCAGGTGCAGGGCGTCGTCGAGGCCGTCCAGCAGGGCTGCGCGCAGCGGGATGCGGCCGATGCCGTAGTGGCGATCGGGCTCGGCGGCGCCGGGGGTGTTGATCTCGGACTCGTCGAAGGCCAGGAGGTCGGTGGCGCGGTCGGTGAGGAAGCCGAAGCCGCCGCCGGGAGCGGCCGCGTCGAGGAAGGCCCGCCAGTTGGGCGCGGGCAGGCAGTCGTGCAGGGCGCGGGCGCCCGCGGGGCTGATGTGGATGCGATAGCCCTGCAGCCAGTCGGCGCGCTCGTGGGTCCGCTCGTAGACGTCGGCGGGGATGCCGGCGCGGCGCAGGCCGTGCGCGAGGGCCAGGCCGCCGATGCCGCCGCCGACGATCAGCGCGGTGGAGGTTGTCATGCCTCTCAGCGTCACTCGAACGCATGACTCTGTCAACCAAACGTTTGATTGATAGGGTCACGAACGTGGTTGAGGAGCGGAGACCGCGGCGTTCGCCGTCCGCGGGCGGACGGGTGCGGGACGCCGACCGGACCCGGGAGCGGATTCTGGACGCGGCGCTCGTCGAGTTCGGGGAGAACGGGTTCGCGGGGGCGCGGATCGGCGCGATCTCCCGGCGCGCGGGAGTCAACCAGCAGCTGATCTCGTACTACTTCGACGGCAAGGCGGGGCTGTACCGGGAGCTGATCGAGCGATGGTGCCGGATGAGCGCGCGCCTCAACCCGCCGGGCGCCCCGATCGGCGACGTGGTGGCGGCGTTCGTGCGGGTGGGCGCCGAGCAGCGGCACTGGGTGCGGCTGCTGATCTGGCAGGCTCTGTCGGGCGAGCGCGACGAGCGCGAGCGCGACGAGCGCGAGCGCGACGAAGGCGACCGGGAGTACCGGCGGGCGATGGTCGACGACCTGCGCGCGCGACAGGGCTCGGGGGAGATCGATCCCGACCTCGACCCCGGGTTTCTGCAGCTGGCGCTGTTCGGGGCGGCACTGGCGCCGATGGTGCTGGCCCAGTTCGCCGAGGACTTCACCGGGATGTCACCCGAGTCGCCGGAGTTCCGCGAGGCCTACATCGAGCAGCTCAAACGGCTGATCGCGCACCTCGGGACGCCGACGTGAGGGTGGGCGCTCAGCCTCGTACGATATGAGGGGTTTTGGCAATTTTGCGCGACCGCGGGGGACGGGCCGCGACGAGAGCGGCCACCTCGCGGGTGAGGTCGGCGCGGGCTTGGTTGCGGGCGCGATCGGCGAGCATGGCGTCCCAGGCGTTGTCGCGGGCCGTGCGGACGTTCGCCGGGCCCACCACCGCGCGCTGCACGTTGGTGACGAGATCGGCGGCCGCGGAGACGACGGCTCGGGAGACGGCTGCGATGCCGGCCGGCTGTTCCGGGGCGGGCCTTCTATCGGTCACGGTCAACTCCACGTCGATCACTCTCGGCTGGTCGCGTCGGGGAAAACTCCGGAAGCAAGTGTGCCCCGAATCCAGGATCGCGGGGCCGTATTTCCAAGGCGTGACGATGCCGTCAACGCGCCGTGGTATCCACCGATCAGATGAGGTGCCGCAGCGCAGACCCGTGCGACACCTGTGATTGAGGTGACAAGATGCGTGGGCAGGCGGCATTATGCCGCAGCCCACCTCGTGAGGCGCGCCATACCCCGGGGGCTTGCCGAGGACCGCCACCTCCTAGCATCGGGCGGAGGACACCCGGAGAGGGGAGTCATTTCGTGACATCCGATCAGCAGGCGGAAGCGGGCACTGGCGGACCGCAGAACGTGCTGGAGGAGATTCTCGCCGGAGTGCGCGAGGACGTGGCGGCCCGGCAGGAGCGGGTGCCGCTGGAGCGGGTTCGGGAGGCAGCGGCGACGGCGCCGCCGGCGATCGACGCCTACGCGGCGTTGCGCAAGCCCGGCGTCGCGGTGATCGCCGAGGTGAAGCGGTCGTCGCCGTCGAAGGGCGCGCTCGCCGACATCCCCGATCCAGCCGAGCTCGCGGGCGAGTACGCGGCGGGTGGCGCCCGCTGCATCAGCGTGCTCACCGAGGGCCGGTGGTTCGGCGGCTCGCTCGACGACCTGGCGGCGGTGCGTGCCTCGGTGCGGATCCCGGTGCTGCGCAAGGACTTCGTGGTTTCCGCGTACCAGGTGCATGAGGCCCGCGCGCACGGCGCCGATCTGGTGCTGCTGATCGTGGCCGCCCTCGAGCAGAACGTTCTCGTGGGCCTCCTGGAGCGGATCGAGTCGCTGGGCATGACCGCGCTGGTCGAGGTGCACAACGAGGAAGAGGCCGATCGGGCGCTGGAGGCGAACGCGAAGGTGATCGGGGTGAACGCCCGGGACCTGCGCACCCTCGAGGTGGACCGGTCGGTGTTCGAGCGGATCGCGCCCGGTTTGCCAAATAATGTCGTGAAAATTGCTGAATCGGGGGTGCGGGGACCGCACGATCTGATTCGGTACGCGTCGGCGGGGGCCGACGCCGTGCTGGTGGGAGAAGGGCTCGTGACGCAGAAGTCGCCCCGGGACGCGGTGGCCGAGCTGGTCAACGCCGGCAACCACCCCGCGACCCCGAGGCCGGTGCGATGAGCGCCCCGACCTTGCCCGACTTGTCTGGGCATTTCGGGCGGTATGGCGGTCGGTTCGTGCCCGAGGCGCTCGTGCGGGCGCTCGACGAGCTGGATGCGGTATATCGGACAGCCAAGACGGATCCGATATTCCAGGCCGAATTCGCTGATTTGCTGAAAAATTATGCGGGAGTGCCGTCGCTGCTCTACCGCGCGACCCGGCTCAGCGCGAAGGTCGGCGCCGAGATCCTGCTCAAGCGCGAAGACCTGAACCACACCGGCGCCCACAAGGTCCGCAACGTCCTCGGCCAGGCCCTGCTCGCCAAGCGGATGGGCAAGCCGCGGGTGATCGCCGAGACCGGCGCCGGCCAGCACGGCGTGGCCAGCGCGACCGCCGCGGCCCTGCTCGACCTCGAGTGCGTCGTCTACATGGGCGAGATGGACACCCAGCGCCAGGCGCTCAACGTGGCCCGCATGCGGATGCTCGGCGCCACGGTCATCCCGGTGACCAACGGCTCGCGCACGCTGAAGGACGCCCTCAACGAGGCCCTGCGCGACTGGGTGGCCAGCGTGGACACCACGCACTACCTGCTCGGCACGGCGGCCGGGCCGCACCCGTTCCCCGAGATCGTCCGCGACTTCGTGGGCGGGATCGGGTACGAAGCCCGCGCCCAGTCCCTCGACATGCTCGGCCGGCTGCCCGACGCGGTCGCGGCCTGCGTGGGCGGCGGGTCCAACGCGATCGGCATATTCCACGCGTTCGTGCCCGACGAAGAGGTCCGGCTGTACGGCTTCGAGGCCGGCGGCGAAGGCGTCGAGACCGGGCGGCACGCGGCGTCGATCACCGGCGGCTCGTCGGGGGTGCTGCACGGCGCCCGCACGTACGTGCTGCAGGACGAGGACGGCCAGACGGTCGAGTCGCACTCGATCTCGGCCGGCCTCGACTACCCGGGCGTCGGACCCGAGCACGCCTGGCTGCACGACACCGGGCGGGCGACCTACGAGCCGGTGACCGACGCCGAGGCGATGGCCGCGTTCCAGCTGCTGTGCCGCACCGAGGGGATCATCCCGGCGATCGAGAGCGCGCACGCCCTCGCCGGCGCTGTGCGCATAATCCCGGCTTTGTCCGAAGAGATCGGGCGCAAGCCGACCATCCTCGTCAACCTCTCGGGTCGCGGCGACAAGGACGTGCACACGGCCGGCGCCTACTTCGGCATTCTCGACGAGACCGAGACCCTGGTTCCCGGAGAACAAGAGTGAGCATTTCGGACGTTTTCTATAAGGCAAAGTCCGAGAACCGGGCCGTCCTGGTCGGGTGCATGCCCGCCGGCTTCCCGACCGTGGAAGACAGCATCGCCTCGATGATCGCCATGCACGAGGCCGGCTGCGACGTCATCGAGGTCGAGCTGCCCTACTCCGACCCGGTGATGGACGGCCCGGTGATCCAGAAGGCGAGCGACATCGCCCTGGCCGCCGGCGTCCGCACCCGCGACACCCTGCACATCATCGAGCAGGTCGCCAAGGCCGGCGCCGCGGTCGTGCTGATGACCTACTGGAACCCGATCGAGAAGTACGGCGTGAACGCGTTCGCCCGCGACCTCGCCGCGGCCGGCGCCACCGGGATGATCACCCCCGATCTGATCCCCGACGAGGCGCAGGAGTGGATCGCCGCGTCCGACGAGCACCACATCGACCGCACGTTCCTCGTCTCGCCGTCGTCGACCGACGAGCGGATCGCGATGACCGTGGCGAACTGCCGGGGCTTCGTCTACGCCACCGCGCTGATGGGCGTCACCGGCGCCCGCACCTCGGTGTCGCGGCAGGCCCCCGACCTGGTCGCCCGCGTGCGGCACGCCGATCGCGACATGCCGGTCGGGGTGGGCCTGGGCGTCGGCAACGGCAAGCAGGCCGCCGAGGTGGCCGCGTTCGCCGACGGGGTGATCGTGGGCAGCGCCCTGATCCGTTGTGTTCTCGACGCCCCCGACCGCGCGACGGGCCTCGCCCGGCTGCGTGCGCTCAGCGCGGAGCTGGCCGAAGGAGTACGCGAAAAGTAGGCGTGCCCTGGTAGTCCGCCGCGGGCGTCGCGACGGTAGCGTGTGCACCCGTGATAGTTGCCGCGATTCCGAGCCCGACGACGTCAGTCTGGCACGTGCTGGGCCTGCCGATCCGGGCGTACGCGCTCTGCATCGTCCTGGGCATCGTCGCCGCCGTCCTCATCATGGAGTATCGGCTGCGTGCCCGCGGCGTGGCCCACTGGGCCTCGCTCGACATGGCGGTGTGGGCGGTGCCGTTCGGCATCATCGGCGCCCGCATATATCACCTGATCACGTCCCCGCAGGACTACTTCGGCTCCGGCGGGCACCCGATCGACGCCCTGTACATCTGGAAGGGCGGCCTGGGCATCTGGGGCGCGGTGGCCGGCGGCGCGCTCGGCGCGTGGATCGCCGCCCGCCAGCTGGGCCTGCCGCTGAGCGTCTTCGCCGATTCGCTGGCGCCCGGGCTGCCGGTCGCGCAGGCGATCGGCCGGTTCGGCAACTGGTTCAACAACGAGCTCTACGGCAAGGCCACCACCCTGCCCTGGGGCCTGCGCGTGCACGACATGGACCAGAACAACCCGGGCCACGCGCTGACCATCGACGGCGAGCCGGTCACCAAGGCCGGGCTGTACCAGCCGACCTTCCTCTACGAGGCAGTGTGGGACATCGGGGCGGCGGTGCTCGTCTGGCTGCTCGACCGCAAGTACAAGTTCGGCCGGGGGCGGGCGTTCGCGCTGTACGTGATGGCGTACACGGCGGGCCGCTTCTGGATCGAGATGCTGCGCATCGACGAGGCCAACCACATCCTCGGCATCCGGCTCAACGTGTTCGTGGCGATCATCGTGTTCGTGGCCGCGCTGGCGTACTTCGTGATCGTGCGCGGTCCCCGGGCGTACGTGGTGCCCGACGACGCCCCCACGTCCGCGGAGGAAGCCGGCGAGCAGGCCGAGGGCCCGCACCGCGCGCCGAAGGCCTACCAGGTCGTCAGCGAGTCCCGTTTCGAGGCGTACCGGAGCACCGGTGTTCTCCCACCTGACACCCCCGAAGACATAGCGCTCGAGAGAGCGGCCGGCGGGCACCCGGCCGAACACGACCCGGCCGGCCCCGCGGGCAACACCGAGGCCGTCCTGGCCACCGGAGCGGCCGCAACCAACGGCCCCGACGGCGCCACCGGCGGCGACGCCGAAGTGGACAAGCGCCCCGCCGACGAGAACTGACGCGCGGCCGTGCGCACGGCCGTGGTGGTGGGCGCGGGGATGGCGGGTCTGGCCACCGCCGGCGCATTGTCGCGCGCCGGCTGGCAGGTGATCCTGCTCGAGCGCGGTGAGCGGGTCGCCGCCCCGCCCACCGCGCTGGTGCTCTGGTCCAACGGGCGCCGCGCCCTGCAGGCGCTCGACCCCGACGGCGGATGGTCGGCGATCGCGGCGCCGCTGCCCGACGGCGGGGTGCGCCGCCCCGACGGCCAGTGGCTGATCGAGCCCCGCACCCGGGTCGGCGCCGGCCCGGCCCCCGCGGTCGTCCACCTCGAAGACCTGTACGACGCGCTGGTGGCCGGCCTCGGCGACCGGGTGGAGATCCGCACCGGCTTCGAAGTGACCTCGGTACGCACCGGCCCCGGCCGGCGCCCCTCGGTCGGCGACGGCCGCACCCAGATCGAGGCCGACCTGGTGGTGGCCGCCGACGGTATCGACAGCCCGGTCCGCCGCGCGCTCGCGCCCGAGTCGGTCGCGGTCGGCTCCGGCTTCGCGGCCTGGCAGGCGGTGATTCCGGCGTACCGGGCGCCCCGGCTGACCGCGGAGCAGAAGGCCGGCGGCGAGACGCTCGGCGCCGGCTACCGGTTCGTCTCGATGCCGCTCGGCGAACGGGCCGCCGGCAAGGGCGGCATCTACTGGGTGGCCACCGCGGCCGGCGCGCCCCGGCCCGAGCCGCCCGCCACCCAGCTCGCGCTGCTGCGCCGCTGGTTCGCCGACTGGCACCCGCCGGTCGGCGACCTGCTCGAGGCGACCGACGCCGACGACCTGGTGCCGCAGGAGGTGCGCGAGCTGCGGCCGCTGCCCCGGGCGTACGGGTTCCGCTCCGGCCGCGGCGGCGTGGTGCTGCTCGGCGACGCCGCCCACGCCATGCCCCACCACCTCGGCCAGGGCGCCTGTCTCGCCTTCGAGGACGCGGCCACGCTGCGCTCGCTGGTCGCCGACGCCGCGCCCGGTGAGCCCCTGGTGGCGGCCATCGAGGCGTACAGCCGGCTGCGCCGCCCCCGCACCACCAGCGTGGTCCGGCAGACCCGCCGCATGTCGGCGGTCGTGCAGGCCCGCGGCCGGCTCGCGCTGCGCGCTCGCGACGCCGCCCTCAACCACATGCGCCCGCGCATCCTCGGCGGCCACGCCCACGGGCCGGCCGACTGGCTGCCGCCGGAGTGACGGTTCATCCCACCCGGATGACACCAGGCCCGGGCCGGACCGCCGACGATGACAGCGTGCTGGCCCGCCTCGACCGGTTCCAGCGGGCGCACGCCTGGGCCGGCTTCCCCCACGCGGTGATCCGCAAGTACTTCGACGACGACGGCCCCCGGCACGCCGCCCTGATCACGTACTACGGCTTCCTCAGCCTGTTCCCGCTGCTGCTGCTGGGCGTGGCGGTGATCTCCCGGCTGCTGGCCACCGACCCCGAGCTGCGGCACAACCTGATCACCGCGATCGTCCCGCCCGCGCTGCAGTCCACCGTCGACGACGCCGCGGCCGCCCTGCCCACCTCGCCGGCGGCCTTCGTGATCGGCGCGGTCGGCCTGCTCTACTCGGCGACCGGCGTGGTCTACGCCGCCTACCGCACCGTCAACCACGTGGCCGGCGTCCGCATGCGCGACCTGCCCACCCCGGTCGGCGCCTACCTGCGGGTGGTCGGCGTCGTGCTCCTGCTGCTGGCCGGCGTCGTGGCCGGCGGAAGTCTCACGGTGGCCGGCGCCGCGCTGCCGGGCCTTGGCGTCCCCGATCGCCTGCTGGCCGCGCTCGGCACCGGATTCTCGGCGTTCGCGGTGCTGCTCCTCGGCGTCCGCATCCTCCTGCTGCGCCGCGCGCCCTACTCGGCGCTGTGGCGTGCCGCCGCCTCCGCCGCCCTGCTGCTGGCGCTCGTGCTGCACGTGGGCGCGCCGCTGCTCACCGCGCTGGTGCGCAAGGCGGGCCCGGTCTACGGCGCCTTCGCCACGGTGGCGGGCCTGTTCGCCCTGCTCTACCTGGTCAGCCAGGCCCTGGTCCTGGTGGCCGAGGCCGCGGCCGTGCGGCAGGCCCGGCTCTGGCCGCGTGCCCTCGACTGGGCCGATCCCACCGAGGCCGACGAGCGGGCCCTGGCGTTGCTGGCCCGGGAGCAGGAGCGCATCGCCGGGCAGGTGGTCGAGTCGCGCGTCATCCGCGGCGCATGATGCGTGGCGCCGGGCCTGGCCGAACGCTCGGTACATGGCTGACTATCCGCTCATCGCCGACCACGGCCTGATCGGCGACCTCCAGACGGCCGCGCTGATCGCCACCGACGGGTCGGTCGACTGGTTCTGCGCGCCCCGCTTCGACTCGCCGAGCGTGTTCGGCGCCATCCTCGACCACGATTCCGGCGGCTATTTCCGGATAAATCCCGGCAGTTCCGCCGGGCGGCAGTTGTATGTTCCCGACACCGCCATCCTCATCACCCGGTTCATGACCGAGGCCGGTGTGGGCGAGGTCATCGACTTCATGCCAATATCCGGAAAAATCCGTACCGATGTCCACCGCCTGGTCCGCCTGGTCCGCTGCGTCCGCGGCATCATGACCTTCCACGTGGATCTCGCCCCGCGGTTCGACTACGGCCGCCGGCCCCACGAGACCCACATGACGGAGGACGGCGCCGTCTTCGAGACCTCCACCGAGGCGATGACCGTCCACCTGGTCCGCGAGCCCCACGACGAGCGCCTGGCCCGCACCTGGACCGACGACGGCGGCGACATCCACGCCGAGGTGACCCTGCACGCCGGCGACCTGCGCGGCCTGATCCTCGAGACCGGCAAGGCCGGCCCGATCCGCCAGGTCCGCGTGGCCGAGGCCCGCCGCCTGCTCGACGACACCGTCCACTACTGGACCACCTGGCTCGACCGATCCACCTACCAGGGGCGGTGGCGCGAGGCCGTGGAGCGCTCCGCCATCACCCTCAAGCTCATGACCTACGCCCCGTCCGGCGGCCTGGTCGCCGCGCCCACCGCGGCCCTGCCCGAGCAGATCGGCGGCGAGCGCAACTGGGACTACCGCTACACCTGGGTCCGCGACGCGTCGTTCTCCGTCTACGCCCTGCTCGGCCTCGGCTTCACCGACGAGGCCGCCGACCTGGGCCGCTGGCTGGCCGACCGGGTCGACGAGCAGGGCGACGGCAAGGGCAGCGGTCCACTGCAGATCATGTACCGGGTCGACGGCACGAGCGATCTCACCGAGGAGGTCCTGGACCACTGGGAGGGCTACCGCGGCTCGGCGCCGGTCCACGTCGGCAACGGCGCCGCCGGCCAGCTCCAGCTCGACATCTACGGCGAGGCCATGGACAGCCTCTACACCGCCGACCAGCAGGGCCTGGCCGCCGGCCAGCGCGGCTGGCGCAAAATCAGCGACCTGCTGTCCTGGGTCTGCGAGAACTGGGACCAGCCCGAGGAGGGGATCTGGGAGACCCGGGGCGGCCGCCAGGACTTCACCTACGGCCGCCTGATGAGCTGGGTCGCGCTGGACCGCGGCATCCGCCTGGCCACCGAGCACGGCCGCCCGGCGCCCCTCGCGCGCTGGATCCGCGAGCGTGACGCCGTCTACGAGCAGATCATGCAGCTCGGCTGGAGCACGAGCCGCAAGGCCTTCCGCCAGCACTACGCCTCCGACGTCCTGGACTCCTCGCTGCTGCGCATGTCCAGCACCGGCTTCCTGGTGCCCACGGATCCGATGTGGCTCTCGACGCTCGACGCGATGTCCACCGAGCTGGTCACCGACAGCCTCGTCTACCGCTACGACCCGGCGGCCTCACCGGACGGCCTCCGCGGATCGGAGGGCACCTTCTCGCTGTGCACCTTCAACTACGCCGAGGCCCTGGCCCGCTCGGGCCGCCTCGCCGAGGCCCGGATGACGTTCGCCAAGATGCTCACCTACGCCAACCACCTGGGCCTCTATTCCGAGGAGATAGCCCTCACCGGCGAACAGCTCGGCAACTTCCCCCAGGCCTTCACCCACCTGGCCCTGATCAACGCGGCCCTGTTGTTGGATAAAACCCTTTAAATGCCAAAAACACCATATGGTACGAGGGCGGCCCGGCGAACCCGCCGTGCAAGGCCACGCCAGCTGCCGTCCCCGGTTCCATCGCGCCGCCGCCGGGCTTGGTTGCCAGGCCGCCGCAAAGACCGGGCGCCTCCGGCGCGCAACCACCGGCGCGTCGGCGCCCAGCGACCGGGCGCAGCGACCGGGCGTCCTCGGCGGCCAGGTCAGAGCGCGGCGGCGGCCGGTTCGGCGATGCAGGCCGTGCCGATGCGGCGGAAGCCGACCCGGCTGTAGAGCCGAGCCACGTCGTCGTCGCCCGCGGAGAGGAAGATCAGCGAGACACCGTCGGCCAGGGCGCGGCGGGCCAGCAGCGCCGTGAGCTGGGAGGCGTAGCCCCGGCCGCGCGCGGAGGGCAGCGTCGCGACGCCGGCGATCTCGGCGGTGTCGCCGTCGCGCATCAGCGCGCCGGTGGCCACGATGCCGTCGGCGGGCGAGGTGACCACGGCCGTCACGTAGGCGCCGCTCGCCGAGCGCCGGCGGAAGCCCTCGACCAGCTCGTCGCCGAGCTTCTCGGTGGCCGCGTCGCGCTCGGCCGGGCCGGCCACCTCGGTGACCAGCCCGGACTCGAGCGGCTGGGCGGTCTCGGCGGCCGCCGCGGCGACCTCCTCCAGCGGGCTCGCGGAGGGCGGGCTGCCGAAGGCGAGCTGTGCGACCGCCCGTGACACGGCCAGGTCGGTGGCGTAGGCGGGCGCGGCCGGGTCCAGGACGGCGATCGTCGCGCCGGGGACGGGCAGGTCGGGCAGCAGGGCGGGCGGGTCGAGCACCAGCAGCGGGGCCAGCAGCACGTCGAGGCCGGCCGAGCGGGCCACCGCGAGCAGGTCGGGTGTGGTCTCGTGGACCCACTCGAACGCCTCGGGGATCCCCAACTCGCGCTGCCGGCGGCGAGTCTCGGTAATATCGGCGGCAGACGGCGTTCCCGCCCCTATCCGGGGCCGAGCGTAATAGGGCCACCCCTCGCCCTCGCGAACGAAGAGCACAAGACCCCCGAAGTCCTCCACACGTGCGTAGGGTCGGGGGAGGGCGTCATAGAAACGCTCGAGCCTGACGAAGACGTCGGAATTCGGTTGCGCCACCGCGCGAGACTACCGAATGGCGCAGTGCCGCGCCTGTTGGCAATTGCTTCCCATACGTGCCGGTTCGTCCCGATCCAAGTGTGATCCATCCGAACTGGCGGAGATCGGTGCCCCTTAACGTAGACTCTAGAGACTTTGCAGGGCCGACGTCGTCCCGACCTTGATAGGAAACATCAGAGACGACAGGAGGCCCGGTGGCATATCCGCACCCCCAGGGACCGAGCCGACCCGCGGCGGAAGACAGCATGCCAAGCCGTGGGTTGTACGACCCGTCGACTGAGCGAGACGCCTGCGGTGTGGCTTTCGTGGCCGATCTGCATGGGCACCGCTCCCATGATGTGGTCGCCAAGGGCCTGTCGGCGCTGATCCGCCTCGACCACCGTGGCGCCCGCGGCGCCGAGTACAACACCGGCGACGGCGCCGGCATCCTCATCCAGGTCCCGGACGCGTTCTACCGCGCGGTCGCCGGTTTCGACCTGCCCGAGGCCGGCTTCTACGCGACCGGCCTCGTCTTCCTGTCCAACGACGGCGAAGACGCGGCCCGCGCGATCAATGTCTTCGAGAAGTACGCGCTCGTCGAGGGCGGCGAGGTGCTCGGCTGGCGCGACGTGCCGGTGCGACCCGAGGGTCTGGGCGCGACCGCCGACGAGGCCCGCCCGGTGATCAAGCAGGTGTTCGTGGCCGCGCACCGGCTCACCGACACCCCGGCCGGCCCCAAGGACGAGCAGCTGTCCGGCATCGAGCTCGACCGGGTCGTGTTCACCATCCGCAAGCAGGCCGAGCGGGAGTCGTCGCAGCGGGGCGTCGGCGCGTACTTCCCGTCGCTGTCCAGCCGGACGATCACCTACAAGGGCATGCTGACGCCCGACCAGCTGCCGCAGTTCTTCCCCGACCTGACCGACGAGCGGGTGGCCAGCGCGATCGCCCTGGTGCATTCCCGCTTCTCGACCAACACGTTCCCGTCGTGGCCGCTGGCGCACCCATACCGGTTCATCGCCCACAACGGTGAGATCAACACCATTCGCGGCAACAAGAACTGGATGGCCGCCCGCGAGGCGCTGCTGCAGTCGACGGTGCTGCCCGGCAACATCAAGCGGCTGTTCCCGATCAACACGCCGGAGGCGTCGGACTCGGCCAGCTTCGACGAGGTGCTCGAGCTGCTGCACCTGGCCGGCCGCACGCTGCCGCACGCGATGCTCATGATGATCCCCGAGGCGTGGGAGAACGACCCGGGGATGGAGGCCAAGCGCCGCGCGTTCTACCGGTTCCACGCCTCGCTGATGGAACCGTGGGACGGCCCGGCCGCCGTGGCGTTCACCGACGGCACCCAGATCGGCGCGGTCCTCGACCGCAACGGACTGCGTCCGGGCCGCTGGTGGCACACCGCCGACGGCCTGGTCGTGCTGGGCTCCGAGGCGGGCGTGCTCGATCTCGACCCGGCCACCGTGGTCGCGAAGGGCCGGCTGCAGCCGGGCAAGATGTTCCTGGTCGACACCGCCGCGGGCCGCATCGTGCACGACGACGAGATCAAGGCCGGGCTGGCCGCCGCCGAGCCGTACGAGGAGTGGCTGCACGCCGGGCTGATCAACCTGGCCGACCTGCCGCGGCGCGAGCACGTCATCTACACCCACGACTCGGTGACCCGCCGCCAGCAGGTGTTCGGCTACACCGAGGAGGAGCTCAAGATCCTGGTGACGCCGATGGCGCGCACCGGCGCCGAGCCGCTGGGCTCGATGGGCACCGACACGCCGATCTCGCCGCTGTCGACCCGCCCGCGGCTGCTGTTCGACTACTTCCACCAGCTGTTCGCGCAGGTCACCAACCCGCCGCTGGACGCGATCCGGGAGGAGCTGGTAACCAGCCTCGGCGGCACGATCGGCCCCGAGGCCAACCTGCTCGACCCGGGTCCGGCGTCCTGCCGGCAGATCGTGCTGCCCTACCCGATCATCGACAACGACGAGCTGGCGAAGCTGCTGTCGATCGACGAGGACGGCAACCTGCCCGGCTTCAAGGCGGTGCGGGTGTCCGGCCTCTACCCGCTGCGCGACGGCGCGCAGGGCATCAAGGCCCGGCTCACCCAGATCTGCCGGCACGTGTCGGAGGCGATCGAGGACGGCGTACGCATCCTGGTCCTGTCCGACCGCGACTCGAACGCCGACCTCGCGCCGATCCCGTCGCTGCTGCTCACCGCGGCGGTCCACCAGCATCTGGTACGCGAGCAGACCCGTACCCAGGTGGCGCTGGTCGTCGAGTCGGGCGACTGCCGCGAGGTGCACCACGCGGCCACGCTGATCGGCTTCGGTGCCGCCGCGGTCAACCCGTACCTGGCCTTCGAGTCGGTCGACGACCTGATCGCGACCGGCCCGCTCGCCGGGCTCGACCCGCGCGCCGCGGTCCGCAACTACGTCAAGGCGCTCGGCAAGGGCGTCCTGAAGATCATGTCGAAGATGGGCATCTCGACCGTCTCGTCGTACTGCGGCGCTCAGGTGTTCGAGGCCGTCGGCCTCGACAACAAGCTGCTGCAGCGCTACTTCGCCGGCACCAGCGGCCGGATCGGCGGCGCGGGTCTCGCCGAGATCCACGCCGAGGTGAAGGCGCGCCACGAGAAGGCGTACCCGGCGAACCCGGCCGAGCGCAGCCACCGGCGGCTCGAGGTGGGCGGCGAGTACCAGTGGCGCCGCGAGGGCGAGCTGCACCTGTTCAACCCCGAGACGGTGTTCCTGCTGCAGCACGCGACGCGCTCGAAGCAGTACGACGTGTTCCGCAAGTACACGGCGAAGGTCGACGAGCTCGCCGGGCAGGCGGGCTCGCTGCGCGGCCTGTTCGAGTTCAAGGACCGCACCCCGGTTCCCCTCGACGAGGTGGAGCCGGTCGAGGCGATCGTCAAGCGGTTCGCCACCGGCGCCATGTCGTACGGCTCGATCTCCGCGGAGTCGCACGAGACCCTCGCGATCGCCATGAACCGGCTGGGCGGCAAGTCCAACACCGGCGAGGGCGGCGAGGACGTCGAGCGCCTGTACGACCCGGCCCGGCGCTCCGCGGTCAAGCAGATCGCCTCCGGCCGCTTCGGCGTGACCAGCGAGTATCTCGTGAACGCCGACGACCTGCAGATCAAGATGGCGCAGGGCGCAAAGCCCGGCGAGGGCGGCCAGCTGCCCGGCAACAAGGTGTGGCCGTGGATCGCCAAGACCCGGCACGCCACCCCGGGCGTCGGCCTGATCTCCCCGCCGCCGCACCACGACATCTACTCGATCGAGGACCTCGCCCAGCTGGTCCACGACCTCAAGATGGTCAACCCGCGCTCGCGGGTGCACGTCAAGCTGGTCAGCGAGATCGGCGTGGGCACGGTCGCGGCCGGCGTCGCGAAGCTCAAGGCCGACGTCATCCTGATCTCCGGCCACGACGGCGGCACCGGCGCGTCCCCGCTGAACTCGCTGAAGCACGCCGGCTCCCCGTGGGAGCTGGGCCTGGCCGAGGCGCAGCAGACGCTGCTGCTCAACAAGCTGCGCGACCGGGTCACCGTGCAGGTCGACGGCCAGCTCAAGACCGGCCGCGACGTGATCGTCGCGGCGCTGCTGGGCGCCGAGGAGTTCGGCTTCGCGACCGCGCCGCTGATCGTGTCGGGCTGCATCATGATGCGCGTCTGCCACCTCGACACGTGCCCGGTCGGCATCGCCACCCAGAACCCGGTGCTGCGCGAGCGTTTCACCGGCAAGCCCGAGTTCGTCGAGAACTTCTTCCTGTTCCTCGCCGAGGAGGTCCGCGAGTACCTGGCCGCCCTCGGGTTCCGGAGCATCGACGAGGCGATCGGCCACGCCGAGGTCCTCGACATCCGCCCGGCGGTCGACCACTGGAAGGCGCAGGGCCTCGACCTGTCGCCGATCCTGTTCGTGCCCGACCTGCCCGAGGACGCGGCCCGCCGCGGCATCCGCGAACAGGACCACGGCCTCGACAAGGCTCTCGACAACAAGCTCATCGAGCTGGCCCGGCCGGCGCTCGACGGCGGCGACAAGGTCAGCGAGGAGCTGCCGGTCCGCAACGACCAGCGCAGCGTCGGCGCGATGCTCGGCGGCGAGGTGACCCGCCGCTTCGGCGGCGCCGGCCTGCCCGACGACACCATCACGTTCACCCTGCGCGGCACCGGCGGGCAGTCGTTCGGCGCTTTCCTGCCGCGTGGCGTCACGCTGCGGCTGATCGGCGACACCAACGACTACGTCGCCAAGGGCCTCTCCGGCGGGCGGGTGAGCGTGCGGCCCGACGAGGCGGCGCCGTTCATCGCCGAGGACCACATCATCGCCGGCAACACCATCCTGTACGGGGCGACCACCGGCGAGCTGTTCCTGCGCGGGCGGGCCGGCGAGCGGTTCGCGGTGCGCAACTCGGGCGCCTCGGCCGTCGTCGAGGGCGTCGGCGACCACGGCTGCGAGTACATGACCGGCGGCACCGTGGTGGTGCTCGGCCCGACCGGGCGCAACTTCGCGGCCGGCATGAGCGGCGGCACCGCGTTCGTGCTCGACCTGGTGCCCACTCGGGTCAACCCGGAGCTGGTCGACCTGACCCCGCTCACCGACGACGAGCAGAACGTGCTGCGCGGCCTGGTCGGCAAGCACCTGGCCGAGACCGGCTCGGCGGTCGCCGACAAGCTCCTGGCCGACTGGCCGGCCGCGGTCGAGCGGTTCACCGCGGTGGTGCCGCGCGACTACAAGCGCGTGATGGAACTGATCAGGACCGCCGAAGCCGCCGGTCGCAATGTCGACGAGGCGGTAATGGGGGTCAAGAGTGCCTGATCCGAACGGCTTTCTCCGCTACGAGCGGCAGCTGCCCAAGCGGCGCCCGGTGCCGGTGCGCATCCGCGACTGGCGGGAGGTCTACCCGCCCGCCGGCGAGGATCTCATCCGCGACCAGGCGACCCGCTGCATGGACTGCGGCATTCCGTTCTGTCACGAGGGCTGCCCGCTGGGCAACCGCATCCCCGACTGGAACGACCTGGTGCGCACCGGGGCGTGGCAGGCCGCCGCCGAGTCGCTGCATGCCACCAACAACTTCCCGGAGTTCACCGGGCGGCTGTGCCCGGCGCCGTGCGAGGCCGCCTGCGTGCTCGGCATCTCCGACGACCCGGTGACCATCAAGCAGGTCGAGGTCGAGATCGCCAACCACGCGTTCGATCTCGGCTACGTGCGGCCGCAGCCGGCGCCCGCCCCCAGCGGCTTCAAGGTCGCCGTGGTCGGCTCCGGCCCCGCCGGCCTCGCCGCCGCCCAGCAACTGGCCCGGGCCGGGCACGCGGTCACGGTCTTCGAGCGCGACGACCGGATCGGCGGCCTGCTGCGCTACGGCATCCCCGACTTCAAGATCGAGAAGCACGTCGTGGACGCCCGGCTCGCCCAGATGGAGGCCGAGGGCGTCGTCTTCGAGACGGGCGTGAACGTGGGCGCCGACGTCACCGCCGACGACCTGCGCGAGCGCTTCGACGCGGTGCTGCTCGCCGCCGGCGCGCTCGCCGGCCGCGACACCCCGTCGACGCCCGGGCGCGACCTGAACGGCGTGCACCTGGCCATGGAGCACCTCGTCCCGGCCAACCGGATCGTCGCCGGCCTGCAGGAGACGACCCCGATCGACGCCGCCGGCAAACACGTCGTGATCATCGGCGGCGGCGACACCGGCGCCGACTCCCTGGGCGTCGCCCACCGGCAGGGCGCGGCCAACGTGATCCAGCTCGACCAGTACCCACTGCCCCCCGAGGCGCGGGCCGCCGAGCAGCACCCATGGCCCACCTGGCCGATCATCCTGCGCAACTACCCCGCCCACGAGGAGGGCGGCGACCGCGTCTTCGGGGTCGCCGTGCAGGAGTTCATCGGCGACGACCGGGGCAACGTCACCGCGGTCCGGGTGGCCGAGGTGGTCGTCGAGCGCGTCGACGGCGTCCGCACGGTCACCGTCACCCCGGGATCGGAGCGCGACCTGCGCGCCGACCTGGTGCTGCTCGCCATCGGCTTCGAGGGCACCGAGCAGCAGCCGCTGCTCGAGCAGTTCGGCATCACCCGCAACAAGCGGGGCGTGCTCGACGCCGACCACACCTGGCAGACCGACGCCGAGGGCGTCTTCGTCGCCGGCGACATGCACCGCGGCGCCTCGCTCATCGTGTGGGCGATCGCCGAGGGCCGCTCCGCCGCCGCCGCGATCCACGACTACCTCGGCGCCAGGGGCGAGCTACCGGCCCCCGTCCGCGCCAGCGCCCAGCCCCTCGGCGTCTGACCCATTTGCTCTGCTCACCTGCCCACTGGGCCTGACAGGTGAGCAGTGCTGCGCGTCTTGGTGGGCAGTGCTGCGCGTCTTGGTGAGCAGAGCAAAGGGCGCGGTTGGCTAGGGTGGGTCCATGCGGATCACGGTGCTCGGCGGCGTCGGGGCGTTTCCTGAGCGGGAG
The DNA here is from genome assembly GCF_044454685.1 of Actinoplanes sp. NPDC051513. NCBI lineage: Bacteria > Bacillati > Actinomycetota > Actinomycetes > Micromonosporales > Micromonosporaceae > Actinoplanes > Actinoplanes sp. NPDC051513. Next base: position 102,055 of record NZ_JBITDW010000029.1, read on the forward strand.
CGTGGTTGCAGTGGATATCTGCTGCGGCACGAAGGATTCACCCTGCTCATCGACCCGGGCTACGCCACACACCAGGCGCTGCTCGGCCACGTCGGGGTCGGCGACGTGGACGCGGTGCTGGTCACGCACGGGCATCCGGACCACTGCGCCGACCTGCACCCGCTGCTGCGGACCCGGGCGATGACCGGGGTGCCGGGGCCGCTGCCGCTGCACGCGCCGGCCGGGGCGCTGGACGCGGTGCTCGCGCTCGACGCGCCGGCCACCCTGGCCGGCGCCTACCAGGTGCACGACCTGCCGATGCCGGGGCGGCTCACGATCGGGCCGCTCACCGTCGACACCCAGCCGCTGCCGCACTTCCTGCCGAACGCGGGGGTGCGCATCACGGCCGGCGGCGCGAGCGTCGCCTACACCGGGGACGCCGGTGGCAAGGCGGCCTTCGCGGAGCTTGCCGGCGGGGCCGACCTGCTGATCGCCGAGGCCACCCACGCGACCGAGCTGCCGCCGCGTATGGTGGGCAACCTTGGCACCGCGCTCGACGCGGGCGAGCTCGCGACCCGGGCCGCCGCGAAAGCGCTGTGGCTCACCCACCTGTGGCCCGGCAGCGACCCCGCGACCCACCGCACAGCCGCGGCGACTGCCTACGACGGCTCGATCACGGTCGCCGTTCCGGGCCTCGAGTGGGACGCATCCTGAGCCACCCGGACGCGAGCCACCCGGACGCCAGCCACCCGGACGCCAGCCACCCAGACACGCGAGACTCGCCTCGGAACGTCTCCGCGCACGCAGGTCGCGCTCGCACGGCGGGCGCGGTCATCGTTGCGGTCTGTCACGGTGCCATGCCTCGTACCCCATAGGGGGTTGTCGTGGCACCCACGGTGGGCGAACCGATTAAGCTGTCACGCGCGGTCGTCGAAGCCCGCCCTAGGCGCAGTGCGCTCGCCAGAAGCAGCTGGTGGGAAGGCCACGCTTACCGTTCATCCCCATGACGGGGGTCGGCCAGCGGGCCGATCCGAAAGAGAGACTAGCCTGATGGCTGTGACACGCCGCGTAAAGATCGTCTGCACCATGGGACCCGCCACCGCATCCACCGAGCGCATGCTCGGGCTCGTCGAGGCGGGCATGGACGTGGCCCGCCTGAACTTCAGCCACGGCAGCCACGAGGACCACCAGCAGGTGTACGACCTCGTGCGCGAGGCCGCCCGCCAGACCGGGCGGGCCGTGGCCGTCCTCGCCGACCTGCAGGGCCCGAAGATCCGCCTGGGCAAGTTCGCGAACGGGCCGCACGTGTGGAGCACCGGTGACCTGGTGACCATCACGAGCGACGACGTCCTCGGCACCCCCGACCGGGTGTCGTGCACCTACAAGAAGCTGCCGCAAGAGGTCAAGGTCGGCGACCGCCTGCTCATCGACGACGGCAAGGTCGCCGTCGAGGTCGCCGCCGTCGAGGGCAACGACATCCGCTGCCTGGTCATCGAGGGTGGCCCGGTCAGCAACAACAAGGGCGTCTCCCTGCCCAACGTCGCCGTCAGCGTCCCCGCGATGAGCGACAAGGACGAGGAAGACCTGCGCTTCGCGCTCGGCCTCGGCGTCGACCTGATCGCGCTGTCGTTCGTCCGCTCGCCCGACGACATCAAGCTCGTGCACGCCATCATGGCCGAGGAAGGCCGCACGGTCCCGGTCATCGCCAAGGTCGAGAAGCCCGAGGCGGTCGACCACCTCGAGCAGATCGTGCTCGCCTTCGACGGCGTCATGGTGGCCCGCGGCGACCTCGGCGTCGAGCTCCCGCTCGACCAGGTGCCGCTGGTGCAGAAGCGCGCCGTGCAGCTGTGCCGCGAGAACGCGAAGCCGGTCATCGTCGCCACCCAAATGCTCGAATCGATGATCGAGAATTCGCGCCCGACCCGCGCCGAGGCCTCCGACGTCGCCAACGCGGTGCTCGACGGCACCGACGCCGTGATGCTGTCCGGCGAGACGTCGGTCGGCAAGTACCCGGTGCTCACCGTCAGCACGATGGCCAAGATCGTGTCGACCACCGAGGGCGGCTCGATCCCGGTCCCGCGCCTGCAGCACGACCCGCGCACCCATGGCGGCGCCCTCACCGTGGCGGCCTCCCAGATCGCGCGCAACATCGGCGCCAAGGCCCTGGTCGCGTTCTCGCAGACCGGCGACACCGTCCGCCGCCTCTCCCGGCTGCACTGCGAGCTCCCGCTGTACGCGTTCACCCCGGTCCCCGCGGTCCGCGACCAGCTGGCGCTCAGCTGGGGCGTCGAGACGTTCCTGACCGACTTCGTCCAGCACACCGACGACATGTTCCGCCAGGTCGACGCCAAGATGCTTGGCCTCGGGCTGGCCAAGCCGGGCGACTTCGTGGTCGTCGTCGCCGGCTCCCCGCCGAACGCGCCGGGCTCGACCAACACGCTGCGGGTGCACCAGCTCGGCTCGCTGGTCGACCCGTTGACCGTGTGATCGCTCGCACCGCGCGGCGCTCGGCCGCTCGTCGTCCCTGGGCCCGGGCTTAGGCTCAGGGACGTGACCCCACTACGCGGACAGGCCGCCGTCGACCAGCTGCTCGAGATCCTCGACCTCAAGCAGGTCGACGCGGCCACGTTCGTGGGAGAGAGCCCGCAGACGGGGGCGCAGCGCGTCTTCGGCGGGCAGGTCGCGGGCCAGGCGCTGGTGGCGGCCGGGCGGACAGTCGACCCGTCCCGCTTCGTGCATTCCCTGCACGGCTACTTCGTACGACCGGGCGACCCGACCGAGCCCATCCAGTTCACCGTCGAGACGATCCGCGACGGCCGGTCGTTCTCGGTGCGGCGGTCCACGGCCCAGCAGCACGGGCGGACGATCTTCTTCATGTCGGCCTCCTTCCAGGTGCAGGAGGAAGGCCTCGACCACTACCTGCCGGCGCCCCACGACGTGCCCGGGCCCGCGTCGGTGCCGACGATGGACGACTGGGTACGGCGCTATCCCTCGCGCGCGGGGATCTTCGCGTCGTCGCCGCAAGCCATCGACGTGCGATACGTCGGAGTGCCGGGCTGGGTGCCGCCCGGGGACCGCGATGCCAGCGAACAACAGCGAGTGTGGATGCGGATAAACGGGGATCTGCCCGACGACCCGCTGATTCACGCCTGCGCGCTGACCTATGCGTCCGATCTTTCGCTGCTCGACTCGGTGCTGTCCGCGCACGGCGAGGTGTGGGGGCCCGGCGGGGTGATCGGGGCCAGCCTCGACCACGCGCTGTGGCTGCACCGGCCGTTCCGCGCCGACGAATGGTTCCTCTACGACTGCACCAGCCCCTCCGCCAGCGGAAGCCGCGGGCTCGCCACCGGGCGGATGTTCACCGAGGACGGGCGGCACATCGCCAGCGCCGTCCAGGAAGGGCTGCTGCGCCGGGTCGGGGAAAGGCCCCGCCCGGCGGGATCCCGGTCCGGCGACTGACCTTTGGCGGATCCCACCCGGCGGGGCCGGGGACACATTCCTCAGTGATGCTTCTCGTCGCCGACGGCCGCCTCCTCGGCGCCCTCCGGCGTGTCCGGCACCGGGGGCAGATCGTCCGGCACCCGATGAGCCGCCGCCGCGCCCGTCCCCGTCACACCCGCCTGCGCGATCATCGAGTCCAGATCCTTCGTCGTCCGCACCACTTCGTCGTGGAAAGTCTTCGGCCCCGGCCCGGCCCGATGCTTCGCCCGCGCGGTCTGCGGCGTCTCCTCGAAATCCGTCAGACCCGCCGAATAACCCGCGACGCCCGCCGCACGCTCCGGCGTCAGATGCAGAACCTCATGGCGTACGCCGGAAACCTCCCGCAACCGCAGCGCCGTCACCAGATCCGCGATCGCGCGCAGCACACCCACCCCGCCCAGCACCAGAATCACCGGATCGGTCGCCCGCGCGAGGGGTCCCGCCGCATAGAAACCCAGCCCCACCTGCGTCACCCCCAGCGCCAGCACCAGCCCCCAGGTCCGATCCGTGCCCCGGTTCATCGTCGACACCGCGACGTCCAGCGCGCCCCGCACCATCAGGAACCAGCCCACCAGCGACGCCGGCGTCGCATACGTCGCGTCCCGACCGAGCAGCAGCACCCCCGCCGTCGCCGCGAACAACAACGACATCCCGGCGTTCAACCACCACGTCCGCGTGCCCGCCAACGCCCGGACCGCCTCACACAACGCCCCGAACAACACCACCGGCCCCGCCACCGCCGCGACATCCACCGGCTCCAGCCGCAGGACACTCCACGCGATCGCCAGCCACGCGACCCCCGCGAACATCAGAAAACCCCACATGCTGTCACGCACAACCGTCATGGGTGAGGAACCGGACCACAACATGAGGCCTCCAGCCGAAGGTGTCCCTGCCATGACAACATCCGCGCCCCGACCCGACCGGCGGTTCGCGCAGATTCACAGCGGTGCGCCAGGTCGTGTTCGATCCGCCCGCCGACGGGGTAAGGCACGCACAACCCGCCCACCCCCGGAGCCCGCCCGTGCGACGCCCCACCCCCGCCGACCAAGAGCTCGAACAAGCGCTCCACGCCGCCCAGGACGGAGACCCACACGGGTTCGCCCAGCTCTGGCGCGGACTCCAGCCCGCCGTCCTGCGCTACCTGCGCGTCGTCATCGGTGACCAGGCCGAGGACGCCGCCAGCGAAACCTGGCTGCACGTCATCCGCGACCTCGGCCGCTTCACCGGCGACCTCGCCGCCTTCCGCGGCTGGCTCTTCCGCATCGCCCGCCACCGCGCCCTCGACCTCCGCCGCCGCCGTTTCGTCGCGCCCGGCACCGCCGTCGACGGCGTCGCCCTCGACGCCGCCACCCTGGCCATCGAGGGCTTCGGCACCGACTGGGCGCTGCGCATCATCGCCACCCTCCCCGCCGACCAGGCCGAAGCCGTCATGCTCCGCATCGTCGCCGGCCTCGACGTCGCCACCACCGCCCACATCCTCGGCAAACGCCCCGGCGCCATCCGGATAGCCACGATGCGCGGACTCCGGCGCCTCGCCACACACCCCCAGGTAGGTGCCCGAACCGCACCTGCGTCGGCCGGGGAGGTGTAACAAAATGCGGACGCCGCGCGCTTTTCTCCATGCGATGCGCACCCGAAGAACCCACCGCATCGGCCACGCCGAGGCCGACCAACTGGTCGCCGGCGACCACCCCGGACACGTCCCGCTCCAGCAGCTCCTCGACGCCGCATGCGCCCCGGCAACGGCCGACGAGCTCCGAGGCGAGAAGGCCGCGGTCGCCGCCTTCACCGCGCACCGCAAAAGTGCTGCCCGAGCCGCACGCCGGACCCCGGCAAGGACGCGGACCGCAGTCGTGACCATCACGGCCGGCCTGGCTCTCCTGTCCTTCACCGGAACCGCCGTCGCAGCCCGCACCGGCAACCTCCCCCAGGGAGCCCAGCAGCACGCACACCGCCTGTTCTCGGCGCTGGGCGTACCAGCGCCGAGAACAGGCCCCCCGCAACCCGTCCCCTCCACCACCCCCACCATCACGGCCCTGGCCTGGTGCGACGCCTGGCCCGGCGGCAGTCGCGGCGTGACCCCGCCCGGGAACGCAAGTCCGCCTCGCGGCGCGAGACCGCCTCACACCGTGAGCCCGCCTCGCGGGGCGAGCCCGCCTCGTGGCGCGAGCCCGCTGAACGGCGAGGACAGGCGCCGGCTGGTGACCGCGGCCGGGGGAGAGGCGGCGGTCGACCGGTACTGCGCGGAACTCCGCCGATCGGCCTCCGCCTCGCCCTCGGCCTCCCTCCCGGCCTCCCCTTCGGCCGGAACACCGACGCCGCCGCCGTCTCGCGGAAGCGCGGCGCCCGGCCGGTCGCCGGCACCCGCCGGCGGCCCCGGATCCGCCACGCCGCCGGGCGCGCCACCGACAGCGACGATGCCCACCGCCACAACACCAGAGGCGGCGCCATCGACGGTCACGCCGCCACCCACCGCGGTGCCCCCGAACGCGCCGCCGCGGACGGGAGCGCCCGCGCCTTCGCCGCCGGCCCGGTGAGGGCGAGCACGGTCGGTCAGCGCACGCCCGTCACCCGTCCCCGATTACCCGCAAGGTCAAAATCACGGAGAGAGACGGGAGCGCGCCCGTTTGCTTCGCCGGCCGATGTGGGATCGGGCAAGATCGGCCATCGCGTCACCACTTCGGCCCGACGAACTCGTCGAGCCGCGCCACCGCCTCCCTCCGCGCCACCGACAGCATGTTGGGACGGCACATCCGCCAGCTGACATCGAGGCGGTCGAGCGATTCCTGGCACAGCCGCATGATGTCGTGCGATTCGTTCGAGAAGTTGTACCGCGGATATTCGTACGATCTATGGCCGCGCCTTATTCGATTCGTTACACGGCAGCCATCGGAGTGAAATAGGCCGCGCAGCAATTGACCCGGGTGCCGGTCGACGATCGGTATTTGCCAGGACGCAAGATATATCGGCCGACGATGTTTGTGCCCAGGCCCGTGCTGAGGCAACAGGCAGGGCCAATGTCGCGAGTAGCTCTGCACTCCGACGCAGCCCTGTTTCTGTACTCGTTGGACGCTTCGCGCGTTGACGGCGAGCATCGCGGCCGCACACTCGTCGATCAGCCCGGGCCACGCGTCGGCACAGAAGACCCGGAGGACGGGAACCCTGGCCGCGGTCACGAGATGCCCGTCGCCTAGATATAGGCCTAGAAGGTAGGCATAGGACTCTTGATCGTTTGGCGCCCGCGGTGGTTTCGCGCATCGCGGACATCTCGACGGCAGTGCGTCCAACTCGGCGCGACGGCGTGCCCGATCACCGTAGAACCAATGGCCGACGGTGTTTCGGGACAGGCCGAGGGTCTTGCAGATCTGGCCGAAGGAAACGCCCTGCGCACGTAGCTTCAATGCGTGTTCGCGGATGTGGGGTGGATGCATGGCCCACATCTTCGAACAGGGGTACGACATTTCTTGTGTTGTGCCGGGGACGGGATTCGAACCCGCATGTCCTTTCGGACAAATGATTTTGAGTCATCCGCGTCAGCCGATTGCGCCACCCCGGCGTGCACGAGTACGCGTGACAAGGTCACGCTGACCCGAGCAAGGGACAGCCTACCTACTAGGCTTAGGGCGGCGACACCCACATACCGGGGTGTCGCGACTTCGGGAGTGTTGGGGGTAGGGGTTCCGTGGCCGACACGCAGGCTGGGGCCGATCGCAAGCGGGTGCTGATCGCGGAGGACGAGGCCCTCATCCGACTGGACCTGGCCGAGATGCTGGTCGAAGAGGGCTACGACGTGGTCGGGGAGGCCGGTGACGGCGAGACCGCCGTGCGCCTGGCCGAGGATCTTCGCCCGGACCTGGTCATCCTCGACATCAAGATGCCGATCATGGATGGGCTGGCGGCCGCGGAGCGGATCGCGGGCGGCCGGATCGCGCCGGTGGTCATTCTGACCGCGTTCAGCCAGCGCGACCTCGTGGAGCGGGCGCGGGCCGCCGGCGCCATGGCGTACCTGGTGAAGCCGTTCCAGAAGTCCGACCTGGTGCCGGCGATCGAGATCGCCCTGTCGCGGTACTCGGAGATCTCCGTCCTGGAGTCGGAGGTGGCCGGTCTGACCGAGCGTCTGGAGACGCGGAAGTCGGTGGAGCGTGCCAAGGGCGAGCTGATGACGAAGTACCAGATGACCGAGCCGCAGGCGTTCAAGTGGATTCAGCGGACGGCGATGGACCATCGTATGACGATGCGTGAGGTGGCGGACCGGATTCTGGCGGAGAGTCAGGAGGCGGGGGGCGCGCCGCAGGCAACGAGTTGATCTCGCCGTAACGCTGATGTTGTAACACCTCCTCCTGCCTGGGAATGAGCAGACGTAACGGTTCGGTGAAAGCCCGATCGAAGTCTTTTGGCAGGCCCGGAACCTGGGATAGCGTCCCGCCCCATGACGGGCGCAGTGTCGTCGTGTGTGCACGCAAGTGCCAATCGGCGCGCGGTGGCTCGGTGGGTTCGTATGGAGGAGGGTTCCAACCTTGAGGCAGGTTCTCGCACGAGCCATCGGCGGGGTGGCCATCATCGGGCTCATCGCCGGTGCCGCTGCCTGTAATAGCGATTCGGGTGGCGACGACACGGCGAGCGGCTCGAACTGCGGCTACAAGCTCGCATTCTTCGGCGCTCTCACCGGCTCGGCCGCCAACCTCGGTGTGAACATCGAGCAGGGCTTCGAGCTGGCTGTCGAGCAGTACAACAAGCAGAAGGGCTCCGACTGCATCACGGTCGCGAAGTTCGACTCGCAGGGTGCTGCCGAGGTCGCCCCGGGTGTTGCCCGGAGCCTGGTGGCGGACAAGAAGATCCTGGGCGTCGTGGGCCCGCCGTTCTCCGGCGAGTCCGAGGCCGCCAACCCGATCTTCGACGCCGCGGGCATCCCGATCATCACGCCGTCGGCGACCCGCACGTCGCTGTCGGCCAGCGGCTGGAAGATCTTCCACCGCGCGGTGGCCAACGACGACGCGCAGGGCCCGGCGGCCGCCTCGTACATCAAAGATGTGATGAAGGCGCAGAAGGTGTTCGTCGCGGACGACCAGTCGGCGTACGGCGCGGGTCTGGCCGACGTGGTGAAGTCGAAGCTGGGTTCGCTGGTCGTCCAGTCGGACAAGACCGAGGGTGACGGCAAGCAGACCGACTTCTCGGCGCTGGTCCAGAAGGTCCAGTCGAGCGGCGCGACCGCGCTCTTCTACGGCGGCTACTACACGAACGCGGGTGTCATCCGCAAGCAGCTGACCGCGGCGGGCTGGAAGGGCACACTGCTCGGTGGCGACGGCATGAAGGACCCGGGCCTGTCGAAGGCGTCCGGCACGCAGGCCGCGATCGGCACCGTGGTGACCTGCCCGTGCTCGCCGCCGGAGGCAGCGGGCGGCACGTTCGTCAACGACTACAAGACCAAGTGGAATGTGGCGGCGGGTACGTACTCGGACGTTGCGTTCGACGCGGCGAACATCTTCCTGCAGGGTATCGACGCCGGTAACAACACGACCGAGAAGCTGAACACGTACCTGTCGACGGTGAACTACAAGGGCATCGCGAACACGTACAAGTTCACCGACAAGGGCGAGCTGGACCCGTCGCTGATCAAGGTGTGGGCGTTCAAGTTCGACGCGAGTGGCGACGCGGTGAAGGACCAGGAGATCAAGACCTCCTGATCGCGCTGTAACTCTCCGTAGGGCCGGTGTGGCCGGATTATCTCCGGCCGCACCGACCTCGTCGTTTTGGAGCCCCTCTGTGAACTTCTCCGGTCTGATCGACAATTTCGGGCCGCTCACCGTGGCAGGGCTGGCGCAGGGCGCGATCATCGCGCTGTTCGCGCTGGGGTACACCCTGGTCTACGGTGTGCTACGGCTGATCAACTTTGCACACTCCGAGGTGTTTCTGGTCGGCACGTACGCCTGCCTGATCCTTTGGGGTTGGTTCGGCCTCGACCAGAACTCGGCGACGCCAGACTTCGGCGCGATGCTGGGTTACATGGCGTTGGGCCTGGTCGCGGCCATTGTGGTCTCGGGCGCCTTGGCGCTGGGCGTGGAGCTGGTGGCCTACCGGCCGCTGCGCCGGCGCAACGCTCCGCCGCTCGCCTTCCTGATCACCGCGATCGGCGCATCGCTGGCGATCTCGGAGTTCGTCGGCGTCGCGACGCACCGCAATCAGAGGGGTGTTCCGCCGATCATCGAGGCCAGGACGGTGATCACGATCGGCAACACGCACATCACGAATCTGCAGATCCTGATCGTGGTGCTGGCGCTGGTGATGATGTTCGTGCTGGATCGTTTCATCAACGGTTCACGTTTGGGCCGGGGCATCCGCGCGGTGGCGCAGAACCCGGACAGCGCGGCGCTGATGGGCGTGAACAAGTCGCGGGTGATCTCGCTGGTCTTCCTGCTCGGCGGCCTGATGGCAGGCATCGCGGCAGTGATGTACGACCTGAAGATCGGCGTGACGAAGTACGATGCGGGCTTCCTGCTGGGTATCGACGCGTTCACCGCGGCGGTGCTGGGCGGTATCGGCAACCTGCGGGGCGCGCTGGTGGGCGGCCTCCTGCTGGGTGTGCTGCAGAGCTACGCGGCGGGCCTGTTCGGCTCGAACTGGCTGCACGCCGCGGCGTTCGTACTGCTGATCCTGATCCTGATGTTCCGTCCGTCGGGTCTGTTGGGTGAGTCTCTCGGAAGGGCACGCGCATGAGTGACACGGCGGTGGCTACCGAAAAGCCCAAGCAGAGCTTCCGGGGCGACGGTGGGGTACGGGGCTGGTTCGGCCGGCAACCGGGTTGGGTACGCGCGGTGGTCGCGCTGGTGGCCGCGGTGCTGGCGTTCCTGCTGCCCTACGTCGGGGACATCCCCGTGATCGGTCCGCAGATCATCACCGAGGGCATCGACTGGCCGTCGGCGCTGTTCAACATGTCCTACTACGTGCTGCTGGCGCTGGGCCTGAATGTGGTGGTCGGTTACGCCGGCCTGCTCGATCTCGGTTACGTCGGCTTCTTCGCGGTCGGCGCGTACGGGACGGCCCTGCTGACCTCGAAGGACAGCGTGCTGTACTCGCACACCGGCTGGGCCTGGCTGGCCGCGGTGCCGGTGGCGCTGGCGGCGACGATGCTGGCGGGCCTGATCCTGGGGTATCCGACGCTGCGGCTGCGCGGCGACTATCTGGCGATCGTGACGCTGGGCTTCGCCGAGATCATCCGGATCGTCGCGACGAACACCGAGACGTTCCGTGGCGACCGGGGCTTCACCAGCCTGCCGCACCCGCCGGGCACGTGGAACGGCGAGGTGATCTTCGGGGTGACCGACGCGATCCCGTACTTCTGGCTGGGTCTCGGCGTCATCATCGCGGTGATCTTCGGGGTGCGGAACCTCGACCGCAGCCGGGTCGGCCGGTCGTGGCTGGCGATCCGCGAGGACGAAGAGGCCGCCGAGATCATGGGCGTGCGGACCACCAAGTTCAAGCTGTGGGCGTTCTCGATCGGCGCGTTCATCGGCGGCCTCGGCGGCGTGCTGTTCGCCGGTGAGCAGGGCTTCATCAACTCGTCGACGTTCGTGCTGCAGTTCTCGATCCTGGTGCTGGCCGGTGTGGTCATGGGCGGCTCGGGCAACATGGCCGGCGCGATCTTGGGCGGCGCACTCATCTCGTACATCCCGGACCGGCTGCGCGGCATCTCGGTGGGCGGCACCGACCTGTACGAGTACCGGTTCGCGATGTTCGGCGTCGTGATCATCATCATCATGATCCTGCGCCCGCAGGGCCTGATTCCGAGCCGGCGCCGGGCGATGGAGCTCAAGGACCGGGAGAAGGAGGTGGCTCCCCTGTGAGCGAACGAAGTGAGCGAACCATTTGGCTCAGCGTGCTGACTCATCCCGCCACGGAGCGAAGCGGAGTGTCGGTATGAGCGAGCCGCATATGGAGACTCCCGAGGAGCTCGACCGATTGAACGCTCGCCCGATCGACCAGCCCGCTCCGACGGGCGGTGCTTCGGGGGACGGTGCTCATCGCGTACGTGATGAGGATGTTCTTCTTGAAGTCGACCACGTGACCTTGCGCTTCGGCGGTGTGGTCGCGCTCAACGACGTCAGCTTCTCGCTGCGCAAGGGTGAGATCTTCGGCCTGATCGGCCCGAACGGCGCCGGCAAGACCACCTGCTTCAACGCGATGACCGGGGTGTACCGGCCGACGAGCGGCGGGATCCGGTTCAACGGCGAGTCGATCGTCGGCAAGAAGAAGCACGAGATCACCCGGGGCGGCATCGCGCGGACGTTCCAGAACGTCCGCCTCTTCCCGGAGATGACGGCGCTGGAGAACGTCATGGTGGGCGCGGACGCGCACCACAAGACCAGCGTCATCAGCGCCCTGTTCCGGCTGCCCCGGCACTGGCAGGAGGAGCGGTCGGGCCGCCAGCGGTCACTGGAGCTGCTCGAGTTCGTGGGTATCCGGCGTCGCGCCGGCGATGTGAGCCGCAATCTTTCGTACGGCGAGCAGCGCCGGCTGGAGATCGCGCGGGCCCTCGCGACCAACCCGGCTCTGCTGTGCCTCGACGAGCCGGCCGCGGGCTTCAACCCGGCGGAGAAGGCCGAGCTGCTCGAGCTGATCCGCCGGATCCGGGACACCGGGGTGACCGTGCTGCTGATCGAGCACGACATGCGCCTGGTCATGGGCGTCACCGACCGGATCGTGGTGCTGGAGTTCGGCAAGAAGATCGCCGAGGGGACGCCCGCCGTCGTGCGGGACAATCCGGCGGTCATCGCCGCGTACCTGGGGGTGCCCACCGATGCTGCTTGAGCTCGAGAACATCTCGCTGTCGTACGGCCGGATCCAGGCTTTGCACGGGATCAGCCTGACGGTCGGCGAGGGTGAGGTCGTCGCGCTGATCGGCGCCAACGGCGCCGGCAAGTCGACGACGATGCGCGCGATCTCGGGCCTGCGCCCGGTGTCGCAGGGCGCGATCCGCTTCGACGGTCAGGACATCACGAAGCTGCGCGCCGACCTGCGGGTGATCCGCGGCGTCTCGCAGTCGCCGGAGGGCCGGGGGATCTTCCCCGGCATGTCGGTGCGGGAGAACCTGGAGATGGGCGCGTACACCCGGCGCAACCGGCCGGAGATCGACGAGGATCTCGACCGGGTGTTCACCCTGTTCCCGCGGATGAAGGAGCGGGAGAAGCAGTCCGGCGGCACCCTGTCGGGCGGCGAGCAGCAGATGCTGGCGGTGGGCCGGGCGCTGATGAGCCGGCCGAAGCTGCTGCTGCTCGACGAGCCGTCGATGGGTCTGGCGCCGATGCTGATTCAGCAGATCTTCGACATCATCGTCGAGATCAACCAGCAGGGCACGACGATCCTGCTCGTGGAACAGAACGCCCAGCAGGCCCTTTCCCGCGCGCATCGGGCGTACGTTCTGGAGACCGGACGGATCGTGAAGGACGGCACGGGCGCCGAGCTGTTGCACGACCCGGCCGTCAAGGACGCCTACCTCGGCGTTGCCTGATCGAATTTTGCATCAATCTTTTAGGGAGACCTTAATGTTCCGCACCTCCCCTGGCCGTCGAGCGATCCTCGGGCTGGCCGTCGCGGTGGCGCTGACGACCTCGATGGCCGCCTGCGGTTCGGAGTCCGGTGACGATTCGGGCACCGCTGCCCCGGTGTCGAGCGCCTCGGCCGATACGGGCCTGGCCGACAAGGTCCCGGCCGACATCAAGTCGGCCGGCAAGCTGATCATCGGGACGGACTCGACGTACGCGCCGAGCGAGTTCCTGGACGCCGACGGCAAGACCGTCATCGGGTTCGACGTCGACCTGTTCAACGCGGTGGGCCAGAAGCTGGGCCTGACCACGGAGTGGCAGTCGGCCTCGTTCGACAGCATCATCCCGGGCGTCGCCACCAAGAAGTACAACGTGGGCGTCTCTTCGTTCACGATCAACGCCAGCCGTCTCAAGGAGGCCACGATGGTCTCCTACTTCCAGGCGGGCACCCAGTGGGCGGCCAAGGCCGGCGCGACCGTCAACGCCGACGACGTCTGCGGCAAGAAGATCGCTGTGCAGACCGCGACGGTGCAGGTGGACGACCTGACCGCCCGGTCGAAGAAGTGCACCGACGCCGGCAAGGCGAAGATCACGATCGACCAGTACCAGGCCCAGTCGGACGCGACCAACGCGGTCGTGACCGGCAAGGACGAGGCGATGCTGGCCGACTCGCCGGTGTGCGCGTACGCGGTGAAGCAGACCAACGGCCAGCTGGCCCTGGTCGGCGACATCTACGACTCGGCCCCGTACGGCTACGTCCTGCCCAAGGACCAGGCCGACACGATGGGCGCCGCGATCCAGGGCGCGCTCAAGGCCCTGATCGAGGACGGCACCTACAAGACGGTCCTGGCGAAGTGGGGCGTCGACGCGGGCGGCATCACCGACCCCGCGGTGAACCCGACCGTCTGATTCGTCGATGACCGACCAGACAACAATCGAGCGGGCACGGCCTGAACCGATCAAGGCCGTGCCCGTCCGGCACCCCGGGCGGTGGGTGATGATCGCGGTTCTCGCGATCCTCACCGCGATGTTCGTGCACCTGCTGGTCACCAACGACCAGTTCCGCTGGAAGTTCATCTTCGTCTCGTACGAGCCCGGCAAGCGCGGCGTGATGTTCACCGAGCCGGTGCTCGAGGGACTGCGTGGCACTCTGCTGCTGACCGTCACGTCGATGGCGATCGGCGTCGTGCTCGGCGTGATCGTCGCGATCATGCGGCTGTCGGACAACCGCATCCTCAGCGCGGTCGCGTTCGTCTACACCTGGTTCTTCCGGGCGATTCCGCGGCTCGTGCTCTGCGTGCTGTTCGGCAACCTGAACATCCTGTGGGAGCGCGTCGGCTTCGGCCTGCCGTTCGATCAGCAGATCGGCAAGCTGTTCGGCATCGACGACCTGAACGCGCAGTTCTACAGCATCAAGGCCAGCGACCTGCTGGCCGGTTTCGTGGCCGGCATGCTCGCGCTGGGGTTGTCCGAGGCCGCGTACATGGCCGAGATCGTCCGGGCCGGCATCCAGTCGATCGACCCCGGTCAGGCCGAGGCGGCGACCGCGCTGGGCCTGTCCCGCGGGCAGGTGCTGCGCCGGGTGGTGCTGCCGCAGGCGATGCGGGTGATCGTGCCGCCGACCGGCAACGAGGTCATCGCGATGGTCAAGGACACGTCGCTGGTGGCCTTCGTGCCGGTCACCTTCGAGCTGTTCTTCCAGCTCAACGCGATCAAGGCGCGCACCTTCGTGGTGCTGCCCGTCCTGGTCGCAGCCGTGATCTGGTATCTGATCATCTGCACCGTCCTGATGATCGCCCAGTTCTTCGTGGAGCGGCATTTCGGCAGGGGATACGGTACAACCGGACGGGCCCGGCAGCGGCTCCGGAACATCGGTGTCGAACAGGGTGGCGGGATCCCGGCTGGCTCGGAGGGAACATGACCGATATTTCCGGTGAAATGGTGCGCGCCGACAACGTGCACAAGTCGTTCGGCTCGCTCGAAGTGCTCAAGGGCATCGACCTGGTCGTCAAGTCGGGCGAGGTGTGCTGCGTGCTCGGCCCCTCCGGCTCGGGCAAGTCGACGTTCCTGCGCTGCGTCAACCACCTCGAGAAGATCAACGCCGGCAAGATCTTCGTGGACGGCGACCTGGTCGGTTATCACGAGCGCGGCGGCAAGCTGCACGAGATGAAGAACAGCGACGTCGCCCGGCAGCGCCAGGCGATCGGCATGGTGTTCCAGCGCTTCAACCTCTTCCCGCACATGACCGCCCTCCAGAACGTCATGGAGGCGCCGTGCCGGGTGAAACGAGAAGACAAGGCGGCGGCACGCGAAAGCGCCATTGCCCTGCTCGGGCGGGTGGGACTGGGCACCAAGGTGGACAGTTATCCCGGCCAGTTGTCCGGCGGGCAGCAGCAGCGCGTCGCGATCGCCCGGGCACTGGCGATGCGGCCCAAGCTGATGCTGTTCGACGAGCCGACCAGCGCGCTCGACCCCGAGCTCGTCGGCGAGGTCCTCGACGTGATGAAAGACCTGGCCCGCGACGGCATGACCATGGTCGTGGTCACCCACGAGATCGGCTTCGCCCGCGAGGTCGGCGACAACGTCGTGTTCATGGACGAGGGCGTCGTGGTCGAGCAGGGCGCACCGTCGGAGATCATCGCCAACCCGCGCCACGAGCGAACCAAGGCATTCCTGAGCAAAGTGCTGTAAAGGCGACCGGGGCGGTCACGGTTTATGTGGTTCTACTGACGCTTGTGTGGGTGGTTTCTGGGCGTCTGGGTGGCGCACGCCGTTGTCCTGTCTAGGTTCTGGCTTGTCGAAGGTCAGAA
>NZ_JBITDW010000030.1:0-112026 GCF_044454685.1 Actinoplanes sp. NPDC051513
ACCACGCCGACATCCACCAAGATCAAACTAGGCTACGCGGCATTGGACAAGCCCCCACGCGCGCTGCCGGGCATGCACGCGACGGAACTCTTCACGCGCCGGCGAATAACGACGCGCCCGGGTCGGATCACGCATTTCCGCTAGCTGGGACCTGGTGAAGAACTCCATCTGCCGCACCCCAGAATTATCCCACCCCAACGAATCCGGCGGTAAGCCCAGAACCGTCTTCGATCATGCCATTCTCACCCCGGAATAGCCGCCGCCAACAATGGTGATATCCGGCCCTGCTCCCGAAATGCTGGGACAGCCCACCGCGACGGCCGCTGCTGCCGCGACCAGGCCGGCACTGCGCGATGGCATCCCCGGCCCGACCACCATCACGCCGTAACCGGCCGCACCAAAGGCCCAGGTCTCTAGAGCCATCCCGCTTCGGTGGCGATCCGGATGGCGTCGACGCGGTTGCGGGCGGCGAGTTTGGCCATGGCGGAGGCGAGGTAGTTGCGGACCGTGCCGTATGACAGGAACAGTTCCGCCGCGATCTCCCTGGGCTCCGCCCCGGCCGCGTACCGCTGCAGGACCGCGGTCTCCCGGGGCGTCAGCGGGGTCGGCCGTTGTCGAAGCGCGGCCGCGGCGGACGCGGGATCGATGACCGGCTCGCCGGCGGCGACCCGCCGGATCGCCGCGATCAGGTCGGCGGCCGGAGTGTCCTTCAGGAGGAATCCCTTGGCTCCCGCGTCGAGCGCGGCGCGCAGGTTGCTGGGGCGGGCGAGACCGGTGAGGATCAGGACCGCGCAGGCGGGGACCCGGTGGCCGAGTTCGGCGGTGGCGGTGATGCCGTCCACCCGGGGGAGGTCGATGTCGACCACGGCCACGTCGGGGTGGTGTTGCAGCGCGGCCGGGACGATACGGTCGCCCGACGACACTTCCGCCACCACGTCGAGATCGTCCTGCAGCCGCAGCAGTGCGGACAGGGTTTCGCGCAGGATGCCGGTGTCTTCGGCGATCAGCACTCGCACCACCGTTGTTCCCCCTGGATATATCCGCCGGCCGCGGCGAGGCGACCTTACCCTTGCGCGGCGGGCAGTTCGACCATCATGACGAAGGTGCCACCGGTGCGCCGGGTGGTGAGGATGCCGCCGCATCCGGCGACGCGAGTCCGCAGGTTGTCCAGGCCATGGCCCGTCCCGGTCGCCGGCAGGGGTGTTGCGGAGGTAGCCCCGTCGTTGCTGACCCGGAGGCGAACCAGGCCGTCCTCGGATTCGACGGTGATCGCGCACTGCCGCGCCTGGCTGTGCCGGAGGATGTTGGTGATTGCTTCCCGCAGGACGATGGCGAGGACGTTGTCCACGGCCTGCGGCACGGCACGGCCGGCGCCGGTGATGTGTACGTGGATCGCCGACGACGTGAGCACGTCGGTCGCGAGCGCCAGTTCCGCATCGAGGGACAGCTGTGGGCGCTCACCGGCGATCCGGGCGGTGTCGGAGCGTACGGTGGCGCAGACGTGGAGCAGTTCGCCGAGCTCGCGCGCCGCCCGGGCGTCGTCGGGTCCGATCAACGCCGCGATCAGGTCGGACTTCAGCGCCAGGGTGGACAGCCCGAGCCCGAGCAGGTCGTGGGTGTCGCGCGCGAGGCGCAGCCGCTCCCGCACGGCGGCGACGGCGGCCAGTTCTTCGCGGCGGTGGGCGAGCCGGACCGCCAGTCCCGCCAGACGGGACAGGCCGTAGGCCATCAGGCCGAAGCCGGCGCTGATGGCGGCGGTGTAGACGGCCCGGATGACCACCGTGGGGGTCGACGGGCTTTCGCCGGATGCCAGGACGAGGTAGATGGCCGACACGCTCGCAACGGCCGTGCCGAACCATGCCCACCGCCAGGCTCGCGGCAGCAACAGCAGCCCGGACGCGGCGAGGAAGGCGACGAAAATCGTTCCCAAGGAGCCCACGAACAGGACCTGGATGTAGGTCAGAACGGCCTGCACCGCCAAGGTGTACCGCCAATGCCGGGGTCTGCCGCCACCACTCCCGGCGCCGGAGTGGTACCACTGCAAGGCCAGAATGCCCAGCGAGACGACGATTGCCACGAGCACCGCGGCGGCGAGGTGCTGGCGCGGAGCCGGCGGCTCGCCCGATGGCATGGTGACGTTGAGCAGGTTCTGCGCGGCGAACAGCGCCACGACGGTGACGAGCACGGCACGTGCGGTACGTGGGGCCGTCATCGTGCGCGACGGCTCGTACGGGGTACCGCGGTGGACCGGGTCTGCGGCGTGCAGGCGCCGGCTCTTGGCCGCGGCCTGCCGGGCGATGACGCCGGCCGCCGCGATCTCGCCCCGGGCATCGTCCGGCGTCGTCGACAGCCACCGGAGCGCGGCCCGGGCGTGCTGGGCCACCTGCTGAACCCGGTCCCCGATCAAGCGTCGCAACTGCTCCTGCGTGGCCAGGCGTTCCCGATCGACCGCGGCCGTCGCCAGTTCCTCCTGCGCGGCCCGCAGGTCGCGCACCAACTGCGACAGGCGGGAAAGGGCGAACAGCCCCAGGGCAACTCGAATACGGACCGCACCCGGGCCTGGTGCGTGCGGCACTACCGGGACCGAGCTGCGGCAACGCACTGTGCTTGCTGAGCAACCGGACTGATTTCCCAAGAATTTCCGGAGTCGGTGTCGGGTGAGGTCCGGGGTGTTCGTAGCACGGATGAGGCCGCCCACGAGGGGCGCCCGAGCGCAGAACGGAAGAACCTTCCTCATGACCATCTTGACGGAGCCGGGCACGGTCACCACACGCAGCTCCAGCCGCCTGATGTGGGCGATCCTGGGGCTGGTGCTGCTGGCCGACGCCCTCGACGTGATCGATGCGACAGTCACGAACATCGCCGCCCCCACCATCGCCCGCGAGCTCGACGGCGGCGAGAGTCTGATCAAGTGGTTGGGGACGGCGTACATGCTCGCCATGGGTGTCCTGCTCGTGGTCGGCGGCCGGCTGGGTGACAAGTTCGGCCAGCGCAGGCTTTTCCTGATCGGCATGGGCGGGTTCACCCTGGCCTCGGCGGTCGCCGGGTTCTCACCCGACCCGGCCCTGCTGATCGTCGCCCGGGTTGCTCAGGGAGCGTTCGGGGCTCTCCTCATCCCGCAAGGCATGTCGATCATGATGAAGGCGTTCAGCCGCGACATGCTCGCCAAGGCGTTCGGGCTGTTCGGCCCAGTTCTCGCCCTCTCCAGTGTCGGCGGCCCGGTGCTGGCCGGATTCGTCATCAGCGCCGACCTGTTCGGTCTGTCCTGGCGCCCGATCTTCCTCGTCAATGTCGTCCTCGGCGTCGCCGGGCTGGTCATCGCCACCAAGATCCTTCCGCGCGACGGCGACGGCGACCGGTCGACCGTCGTCGACGGCTGGGGCTCCGGGCTGCTCGCGGTAACCATGATCGGGCTGCTGTACGGCCTGATCGAGGGCTCGACCAACGGCTGGAGCGCCGTCCCTGTCGCCTCGATCACCGTAGGCGTTCTGTTCTTCGCTGCCTTCGCCAACCGTCAGCGCACCGCAACCCACCCGCTCATCACGCCCACGCTCCTGCGGAACCGTGGTTTCACCTCCGGAATGCTCGTGGGCCTGGTCGCCTTCCCCGCCGGCACCGGCCTGATCTTCGTGCTGTCGCTGTTCATGCAGGAGGGGCTGCACGCCAGTCCGCGGGACGCCTCGCTCGGCCTGCTGCCACTCACCCTGGGGCTCGTCGCCGCCGGGTTCGCCGCCATGGGTGGCCTGGTCGCCAAGCTCGGCCGCACCCTCATCTTCATCGGACTCACCGTCGTCCTCGCCGGGTGCGGCTGGGTCCTGGCCCTCGTCGATCACTCCGGGACGAACGTCAGCCTCGGGACGCTGGCCCCGGCGCTGTTCGTCATCGGCATCGGCATCGGTCTCGCCTTCGCCACGATCCCCACCGTTGCTCTCGGCGACGCGAGCCCCGAGGAAGCCGGCAGCGCCAGCGGCTCGCTCAGCTCGATCCAGCAACTCGCGTCAGCGATCGGCTCGGCCGCGGTCACCTCGATCTTCTTCGGAGCCGCAGCCTCCGGACTGGACCACGCGATGAAGGTCAGTCTCATCGTCGTGCTGACCGTCACCGCCCTCAGCCTTCCGGTCGTCGCCCTGATGCCCCGCAAGGCGCCGCAAGAACCCCACCAGTAGGCCGACAACGACGCATGGTCAGTGGCACCGGGGGTAGGAGCCTGCCCGTCCCCGGTGCCGTTCGGTCGTCGGGCCCAGGTCTCACAGACCGAAAAGGACACGATCCGGTACCAACCCACGACGTGCTTGCCCACAGTGGTTAGTGTCTCGCCAACGGTGACCAGCCGTCACCGTGTTTGCCCGTACCCATAGGACGAGGTGAATGCGATGCGTGCATCAGGAATGCAGGCGAAGAGGCTCCGGACGGTCATCGCCGCCGGTGTCATTGCGACGCTGACGATCGGCGCAGCCGGCTGCGCGAAAAGCGACCGCGACAGCGGTGGCGACGAGGGCAAAGCCGCTACCGGCGGCACCTTCATCTTCGCGGGTGCCGGTGATCCGAAGAACTTCGACCCGATCTTCAACGACGACGGCGAGTCGTTCCGGCCGATCCGCCAGATCTACGACACCCTCGTCACCCATAAGCCCGGCACCGCTGAGCTGACCGGTGGCCTGGCGGAGAGCTGGTCCAACGACCCGACCGGCAAGATCTGGACGTTCAAGCTGCGCCAGGGTGTCAAGTTCCACGACGGCACCGCGCTGGATGCCGCGGCGGTCTGCGCCAACTTCGACCGTTGGTACAACATGAAGGGCGAGGCCGCCCAGTCCCAGATGATCTACTACGCCGACGTGTTCGGCGGCTTCGCCGGCAGCCCGGACGCCGTCTACGACAACTGCAAGGCGCAGGACGCCTCCACCGCGGTCGTGACGATGACGAAGTACAAGGGCGCCTTCCCGGGCGCGTTCGCGCTCACCGCGTTCTCCATCGCCAGCCCGGCCGCGATCAAGCAGTACGACGGCGACAAGGTGACCCAGAACGGCGACTCCTTCGCGTACAGCGCGTTCGCCAACGAGCACCCGACCGGCACCGGCGCGTTCACGTACGGCGGCTGGAACAAGGCGACCGGCGAGATCACGCTGAACAAGAACCCCGACTACTGGGGCGACAAGGCCAAGGTCGACAAGATGATCATCAAGGTCATCAAGGACGAGAACACCCGCAAGCAGGAGTTGCGCGCCGGCACGGTCCAGGCGATCGACTTCCCGGCCCCGGCCGACCGCAAGGCGCTGGCGGCCGAGGGCTACAACGTGCTCGACCGGCCCGCCTTCAACATCCTCTATCTGGGCATCAACCAGAAGAACCCGAAGCTGAAGGACCTGCGGGTCCGCCAGGCGATCGCGTACGCGCTGAACCGCGCTCAGCTGGTGCAGACCAAGGGCCCGGGCGGCTCGACGGTGGCCGACCAGTTCATGCCGAACACGGTGCTCGGTTACGCCCCGGACGTGCAGAAGTACGAGTACAACCTGGACAAGGCGAAGCAGTTGCTGTCCGAGGCCGGCGCGACCGGTCTGACGCTCAACTTCTACTACCCCACCGAGGTGTCCCGCCCGTACATGCCGAACCCGCAGGAGATCTTCACCGTTCTCGCGAACGACCTGCAGGCCGCCGGCATCAAGGTCAACGGTGTCCCGCGGCCGTGGAACGGCGGGTTCAAGGACGACGTGCAGCAGTTCGGCAAACAGGACCTGCACATACTCGGCTGGACCGGCGACTACAACGACCCGGGCAACTTCGCCGGAACGTTCTTCGGCCGGGCGAAGGACGAATTCGGCGACGCGGCGATGACCGAGATGTTCGCCGCCATCGGCAAGGCCGACGCGACCGTTGACCAGACGGCCAAGAAGGCCGCGTGGGAGCAGGTCAACCGCGACCTCGCCGCCAAGTGGCTGCCGGCCGTCCCCCTCTGGCACGCCCCGCCCGCCGTGGTCACCACGAAGAACGTCGAGGGCCTGGTGCCCAGCCCCCTCACCGCCGAGCAGTTCAACACCGTCTCGCTCACCAAGTAGGGCATCGCCGCGCGGCCCGGACCGGGGACGATCTCCCAGGTCCGGGCCGTCCGACGCAATTGAAGAGAAGGATGCGTCGTACCTATGGTGAGAATCGTCCTGCGTCGCCTGATCCAACTGGCCATCACCCTGATCGCCCTGATGACACTGGTCTTCTTCTGGCTGCGCAGCCTCCCCGGTGGACCGGTCGATGCGTTGCTGGGCGAACGCGCGACCCCGGAGACCCGTGAGCGGCTGACCCGGGCCCTCGGCTACGACCAGCCGATCTGGATCCAGTACGGCCGCTTCCTTAAGAACGTGGTGACCGGCAACTTCGGGAACTCCATCCGTACCGGCGAGCCGGTGATGGACGTGATCAGCCGGTCCTTCCCGGCGACCGTCGAACTGGCCATCGCGGCGATCATCATCGCGGTCGGGCTGGGTATTCCGCTGGGATACGTCGCGGCCAGGCACCGCGGGCGGCTGCTCGACAACACCACCATCATCTTCACCCTGATCGGCATCTCGGTCCCGATCTTCTTCCTGGGTTACCTGCTCAAGGACTGGCTGACCCAGGGAATCCACGTCTTCCCGCCGTCCGGCCGGATCACCACCGGCCTGGACAACACCGACGTGACCGGCTTCTTCGTCCTGGACGGGCTGCTGACCCGGGAGTTGGACGCCTCCGCCGACGCCCTGTGGCATCTGGTGCTGCCCGCCCTCACTCTGGCGACGATCCCGCTGGCGATCATCATCCGGATCACCCGGGCGAGCGTGCTGGACGTCCTCGACGAGGACTACATCCGCACGGCGGACGCCAAGGGCCTGCGCAATCCCACCATCCGCAAGCGACACGTGCTGCGCAACGCGCTGTTGCCGGTGGTCACCATCATCGGGCTGCAGACCGGTGCGCTGCTGGCCGGCGCGGTGCTGACCGAGAAGGTCTACAACTGGGGCGGGCTGGGCACGCTGATCACCGACTCGATCAGCGGCGGTCGCGACTACCCCGTGCTGCAGGCGCTGATCCTGCTCGCCGCGGTCGTCTTCATCGTGGTCAACCTGCTGGTCGACCTCTCGTACGCGATCATCGACCCGAGGGTGCGTGTGCGGTGAGCGGGACCGGAGGAATCTCGACCCTCGCCGAGCACAAGCGCCGCCGGATCGAGGAGCTGACCGAGCGCACGTCCCAGGGCGGCGGGGTCGGGCTGTTCCGCGACGCCGGCCGCCGGTTGCTGCACAATCCCACCGCGATGGTCGGCGCGGCGATCATCCTGCTGTTTCTGATCATGGCGATCTTCGCGCCGCTGGTCGCGCCGCACGACCCGGTGCAGCGGTTCCCGGAGCTGACCAAGGACCTGACCGTCGACACCATTCCGGGCGCCACCGCCGGGCACCCGCTGGGCAGCGACCCGCTCGGCCGGGACTTCGCCTCCCGGATGGTCTACGGCGCCCGGCAGACGCTGGTCGTCGGCGTCCTGGCCACGACGATCGGCCTGCTGCTCGGCGTGGTGCTGGGCGCGCTGGCCGGCGCCCTCGGTGGCTGGGTGGATGTGCTGATCATGCGGTTCACCGACGTCATGCTGGCGCTGCCCAGCCTGCTGCTGGCGATCACCCTGGTCGCCCTGGCCAGCGAGTCCACCCAGTGGACGGTGATCATGGCGGTCGCGATCGTGAACGTGCCCATCTTCGCCCGGCTGCTCCGCGGGTCGATGCTGGCGCAACGGGAGAGCGATCATGTGCTCGCCGCCCGCGCGCTGGGCGTCAAGCGGCGGCACATCGTGCTGCGGCACATGCTGCCGAACTCGCTCACCGCGGTCATCGTGCAGGCCACCCTGACCTTCGCGGTGGCGATCCTGGACGCGGCCGCGCTGTCGTTCCTGGGACTCGGCGACCCGGACATCAACCGGGCCGAGTGGGGTTTGATGCTGGGTGTGGACGGCGTGCGGTATTTCGAGGTCCGCCCGGAGCTGGCCTACCTCCCGGCCCTGGCGATCATTCTCGTGGCTCTCGGCTTCACCTTGCTCGGCGAGGGCATGCGCGAGGCGCTCGACCCGAAGAACCGGCGGTGATCTGTCATGCCCCTGCTCGACGTACGTGATCTCTCGGTGGTCTTCGAGCACGGCGCGAAGCCCTTCACCGCGGTGGACGGCGTCAGCTTCACGGTGGAACCCGGCCAGACCGTCGGGCTGGTCGGCGAGTCCGGCTGCGGCAAGTCGGTCACCAGCCTGGCGATCATGGGACTGCTTCCCCGCCGCGGCAACAAGGTCACCGGCGAGGTCCGGTTCGAGGAGACGGACCTGCTGAGGCTGCGCCCACCGGAGATGCGGGACCGGCGCGGCCGGGACATCGGCATGATCTTCCAGGACCCGCTGTCCTCGCTGAACCCGGTGATCCCGCTCGGCCTGCAGGTGGCCGAGGTGCTGGAACGCCATCAGGGCCGTACCCGGCAGGCGGCGCTGCGGGAGGCCCGCAAGCTGCTCGACGCGGTCGGCATCCCGGACCCGCAGCGACGGCTCAAGGAGTTCCCGCACCAGCTCTCCGGCGGCATGCGGCAGCGGGCGCTGATCGCCATCGCCCTGGCCTGCAAGCCGCGCCTGCTGATCGCCGACGAGCCGACGACGGCGCTGGACGTGACCATCCAGGCGCAGATCCTCGCGCTGCTCAAGGAACTGGTCGACGATTCCGGCACGGCGCTGATCATGATCACCCACGACCTGGGGGTGGTGGCCGGGCTCTGCGACAGCGTCAACGTGCTGTACGCCGGCAAGGTGGTCGAGCGGGCCGAACGCCACGATCTGTTCGCGGCTCCGCGGCACCCGTACACCCAGGGGTTGTTGCGGTCCGTGCCCCGCCTGGATGCCGACCGCGGCGCGCGGCTGCACCAGATCCGCGGCTCGGTCAACGACAACATCCCCTGGTCGGAGGGCTGCGCCTTCGCGCCGCGCTGCGACCGCGTGATCGACGCCTGCATCGGCGAGACGGTGCCGCTCGAGCCCACCTTCCGCGGCGGCGCGCTGCGGTGCACGAACCCCGTACCGCAGGAGGTGCCGGCGTGAGCGACGCCTTGGTCGAGATCGACGATCTCAAGGTGCACTTTCCGATCAAGAGCGGGCTGCTCCTCAACCGTACGATCGGATGGGTCTATGCCGTCGACGGCGTGTCGCTGAAGATCAAGCGTGGCGAGACCTATGGTCTGGTCGGCGAGTCCGGGTGCGGAAAGTCGACGCTGGGCCGCGGCCTGCTGAGGCTGGTCGAGCCGACCAGCGGCGGGATCACCTTCGACGGCACGGACGTCCGCTCCCTCGAGGGTGAGCAGATGCGGCTCTTCCGCCGGCGCATGCAGATGGTGTTCCAGGACCCGATGTCGAGCCTGGACCCGCGGCAGTCGGTGGAGTCCCTGCTCGTCGAGGGCCTCAAGGCGCACGGTTTGCACAAGGACAAGACCGGCATGCGTACGAGGTTGCGGTCCACCCTGGACTCGGTGGGCCTGCCGGCGTCGGCGCTGAACAAGTACCCGCACGAGTTCTCCGGCGGGCAGCGGCAGCGCATCGGCATCGCCCGGGCCCTGGTGCTCGGCCCCGAGCTGATCGTGGCCGACGAGCCGGTGTCCGCGCTGGACGTGTCGATCCAGGCGCAGGTGGTCAACCTCCTCGGCGACCTGCAGGACTCCCTCGGTCTGACCTATCTGATCATCGCGCACGACCTGGCGGTCGTCCGGCACATCTCCGACACCATCGGCGTGATGTACCTGGGCTCGCTGGTCGAGGAGGCGGACGGCGACCAGCTGTACGACCGCCCGCTGCACCCCTACACCCGGGCTCTGCTCTCGGCCGTGCCCATCCCCGACCCGTACGTGGAGGACCAGCGCGAGCGGATCCTGCTGGCCGGCGATCTGCCCTCGCCGGCCAACCCGCCGAGCGGATGCCGGTTCCGCACGCGTTGTCCCTGGTCGCAGAGCCGTTGCGCGGAGGAGCGGCCGAAGCTGCGGGTCTTCGACGACTCGGGCCAGCGGGTGGCCTGCCACTTCGCCGAGGAGATCCTCAGTGGTGAGCTGAGGATGCACGAGGTGCGCGCCGAGGTCGTCCGGCCGGATGCCGACACGGCGCCCGACGTCGGCGCCGAGCTGATCCACACGCGTTCCGATCTGCCCGCACCGTAGGTGGGCGCCGCATCTGGCCCGCAGCCTGCCGGGCCTCACCCCCGCGGAGACGGGCCGGCTCTCCGCCCTGGAACAACACCACGGTCGTCAGACGGGCCGAGTTCCCGGCGGTGGCGCGCGAGCTCAAGCAGAAGCCCGGCCAGGACATCGTCCAATACGGATACGGGCCGGTCACTGCGGTGTTGCTGCGCGAGGGCCTGCTCGACGAGCTCCGGATCTGGCTGCACCCGGTCACGGTCGGTGGGCCGGCCCGCGCCGCCCTCCTCGCCGAGACCAGCAGCGACGCCCGGTTCCGTCTCGTCGACCACCGAGCCTTCGACTCCGGCATGGTCATCCTCAGTTACCAGCCCCGGCCCACGGCATAGAAGGCGTGCATCTCGGGGAGTCACCAGCCGCCTTGGACGAGGCCGAGCAGGCCGGGGGCAGGGTCGGCCACGGAGCTGACGTTGGCGATCAGGAGGACGACGGGGGCCAACGTCAGCAGGGACCAGAGAATGGGGATCACGGCTCGCTGCTGTCGTTTCGCGAAGCGGCGCCAGGCCGCCGCGGCCAGGCCGGCCACAACGATGGTCAGGACAGCGGCTATCACGGCCATGGCCGCGTGGTAGCGGACGAACTCGTCGACCATGGCCTGCACCGCGGGCGAGAGGTGGCCGCCGGCGGCCAGTTGCCGGCCGGCCTGGGTGAGCGCGTCGGTGAGCTGCGGGGTGGCCGGGCGTTCCAACAGCATCGGGAACAGCGAGCCGAACGGGGCGACCATGCCCTGGATGTTGGCCATCACGGTCACCGTCGCGAGCAGGCCGAGCGCGAAGACCGCCGTTCCCGCCGTGACCAGGGCGGCGCCGGTGAGCGAGCGTCGCAGCCGGACGCCGATCACGATCAGCGTGGCCAGTATCAGCGCGGCGATCAGGCCCTTGAACACGTGATAGCGGAACCAGTAGTCCACGACGTCCTGCATCGGCGGCGGCAGACTCGGGCCGCCCGCCTGCCAGTAGCCCACGAAGTTCTGGTGCACGGCGGCCACCAGCTGCTCGTGGTCGGCGAAGCTGTTGCCGGCCAGCGGACCCGGCAGAAGAACAAAAGCAACAATCAAAACGCCAATAAAAGCCACAAAAGCCGCAAAATTTCGTACGAGGGGCACAGCGCACTCCTTGAAGGGGGGTTTACTCCTGACCGCGTAGGTAGGTCAGGACGGCCAGGACTCGTCGGTTGGTGTCGTCGCTGACCGGCAGGTCGAGCTTGGTCAGCACGTTGCCGATGTGCTTGCCCACGCCGGCCTCGGTCAGCGTGAGCGCCCGCGCGATCGCCGCGTTGGAGTGGCCCTCGGCGACCAGCGCGAGGACCTCCTGCTCCCGTGGCGACAACTGCCCGAGCGGGTCGCGGCCGCGCAGCATCAGTTGGCGGACCACCTCGGGGTCGACGACCGTGGCGCCGGCGGCCACTCGGCGGAGCAGATCGGCGAACTCGGCGACGTCAGCGATGCGGTCCTTGAGCAGATAGCCGATCGCCCGGCCGGCGCCCGAGGCGAGCAGTTCACCGGCATAGCTCTGCTGGACGTATTGGCTGAGCGCCACCACCGGCAGGCCGGGGCGGGCGGTGCGCATGGTCACGGCCGCGCGCAGCCCTTCGTCGGTGAAGCCCGGTGGCATGCGCACGTCGGTGACGACCAGGTCAGGCTCGGTTTGGTCGACCGCGGCCAGCAACGCCGGCGCGTCGCCGACCGCAGCCACGATCTCGAAGCCGAACCGGGGCAGCAAGCCGGCCAGACCCTCGCGCAGCAGTACGGAATCTTCGGCGATCACGACCCGCATGGCAGCTCCACCCGGACGATCGTCGGCCCGCCGGCCCGGCTGGACAGCAGCAACCGGCCGCCGGCCGCCGCAGCCCGGTCGGCGAGGCCGGTCAGCCCCGACCCGCCTGCTGGATCGGCCCCGCCCACCCCGTCGTCGCGCACCTCGGCAGTGAGCAGCGGGCCGTCTCGCCGGACGACAACCCGGCACTCGGTGGCGTCGGCGTGCTTGGACGCGTTGGCGAGGGCCTCGGACACCGCGGCGAAGGCGACCGTCTCGACGCCGGGCGGGAACCGGCCCGCATCGGCCGCCACGCGTATCCGCATCGGGCTGGCCGCCGCAAGTTCCTCGATCGCGGCGCGCAGGCCCAGCTCCCGCAGCGTACGCGGGCTGATGCCCCGGACCAGCTCGCGCAGCTCGACCATCAAGGTCTTGGCCTGCTGGTGGGCGGCGGCCACCGCCTCGGCCGCGGGCGAGTCGCCAGGCAGTTCGTGCCGGGCCACGCCAAGCTGCATGGTCAGGCTGACCAGCCGTTGCTGGGCGACGTCGTGCAGGTCGCGCTCGATGCGGCGGCGCTCGGCCTCGAACGCGTCGGCCAGCCGCGCCCGCGACCGGGTCACCTCGGCCAGCTCGGCAACGGCCTGGTCGGGATCGCCGCCCAGCAGCAACCGGGCCAGCGCGGCATGCGCCGCCGAGGACAGCGCTCAGGTACAGCAGCACCGGGAGCAGCACCAGGCCGAGCGCGAGCCGCCCGAGCACGTTGCCCGTGGAGTCGGCCGCCGCCAGCCGGTTGTGCATCGCGATCGGGGTGGAAACCACGAGCAGGCCGGCCACCCCGAGCACGCTCAGCCACACCGGGGCGATCAGCGCCAGCAACAGCGCATAGGCGACCGCACGCCAGGTGACCACGTCGGAGTAAAGGCCCGCACGGCGAGGCGCCGGCGCCGGCGCCGGCACCGGCACCGGGACAGAGTCGGCCAGCCGCAGCCGCCGGCGCTCCGGGCCGGCCATCGCGAGCGCCAGCCGCGGGCCGCCCACCGCGAGCAGGCCCAGACCGAGAAGACCCAGCCCCGCCGCGGCCAGCAGCGGCACAGTGCCACCTTCTTGGGCCGCCCGGCCGGCGGCGGCCAGCGCGGCCACCGGGGCGGCCAGCGCGACCCAGATCAGCGCGGCAGCAAAGGCGCTGGTCGACGCATAGGCCAGCGCCCGCCAGGGCCACGCCGTCGCCAGGTAGCGAGGGTGCCGCACGGCCCGGAGAAGCGTCATGCCCACAAGCTAGGCGAACCCGGACGGGCCCAACCAGGGCGCCAGCAATACTCTTCGGGGTAGGCCTAGCTATACCCCGGGCGGGCTGACCTTCGCCGGCCCCGATCAACGACTTCCGGCGCGAGGTCGCGGCCCGCCGGTCGACGGATCCGGCGGGTCCGCGACCGTCGTCACAGAACGGCCCAATTCTGCGACGGCGAACCGAGACATCCCCACATCAGAACGGCATCACCGAGGTTCGCATCGATGCAGTACTGGGTGTCGGTGTTGCCCGAGCGCGATTCCAGCGGGAAAGCCCCATGCGGCAAGGTCACGTGGGTCTGCCATTCCTCGTTGCTGACCCGGGCACACCCGACCATGAGCACCCGCGCGGAGAAGTCCAGCGGGTCGAACTCGTTGAGGCACAGATCGGTGGCCGGGTTCCAGAACTTGTACCGCGTCCCGGTCACCCGCTGGAACGTCCAGGCCTGCAGGTCCACAGCGTCGTCGCAGGGCTTCTGCACCACCGCGGCGAACTCCTCGTAGGAGGCGGGCTGCAGGCACAGCCCGGTCCAGTGGTTCCAGATCTGAATGGGCGCGGCGTGCGCCGCGCCGCCGGTCGACACGATCAACGCGAGCGTGGCCACGCCGCTCATCGCTGCCGCCAAGATCTTTCTTCGTATTCTCATCAGTTCGTTGTAGGGCCGGGCCGGTCGCGCTCACATCGGTACCGGCTACCGATTTCGGCGTCCGCACCTACCGAGGTCGGGCACGTGACAGCGTGTGCCAGACTCCCCGGAGTGGGCGCGCTTCTCGAGCGTGAGTCCGAAATGACCGTCCTGGCCGCCGCGGCCCGGGACGCCGCCGACGGCCTCGGGACGGTGGTGCTGATCTCGGGCGAGGCCGGGATCGGCAAGTCGAGCCTGGTCGCGGCCATCGACCGCGCCGTCCCCGCCGGCGGTCGGCTGCTGATCGGCAACTGCGACGACCTGTCCACCCCGAGGGTGCTCGGGCCGTTGCGCGATCTCGCCGGCAGCGTCGGACCGGCGCTGGCGCGGGCGCTGGAGGGCGGCGACCGCGGCCGGGTGCTGGAGACCTTGCACGCCGAGCTGGCCGGCGCCGGACGACCGACCGTGCTGGTCGTCGAGGATGTCCACTGGGCCGACGAGGCCACGCTCGACGTGCTGCGGTATCTGGTGCGGCGGGTGGCGCGGCTGCCGGTCGCGCTGGTGCTGACCTACCGGGACGACGAGCTCGCCGCCGACCATCCGGTGCGTACGGTGCTCGGCCTGGCCGCCCGGGCGGAACGGGCTCGCCGGGTACGGCCGGCCCGGCTGACCGCGGACGCGGTGCGGCGGCTCGGCTCGGCCGCCGACGCGGACGAGATCTTCGCCGTGACGTCGGGCAACCCGTACTTCGTCACCGAGTTGCTCGCCTCCGGAAATCCGCGCGTGGTGCCGCTGACGGTCGCGGATGCGGTGCACGCCCGGTTCGCCCGGCTGGGTCCGGCCGACCGGGAGCGGGTGGGACGGCTGGCCGTGGTGCCGTCGGCGGTGCCGGGATGGCTGGTGGCGGCCCTGGTCCCCGGCGGCCTCGCGACGCTGGCCCCGGCCGAGCTGTGCGGCCTCTTGGTGATCACCGCGAGCCAGGTGTCATTCCGGCACGAGCTCGCCCGCCGCGCGGTGGTCGGCCGGATGCCGGCGGCCGACCGGATCGCGGCGAACCACCGCGTGCTCACGGCGTTGCTCGCCCGGCCCGGAGCCGACGTGTCGCGGGTGATGCACCATGCGATCGAGGCCGGCGACAGCGCCGCGATCGTCCGGTACGGCCCGGTGGCGGCCCGCGAGGCGTCGTCGGCCGGCGCGCACCGGGAAGCGGCCGGGCACCTGCGGCTCGTCCTCGGCCAGCACGCGCCGCTGGAACCGGCGGCCGAGGCGGAACTGTGCGAGCGTCTCGCCATCGAGTGCTACACCATCGACGCTCCGGCCGCCGAGGCGCTCGACGCTCAACGCCGGGCGGTCGAGCTGCGGCGCGGCGGCGACCCCGCCGCGTACGGGAACTCCTTGCGCTGGCTCTCGAGGATGTGCTGGTGGGCGGGTCAGCCGGAGGCCGCGTGCACCGCGGCCGACGAGGCGATCGCCGTCCTCGAGGCCGCCGGCGCCGGGGAGATGCTGGCCATGGCGCTCAGCAACCGGGCGCAGCTGCACTCGCTGGCCGGTCAGGACGGGGAGGCCATCCCGCTGGCCCGGCGCGCCATCGCGTTCGGCCGGCAGTCACCGGCCATCCGGTCGCATGCGCTGAACAACCTCGGCGTGGCCCTGGAGCTCCAGGACATGGCGGGCGCCGTCGCCACGCTGGAGGAGAGCCTGCACGTCGCGGTCGCCGCGGGCGAGACCGAGCATGCCTGCCGCGCCTACAACAACCTCACCATGTCCTATCTGAAGTGCCTGCGCCACGACGACGCCGCGAAGCTGCTGGCGCGGGGCATCGATCTCGCCGAGCGGTCGGAGTTCGTGACCTTCTCCCGGGTCCTGCACCTGGCCCTCGGCGCCGTCCGATTCGCCACATCTGATTTCGGCGAGGTCGAGCCGGCGGCCACGCCCGCCCTGGCCGGTTCGCCGCCGGTGCGGTGCACCGCGCTGACCCTGATCGGCCGCACCCGGTTGCGGCGGGGCGAACCCGGCGCCGTCGAGGCCCTGCGCGAGGCCTGGACTCTCGCCGTCCGCGGGCGCGAGTGTCAGCGGATCGGTCCCGCCGCGGCGGCTCTCGCTGAGGCGGCCATGCTTCTCGGTGATTCCAGCCCTCCCGGCGACTCCGGCGGCGCCCGGCCCGAGCTCACCTACGCCGCCGATCTGGCGGAGCGCTGCGGGTCCGAGATCGTCCGGGCCGAGCTGGCGTACTGGCTCCGCCAGGACCGGCCGAACCTTCAGCATCCGTACGCGTTGCTGGCCGCCGGCCGATGGCGGGAAGCCGCGCGGCTGTGGCGCCGGGCCGGCAGTCGTTACGAGTACGCGCTGGCCCTTTCGCACAGCCCCGACACCGGCGACCAGTTCCGCGCCCTCACGGTGCTCGACGCGCTCGGCGCCGTACCGCTGGCCCGGCTGATCCGGACCGGCCTGAAGAGTCGCGATGTCCGCCGCATCCCGCGCGGCCCGCAAGCCGTCAGCCGGGCCAATCACGCCGGGCTCACCGCGCGCCAGGCCGAGGTCGTACGCCTGCTCGCCCGCGGGATGACCAACGCCGAGATCGCCGCCGAGCTCACCGTCTCACCCCGCACCGTGGACAGCCACGTCGCCGCCGCCATGACCAAGCTCGGCGCCCACGACCGGCGCAAGGTCGCGGCCGCCGCGGCCCGTCTCGGCATCGTGCCCCACCCGCCGGCCGAGATCCATCGGAACGGGCCGCCGAGGCCAGAGAATCGGCAGCTGTGAGGGCGGGACCGGGCGTGGGGTTCAGTTCGCGTAGGGGTCGCGTCCCGGGCCGCGCACGGCTGCGGCAGCAGCCTGCGCGATCTCGGTGGCCGCGCCGGCGAGCACGTAGACCCGCGTGGTCGCATTGCCGCGCGGCGTCAGCAGCCCCGAGCGGGTCAACGCCTGGATGTCGCGGATGGCCTGATCGCGGCTCAGGCCCTCGTCCTGCTGATACGTCGTTCGCCTGACCTCGCCGACTGCGGCGGCGTACAGCGCGGACACCGTGCGCTCGGGCAAGCCGCGCTCGTCGGCCAAGTGGGCCAGGTCGTTCCACAGACGCACGGTCCAGTCGTAGCGTCGCTTCACGCGTTGAGCCTGGCGGTGATGCGCCGTGAACACGAATTTGAGCCACGAGTGAGCATCCCGCTCCGGCTGAAAGCCGCCCTGCTGCACGGACCGGAGAGCCTCGCGTCGCGCCGAAGGCGTTCAGGTGCGGTTGCGCTGGTTGATCTCCCAGGTCATCACGTAGAGGCGGATCATCTGCGTCAGGCTCTCCTCCGTGTTGAAAGTGAGTACGACGTGCCGGCCGGGGTCGCCGTGCGGGGCCTCGCGGACCGTCAGGACAGTGCCGCTCAGATCGAACTCGCCGGACGCGCCGAGCCGGACGGCCGCCTGCAGCTGACCGCCGGGGGCCAGCGCCACCGGCTCGTCGATCCAGCAGCGCAGGCCGCCCTCGCTGATGTCGAGGAGGGCGGCCTCGATCTCGTGGTCGCCGGTGGCGAGGCGGACCGCGGCGCCGCCACCGCCGCGGACGTACTCACGACGGTTGCTCTGGCGCGGGGCGTCGGTCGCCGTGAGGATCCAGCGGAACGGCGCCTCGTCGGACGTGGCGACCAGGCGGCGTACCACCGCCGGGGGATGGGCGTGCGGCCCGGCGTGGACCAAACTACTGACCTGTGGTCAGACGCGGCTTTCCCTCGGCGCGCGGCAACCTTCCCACCGAGCTGAACAGCTTCGTCGGGCGTCGCCGGGAACTGGCCGAGGTCAAACGGCTGACGTCCGAGTTCCGGCTGGTCACGCTCTGCGGCATCGGCGGGGTGGGCAAGACCCGGCTGGCCCGGCGGGTGGCGGCCGAGGTGGCCCGGGCGTTCCCGGACGGCGTGTGGTTCGTCGACCTGGCCGAGCTGGGCCGGCGCGAGCAGACCCCGGTGTCCGAGACGTCGAACCGCGACGTTCTGGCCCACGTGGTGGCCGCCGCGCTCGGCCTGCGCGAGCTCTCCGCCCGCGCGCCGGCCGAGGCCCTCCGCGAACACCTCGCGTCGCGTTCGCTGCTGGTGGTGCTGGACAACTGCGAGCACGTGCTGGCGGCCTGCGCGACGCTGGCCCACGCGCTGCTGAGCGCCTGTCCCGGCCTGCGGATCGTCGCGACCAGCCGGGAGCTCTTCGGGCTCATCGGCGAGGCGGCGTTCACCGTGCCGCCGCTGCCGGCCCCCGATCCGGCCGGACGGCCGGCGCTGGCCGACGCGATCGGGTCCGACTCGGTGGCGCTGTTCACCGCCCGCGCCGAGGCCGTGCTTCCCGGTTTCCGGCTCACCATGGAGAACTACCAGGCGGTGGTCGACATCTGCCACCGCCTGGACGGCCTGCCGCTGGCGATCGAGCTTGCCGCCGCCCGCCTGCGGGTCCTCACTCCCGAGCAGATCGCGACCCGCCTGACCGGCCGTTTCGCCCTGCTCAACCGCGGCAACCGGGAGGCGCCCGAGCGGCAGCAGACGCTGTGGGGCTGCATCGACTGGAGCTTCGAGCTGTGCGAGAAGCCGGAGCAACGCCTGTGGGCCCGCCTGTCGATCTTCGCGGGCACCTTCGAGATGGACGCGATCGAGGGCGTCTGCGTCGGCGTCGACCTGGTCGACACGGACCTGCTGGACCTGACCGCGGCCCTCATCGACAAGTCGATCCTCAGCCGGGACGACCACGGCGCCGTCGTGGGCTACCGGCTGCTCGAGAGCCTCCGGGTGTACGGGCGGGAGAAGCTCCACGAGCACGGCGAGGAGCTCGCCCTCGCCGTACGGCACCGCGACTGGTACGAGGACCTCGTCGAGCGGGCCGGCCGGGAATGGATCGGCGAGCGGCAGGCGTACTGGCTGCGCCGGCTCAACCGGGAGCGCGCGAACCTGCGCACAGCGCTCGACTTCTGCCTGCGCGAGGCCGGCGAGGCGGAACGAGCCCTGCACATCCTGAGCTGCCTGCCCGCCCTGTACTGGTGGGGCCGGGGCATGTTCACCGAGGGCCGCGGCTGGCTCGAGCGGGCCCTCGACCTGACCGCCGCGCCGACCCCGTACCGCGCCCGTGCCCTGCTGCTGGCCGGCCGGATGGCGTTCGCGCAGAGTGACCTCGACAGCTGGCAGCGGCTGCTGAGCGAGGGCGAGAACCTGGGACGACGGCTGGGCGATGCGGCGGCGCTGTCCTACGCGACGTTCATCCGTGGCACGGTCGCGCTGTTCGACAACGACCTCGCCACCGCCGTACGGCTGCTCGAAACGGCCCTGACCACCCTGGACGGCACCGGGCCCGCCCAGCGGGACCAGCGGCTGCATCTGCTCTTCACGCTCGTGGCGGCGGTCGGGCTGAGCGGTGACCAGGAGCGCGCGGACGCCCTCTACCGGCAGGTGCTGGCCGACACCGAGGCCTGCGGGGAGGGCTTCCACCGATCCAACGCGATGTGGGCGTACGGGCTGGCGGCCTGGCGGCAGGGCGACCTGCGCACGGCGACCGAGAATCAGGAGGCCAGCCTGCGGCTGAAACGGACCAGCGGACTCGACGATCCGCTCGGCACCGCGCTCTGCCTGGAGGTGCTCGCCTGGATCGAGACCGGCCGTGAACCGGGGCGCGCCGCCGTCCTGCTCGGCGCCGTCGACGCCCAGTGGTCCCGGCACGGCACGTCGATCAACTCGTACCCGCATCTGGTAGGTCACCGGAAGGCCTGCGAGCGGCGCACCCGGCGCCTCCTCGAGGAACCGGCGTTCCAGGACGCCTACCGTCGCGGGCGAAGCCTCTCGTACGACGAGTCGCTCGCGTTCGCGTTGGGGGAGCGGCAGCCCGCGGCGGGGGAGGAGCCGGCCGGCCGGCTCCGGCTCACATCGCGTGAGCACCAGGTCGCCGGGCTGGTCGCGTGTGGACTGAGCAACGCGGACATCGCCCGGCGCCTCGTGATCTCGCAGCGCACTGCGGAAAGCCATGTCGCGAACATCCTGACAAAGCGCGGTTTCACGTCCCGTTCCCAGATAGCCGCGTGGATCGGTCACCCGGTCGAGTGACGTCCTTCCCGCGTACGGGTGGCGCAACGAAGCTGGGCTGATGGCAGTTCCGCGGTCCCGTCGTGCGGTGGTCACCAGCGGCATCGGCACGTTCATCGAAGGCTATGACATTCTCCTGTACGGCTATCTGGCCGGCGTCCTGGCCCAGCAGTTCTTCCCGGCCGCCGACCCCGCCGCGGCCCTGCTCAACACCTTCGCGATCTTCGCGGTCGGCTTCGTGGCGCGCCCGGTCGGCGGCTTGCTCTTCGGCCACATCGGCGACCGTTTCGGACGGCGTACGGCGCTGGTGTCGTCGATTCTGCTGATCGCGGGCGCGACATTGGCGATCGGGCTGCTCCCGACGTACGAGCAGATCGGGCGGATGGCCCCGGCTCTGCTGCTCGCCTGCCGTCTGCTGCAGGGACTTTCGATCGGTGGCGAGTACGTGGGCGCCAACATCCTGATCCTCGAGCACGCCGGCCCGGACCGCCACGGCCGCGCGGTGTCGGCCAACCAGGTCGCCAGCTACCTGGGCGCTGCCGCCGCGGCGGCGACCAGCCTGCTCCTGACCGCCGCGCTCACCTCAGAGCAGATGACCACCTGGGGGTGGCGGCTGCCGTTCCTGGCCGCCGTGCCGCTTGGCGTAGTCGTGCTCTACCTGCGCCTGCGCATGCCGGAGAGCCCGGCGGTCGGCCGGCAGGTGTCGCCGGCCCTGCCGCTGGCCGTCGCGGCCCGGACCGCCAAGCGCGGCATGCTGGTGTTCGCCGGCTGGCTCACCATGGTCACGCTCGGCGGGTTTCTCCTGTTCGGCTACATGCCCACGTACCTCAACCGGGTCGTCGGCCTCGGTCCGGTCGCGGCGTTCGGCGTCACCCTCGGCGGGCTCGCCGCGCTGGCGGCCGGGGCGATCGCCGGCGGCTACCTGGTCGACCGGTACCCGCCGCGCGCCGTCGCGATCGGGTCCGCCTTCGGCGTGGTCGTCACCATCGGGCCCAGCTTCATGCTCATGCAGCACGGCACGGTGGCCGCCGCCCTGGCCGGGCAGTTGGCCTGGGCGTGGTGCATCGGTGTGGGGGCGACCGTGAGCGCGCTGCTGAGCGTGACCCAGTTCCCGGCCCCGATCCGGTACACCGCGACCGCGCTGGCGTACAACGTCACCGTGGTGTTGCTGGGCGGCACCGCGCCGTACGTATCGACCTGGCTGGTCGCCCACGCGCGGACGCCGCTCGCGCCGGCCGGGTACCTCGTCGCCATGGCGCTGGTCGCCCTCGGCACGGCCATCGTGGGGCTACGGCCCGGAAGCCGGCCGCATCTCGGTACGCATCTCGGTAGTTTCACGGTGGTCCGCCCGGCGCCCCAGGGCGAGAGTGAGTGACACTGAGATGGGAGGTGGCCGGCCATGCTGACCAGGACCGATGGGGTGCCGGACCGGGCCCGGGGCACCGAACTGGCAAACGCGGCCGAGGCGCTGCTGGCCGAGGCCCGGCTGGACACCATCGACGTGGCGCACGCCGTACAGCTGGCGGCGGCCAGCGCCGTCCTCGCCCTGTACTGGGAGGTGCGGCACCAGGGCACTTCCGCCCTCCCGGCCGACCGGGTGGACCAGTCCCGGTGGGACCGCCCGGCGGTGCCGGCCAACGAACCGGGCGCGTGACCATGTCCGATCCCGTCACCCCCGCACGCCTGCTGGGCCAGGAGCTCGCCGAGGCGGCCGAAAGACTCCTGACCGAGGTACGCGGCGAGACGCCGGACGCGGCCGACGCGGTGCGGCTCGCCACCGTGCAGGCCCTGCTCGCGCTCTACTGGGAGCTACGGCACCAGCGTGCCGGCGACGCGGCACTCGGCCTCGAGTCGATCTCCGCCCTCTTGTGCGGTCCGCCCGCCTCGCGTTCGTGACCCGCGATCCGGGCTTCATCAAAGGTCACGTGTCGCCCGAAGTTGCAGAGTCGAAACAATCCGGGACGGTCACATGATCAACTGTTGTGTAGCGTCTCGGCGTGACCGATCAGTACCCGCCCCCCGGCTCGGTTCCACCGCCCGACCCGACCGGCAATCCGGCGCCGCGCGTGCCGAGCTACCAGCCGCCCCCGGCGTACAGCCCGCTGCCGTCGGCCTACCCGCCGCAGGCGTACCCGCAGCAGGCCTATCCGCCACTGCCCGGCCACCCGCAACCGGGCTACCCGGGTTATCCGCCGGCTGACCCCGGCGTCAACGGCTTCGCCATCGCGTCGCTGATCTGCGGCATCATCAGTGTCGTCCTGTTCTGCATCGTCCCGTTGTCGGTGATCTTCGGCATCGTCGCGCTGAACCAGATCAGAAATCGCGGGCAGCGCGGCCGCGGCCTCGCGGTCGCCGGCCTCGCGGTCTCCGGCGCAGGGCTGCTGGTGTTCTTCGGGGTGCTCTTCTTCTCATTCGTCCAGGAGTCCACATCGGCCACCGAGACGCCGGTCGGCGCCGTCGTGCCCTCCGTCGTGGCGACGACGCCCACCAAGGCGCCGGCGAGCGAGGCCACCACGCCCAGCGACGAGCCGTCCTTCGTCGTGGGCGAGTGCCTCAACGGCATCGCCGGATACCCGACGCACGCGTCGTGCTCGGCCAAGCACGACGGCGAGATCTACGCCGTCTTCAACCTCGCCAACGGCGCGTGGCCGGGCAAGAGCACGGTCGAGAAGAAGGCGGAGGCCGGCTGCGGCACCAGGCTCGGAAAATGGGCCGACCACCCCGACAAACTGGACTTCTACTACATGTACCCGGACCAGGAGAGTTGGCCCGAGGACCGCAGCGTCCTCTGCGTAGCCGTCGACACCGACGACAAGAAGCTCACCGGCTCGGTCCGTCACCGCTGACCGAAAACCGAGTTCTCATCGCGGTGCGAAACCGGCGGAGTCCCAACCTGCTAACCGGCTGGCGGCGGCGTGGTGCGGGTGTCGATCGGAGTGCCGAGCTCGACCGTGCGCGAGACGGTGCAGAGCCGGTCGTGCGACATCCGCGCCGCGCGCGGCAGCGCCTCGCGGGC
The DNA here is from genome assembly GCF_044454685.1 of Actinoplanes sp. NPDC051513. NCBI lineage: Bacteria > Bacillati > Actinomycetota > Actinomycetes > Micromonosporales > Micromonosporaceae > Actinoplanes > Actinoplanes sp. NPDC051513. The sequence continues at coordinate 22,949 of NZ_JBITDW010000030.1, forward strand.
CGCGTCGCCGGCGGCGCCCTCCGGAAACGTGACGCGCAGCTCGATGGCCAGGTTCACCAGCCGGTTGCCGCCGGTCTCGTCCCGGACTTTGTCGCCGGTGACGTGGACGACGAAGCTGTCCGGCTCGGCGCGTTTGCTGGTGATGTAGTCGACGTCGGCGCCCGTGCAGCCACCGAGCGCGGCGAGCAGCAGCTCGACCGGGGTGAAGTCGGTGCCGTCTCCGACGCCGACGGTTATCGTGCCGCCGCGGGGGTTGCGTACCTCGTACTGGCCAAGGCTGGTGCGCTGCAGGGTCACCGAGCGCCGGGTGTCGTCCGCCATACCGGCGAACCTACCGCCCGGGTGTCTCGCCGGAGCCACGGGGAATCAGGCTCACCGGGACGGTCACCGTCTGGATCGGGCGGTCGGGGTCGGCGAGCCGGGCCACCAGCAGGTCGATCGCGGTCCGGCCGCCCGATCCGGGTGGTCCGCGCCGACGGCTCAACAGTCACGCCGGCCATCACCGGCGACGTGATCAGCCTGCCCACCCGGAGCGGCGTCACCTACACGATCACCGCCGCCTGACCACGCAGAGGCCGTCCATCTCAGGCCGAGAGACGGGCGGCCTCGGCTGCTTTCAGATCAGGCGAGCGCGAGCAGCCACTCGGCGTTGAGAGCGACGTCATCCCAGCGGCCGCGGGTGGCGCAGTAGCCGATCGAGCCCAGGCCGATGTGGATCCGGTACGCGCGCAACGCGGCCGGATCCGGGTTCCAGCGGCGTCCGATCTCCGCCTCGATGTCGACCGAGGACCACTGCGGGTACCACCCCCAGCAGTACAGCAACCAGGCGGCGTCGTAGAGCGGATCGCCGAAGCAGGCGCTGCCCCAGTCCAGGACGCCCGAGATCCGGTCGCCCTCGACCAGCACGTTCCGGGCGAGCAGGTCGTCGTGGACCATGCGGCGCTCGTCCGGCAGGTCCGGCGCGAGCCGGCGCAGCGTGGCCAGGCCGCGTTCGAAGGGCTCCAGACCGATGTCGGACGCGGCCAGGGGGGCCCGCCAGCCCGGTACCCGCGGAGTCTCGTGTTCGACCGCGAGCAGGTATTCCGGCCAGGAGCGGTAGGGAGCCGTCCGGGACGAATCCCAGACGCCGTAGCCGTGGCCACTGACCTCGATCCGGCTGATGACGTCCATGACACCGAACAGGTCGGGCAGGACGGCGGCGAGGGCGCTCGGATCGAGATCGTCGAGCGCCGTGCCGGTCAACCGCTCCGACACGGCGTACGCCCATCCGTTGGCCTCGCCGCGGGCGGTGATCGCCGGTACCGGCAGCACGCCGCCCACGACCGCGCTGACGGCCTCGTCCTTCGCGAAATCCCCGCCGTACCGGCTGACCCGCAGCACCATGGCCCGCCCGGCGACGGTCAGCGCGTACGCCGTGGACCAGGCCCCGGCGGCCAACGGCTCCGGAGTGGTCGCTTCGCCCAGCACGGTCCGGGCGACGTGACCGGCCACCTGATCGGGATGATCCATCCGGCCACGGTAGCCAGACGAGTTCGCTTTCGCGCTGCCTTTCCTCCGCTACGAGGCGTAGATCGAGAACTTCGCCGTCCAGCGGGAGGACGTGCCGAACGAGGCCGGCCAGGTGCCGAACGGGGTCGATGCGCTCCAGGCGCCCTGGTTGGCCGTTCCGGCGTCGTAGCTCATGTTGTTGTCGCCGTTGGTGTTGTACATCAGCCAGTACGCCGTGTTCGGTGCCAGCGTCGCGGTGACCGGCCGGCTGTTCCACGAGTTGGCGGTCAGCGTGCCCGACGTGCTGGTGGCCACCCGGGCGCCGGGCGAGCCGTTCGAGTCGGCGTAGATCGCCACCTGGTACTGATTGCCCGGCGCGGCCCGCACCGTCTTGAGGTAGACGGAGATCTGGCTCACCGCGAGTGCGGTCGGGCCGTTGACGAACCGCGAGCCGTTCATGTAGTTCATGTCGCCGGAGTCCAGCGAGCCGCCCACCTGGTCGTACCCGAACCGCGGGGCGCTCGGGTCGGTAGTGGTGAACGAGAACTGGTGGTTGGCCGCGAGCGCGTTGCCCGCCGCGTCGGTCACGCCCGTCCGGACGGTCACCGTGTACGGGGTCGAGGCGGCCAGCGCCGCGGACGGCGTGATCGTCGCCGCCTGGTTGGCCGCGTCATAGGCGACGGTGCGGTTGACCAGCGTGCCGCCCGGACCGCGTAGTTCCAGGTTCGCCGGCGTGATGGTGCCCGCCGCCATACCCTCGCTGAACCGCACGGTGATCGGCGCGTTCAATGCCACCCCGGTAGCGCCGCCGGCCGGGGTCGTGGAGGTCACCGTCGGTGCGGCAGTGTCCGCGCCGGTGGTTGCGTAGATGGAGAACTTCGCGTTCCACCGGCTGGACGTGCCGAACGTCGCCGGCCAGGTGCCGAACGGCGTGGCCGCGCTCCAGGCGCCCTGGTTGGCCGTACCGGCGTCGTAGCTCATGTTGTTGTTGCCGTTGGTGTTGTACATGAGCCAGTACGGGGTGTTGGCAGCCAGCGCCGCGGTGATCGGCCGGGTGTTCCACGAGTTGGCGGTCAGCGTGCCCGACGTGCTGCTGGCCACCCGGGCGCCGGGCGAGCCGTTCGAGTCGGCGTAGACGGCGAGCTGGTACTGGTTGTTCGGCGCCGCCTGCACGGCCGTCAGGTAAACCGACATGGACGTGACCGTCGCCGGGTCGGGCCCGGTGACGAACCGCGAGCCGTTCATGTAGTTCATCTCGCCCGTGTCCACCGAGGCACCGGCCTGGGTGTAGCCGATCCGCTGCGACGCCGGGGCGGTCGCGTACGTGGCGGTGTACGTCGTCGCCGCCGTGGGCGCGGCGATGACGTGGGTCTGCGCCCCGCCGTCGGACCACGACGTGAACGTCGAGGAACCCTGCGGCGACGGCGCGGACACCGAATTTGTCGAGCCCTGGATGACCGTACGGGTGAATGGCGTGGTGCCCGAGGAGGAGCCGACGGTGAGCTGCAGGCCGGCCGGCGAGGTGTTGAATGTCAGGTCGACCGTCTTCGGGTCGAGCCGGCGCGACACGGTGTGCGTCAGGCCCTGCTGGTCGGTGGCCACGAGCTTGAGCTCCAGATAGGACGGATACTCGTGGTCGGGCGCCTCGAACGACCCGGACGCCACGCCGGTCCAGGTGCGGATGTCATGTTCGTGGCAGTTGTCCGGCGCGGAGCAGTGGTGCATGACCAGGTCCCAGCCGAGGCGGGCGGCGGGGAGGGCGCCTTCCTGCGGATCGGTGGCGTGGCCGGAGAAGGCGATCGTGTCGCCGACCTTCCAGGTCGTGCCCGCGGCCGGCGTGTCGATCACCGCCGTCGGCGCCTCGTTGCCGGGCGAAACGGCGATCGTGCTGGTGCCGGTCGCGTTCAGCGTGTCGGTCACCGTCAGCCGCGCGGTGTACGAGCCCGCCGTGGTGTAGGTGAACGTCGCCGTCGGCGAGGTCGAGTCGGTCACCCCGTCGTTGGTGAAGTCCCAGGCGTACCGCAGGCGACCCTCGTCGGCCGGATCGGGGTCAAGGGAACCAGCGCCGTTGAACGTCACGGTCAGCGGCGCCGGTCCCTGCGTCGGCGACGCGTCGATGACCGCGCTCGGCGGCTGGTTGCCCGGGAAGTAGCGCACCCGGCGGATGGTGCCGCCCAGGTCGGCGTAATAGAGCTCGCCGCCGGGGCCGACCTCGAGGTCGACCGGGCTGGCGGCGTCGGAGACGAACGTCTGCAGGTTGGCCGGGTCGGGCAGGCCGCCCGGCGTGGACGGCAGCGACGCCCAGATGCACCGGCGCGAGTAGTCGGCGAAGAAGACCGCGCCGTGGTACGCGGCCGGGTAGGGACCGCCGGCCGTCGGGTAGAACGCCACGCCGGTCGACGACGAGCTGCCGGTCGGGCAGGCCTCGCCCGCGACCAGCTTGCTTGAGTGGTTCCAGGCGACGAACGGCGCGGTGGGCGTGTTCGCCGGCGCGGTGTAGAGGGTCTCGCAGATGGGCAGATTGGCGCTGTCGTATCCGGCCTGCCGGGCGTTGCCCTCCCAGCACGGCCAGCCGAAGTTGGTGACGCCCGCGGTCGGGTTGACCACCCGGTTGACCTCTTCCCAGGTGTTCCACCCGGTGTCGGAGATCCAGGCCTCGTTGGTGCCCGGGCGCATGGTGAGCCGGTAGGGGTTGCGCAGGCCGTTGGCGACGATCCGGCGGGTGTCCGGGTCGGCCGAGCCGATGTTCGGGTTGCCGGCCGCGGCCGCGCCGGTGGCCGGGTCGAGCCGCAGCAGCGCGCCGTCGAGCTGGGTCTCGTCGCCGGCGGTGCGGATGTCCTGCGCTCGCAGCGCCCCGCCCTCGCCGGCCGGGTCGGCACACGGGTTGGTCGGCGCCCCGGCGGGGAACTGGCCGTAGTCGACCGCGCTGAAGCTCGCCCCGTCACCGCCGGTGACGTACAGCATCCCGTCGGCGCCGAAGGCGATGTCACCGATGGAGTGACTCGGGAACTGCTGGCACCAGTCGGTCAACAGCACCTGCTCGCTGCCGGTCATCGTGTTGCCGGCGGCCTGCAGCCGGGAGAGCCGGCCGGTGACCACGCAGGTCCCGTCGTTCGCGTTGGCGCACACGTCGTTCCAGACCGGAGCGGTCTGGCCGGGCGGCGCGTCGTAGGTGTACAGCACGTAGACGTACGGGTTGGCCGGGAAGTTGGGCGCAAGCGCCATCCCGAGCAGACCCCGGTCCCACTGGTTGTGCACGTTGGCCGAGAGGTCGGCGAACACCGTCGGGGTCATGTCGGCGAGGTCGTCGAAGACCTTGATCCGGCCGCCCTTCTCGGCGACGAAGACGCGCCCGTCCGGTGCGAACTCCAGATCGGTCGGCGAGCTGAGACCGCTGAAGACGATCTGCTCCTGGAAACCGCTCGGCAGCGCAACCGCGGCCGCGGGCTGTGAGCCGACGAACGACGACATCGCGACCACGGCCGCCAACGCGACAAACCCACTCAGCGCACGCCGAAGCACGGGCATTCCCCTCCCCGTTCGCGGAACCCCAGAGCCCTGCGGTTTGGCGAATCTTAAGAGGACGTTGCGCTCCCGGGTGTCGGCCGTAGGACTCGACCGTCCGCTGACCGGTCAGAACTGGCCGTCCGTGCGGGGGATGCACGTCGATCGGCGGCTGGTGCCCCGTACGCGAAGGTGTTTGCATGCCTCGGTGATGTTCGATGCGCTCGGCCGTTCGTGTGCCCGCTGGCGATGGCCGGTGCTCGGTGCCTGGCTCGTCCTGACCGCCGCCGGGCTGGTCCTGGGAGGCCAGGTGTTCGACCGGCTCGCCACCACCGGCAGCGTGCGGCCGGACGCCGAGTCGCAGCTCGCGGACCGGCGGGTCGACCAGTTGCGGCCCGAAGGCCCGGTGGTCGTCGCCGTCGTCGGTGGGCGCGAGGTGTACGACCGGGCGCTGGTCGACGACATCATTGCGGTCACCGGCGAGATCCGTGCCATGGACGGGGTGACGGGGGTCGACGATCTGTACAGCGCTCCGGGCGGGCGGATCGGCGCCGACAACCGGAGCTCGCTGATCCGGGTCGAGCTGGAGCGAGGTCTGCCGGACGACCGGCGGGAGCAGGTGGAGGACGCGGTCGCCGGCGCCCTGCACCGCATCGACGCGCCCCAGGTGCTGGTCGGCGGCGAGAAACTCGCCGAGCGCGCGTTCGCCGACCAGGCCCTCGGCGACGCGGCACTCGGCGAGTCGGTCGCGATCCTCGTCCTGCTGGTCGTCCTGGTGCTGGTTCTCGGCGGCTTCACCGTCGGCACGATCCCGCTCGCCGCCGCGCTGGCCACCGTGTCGGTGACACTGCTCGGCCTGTTGGGACTGACCGCGCTCACCGGGGTCAGCGAGTTCACCGTCAACGTGGTCACGCTGCTCGGCATCGGGCTCGCTGTCGACTACGCGCTGCTGGTGATCGCCCGTTTCCGCCAGGAGCGCGAAGCCGACCCCGGCGCACCGGTCGCGGACCTGATCGCCCGTACCACCGCGACCGCCGGCCGCACCGTGCTGATCTCCGGGCTCGCCGTCGGCACCGCGATGGCCGGCCTGTTCGCGTTCGCCGAACCGCTGCTCGGCGCGATGGCGCTGGGCGGCGCGGTCGCGGTGCTGCTGGCCACCCTGGCCGGCCTGACAGCGGTACCCGCGCTCATCGCCACGGCCCACCGCCGCATCCCCGGTGCCCGGGATTCCACCCGGGTGCTCCCCTTCCGCCGCGCGGTTGCGGCCGTGCTGCGTCGCCGCGCCGAGCCCGGTCCGGGCCTGCTCGCGCGGCTCGCCGCATTCGCGCAGAGCCGGCCGGCGCCGGTCGCGCTCGCCGTCACGGCCGGCCTGCTCGCGCTGTCGCTGCCGTTCCTGTTCGCGGTCAATCTCGAGAACTCCGACGCCCGGGCGCTGCCCGCCTCGGCCGAGGCCCGCCGGCTGCAGGAGGCGGTGCAGCGCGACTTCAGCGGCGGCCAGGCCGACCCGATCGTCGTGGTGGTCGACGCCGACCCGGCCGGCACCCCGGTCCGCGACTTCATGAACGCGCTCAACACGCTGAACGGCGTGCTGCGAGTAGAACCGCGCCCCGACATCGTCGCACCGGCGGCCATCCTCGATGTCACGCCGGAAGGCGAGACCGCCGGCCCGGCCTCCCGCGACGTCGTGCGCGCGATCCGGGCGATGGATCCACCGTTCCCGGTTCTCGTCGGCGGCGCCGCCGCGGAACTGGCCGACTACCGCACATCGGTGGCCGGCCGGTTCCCCATCGCGCTGCTGGTTGTCCTGCTGTCCACGGCGGTGCTGCTGTTCGTGCTGACCGGCTCGCTCGTAGTGCCGGTCAAGGCGCTGCTGATGAACGCGCTCACCCTGCTCGCCACGCTCGGTGTGCTGGTTGTCGTGTTCCAGTGGGGCATCGGCGACGCCTGGCTGGGCTTCGACTCGTGGGGCGCGATCGACGTCACCACGCCCGTCCTGCTGTTCGTATTCGTGTTCGGGCTCTCGATGGACTACGAGGTGTTCCTGCTCGCCCGGATCAAGGAGGAGTGGGACGGGCGCGACACCACCCGCCGCCGCACGCAAAGCCGCACGCCGGCCGGCGACCACGCCGTCCGCGCCGGCATCGAGAAGTCCGGGCCGGTGGTCACCGCCGCCGCGTTGTGCATCGGCGTGGTGTTCCTCGGCTTCCTGCTCGGCGATCTGATCGCGGTCAAAGAGATCGGTTTCGCGATGGCGGTCGCGTTGCTGCTCGACGTCACGGTCGTCCGCGGCCTGCTTCTGCCGGCGGTGATGAACCTGCTCGGCGAATGGAACTGGTGGGCGCCGGCGCCGCTGCGCCGGCTGCACCAGCGCTGGCTCGCCCCGCGCACCGCTAGCCCAGAGTCGGCGGCCGCACAAGTCCCGGTAGCCTCGTGCTAGTCGCTCGCCACGACCCGGTTACGGCCGCCGCGCTTGGCGGCGTACAGATTCTCGTCGGCGCGGGCCAGCAGGCCGGGCATGGTGTCGTCGCCTCGCGGCGACGTGGTCACGCCGACGCTGGCGGTCACGCTCAGATCGCCGGTGAGCGGCCTCCAGGCGTACGACTGGAGCCGTCGCCGCAGGCGCTCGCAGCGCCGGTGTGCCTCGTCCGCGTCGACGCCCGGCAGGATCAGCACGAACTCCTCGCCGCCCAGGCGGGCAGCTATCGACCCGTCCTCGGTGGCGGCCTCGGCGATCAGCTCGCTCACCTGCTTGAGCACCGCGTCGCCGGTGCTGTGCGACAGGGTGTCGTTGATGCGCTTGAAATGGTCGAGGTCGACGATCGCGAGCGACACGGGCCGCCGGTCCATGCGGGCCGAGCCGAGTATCGCCGGCAGTTTCTCGTTGAGATACCGGCGGTTGTGGAGACCTGTCAGCGCGTCCCGGTAGGCCATCTCGCGGAAGCGCTCGTTGTCCTTGCGGGCCTCGGTCGCCTCGAACACCGTGTTCAGCGCATGGGCGCGAGCTTCGCGCTGAATCGAGCGCAGCGAGGCGAAGGCGGCATGGAAGGTGCGATATTCCTCGTACGCCTCGCGGAACCTTCCGGTGTCCGCGAACAATGCTGCCCTCTCCTCGTGTGCCCGCATGCGCAGCGCTTCCAGCCCGCGTTCCTCGCTCATCCGGAAAGCCTCGTCCAGAGCGACCCGGGACGCGGCGTGGCGGCCGTCCAGCCGGCGGGCCTCGGCCAGGGTCAGCAGGCATTCGGCCAGCGCGTCGCCCTCGTCGCCCCGCACCGCCGACTGCTCGTGCAGGATAGGGCCCAGGAGCTCCTCGGCCACGGCGTACCGTCGCGACATCATCTCGACCCGGGCCACGGTGTCCAGTTCGTTCGCGGTGAAGGCGCGGCCGCAGTGCGACAGGGTCTCGCGCATGCGGGCCACCAGCGCGCGGGCGCCCGCATCATCGCCGTTCTCGTAGGCGATGTAGGCGAGATTGTTGAGGATGGAGAGCGCGAGCTCGAACTCGTCGATCGCCGTGGCCAGGTCGAGCGCCTCGCCGAACCGGCGGTGTGCCTCGTCGCCGGATCCGTTGTCGTCCAGGGCCACCGCCAGGGAGACGAGGTGCCGGGCCCGGAGCACGGGGGCAGCGTCGTCGGCGAGGTTCGCCACGCATTGCACCGCGTGCCGGAGCGCGTCCGCCAGGTCGCCGATCTGGCGATGGAAGATGGCCATCTCACGGTGGGCGCGGGCGACGAGGTTCGGGCTGTCGTGCAGCACCGCCCAGTCAAGTACCTGACGTGCCCGGTAACCGCCCTCGGCGGAACGGCCCTCGCGCAACAGGACGCTGCACTGCAGCAGCATCGCCCGGTGCGCCAGCTCCGCGTCGCCCAGCTCGACCGCCCTGAGCTCGGCCAGGATCGCCGGTTCGTGAACAGTGCGGAACTGCGACACGGACCGGCTCTCCAGCTCCGCGATAACCTCGGCCAGGGCCGTCCGGTCCGCGGGCGCGTCGATCGTCGTCACTGCATCCACCCCTCACGAGCGGCGGTCGGGCACCGGTGACCGGGCCCGACCACCTGCCGACGTTCACACGGCCAGCGGAATCAGTTCCCGTTGCTCGGGTTGGAGCGGGCCGCGACCACGGACATGATCTTGGCAGCCTCATGCGTGGTCGTGGCGGAGTTGTCCGACCCGCCGCCGAGTGCCGCGCCGACGACGCCGACCGTTCCAGCCGTCAGAGCGACGCCGGCCGCGAGCGCGGCGAGGGTGGAGAAAATTCGGGAGCGCATTCTGTTCCTCCGTAGCTTGGTTGGGGGACCTGGAGGCAAGAATTCGCTGCCCCGGTTGCAGCCGAGATGCCTTTCGGGTGCGAGAGGGTTGCTACGGCCGCATCTCGTACGCGCCGGGATCGCTGGCTGAGGGCGAAGGTTTAATCAGCGGCCGTGCGGCAATCTCCGGTACATGGTGAGCCGATTCGCGCAGTGGACCCTGGACGTACACGACGTGGAGCAGATGGCCGAGTTCTGGTCGGCGGCCCTCGGCTACCGCATCGATCGAGGCGAGGACGGGACGGTCCATCTCTGGCCGCCAGAAGGCGGGCTCAGCGTCTGGCTGCAACGCACCGACGCCCCCAAGACCGGCAAGAACCGTGATCATCCCGATCTGGTCGTCGCCGACGGCGACGTCGACGCAGAGGTAGCGCGGCTCCTGGCGCTCGGCGCGAAGCGCGCCGACGTCGGACAGAACGGCGACGAGGGCTTCACCGTTCTCGCCGACCCCGAGGGCAACGAGTTCTGCTTGCTGCACCGTCGTGCGTAGGTTCTCAACGGGCGGCCCGGAGCCGGCCCGGGTCAGGCCGGCGTGAGGCGGACTCGCGGATACCGTCGACGCCGTGGCAGAACAGCGCGAGATGGATCCGGTCGAACGGTTCGGCGCCCTCGAGGTAGCGGGTCAGGCCGTCGAAGGAGGGTCCCGGGTGCGCAACGGGATGGTCGAGGTGTGCCAGCCTTGACCGGCCCTTGATTGGGTTTCGCCGAAACAGGGACGATGCCGATTGGACCGCCGGGAACTGGGTAGCCGCTGACCGTGGCTGAGATTACTTCTGAGGTCTTGATCGAGCGCCTCGCCCAGTGGGGAGTCGACACCATTTTCGGACTGCCCGGCGACGGCATCAACGGGATCATGGAGGGGCTGCGCCGCAGCTCCGACAAGGTGAAGTTCGTCCTCGTGCATCACGAGGAGGCGGCGGCCTTCATGGCCTGCGCCCATGCGAAGGCCACCGGGAAGATCGGGGTGTGCCTGGCGACCTCGGGTCCCGGTGGCATCCACCTGGCCAACGGGCTGTACGACGCGAAGCTCGATCACGTGCCCGTCCTGGCGATCACCGGGTTGCAGGAGTCGAGCGTGCTGGGCACCGGCTACCAGCAGGAGGTGGCGCTGGACCGGCTGTTCGAGGACGTCACCGAGTACAACCAGGTCGTGATGAACCCGGCCCAGTTGCCGACGCTGGTCGACGTGGCGATCCGGACCGCATACGCGCGCCGTGGGGTCGCCCATCTGACGATCCCCAACGACATTCAGGTGGCTCCGGCCGGCAAGGATCCGTACCAGACGGTGGCGCCGGTGCGGCCGCCCTCGACCGCGCCGATCTATCTGGACCCGGCGGTACGCCCGCGCGACGCCGACCTGCGGACGGCCGCCGACGTGCTCAACGCCGGCCGCAAGGTCGCCATCCTGGCCGGTGTCGGGGCCCGCAAGGCCGGTGCGCTGGTCGAGCAGGCCGCCGAGGTGCTGGGCGCGCCGATCGTCAAGTCGTTGCTGGGCAAGATGGTGGTGCCGGACGACTCGCCGTACACAACCGGTGGTCTGGGTCTGCTGGGGACCAAGCCCAGCGAGGAGCTGATGGAGGACGTCGACACGCTGCTGATGCTGGGCACGAACTACCCGTACACGAAGTTCCTGCCCGAGCCCGGCAAGGTCAAGGTCGTCCAGGTCGAGATCGAACCGGCCCGCGCGGGCACCCGGATCCCGACCGATGTGCCGCTGGTCGGCGACGTCGGCGCCACCCTCGAGGCTCTGCTGCCGCTGCTCGAGCGCAAGGACCCGGAGCATCTCCACAAATACCAGGCAAAGACCCGAGATTGGTACGAGGCGATGTCCGCCCTTGAGAACGCGGACCGCGACCCGATCGCCCCGCAGTACCTGGCCCACCTGCTCGACGTGGAAGCGGCCGACGACGCGGTGCTGACCTGCGACTCGGGCACGATCGCGACCTGGGCGGCCCGGCATTGGCACATCCGCGGCGGCCGCGAGTTCTACCTGTCCGGCACGCTCGCCACGATGGCACCCGGCCTGCCGTACGCGCTCGGTATTCAGCACGCGTTCCCGGGCCGGCAGGTCATCGCGTACGTCGGCGATGGTGGTTTTGCGATGTTGATGGCCGAGTTCCACACGGCGATGCGCTACCAGCTGTCGGTCAAGGTCGTGATCAACAACAACAACTCGCTCGGGCAGATCCTCTGGGAGCAGATGGTGCTCGGCTATCCCGAGCACGGGGTGCGCTTCGGCACGCCGCTGCCGGACTATGCGGCGTGGGCGCGCGGCTGCGGCGGCTTCGGCGTGCATGTCGACAAGCCGGGCGACCTGGCCGGCACGTTGCGGGACGCGTTCGCCCATCCCGGCCCGGCCCTGATCGACGTCGCCGTGAACCCGGACGAGCCGCCGCTGCCCGGCAAGGTCTCCTACGACCAGGCGAAGAAGTTCGCGGCGTCCTGGCTCAAGGGCCAGCCGCACAAGGCATCGATTGCCACCACCCTGTTCAAGGACAAGATCCAGCAGTTGAAGGGCTGACGCGATGGCGGTCATTCCCTTGCCGACGCGTGGCCGGGCTGGGAGGACTCCGCGGTCGCCCCCGAGAAGCTCGGCGACTACCTGCGCGCGCTCGGCGACCCGGCAGCGGCCTGACATTCAAAATCATCGATGCGCGATGCCATCTGTGTGGATCGCGTTTCCGGCGGGTACCCCGCCCGCATGTTCGAGGAATTCACGGATGAACGGGTCGACGTGGGCGAGGTGGAGCTGCGCGTCCGGCACGCCGGTCACGGGCCGGCCGTGCTGTTGATCCACGGCCATCCACGTACCGGATCGACTTGGCATCGGGTCGCTCCCCGGCTGGTCGAGCGGGGTTTCACCGTCGTGTGCCCGGACATGCGCGGGTACGGCCAATCCGGAAAGGCCGAAGTGCGACCCGACCATGCACAGCAGTCCAAGCGGACCGTGGCACTGGACCTGGTGCGACTCATGCGCAAGCTCGGCCACGCGACGTTTACCGTCGTCGGGCACGACCGTGGCTGCTACGTGGCCCTGCGCCTGGCCCTGGACCACCCCGGCCTGGTCGACCGGCTCGTCGTCATGGACGGCGTGCCGATCAGCGAGGCCCTGGCCCGCTGCGACGCCACCTTCGCCCACGACTGGTACCACTGGTTCTTCTTCGCCCAGCCCGACAAGCCCGAACGCGCGATCCTCGCCGACCCCGACGCCTGGTACGGCGGCAACCGCGAGGCCATGGGAGCCGACAACTACGACGAGTACCGCCACGCGATCCACGATCCGGCAACGGTACGGGCGATGCTCGAGGACTACCGCGCCGGGCTCGGCCTGGACCGCGAGCACGAAGAGGCGGACCGCCGCGCCGGCCGCACGGTCACCTGCCCCACCCTGTTCGTCTGGTCCACCGACGACGACATGGAAGACCTGTACGGCGATCCGCTGAGCGTCTGGCGCCCCTGGGCGAGCGACCTGCGCGGCGTACCGATCAATTCCGGCCACCACATGGCCGAGCAAGCCCCGGACAGCCTCGCGGCGATCCTGGCCGACTTTCTCAGCACATCAAGCAACACGGGCGCCGCCCAGAGATAGTCGCGCGCCACGGGTTTCACTTTCGGGACCCGGCCAGCCTCATGGTTTGCGGGCGACGCCGCAGTAGACGTTGAGCGCCTCAGGGGTGGTGTTCGGGTCGGGCCGCCAGAGCGGGGTCGGCACGACGCCCGGCTCGAGCAGGTCGAGGCCGGCGAAGAAGCCGTTCATCTGCTCGACGGTGCGCAGGTGGTAGTCGGCCCCGCCGCTGCGGGCGGTGCGGACGGCCTCGGCCGTCTCGGCGGTCACGACGCTGTCGTTGACGATCAGGTAGCTGCCGGACGGGACGGCGGCGAGGAACTGCGCGACGATCTCGGCGGGGCCGGGGACGTCGGTGTCGGCGACGTTGCCGAGGATGCCGAGCATCATCAGGGCCACCGGGCGGGTGAAGTCCAGGGTCTTCGCCGCGGCATCGAGGATCCCGGCCGGGTTGTGCACGTCGGCGTCGATGTAGTCGGTGACGCCGGGGCCGGTCAGCAGGGCACGGGCGTGGACCAGAACCAGAGGGTCGTTGTCGACGTAGACCACCTTGGCGTCCGGTGCGACGGCTTGGGCGATCTCGTGGGTGTTACCGGCGCTGGGCAGGCCGGTGCCGAGATCGAGGAACTGCCGGATCCCGGCCTCGCCGGCCAGGAACCGCACGACCCGGCCGAGGAAGTCCCGCGAGGCGCGCGCGACCTGCACCACCTCGGGATAGACCTGCTTGACCTGATCACCGACGGCGCGGTCGGCGGCGAAGTTGTCCTTGCCGCCGAGCCAGTAGTTCCAGATGCGGGCGCTGTGCGGCTGCTCGGCATTGAGCCGCGATTGCAGGTCAGAATCGGAGCTGCTCATCGATCCGCCTTCCGTCCGGGGTCCGACCACCGTGACCAGGAGGATCATACTGTCCACTGTGCTCGCGGCGTCGCCCGTACAGGCGGGTGGACCGGTCAGCGGTCGATCGCCGCCATGTTGGCCTCGTCGTGGCGCTCTCCGGCGGCGGGCTCGAGCGAGTCCAGGCGTTTCAGCTGATCGATGGTGAGCTCGATGCTGTCGGCGGCGGTGTTCTCCTCGACGCGAGCGACGCGGCGGGTGCCGGGGATCGGGGCGATGTCATCGCCGCGGGTCAGGATCCACGCGAGAGCGGTCTGCGCGGGGGTGGCGCCGATTTCGGCGCCGATGGCCTTCACCTCGTCCACGATGGTGAGGTTCCGTCGGAAGTTCTCGCCGGTGAACCGGGGGTTGGTCTTGCGCCAGTCGTCGTCGGCGAAGTCGTCGACAGAACGGATCTGTCCGGTCAGCAGCCCGTGGCCCAGCGGCGAGTAGGGCACGAAGCCGATGCCGAGCTCGCGCAGCAGCGGCAGGATCTGCGCCTCCACGTCGCGGGTCCACAGCGAGTATTCGGTCTGCAGCGCCGACACCGGCTGCACCTCATGGGCGCGGCGGATGGTCTCCGGGGACGCCTCGGACAGGCCGAAGTGCAGCACCTTGCCCTCGGCGATCAGGTCGGCGACCGCGCCCGCGGTCTCCTCGATCGGGGTGTTCCGGTCGACGCGGTGCTGGTAGTAGAGGTCGATGTGGTCGGTGCCGAGGCGCTTGAGGGAACCCTCGACGGCGGCCTTCACGTTCGCCGCGCTGCTGTCGACGACGCCCGGGCCACCACCGGAGTGCGAGACCAACCCGAACTTCGTGGCGATCTGCACCTGGTCGCGGCGACCCTTGATCGCCTCTCCCACGATCTCCTCGCTGAGGAACGGGCCGTAGATCTCCGCAGTGTCGATGTGGGTCACACCGAGTTCGAGAGCACGATGAATCGTACGGATCGACTCGGCGTTGTCGAGGGCGCCTTCGCTCGTGTAGGTGCCGGCCATGGTCATCGCGCCCAGGCCGATGCGGGAGACCGTCAGGTTGCCGAGATGTGCCTTCTTCATCGGGTGACTCCTTGAGTGTCAGGCCGGACGGCGGTATCGCATCCGTGCCGGACTCCAGAGAACCGCCACCCACGGCGACGAAGAAGATGCTGCTGGAGGGTGTACTGACAGCCCACCACTTACTGGTGTTCGGGTGTCGCGTGGGTCTGGCCACGGGTCGCTGCCCAGCTGGCGAGAAGTCGCAGGGCGTCGTCGGCGGCCGATCCGGCGGGGGCGCTGAGCAGGGTCATCGTCAGGCCGGGGTCGGCGGTCAGCTGCATGGTGTCGAAGTTCAGGTCGAGGTCGCCGACGACCGGGTGGCGGAACTGTTTGATGCCGGTGCGGTGCAGGCGTACATCGTGGGCGGCCCACCGGGTGCGGAAGTCCGCACTGCGGGTGCACAACTCGCCGACGAGGTCGGTCAGGGCCCGGTCGTACGGATCGCGGCCGGCCTCGGTGCGCATCATCGCGACAGTGTCGGTGGCGATGCGGTCCCAGTCGCGCCAGAAGTCCCGGGCTCGGGGGTTGAGGAACGCGAAACGGGCGTGGTTCGCGGGACGGCTGGGGTCGTCGAACATGGGCGCGTAGAGCGCCTGGACGAGAGGGTTGGCCGCGAGGACATCGCCTCGGCCGTTGCCGACGAAGGCGGGCACTTCCGTCATCAGTTCCAGGACGCGGGCCACGCTGGGGCGGATCTGCTGCGCCGGCGGTTTACGGCGGGTGCGGCCGGCCGGTCCGGCGGCGCGGGCCAGGTCGGCGAGGTGCGCCTGCTCGGCCTCGTCGAGGTGCAGGGCGCGGGCGAGGGCGTCCAGGACGCTGTCCGAGGCGCCGGCGAGGTTGCCGCGTTCGAGCTGGGCGTAGTACTCGACGCTGACCCCGGCCAGGTCGGCGACCTCGCTGCGGCGCAGCCCGGGCACCCGCCGGTTGCGGTTGTAGCTCGTCAGGCCGGCCTGCTCGGGGGTGAGCCGGGCGCGGCGGGAGCTGAGGAACGCTTTCACCTCGTCACGGTTGTCCACGCTTTCCAGGCTAGGCCGGATCGCGGCGGCGGGCGGTGGGCTGTCAGTACACCTCTCTCGACGTGCATGGGCGGCTAAGAGATATAGGTGTTTCGATATCTTGTGCCTGGTGGCACGTTCCTGTTCTCCTACGGCCAGCCGTGAATCGGCCTCGACCCTAGGAGCCCCCATGAGACTCAGAACGGTGACGGCAGGACCTGCCCTAGCTGTTTTAGCCGCGGCGACCCTGGCGCTCAGCGCCCAGCCGGCGGCGGCCTCGACCGGCGTGCGACCGTCCGGCTCATCCATGCCGGCTTTCAGCGCTTCCCTGTTGGCCGCCCCGCCACCTGTCAATGTCAACAATGTCAACGCCCACCTGCAACAACTGCAGACCTTCGCCAGCAACAACGGCGGCAACCGAGCCACCGGCACGGCCGGTCACACCGCAACGACGACGTATCTGCAGCAGAAGCTGCAGGCGGCCGGCTTCACCGTCACCGTGCAGACCTGCACCACCTGCAACGGCTCCGCGAAGAACATCATCGCCGACTGGCCGGGCGGCAACACCAGCAACACCTACATGTTCGGCGCCCACTCCGACAGCGTGTCGGCCGGGCCGGGCATCAACGACGACGGCTCGGGCTCCGCCACGCTCCTCGAAGCCGCGCTCCAGATGGCCGCGAACAACCCGACCATGACCAACCACCTCCGCTTCGGCTGGTGGGGCGGTGAGGAGCAGGGGCTGATCGGCTCCAAGTTCTACGTCAACTCGCTGACCACGGCCCAGAAGACCGCGATCAAGGCGTACGGCACCTTCGACATGGTCGCTTCCACCAATGGCGGCTACTTCGTCACCGGCACCGACGCGATCGCCGTGAAGCTGCGCGAGTACTTCACCTCGATCAACGTACCCACCGAGACGTCGACCGAGTGCTGCAGCGACGACGGCTCGTTCCGCAACGCGGGCATCCCGTCGTCGATCAACTCCACCGGGGCCAGCTTCACGAAGACCAGCGCCCAGGTGACCAAGTGGGGCGGCACCGCCGGGCAGGCGTACGACTCCTGCTACCACAAGGCCTGCGACTCCTACCCGTCGAACATCAACAGCACCTCCCTGGGCCGCTGGGCCAATGCCGAGGAGTACGCCCTCTGGACCCTCACCACGGGCACTTCGACGGCCAACGACTTCTCGGTGTCGCTCAGCTCGAACGCGGGCGCGGTGAACCCGGGCTCCTCGGCCACGACCACCGTGAACACCGCCACCACCTCCGGCAGCGCGCAGACCGTCACGCTGACGAGTTCCGGTGCTCCCGCCGGTGTCTCGGTGAGCTTCAGCCCGGCGTCGGTCACGTCCGGTGGATCGTCGACCATGACCGTCGCGACCACCACGGCCGCCGCGCCCGGTTCGTACACCATCACGGTCACGGGAACGGGTTCCGCGAGCCACAGTGCTTCGTACACGCTGACGCTCAACGGGACCGGCGGGTGTACGGGTGCCGGCCAGAAGCTCGGAAATCCGGGCTTCGAAACCGCAACGACACCGTGGACCGCTTCGGCCGGAGTCATCGGCGCGAACACCGGCGACGGCTCGCCGCGAACCGGCACCCGCGACGCGTGGCTCGCCGGCTACGGCTCGACCCACACCGACACCCTGTCCCAGTCGGTGACCCTTCCCACCGGTTGCAGCGCCTACACGCTGTCGTTCTACCTGAAGATCAGCACCGCGGAGACGACCACCACCAGCCAGTACGACAAACTGACCGTGCAGGTCGGCACCACCACGTTGCAGGTGTTCTCCAACCTCAACGCCAGTGGGTACACCCTGCGCTCCTACAATCTGGCCGCCTTCGCCGGGCAGACCGTCACCCTCAAATTCACCGGGGCTGAAGACTCCTCGCTGAAGACGTCCTTCGTCATCGACGACACCGCGCTCACCGTCAGCTGACAGCAACCGGACGATGCCGCAGGCCGGCCACCCTGCGGCATCGAGCCGGCTCCTCGTGGCTCATTCGATCCGCTGCCACCCAGTGGAGCCCGGGCGCCACGGTCATCGCGACGCCGCCCACTGCTCGAAGGTGACCTTCCCGCTGCGGAAGTCGCCGGTCGGCAGCACGCCGCCGTTCGCCATCGCCTTGCCGACGGGCACCGTCAGCACCAGTTTGCCCTTGGCCAGGCGGCGCATCATCGAACCCATCTTCAGCACCTCGGGGCCGGCCAGCTCGGTCGCCCGGCCCTGGGGCGGGCCTTCGGCCAGGCGTACGAGCTCGGCGGCGACCTCGACGGCCGCGACCGGCCGGCTCAACATCAGCGGTGCCACCTTCACCGGGCCGGGCACCTTGTCGAGCATCTGCGCCGCGAACTCGTGGAACTGCGTCGCCCGCAGGAGCGTCACCGGGATCGGGCCGGCCAGTGCCAGCTCCTCCTGGCGGCGCTTGCCGATGTAGTAGCCCGAGTCGACCCGGTCGACCCCCACGATCGACAGGAGCACGTGATGGCGTACGCCCGCCCGCTCCTCCGCCGCCAGCAGGTTGCGCGTCTCGGTCTCGAAGAACGCCACCGACGCCTTGCGGCTGAGCGTCGTCACGTTCGCCACGTCGATCACGACGTCCACACCGCGCAGCGCGTTGTCGAGGCCGACTCCCGTCATCAGGTCCACGCCGTCCGACCGGGAGATCACCACGACCTCGTGGCCCCGCTCGCGCGCCCGCTCGACCACCAGCTTGCCGACCCAGCCGGTCCCTCCGGCCACCGCCATCCTCATCGCCGTTCATCCTCTCGTCGCTTCGGTAACTAAGACCGGGACCAGGGGCAGTACGTGACAGGTCACGGCCCGCTGAGCGGGGCCGTGCAGCACTTCTACTGCCTGACCGAGCCCAGCAGCAAGCCCTGGAAGGTGTCGCGGCCGGCGTGTCTCAGTTCTCGAGGACTGGGAACAGGCCGCTTGGCTGAACCGGAACGGGTCGGGACCCGTACTCCACATTGGATGTCGACAGGTCCTACCTCTCACCCAGAGGGCCCGCCCGTCATCTGCCCGATTGAGGTCACATGCGAAGAAAACCGAGGTCCATTCGTTCGAAGATCGTGCTTGCTCTGCTGGTGCCGGTGGTCGCGCTGACCGGGCTGTGGGTGATCGACGTGAAGGCTTCGTTCGCCGACGCGACGGCGTTGCGAGACACGTACAACACGCGGGACAACGTGACCCTGCCGTGCGATCGGATGGTGGCCGCCCTGCAGCGCGAGCGCACCCAGTCGGCGGAGTTCCTGGCCACGTCCGACGGCGACGTCGGCGCGCTGCGTACCCAAAGGGCGGCGACCGACGCGGCAATAGCGCAATTCCAGAACCTGTCCCGCCGTTATCGCGGGAGCGGAGTCTCCGCCGAGATCACCCGGGCGCGGTTCGCGGACATGGCCACCAGTCTCGACTCCTTGACCCTGATGCGGGCCCGGGTCGACGCCAGGGATGCCACCCTGACCTCCGCCCTCAGCGGTTACACCAGCATCATCGGGTACGCGTTCAGTGTTTCGAACGCGGCCGCGGCCTCCAGCGACCCACTGGTGGAACGGGTCATGCGCACCATGGTCGCCATGCGCCGGGCCGGGGAACTGCTCTACCAGGAGGACGCCCTGCTGACCGGCGCCACCGTAGCGGGTCGCTTCGGCACCGGGGAGTATTTGCAGCTGATCCAGATCGTCGGGGCGTTGCGTTTCCAGATTCCTACCGCCGGCTCGACTCTGCCGGCGCCCGATCAGGCGCTGTTCAAGAGCATGCTCAGCGGTCCCGCCTTCGCGGCGCTGCGATCGGCCGAGGACCAGATCATCGGGAAGGGACGTTCCGGTGGGTCGGTGGAGATCACCAGGGAGGTCTGGAGGGCGACTTCGACCCCGGCCATAGGTCAGTTGTTCGCCTTCATGGCGGACGGCTACGACCACGCCGTCGAGTTCGCGAAAGACGCTCGTGACCGGATCCTGACCCGTTTCGGCGTCTCCGGGCTGCTCGGCCTGCTCGCCATCGTGGTGTCGCTGATGATCGCCGTGCACATCGGCGGCTCGGTCGTACGGCGGCTGTTCCTGCTCCGGACGGCGGCCACCGAGCTTGCCCGCCAGCGGCTGCCGGAGCTGGTCCGGCGGCTGCGGGCCGGTGAGCGCATCGACGTGGACGGCGGAGCGCTGCGCCTGCGCCTGGGTGACGACGAGATCGCGGAGGTCGGCGCCGCACTGACCGACGTGCACCTCAGTGCGGTCGAGTCGGCGGCCGCGGAAGCGGCTGTGCGGTACGACATGAACAAGGTCCTGGTCAACGTCGCTCGGCGCAACCAGGCGCTGCTGGACCGCCAGATCGAGGCACTCGGTCCGGTGGACGGTGTTGACACCCGCGCGTACCAATTGGCCGTCCGGATGCGCCGGCACGCAGAGCATCTGGTGATCCTGGCGGGCTCCGCGCGGAGCCGGCGCGGGCTCGGCGCCGAGTCGCTTGCCAAGATCCTCGCTCGGGTGGCCGGCGAGATGGAGCACGCCGAACGGATCGCCATCGGACCGATCGCGGACGCGGAGGTGCCCGAGCACGCCGTTACCGACCTCGGCCATCTGACCGGCGAGCTGCTGGAGAACGCCACCACTTTCTCTGCGCCGGATACGTCGGTGCGCTTGTCGGCCCGGCGGGGACCGGACGGGATCGTGGTGGAGATCGAGGACCGCGGGATCGGGATGTCGCCCGCCGCGGTCGAGGAGACGAACCGGAGACTGGCGCAGCCGCGGGAGTTCGACCCTGCCGAAAGCGCCCGGCTCGGCCTGCTCGTGGTGGCGACCCTGGCCGCCCAGCACGGGATCGGAGTGACGCTCGGTCCCGTCGGCGGGGGCGGCATCCGCGCGGTGATGACCCTCCCTGCGTCGTTGGCCGTCCCGACCGACGACGCGGCGCCGGAGGTCGCTTCGACGAGACGGTCGGACGCCTCCCGGCTCGTCGGGATGGCGGTACGGACCGGCCGTCGACCTAGGCACGCCGCGGCACAGACCGACCCGGTGCGGTAATCGAGTCACCACGGGCGGGTATCGTCCCCTATCGGCGCAGTGGCGCGCGGAGGGGGCACGATGGCCGTCCTGGGTGTTCTTTCCCCGTTCCTGGGCGGGTGGTACTTCGGCGCCGTGCTCGAAGGGATCGCGCGGGCCGCGGCCGACGCCGGCGCCGCGGTGGTCGCCGTGCAGACGCTGGACGCGGGCACCGACCAACTGGAGCTGACCGAGCCGCCGCACCCGCCGTACCCCCTGGCCTGGGATCACGTCGCCGGCTTCGTCGTGATCGTGAACGCGGCGAGCGCCAAGTACCTGCACGAGATCCAGGCCACCGGCCGGCCGGTCGTCGTGGTCAGCCATGAGTTCCCCGAGCTGGACTGCCCGACCGTCTTTCCCGACAACCGGGTCGGCGTGCGGGCCGCGGTCGAGCATCTGATCCGGCACGGGCACCGGCGGATCGCCTTCGCCGGCTTCATGGGCGCGCTCGACCAGCTGGAGCGGTACGAGACCTACCGCCGGACGCTGCGGGAACACGGCATCGAACCCGATCCGGAGCTGGTCTACGAGGCCGCCGACAACCAGGAGGCCGGGGGAGCCGGGGCGGCCCGCGGGATGCTCGCAGCCGGGCTGCCGTCCACAGCGGTGGTGGCCGGCACCGACCTGAACGCGATGGGCATCCTCCGGGTGCTGGCCGGCGCCGGCTGCCGGCTTCCCGAGGACCAGGCCGTCGTCGGCTTCGACGACCTCTCGGACGCGTCGTTCACCGAGCCACGCCTGACCACCGTGCGGCAGCCGTTGTTCCAGGTCGGCGCCACCGCGGCGGAGGTGCTGCTGGCGGCGATCGACGGCACCGGCGGGCCACCGGCGCGCCACGAGGTCGCGACGGAGCTGGTGGTGCGTGAGTCCTGCGGCTGCCCCGGCTCGGTCGGTGAGGCGTCATTGCGGGCCGAGGGGCAGTCGCAGTACCGGGAGCGCACCCGGTTGCAGCGCTCTCTCAGCAGCCAGTACGACATCAGCCTCGACCTGTTGCGCAGTCACGAGGAGGATCCCCGGCAGCTGGGCTGGCTGCGCCGTACCTCGGCTCGGGCCGGCTGTCTCGGGCTGTGGACTGCCGGCGGCGACGCGAGTCTCGAGATAGCGGGCCATTTCCCGCCCGCTGCATCGCTTCCGCCGGTCACGGCCAGTGGGTTCCCGCCGGCGGGGATCCTGGACGCGGCCCGCGCCGAGCCCGGCTCGCTGACCTTCGTCGTGCCCGTCCGGGTCGGCAACCGCGACTGGGGACTGCTCGCCACGGTCGACCGGGTCGACCTGCAAGCGGCCACCGGGCGCGAGCCGATCAACCAGTGGGCGGCGCTGCTGACGGTGGCGCTGGACTATCAGGCGGTGCTGCAAACCCTCCGCGAGCAGGAGGAGCAGTTGCGGGCGAGCGCGCTCCACGACCACCTCACCGGCCTGCCGAACCGGACCCACTTCCTGCAACTGCTGGCCGCAGCGATCGAGCGCGGCCCGGACGTGGCCGTGCTCTTCGTGGACCTGAACGGCTTCAAGCAGATCAATGACTCGTACGGGCACGCCGTCGGCGACCAGATCCTGGTGGAGGTCGCCGGCCGGTTGCGTGCCGAGCTCGGCGGCCACGGCACCGCGGGCCGCTTCGGGGGCGACGAGTTCCTGGTCCTGCTGGACGCGCTCGACGACGACCACACCCCGGAGACGACGGCCCGGCGGCTGCTGTCCGCGCTCAACCGCCCACACCGGCCGGACGGACGGCAGCTGGTGGTCTCGGCGAGCATCGGCGTCGCCCGGGCGCACCGCACGCCCTTCGCCGATGCGGATGCCCTGGTCCGCGAGGCGGACACGGCCATGTACCGGGCGAAGTCCCGGCGTACCGGCATCGAGGCCGGATCGGGTACGCCACAACGCTGACGTCGTCACCGGGTGCAGGCCGACTGGGCCCGCCGGGGGGCTCTGCGGTCAGGCGGCTGCAAGTCTTTGACACTCCCCATCGCGCTGGCCACAGAGTGGTCTCTACGCTGGGAGAATGAAGGTTCTGTCCATCCAATCGGCGGTCGCCTACGGTCATGTCGGGAATTCCGCGGCTGTGTTCCCGCTGCAGCGAATCGGTGCCGAGGTTGTTCCGGTTCCTACGGTGAACTTCTCCAACCACACCGGCTACGGCGCGTGGCGGGGGCCGCTCATACCGCCGCCGGATGTGGCCGAGATTCTGCTCGGTGTGCAGGAGCGCGGAGTATTTCCGCAGATCGACGCCGTGCTGTCCGGCTACCAGGGTGGGGTGGGCATCGGCGATGTCATTGTTGACGCCGTGCGGCGGGTGAAGGCCGCGAACCCTTCGGCGGTCTATGCGTGCGATCCGGTCATGGGCAACGCCAAGTCCGGATGCTTCGTCGCGCCCGAGATTCCCGTTCTGCTGCGGGATCGGGTCGTGCCGGTGGCCGACATCATCACTCCGAACCAGTTCGAGTTGGGGTTCTTGACAGACACCGAGCCGGCGAGCATCGATTCGACCCTCGCCTCGGCCGACCTTGCCCGTGCCATGGGCCCCTCGACCGTGCTGGTCACGAGCGTGGAACGCCCCGACCGGGAGGAAGGCACGATCGAGATGCTTGTCGTGGACAATGCCGGCGCCTGGCTCGTGAGCACCCCGCACCTGCCGTTCAAGGCGAACGGGTCCGGTGACGTCACGGCCGCGCTGTTCACCGCCCACTACGTTGCGACCAGGGATGCGGCGGTTTCGCTGGAGCGTACGGCCTCCAGCGTCTTCGATCTGGTCGAGATCACCTACCGGTCCGGCGAGCGCGAGCTCCAGTTGGTGCAGGCCCAGGAGTTCTACGCCAAGCCCCGCATGCAGTTCAACGCCAAGCAGGTGCGCTGAACCCAGGCCGGCGGAGTTGGTGGGGCGCGGGGGCTGAGACTATGGTTTGCGGCCGATCACGGCGCCGTTCGCCCCCGCCGCCTCGAACCAGACCGTGCGCACGTCGTGGAAGCCCAGGTCGCTCAGCCACGCGCCGTACTCGGCGGGTGTGTAGTTGCGGCCCTCGGTCTCGACCAGCATGTTGAGGCTCATCAGCGCCGCCGCCGGGGGACCGGTCCGCGCGTCGTTGACCAGCAGCTCGGCGATGATCACCCGACCTCCGCTCGGCAGAGCCGCCCAGCACTTCTGCAGGATCGCGCGGCAACGGTCCTCCGCCCAGTCGTGCAGGATCATGGACAGCAGGATCGTGTCATACCCGCCGGGCAGCGAGGGGTCGGCGAAGAAGTCACCGGCCACCGTCTCGATCCGCTCCGCCAGGCCCGCTTCCTTGACCTTTCCGTCCGCGATGTCGGCGACCTTCGGCAGCTCGTAGACCGTCGCGGTCAGGTCGGGGTAGAGCCGGCACAGTTCGATGTCGAACGCTGCCGAGCCACCTCCGACGTCGAGCAACCTGCGCTCACCGCTCAGATCGACGGCCTGGCCCAGCGCGCGGGCGGTGAACGTCGAGAGCGAGTGCATCGCCTCCCAGAACACCGCCAGCAGCCGGGGATCCTCATCGTCGAACATCGAGCTCTGCCGGTCCGGATCCCACGTGGTCGGGCGGTTCGTGCGGATCGCCTCGGCCAGCCTGCCCCACCCGGGATACAGCCGCTGGTCGAGCATCTGCACAAAGCCGCCGAAATAGTAGGGCTTGCCGCGGACCAGGAACTCCTCGGCCAGCGGACTGTTGACATAGCGGCCGTCGTTCTTCTCGAGCAGCCCGAGAGCGGCGCACCCGGTGAGCAGCATCCCCGCCGGTCGCTCTTCGATCGTCAGCTTCTCGGCAAGCCCTTCGGCCGTCGTGCCGGCCGTGCCGGACAGGCGGGAGAACAGGTCGAGCTCATGGGCTGCGGCGAGCGTCTTGAAGGCCCAGAAGCCGGTCGCCAATTGCATCAACGGGACGGGCGACAAGGCTCGATCGATGTCCGTGGTCATGAAAACCTCACTTCCGTACGGCGTACCGCAGATGGGTTGCCTGCGGTGTGGAGATGACGCCGAGCACCTCGAGTTGGGTCTGGTCGACGCCGAGGTGGTCGAACATCCGGGTGCCGTCGTGGAACAGCACCGGCACCAGATGGATGGACAACTCGTCGACCAGGCCGGCGGCGAGATACTGCTGGCTGGTCCGGGCGCCGCCCATGATGCAGACGTCCCGTCCGTCGGCCGCGGCCACCGCCTGATCGAGTGCGCTCCCCAGGCCGTCGGTGACGAAGGTGTAGACACCGTTCTCGGGGCTCGATTTCGGTGCCTCGTGGGTGAGCACGAACAGCGGACGGCGTGCGTCGCCCGACGGCCCGTCCGCACCCCACCAGGGCAGGGAGGTTTCGTACGTCTCCCGGCCGGCGATCGACGCGCCGAGTCCGGCCACCGCGTCTCGCAGCACCTTCGCGCCCTCGGCGTCGGCGAACGCCCAGTCCATCAGACGAAGCCCGCCGGGTCCCATCGGCTCCTCGGGCGTCCGGCCGGCAGCGGTCATGAATCCGTCGAGCGACATGGAGATGTCCACGACGACTTTGCTACGGGCAGCTGCCACTGTCAGTTCCCTTCCAGGATGAGGTCGGCGGCCCGCCAGGCGAGCGCCGAGACCGGGCCGTTGAGGTTGCCGGACACCATGACCGGCAGGACCGAAGCGTCGACCACGCGTAGGCCGCGCACGCCTCGGACGCGCAGCCGGGAATCGACCACGTCGTCGTCGGCCGGGCCCATCGCGCAGGTCGCGATCGCGTGATAACCGGCGGAACCGTACGTCAGAGCCGCGTCGAGAATTTCGCGGTCCGACCGGGACTCCGGGCCGGGCATCGTCTCGCCCTTGATGCGCGCCGCGAGTGGCGCCTGGGCGAACAGCCGGCGCACACCACGGACCAGGTCCACGGTCGTCCGGCGGTCGTGCTCGGTGGTCAGATAGCCGGGGTCGATGTCCAGCACCGCGTCCGGGTCGGCGGAGGTGATCGAGACCGAGCCCTCGCTTTCCGGGCGCAGCGCGAAAGCCACACAGGCCATTCCCGGTTCGCGTTCCACCTGCAACGCCTCGCCTGGCCGGTACGGACGCAGCGAGAACGGCGCAATCTGAATCTGCGCATCGGGACGATCAAGACCATGACGCGTACGGAAGAAGCCGACGACATTGAAGGACGGCGCGCCGAGCGGGCCGCCGCCGCTCGTCAGCCATTCCCGCATCGCTGCCGCCCGGCCCTCCTCGGGCTCCAGCAGTCTGTTGTATCCAACATCCTCGACCAGCCGGAACTGGAGCATGGCGACGCGGTGCTCACGCAGGCGGCCGCCGACGTTGGGGCTGTCCACCACGACCTCGACGCCGGCCGAGCGCAGCGTTTCGACCGGCCCGATCCCGGACCGCTGGAGGATCGCCGGAGTCGAGATCGCACCTGCGGCCAGGATCACCTCGCGGCCCGCTGCCTCGAACGGGCGCCCGTCACGCCGGCCCTGGACGCCGACGGCCGCGCCGCCGTCGAGGACGACCCGGTCGACCGTCGTCCGTACCGAGACCGTGAGGTTCGACCGGTCCTCGACCGGGTGCAGGAAAGCATCCGCCGCGCTGTGCCGCCGGCCGTCGCGGATCGTCGCCATCGCGTACCCGATGCGCTCGTCGTCCGTCTCGTTGTAGTCCTCGCTCCGGCGCCAACCCAGCGATTCCCCCGCCGCGATCACGTCCTCGAGCAGCGGATCGCCGACCGCGGCGGACACGTGCAACGGCCCGCCGGCACCGCGGGTGGCGGTGGCGCCGAGGTCGTGGTCCTCGATCGCGATGAAGGCCGGCAACAGGTCATCCCAACCCCAACCGGCGTTCCCGAGCGCTTCGAGCTCGTCGTAATCGGCGCGGCCGCCACGGTTGTACACCAAACCGTTCACCGAGCTGGACCCGCCGAGCGTGCGACCCCGGACCCAGACCTCGCGCTGCCCCGCCGGATCGAACGGACGGATCGGATAGTGCCAGGCAATTTCCGGGTCGCCGAGCAGCTCGGCATAGCCTCTGGGCATCGCGATCAGCGGATTGGTGTCGTGGTCGCCGGCTTCGATCAGCAGCACGGTGGTCGCCGGCTCGGCGGACAGGCGCCGAGCCAGCACACAGCCGGCCGGCCCCGCACCGACGACGACATAGTCGAATCTTTCCATCACAACCTCTTGTGGTAGATCACGGACCATCCGGCTCGACTGGCCACCGCACCGTTCCCGCGAGGAGGCCGGCGTGCACGGCCCGCAGGTCGGACGTGGGATCCGTCCCCAACTCCTCCGCCAGACGCGCGCGGATGATCTCGTACTGGGCAAGCGCCTCGCCCGGCCGGCCGGCGCGAGAAAGCAGAACGAGCAGCCGCGACCACAGCGATTCCCTCAGCGGGTGCAGAGCCGTGAGTTCCCACAGCTCGGCCAATCCCTCGCCACGGCCCTGGACCAGGTCGAGGTCGACTCGCGCCTCGATGGCGGCCAGCCGACGCTCCGTCAAGCGGGGAGCCACCACCGACTCCAGCCACATGGAGCGCAGATCCTGAAACGGATCTCCTTGCCACAAGGCCAGCGCCGCCTCCAAGCGGCGGCGACGTTCGTGCACGTCATCGACGGCATCGAGCCCGTCGAGCAGATGCCCGAACTGCAGCACGTCCACCCTCTCCGGCGGAGTTT
This sequence comes from Actinoplanes sp. NPDC051513, assembly GCF_044454685.1. Lineage (NCBI taxonomy): Bacteria > Bacillati > Actinomycetota > Actinomycetes > Micromonosporales > Micromonosporaceae > Actinoplanes > Actinoplanes sp. NPDC051513. The sequence goes on from NZ_JBITDW010000030.1 coordinate 50,389, forward strand.
CGAGCGCATAGCCGTCGGGGCGGGTGCCGATCAGGTGCTCACCCAGCACTCCACGCAGACGAGTGACGTAGGTGTGCAGGCTCCGCCGGGGGTGGTCAGGCAGATCATCGCCCCACATCGCCATCGCGAGCCGGCTGTTCGACACCGGCCGGCCCGCCTGCAACGCCAACGCGGCGAGCAGCACGCGCAAGCGACCGGCTTTCGGCTCGGCCGCTGCTCCGCGGACACTCACGTGCATGGGACCGAGCAGGCTGATTCTGAACGCCGTACGTTCGGCGACTACTCCGTCGGTAATGCTGCCCGTCATTGCCCCACGTACACCCCCCGTCACGCTCATCATCGCGGCTCTTGAAGCACACCTGAGCGACGCTACGGTTCGAATGGACTGGCTTCCAGGTCCAAGTTCGCGCGAACCGACCAGACCAAGGCACCCGGCCGATGCCTCTGCCTACCGGCCGCGGTCCGGTGCCTCACCGAAAGCGGGCGGTTCATTGCGGAGGTGCTCGTCGCGGAGCGGCCCGGGCGTGGCGTTCGGGTCGTCCGACGGTGCGTCGTCCGCCGCGTCGACCTGTTCGGCCACCTGGTCGAGGTCGATGCTGCCCAAAGCCTCGTACCCGGGCCTCAGCGCCTCCCAGTATTCCGGAATCGACATCAGCTGGGACGGGGTGGCGAGACCGTCGCGGAGTTGCTCGCCCATTTCGCGGAGCATCGGATCATCGCTTTCCGCCAACATCTTGACCACGAGGCGCCGGCGCATTTGGTCGTCGTGGAGCAGCGCGCGATAGCGCGAATTCTCGACCTTCGCGAGGAGCGCCTCGATCGTGACCGGGTCGTGCTCTCTGTGATCCATCGGGCCCTCCTCGGGTGTATTCAAGGCGGCGATCAACGCGGCACCGGCGGGACCGGGGGAAGCTCGGGAACGGGAAACTCACCGTCCACCTCGCCGAAATGTTGCAGCGAACTTTTCAGGGTCGATGTCAGCGTGTCGAACTTGGCGACGTAATCGATGATCTGGATGACGTCGTGGACCACACGGGCCACCTCGGCGGCGCCTCCGATGGCGGCGAGCGCGGCCAGCGGGAGCCCGATACCCGTGGCTGCGGATCCTCCTGCCGTTGCGCCGGCTGCCGCCGCGAAGATGGCCGCGTCGGCGATGCCGCTGAGCAGCGATCCGATCGTTTCAGCCAGGTCGAATGCCCCCCGCGCGGCCTCGCTGTACATCTTGCCGAGGCCGTCCAGGGTGGATGCCGAGGTGTCGAGGGTCTTCGCCATCTTGAAGAAGTACGCGGAGGCGGCGTCGCCGGCGTTGCCCATCCAGACCGATCGGATGCCCTGGGCCGTCCACGCCAGATTGGTTGCCACGTCTCGAAGGCACCACTCCAGCTGATTCAGCACGTGCCCGAGGCGGGCCATCCCCGCCCAGTCGCCGCAGATCGGCTTGAGAACGACCTCGTACGGATCGTATGCCCGGTCGCACATTCCGATTTTCGAGGCGAGCTCGGTCACTTCGTAGATCGCGGTGCGGAGCGAGGCCGCGGGAGAGATCATGTCATGCCATTTCGGCTGGTAGTCCAGGCCGTATGCCGAGTCGTCGAACGAAACGTGGCCGAGCCGGCCCCGGGGTTCCCGAACATCGTGCAGCGGGATCAGGTCCCGGTTGTTGGGGCCGGGCTGAGGCGCAGGCGCGTCCTTGCTCTCCGCCGCCACGTTCACGCCGGGCATCGTGGCGTCAATCTTCTCGGCGCCGGCCTGATCGGTGCGCGCGTAATAGTTGCGGGCATCCGTTATCGCGTCCGCCGCTGCCGGCAATGCGTTTTGCCCGGCGTTGTTGAGGAAAGCGAGAACACTCCACCTGATCCGGTTGCTCTCATCTTGGACGATGTTGATGATCCCGTCCAGTATCCAGACGATCTTCCCGTTGTCCTCGAAATGGTTCCTGGCCGCGATGACATCGTCCGCGGCGCTCCGGACCATCCTTTCCGCGGCGGTCAAACCGTCGGTCTCGACGTACAAAGTCATCTGGGCTCGTCACCTCAAACGGATATTCGACAGGCCATGCGCGTGAATGCTACAAAACGCCCCTTTCATTTCGCCTTCATCGAGCTGATCTCAGCGATGCGAACGAGACCAGCGTGGGGTCGACTGCCGATGGCTTCACAGCGGCGACTTGTCCCCGACGAGCGCCTCGTCCGGGTCGCGTTCGGGCGTGGGCGGCACGCGCGCCCCCAGCAGCGTGTACGTGTGCTGCCTCCCGTGCACCGCCGCCGCCACGGCGAGCGCGGCGCCGGCCACTTCCCTCTGAAACTGCCATCTTCCCCTCGGAAACAGCCGCATTTCCGTCAGAAGGTTGTTCGGCAATCGGTGAAGTTCAATGCTGGGCCCTGTTGTGAACCGACACCCGATCAGCCCACGGGGGGATCCCATGGCACATCGTGTTCGTTTCAGCAAACTGCTCGGTGCAGCGGTCGTTGCCGTGCTCGGCCTGACCGTCCTGACGCCAACCGCGGCGTCGGCGCAGTCGGCAGCCCCACCCAACGCTGTCCTCGCCTGGAATATCCACGCCCAGACCGCCATCTACGAGGTCGCCCGGCAGTCGCCCACCGCGGGGAGCCGCAGCTTCGCCATGGTGCAGGGCGCCGTTTACGACGCGGTCAACGCGATCGCCGGGGCCCCGTACGAGCCGTATCTGGTCGCTCCCCGCGCCCACCGCGGCGACTCGACTCCCGCGGCCGTGGCCACCGCGGCCTACCGCGTACTCCTCTCGCTCTTCCCGGCTCAGGCGGCCGCGCTGCGCGCGCAGTACGACGAAGCGCTCGCCGTGACCTCCGAAGGCCTCCCGAAGCGCAGCGGGATCAGGGTCGGCGAGGCCGCGGCCGCAGCCATGATCGCGGACCGCCGCAACGACGGCGCGTTCTCCGACGCAACCTGGCCGGTCGGCACCGCCCCCGGCGCGTACCGACTGACTCCGCCCGGATTCGTCCAGGCCGGCGCCTGGTACCCCTTCCTGAAGCCGTTCGCCGTCGACAACCCCGCCGCCTACCGCGTCCCCGGACCGCCGGCCCTGGCCGGCGCCGCCTACGCACGCCAGCTGAACGAGGTCAAGTCGCTCGGCTCGGCCACCAGCACCACCCGCACAAGGGACCAGACCGAAGCGGCGACCTGGTGGGACGACTACCGGCAGGTGGAGTGGTACATCAAGCGCGGCGTCGCCACCGACCACCGGTTGAGCCCGCTGGAGACGGCGCGCATGCTGGCGATGGTTGACGTGTCCACCGCCGACGCGTTGATCTCCTGCTACGGGCAGAAGCGATACTGGAGTTTCTGGCGGCCGGTGACTGCGATCCCGCTGGCAGACACCGACGGCAACCCCGCCACCGTCGCCGACCCGGCCTGGACGCCGCTGCGCGTCACCGCGCCGTCGCCGGAGTGGCCATCAGGACATGCCTGCTACACCTCCGCGATAATGACCGCTCTGCGGAAGTTCTTCGGCCGCGACGACTTGTCGTTCAGCGCCTACAGCGCTGACTCCGGCACCACCCGGCACTTCGACAGCCTCTCCGCGGCCCGGGCCGAACTGATCGAGGCACGGATCTGGGCCGGGGTGCATTACCGCGGCGCGACCGTGAACGGTGACCGTCTCGGCGAAACGGTCACGCGTGAGGTCCTCGCCAAGGAATTCGGCCGCCGCCGCTGACCGTGGGTGAGTCAGCGCGCTCGTCGGCGCGGTTGCTCAGCTGGTCGCGAAGGCTGGTGACTTGAATGCGCGGGTGGACGACGGTGAGGTGAAGCCCTTCGCGATCAACCACATCGGCAGGAACACGGCCTCGAACAGTCCACCGGGGACGAGCAGCATCAGCCCGGGCCCGTCGTTCATGCCGAGAACGCCCAATAGGTCCAGGGGCACGCCCAGCGAGAGGCAGGCGTATCCCACGATGCCGAGGATCGCGATAGGCCGAGGGACCAGCCGTGAGATGAAAAGCAGGTACGTGAGGATCAGGCCGCCAACCCCTGTCGGTACGTAGACCCACAGCAGTTGGTTCGGAAATTCCTGCAGTTGTTTGAGCAGGTAGAGGCCGCATGCGGCGGATACGGTGAACTCGACGATTCTGAGCACGGGGTACCAGAACGCCAGTCTTTTGTCGACGTCCTTCAGGACCCGATACATGAGCAGGCCGATCCCGACGACGGCGACGCCGGACGACATCATGAGCAGAACGCCGGCAGTCAGCGGACTTCGTCCGGTGTCACCGTCGGTGAATGCTTGGATCAATGAGGTGCCGACCATGGCGGTGGCCATCTGGACGAAAAAGAGAACGCCGACGGTGGCCGCGATCATCCTTCTTGACATGACTCTCCTTGAAGTGGAGTGCGGCGGTTCACAGGGTGATGACGACCTTGCCGCGGACGGCGCCGGCTTCCAGGTGGCGCATGGCGGTCGGTGCGTCTTCCAGCGGATAGGTCCGATCGATGCTCGGGGTCACGGAGCCGGCCTCGATGAGTTCCGCCAGTGTGATGAGATCGCTGCCACGTTCGTCGGCGATGGCCATGGCCAGTCGCTGCTTGATGAACGGCGACAGGGCCAGCGCCCGGAACTGGCGGTTCATGCCGCCGCTGAAGTCGCCGCCCTGCTCGCCGCCGACGATCACCGCGGTGCCGGTGGATGCGAGCGCACGCCGTAGCCGCGACAGCGTGGGATTTCCTGCGATGTCGATGATCAGGTCGTAGCCGGGTGCACCGTCGGCGAAGTCCTGCCGGGTGTAGTCCAGGGCGTGCACGGCGCCGAGGGAGCGCACCAGCTCCAACTTCGTGGTGCTGGCTACGGCGGTGACCTCTGCGCCGAACGCCGCCGCGAGTTGCACCGCGTAGCTGCCGACGCCGCCGGACGCGCCGGTGATCAGAACCCGCTGCCCCGCCTGGACCCGGCCGACGTCACGCAACGCCCGCAGGGCGATGAGTGCCGACACCGGTACGGCGGCGGCCTGCGCGAAGGTGACGTTGACCGGCTTGCGGGCCAGCTTGTCGGCCCGGGCCACGGCGTACTCCGCGAACGAGCCTTGGCTGATCCCGTACACCTGGTCGCCGAGCGCGAACCCGGTCGTGTCGGGGCCGAGCGCGATGACGGTTCCGGCGACGTCGCGGCCGGGGACCCGGCGCTTCGGGCCGCGCAGGCCGCAGACGAGGCGCATCAGATACGGACGGCCGGTCATCAGGTGCCAGGTTCCTCGGTCGAGGCCGGCGGCGTGGACGCGTAGCAGCACCTGGCCGGCGGCCGGTTCGGGCCGGTCGATGCGGGTGAGGCGCAGCATGTCGGCCGAGCCGTACCGGTCCTGCACGATCGCCCGCATCGTGTGGTCGGTGGTGGCCGGGCCGGTACGGGCGGCGGATTGGTGAGCGGATCTCATGATGACTTCCCTCCGGTCCGGCGGGGCACTCCCACCGTACTAAGTACGAACGCTACGGTACTAAGTACGAACGGGCTATGGGTTGGGGTCAATCGTGAAAACAGACAGCGGCGGTCGCCCGGCACGGACGCCGCTCAGCCGCGACCGGGTGCTGCACGGCGCCCTCACGGTCGCCGACGCGGGCGGGCTCGAGTCGTTGACGATCCGCTCGCTCGCCCACGAGCTCGGCGTCAAGCCGATGTCGGTGTACTACCACGTCGCCAACAAGAGCGAGATCATCGACGGCATCGTCGACCTGGTCTTCAGCGAGATCGAGTTGCCCGCACCCGACGGCGACTGGCGTACCGGGATGCGTCACCGGGCGGCCTCGGCCCGCAATGTACTGCGCCGGCATCCGTGGGCGATCCCGCTGCTGCAGTCGCGCAGGAACCCCGGCCCGGCGACGCTGCGCCATCACGACGCGGTCATCGGCTCGCTGCGGTCGGCCGGTTTCTCAGTGGCGATGACCGCGCACGCATTCGCCCTGATCGACAGCTATGTGTTCGGGTTCGCGCTGTCCGAGTCGGCGCTGCCTATCAACGGCCCGGAAACGGTCACCGAGGTCGCCACGTCGATGATCCCGGCAGGCTTTCCCGACCTATACCCGCACCTGATCGAGTTCACCACCGAGCACATCCTCAAGCCCGGGTACGACTTCGGCGCCGAGTTCGACTACGGCCTCACCCTGATTCTCGACGCGCTGTCCGGGCCGGCTCCCCGAGGCGCCGCCGAAATCTCGTCCTCCTGAAGGCTGGGCCGCCTCCAGGCTTCTTGAATCGTGTGCGCCAGCTCGAGGCCGAAGCGGCGGAAGGGCCGAGGCTGCCTGATGGCCGTCCGCGGAGCGGCAGACGACACCGGGCGACGACGGCGACAGAGGGGCATCGACATGTGACAATGTGTTGCGCTGTGCGCCGCGTCGCGGGCAGCTGCGATCCAACCAGGGAATCCGGGGGCTTAGGTGATCGAGATCGAAGGTGCGTCCCAGGGCGTCGCCACCGTGTCCGGCCGCGGCGAGCAGGCTGCGGGCGGGGGCGCTCAAGGGTCGGCGGCGGCACCTGGCGCGCTGAAACGGCTGTGGTCTCGTCGCGAGTGGATCCTGCTGATCCTCGGCGGGCTGGCGCTCGCCGTGGTCCTGACCTGGCCGACGCTGCGCGACCCGCGGCACACTGTGCCGGGGGACATCGGCGATCCGACAATGTTCGCCTGGCAGGTCGCCTGGGGCGGGCACGCGCTGCTGCACGATCCCTTGCACCTGTGGGACTCGAACACGTTCTACACCGATCCGCATTCACTGGCCTTCACCGACGCCGTCGTCGGCTACGCACCGTTCGGCATGATCGGATCAGGCATGGACGCGGCCGTCCTGCGATACAACATTTTGTACGTCCTGCTGCATGCGCTCGCCTTCATCGGGGGATACGCCTTGACCCGCCAGTTGGGTGCGCACCCGCTCGGTGCGACGGTGGCGGGCGTTGCTTGGGCGTACGCACCGTGGCGGCTCGCGCATGACGGCCACCTGAACGTCATCTCCACCGGCGGCATCGCGCTGAGCCTTGCCATGATCGCTCGCGGCCACGGCTGGTCGTTGCGCGCCGGCCACCGCCCGGAACGGCACAGCCCGTGGTGGGCGCTGGCCGGCTGGCTGGTCGGCGCTTGGCAGGTCACCCTCGGGCTGGCCATCGGACTGGTTTTCGCGTACGTGATGGTGGCCGTCTGTCTTGTGGTCGCTGCGTGTTTCGGCTGGGCCTGGTGGCGGCGCGGCCGGCCGTCCTTCGGTCGGCGGCTGCTTGCCGCCGATCTGGTCGGCGGGTTGTGTTTCGCCGCTGCCGCGGCCTTCATGGGCCTCGCCTTCGCCCGCGTGGTGCAGCTCAACCCGCAGGCCGACCGCGGACTGGGCTGGACCGAGATGTATTCGCCGGCTTGGCGAGGCCTCGTCCTCGCGCCTGAGACGTCCTGGCTGTGGGGTACCCGGCACGCCGCGGCACGCTCGCACCTGCCCTGGGCGCCGGAGATGACGCTGCTGCCCGGCATCGCCTTGATCGTCCTGGCCGTGATCGGGACGTTCATCTCGATCTTCCGGGTCCGCCACCGGATCCTGCTGGCCCTCGGCATCCTCGGGGCGGTGCTGCTGACGCTCGGCGCGACCCTGCCCTGGCACGGTGACCCGGGCTATCTGACACTCTCCAAGCACCTGCCGGGCTGGGCGGCACTGCGCACACCCGGGCGAATGACGATGTGGACCACGTTGTTGCTGGCCATCCTCGCGGCCGGTGCGGTCAGTGAATTGGTCGCCGGTGCGCGAGCCACGGCGCCCTGGCCCGCGGCCGGCACCGTGCGGTCGGGGCTGCTGGCCCGCGGAAGATTCGTCGCGCTGCGACTTGCCCTGTTGATCCCGCTCGTGCTGGTCGTCGCCGAAGGGATCAACCGGACCCCGCACCCCGAAGTGCTGCGATATCCGGCCGCGATGAGTGCCGCGCAGGAGCCGACCCTGGTGCTGCCGAGCGTTGGCAGTCTCGAGATGTCCATCATGCTCTGGTCCACGAACGGGTTCCCGCGCATCCCCAACGGCGTGGTCAGCTTCGTCCCGGCCGGCCAGGAGCGGATCCGCTCGGTCAGCATGACATTTCCGGACCCGGCGAGCATCGCTGCGCTGCGGTCGGCGGGCATCAGATCGGTCGTCGTCCTGCCCGAGTGGCTGGGCGGAACCGCGTGGGAGGCCGTGCCCGGTCGCCCGATCGACGGCCTCGGCATCTCCCGTGAGCAGATCGACGGCGCCATACTTTACCGACTCGGGTGACGGCCTTGGTGAAGATGGACATCAAGGCAATCCCGCCCGGCCACGGCAGCCCGTTGCTCGTCAATGGTCCGGCGCGTTGAAGGCAGGCTGCACAGCCTTGACCCGGTCACCGCTTGGTACCCGATCGGCCGTGGTAGGGCGACAGTCGCAGGATCGCGTGTCGCGCCAGCGGGGCGGCCAACGGCACCAGACGTCGCTCCAGCCGAGACTGGCCGCAATGGCTTCGGCGATGTCGGCGAAGTCGTGGCGCTGGTAGTGCAGCAGTGCCTCGCGCATCCATGTCGGCGGCCGCGTGTAGGACCGCAGCGGCATCGGTGATGTCACCCCAGACAACCTCGACGCCTGGCGGCACCGTCGAACAGCTCGGCCAGCCAAGCGAATCGCTCGCCCGCCTCGGGGCGCGCGTTGTCCAGCAAATACCCACCAGCGGAGGCGGAACTCTTGTGACAGATGGCTCGACCGTCAAGCTGACGTCCGTGTGTATCAGGCATGTATCGGGCCTGTATTGATACCAACGACACTCGTCCACAGTGTTTCGCCGTTTCACCCACTTTCCTCGCGGTTCCGCGAAGCGGGTGACAAGTCGGGAAGGCCGATCCAAATGACATGATCAAGAATCGCCTTGGTGGCCGTGGAATGCCGGCCTCCCTCACATCGGGCCGGCGAGGGCTCACACCACCCCCAGGTCATCCAAGGCTCGGAGTTGCCGGCCTGTATCACGACGTCACGCTGCGAGGGAAGGGGTAACCATGAACGCCGTCGAGACCCGGGAATTTCCGCCGCAACCCGTCGTGAGTATCCGGCAAACGATTCCGACCGCTGATCTGATCGCCACTGAGGGTCAGAGTTTGCAGGAGCTGTGGCGCCTGCTGCGCGACCGCGGGATTACGCCGGCCGGTCCACCGTTCGTTCGTTATCACACCTTCGATGCCGGTGAGACCGACGTCGAGATCGGCGTACCGGTGACCGACAACGTCGTGGGTGAGGGCCGCGTCGTCGGCACCGAGTTGCCCGGCGGGCCTGCCGTGACAACCGTGCATCTCGGTGCCCACGACCGCCTTGGTGAGGCGTACCGCCGGATCGCGGAGGCTGTCGCCACGCGTGGCCAGGCCAACGGGCCGGGGTGGGAGATCTACGAGTGGATCGACCTGACGCAGGAGCCGAACCCGGCAAGCTGGCCGGCGCCATCGGATTGGCGCACCGAGCTCGTCCAACCGATCAAGTGACCGCGTCGCAGCTGACCGCGGCTCGGTTCGCGGAGGGAATCGAGGCCTTGCGTGGGCCAACCGGACGGCCACGCATGCGTGACGTCTTCGCGCTCGCTCAGCGGTTCATCGACCTGCCCTGCGATGAGATCGACCAGTTGCTGGACAGCGAGGTCCACGAGGTACGGGTCGGCGCGGTCAGCATCATGGGCAAACAGGCCGCCCGCGCGTCCACCTCGCACGACGCGCGCGCCGCGCTGTTCGACCTGTACCTGCGTCGAACCGATCGAATCAACACCTGGGACCTCGTCGACGTCAGTGCCCACCAGGTCATCGGCGGCTACCTGCGGGACAGGCCCCGCGACGTCCTCTACCAGCTGGCGCGGTCACCGCGGTGGTGGGAGCGCCGAATCGCCATGTTCGCCACCCTGACATTCGTCCGCGCCGGCGACCTTGACGACACGTTCGCCCTCGCCGAGATCCTCGTCGGCGACAGCCACGACCTCGTACGGAAAGTGGTGGGCGGAATGCTCCGCGAGGCCGGCGAGCGCGACCGCGCCCGGTTGCTGACCTTCCTCGATCGGCACGCCCCCACCGCCCCACGCGTGCTGCTGCGCTACGCCATTGAACATCTCGACCCGCAGGAACGCCGACACTACCTCAGCCTACGGAAATCGACCTGACCAACCGCATCAGGCCAACCACGTCGGCCGTCGGGCCTCACGGTGGATACCGCCCTCACCTCATCCCACGCGGCCGGTCGAGACGACATGAGGGGTCCAAGAAGGGACGGCCATGGAGCTAGTGGTGCGTAAAGACGGAAACACGAGGTGAAGTCATGGCGGCCATTCTGCTGGCGCTCGGATCGGCCATAGGTTGGGGGTTGTCGGACTTTCTCGGTGGGTTGAAGAGCAGATCCTCCTCCATCCTGTCGGTGCTGCTCGTGTCCCAGGTGACCGCGTTGGGCGTGCTGGGGTTCACCGTCGTTGTCCGGGGCCTGCCAGCTCCCGACGGCCGGTTCCTCGCCTACGCCGCTGGGGCAGGTCTCGGCGAGGCGGTGGGCATTGCTGCCCTGTACCGGGGTCTGGCCGTGGGACGGATGACTGTGGTCGCCTCGATCGCCGCGGCCGCGCCGGTGTTGCCGGTTCTGGCCGGCCTGGTCGCGGGCGAGGTTCCCGGACCGGTCGCGAGCGTCGGCGTCGTTCTCGCGGCCGCCGGTGTCGTCATCACATCCGTACAGCGCGACACCGCGAACACCACAACATCCGGCGCATCGGGCGTCGGCTACGGGCTGCTCGCGGCCGCTGGTTTCGGGTCGTTCTTCCTCGCCATGGATTTCGCCAGCGAGGCCGATGTCCCGTGGGCGTTGTTGACGGCGCGGCTCACCTCGGTGACAGCTGTCGGCGCGGTCACGGTGGCCGTGATCGGCAGGTCCGGCCGCCTTCGGGTGCAACGAGCCGATCTCCCCGTCATGGCGCTGATCGGTGCGCTCATCGTCGTGGCCGACGGCATGTACGCCGTCGCCACGACCCTTGGCCTGCTCGGCGTGGCGGCCGTGCTCGGCTCGCTGCACACCGTTGTCACCATCGGCCTGGCACGGATCGTCCTGGGCGAACGGCTTGCGCGGATTCAACGCGCCGGCATCGTGACCGTTCTGGCCGGCGTGCTGGCCATCGCCGGTAGTCCGGTCTGACTGCTCCGTCGCCAACAGTGCTACCGACCGCTCGGCCGTGGGGCGCACAGGCCATCCCAACGAGGCCGGGACGACTGATCGCACGCTCACCACAACCAGTGAGGAGGAACGACAAACGGCATCCACGCCACGCTCGGCTTTCGCGCGCATCGTTCGCCCTTTGTTGTCGCTGCTGCCGGCAACCGCGACCGTGGTGGGCGTGGTCGTCCTGGCCCAGCTACCCAGCTCGGTCGAGCTGCTCGGCATCGCCGCGATCATCGTCGGCGTCGTGCTGCACCGCCCAGGGGACGTGCGGGACAACGGTGGTTCTGGTGAAACTCGAGGAAGGAGCAGACATGCAGTACGTACGGCTGGGCCGGTCCGGGCTGAGGATCTCGCAAATCTGCCTGGGGATGATGAGCTACGGCGACCGATCGGAGACAGACTGGCATCTGACCGAGGACCAGGCCGAGCCGATCGTGCGGCGCGCCGTCGAGGCCGGTGTGACCTTCTTCGACACCGCCGACATGTACGACTACGGCGCCAGTGAGGAGGTCACCGGCCGCCTGCTGCGCAACCTGTTCCCGCACCGGGATGACTTTGTACTCGCCACGAAGGTGTACTTCCCTATGGGTTCCGGGTCCAATGATCGGGGCCTGTCCCGTAAGCACATCATGGCTGGCATCGATGCCTCGTTGCGGCGGCTCGGCACCGACCACGTCGACCTCTATCAGATCCATCGCTGGGACTACGAAACCCCGATCGAGGAGACCATGGCCGTGCTGCACGACGTGGTACGGGCCGGTAAGGCTCGCTACCTCGGCGCGTCCAGCATGTACGCGTGGCAGTTCGCCACCGCACAGCACATGGCCGACAGGTACGGCTGGACCAGGTTCGTCTCAATGCAGAATCACTACAACTTGGTCTATCGCGAAGAGGAACGAGAGATGATTCCGCTGTGCCTGGATCAGGGTGTCGGTCTCAATCCATGGAGCCCCCTGGCGCGCGGTCTGCTCGCCGGCGGCCGCACCCGGGACGGCGATCCCGGCACCGTCCGCGCCGGCGATGACCCGCTGGCGGACGAGATGTACACCGCGGACGACTTCGAGGTGGTCGATGCGGTCCGTGCCGTCGCCGGCGAACGCGGGCTGCCGCCCGCCCAGGTGGCGCTCGCATGGCTACTGGCCAAGCCCGGCGTATGCGCGCCGATCGTCGGCGCGACGAAGGTGACGCATCTGGAGGACGCCGTCGCGGCGGTGGACCTCACGTTGAGCGCAGACGAACTGTCTCGGCTGGAGGCGCCTTACCGACCGCATCCCGTACTCGGACATTCATAGATGGCCGGTGGTTGCCGCACGCGCCCGCCACGTCGCTGATAAGCCTCGCCACATGAGCGAGAGGCTCCCCACCGCGCTCCTCGACAAGAAGGGACAACCGACATGACGGTGGCCTCCGCTGACGGCCTGACGATCAACTACCGCTCGATCGGGTCTGGTCCTGGGCTGATCCTGATCCCCGGCGCGCTGGCCGTCGCCGACGACCTCGCGCCCCTTGCCGGCGCGCTCAGCCGTGACTTCACCGTGCACACGATCGAGCGGCGCGGCCACGACGGCAATGGACCCCAAGGGGACGGATATTGCATAGCCCGAGAGTGTGAGGATCTTGCGGCCGTGCAACGGGAGACTCGAGCGTCGTCGGTCTTCGGACACAGCTACGGCGGCCTCATCGCCTTGGAGGCCGCGCGGACCAACAAGGCTTTGACCAAGGTCGCGGTCTACGAACCCGGTGTCTCCATCAACGGGTCGGTGCCGAGGCACTGGGTGGCGCAGTATGAAGCGAGCCTCGCCGCCGGCAAGCCGATGGACGCCTTCATCGCCTTTGCGCTCGCACTCGGCCCGAAGCGGGCGGAGAAGACACCGTACTGGATCATGCGTCTCGTGCTCGCCTTCCTGCTGCGCGGCGACGAACGAGAGCGGACCTTGGCGCTGCTGCCCGCCGTCCTGCGTGAGCATCTCGAGATCTTCCGCCTGGACAACAGCTTCGAGAGCTACCGCGAGATCTCGGCACCTGTCCTGTGGATCTACGGCGGAGAAAGCCCAGCATCGATCACGGAAGTCCCGGAACGGCTCCGAGACGTGATCCCCCGTCTGACCGTGACCGGTCTTGGTGGGCTGAATCACTTCGGGCCGGAGAAGAAGAGGAGCGCCACCGAAGTCGCCGTGGCGATTCGAGAATTCCTGCTCAGCGACGGCTGAACGGGCGCCGACGACCGAAGTGGCAACACGAGCGGGGCCCGCTTCGGCGTTGACCGAAATGTCGCGTCGTTAACCTGACGGAGTACGTGGTCGAACGAGGTGACCCGTCACAGCGACCCAAGGAGGTGGAAGATGAGCAGCCGGCATCAGGAGACCGACGCTATCAAGCAAATATTCGAGGCTTGGGACAAGGCGCTCGGCGCCAAGGACCTCGACGCGTCCATGGCTCTTTACCATCCCGATGCGACCCTCGAGAGCCCACTCGTGCGCTACCTGCTAGGTACTGCAACTGGTGTGATCCGTGGCCGCGAGGACCTCCGTCGGTTCGTCGCCAAAGTCTTCTCAACGGAACCACCCCAGCGTCAACGATTCCGAACCGGCTATCTGTCCGACGGAACACATGTCACCTGGGAGTACCCCCGGCAGACCGACGGCACCGACCAGATGGACATCGTCGAAGTGATGGAGATCCGCGACGGGCTGATTCGACACCACCGCGTCTACTGGGGCTGGAACAGCGTCAAGCTCTATGAAGAGCTCCAGCGCTCAGGGCAGCTCCGTTAGGGCCCGTTCACGCCGGCCCTCCTAGGTGCCAGGCTCTACGTCGGTCCCTCGTCATCCTCGTACGGCGCGGGCGGGTGCTGTTCGTCCAGCAGCCGCCGTACGTACCGGGTGGCCGGCGGTAGGTAGACCGCCCTGACGCCGCCGATGGCCGCGCGCAGGTCGGGCAATGCCCACGCGGACGGGGCGAGGTCTGCCGGGAGGCCGGTGGCTCGCAGCGTGTCGACCAGCGGGCCGCTGAGCAGGTCGGTGAAGCGCCGCAGCGTCCGGCCGTCCGCCGGGGGCGCGGTTGTCCGGCGCGCGATCGCGCCGCGGAGCCGGCGCGCGTGTGCCCGGTACGTGCGATCCAGGGCGTCGAGATCCCACGCCGTGTACGCGGCGCGCGCCGCGTCGTCCCGTTGCATCTGGAGTCGAGCGAAGTGGATCGTGGCGTCCGCCGGGGCTCCGGCAACCACGTCGTCTAGCAGGTGCCGCCGGTCCGTGGGGGCGATGAGCACACCCTGCTGCAGAAGCCCGTAACCGACGAAGGTCCCGGTTCGGCGCAGTCGATCGCGGAACGCGCGATGCCGCTCCGGCACCTGGTAGAGCACGGCGTGGAAATGGCCCGCCCAAGGTGTGCCGGTGGCGCCGCCGCGGATCCGCTGGAACGACTCGGCGAACGGACCGGCGAGGCGATAGTCCACCGTACGGCCGCGCCGGGCGCCGGCGAGCTGGCCGTCGCGCCGCATCCGGGCGATCAGGGCGCGGGCCGCCGGGGCGGTCAGGCCGAGGTCGCCGAGCAGCGCCACGAGGATGGGACCGGGTAGCTCGGAACGGTCCAGAGCAGCGGCGACACCGAAGAGAAACGGGACCAGCCGAACGGAACGGCCCCGCCCGGAACGGTCCTCAGATGTTACGCTTTCGCTCACGCTCGTGCTCATATTCGACAATTCTAGGCAGGTACGCGATGACGACGTCGCAGACCCCTCGATCCCGCGGCCGGCTCCTGCTGATCCACTGGGTGCCGACGATCCTGTTCAATGTGGTGCTACCGCTGATCACCTACAACCTGCTGACCGACCGGCAGGTCTCGGCGGTGACGGCACTGCTGATCAGCGGCGGCTGGCCGGTGATCGAACTGGCGCTGTCCTTCGCCGTACGGCGGCGCTTCGATGAGTTCGGCGTCCTCACGCTGATCTTCATCGCGCTCGGGGTGATCGCTGGGCTGGGTCTGCACAGTGCGCGCCTGGTGCTGATCAAGGAGTCCGCGGTGACCGGGCTGTTCGGCGTCGTGGCGCTCGCGTCGCTGGTCCTGCCGCGGCCCATGATGTTCTACTTCGGACGTAAGTTCGCCACCGACGGCTCGACCGAGTCCGTCGCCCGGTGGAACGGGCTGTGGCAGCATCCATCCTTCCGGCGTACCCAGCGGATCATCACCGTCGTGTGGGGGGTGGCGTTCGTCGCGGAGGCGGCCACGCGGATCGGCCTCAGCTACGCGCTGTCCACTTCGGCCATGACAGCGGTGTCCGCCGTCCTGCCGCTGGTCGTCGTCGCCGCCTTGCTCTTCTGGACCATTTCGTACGGACGGCGCGCTCGCGCCGCGGCAGTGGCGAAGTACGGCCCGGCGGCCCGGACGGACGCGCCACCGCCGGCCGCCGCCTCGCCGGTCCGGCCGTGACGCCACGTGCTGCGCTGCGCTACCGAACACGTGGAGCCGGAACCACACGTGCATCGACCGGTGTCAGGATCGCGGCTGCGGAAAGCGTGAGAGCTCAGCTGAAGTTCCAGCTACTGGGTCCCTTACAGGTGTCCACGGCCGGTGACGGTGAGGTGCGGATAGTCCGGCCCAAGCTGCGCTTGCTGCTGGCCGTCCTGCTGGCCAGGGCGAATACGTTGGTGCCGGTCGAGAGCTTGGTGGACGACATGTGGGGCGATGATCCGCCGGTGTCGGCCGTGTCGAACGTTCGTACCTACGTGTGGTCGCTGCGTCGGCTGCTGTCGCCCGCCGACCCGGCCACCGCGCCGATCAGCACGGACCCACAGGGGTACATGATCGGCGTGATGCCGGACTGCCTCGACGTGCTGGCTTTCGAGCGGCTCGTCGCCAACGGCACGGATGCGTGTCGCCGGGGGGATGTCCCACGGGCAGCGGATCGGCTCGAGGAGGCTTTGGCCCTGTGGCGGGGGCGTGCGTTCCAGAACGTCCCATTCACCACCGGCACGCTGGTCGCCGAGGCGCAGCGGTTGGAGGAGCAGCGGCTGGCCGCGGTCGAGGAGCTGTTCGACGCACGTCTCGCGCTGGGCCGGCACGCCGAGATCGTGGGTGAGCTGCAGTGCCTGGTGGCTCAGCATCCGCTGCGGGAACGGCTGTGGGGCCAGATGATGCTGGCGCTGTACCGGGACGGGCAGCAGGCCGCCGCGCTCGCCGCGTACCAGCACCTTCGTACATACCTGGTGGAGGAGATCGGCGTGGAGCCGAGCCCGCCGCTACAGGCGTTACAGAGCGAGATCCTCCGGTCGGACCCGGCGCTGGGCCTGTCCGCCGGTGCCATCACGGTGGCGTCTCGGGCGCAAGCCGGCCAGACGCCACGGCAGCTACCGCTGGACGTCCCGACGTTCATTGGCCGCGCCGGCGAGCTGAGCACGCTGAGCGGGCTGCTGCTCCAGACGGACGTCGACGGTGGCACCGGCGAGGTGGTAGTCATCCACGGCCCGCCGGGCGCGGGAAAGTCCGCGCTGGCAGTCCGCGCCGGGAACCTATGGTCCACCTGCTTCCCGGACGGGCAACTCTACGTGAACCTCCGCGGCGCGACCTCGGGTGTGCAGCCGCTGTGCCCGGGCGAGTGCCTGGGCCGGTTCCTGCGGACGCTGGGGATTCTCCCGGAGGATGTGCCGTCCGACCTCGACGAGGCCGGGGCGCTGTTCCGCAGCCTGGTAGCCGTACGACGGTTGCTCATCGTGCTGGACAACGCCGCATCCGCGGGTCAGGTGCGTCCCCTCCTGCCGGGCTTGTCCCGCGCAGCCGTGCTCGTCACGAGCCGGGTCGGCATGTCCGCTCTGGAAGGCGCCAGTCACCTGGCCGTCGGCCCGCTGGAGCCGGACGCCTCGCAAGCGATGCTCGAGCGTCTGATCGGAGATGCCCGCACGGCAGCCGACCCGACGGCCACCGCGCGGCTCGCTGAACTCTGCGACCACCTGCCATTGGGGCTGCATGTGGCAGCCGCCCGGCTCAAGGCGCGGCCGACCTGGCCCGTCCGGCGCCTGGTGGGACGCCTCACCGACGAGCGGTACCGGCTCACCGAGCTGGCCGCCGGCGACTTCGCGGTGCGCAGCAGCGTCGAGGTGAGCTACGCGGCCCTGCGACGCAGCGACGATCGGGGCGACCGCGCGGCGGCCCGCCTGCTGCGACTGATCGGGCTGCTACTGGTGACGGACATCGACACGAATGCCGCGGCCGCCCTGCTGAGCACGTCGCCGGCCGAGGCGGACCTGGTCGTCGAGCGCCTGCTCGACGCCCACCTGATGGAGGCGGTCGATTCCGACCGCTACCACATGCATGATCTGATCCGGCTGTTCACCCGCGAGCTCGCGGCCGAAACTGTCGGGGGCGACGAAGCCAACGCCGCGATCACTCGCGTCCTCGGCTACTACCTCGCCACTGCCGGAGCCGCGGTCCGCCTGGCGTTCCCGCACCGAGCGCATTTCCCCGTGCCCGAGGCGCCCGCCGCCCCGAAGCCGT
Source organism: Actinoplanes sp. NPDC051513 (assembly GCF_044454685.1). Classification (NCBI taxonomy): domain Bacteria; kingdom Bacillati; phylum Actinomycetota; class Actinomycetes; order Micromonosporales; family Micromonosporaceae; genus Actinoplanes; species Actinoplanes sp. NPDC051513. The sequence goes on from NZ_JBITDW010000030.1 coordinate 68,038, forward strand.
TGGCCGACCCCGGTGAGGCGCGCCGCTGGCTGGAGACGGAGCGGACGAACCTGCTGGCCGTGATACGGCAGGCGTGGCCCGGGCCGGCCGAGCACGCCCGGCTCGGCATCGGGCTCACCCTGGCGCTGCACTGGTTCCTCGGCGTGGGCGGCTACCCCCACGCCCTGATCGAACTCAACGAACAGGCCATTCCCCTGGCGAGGCGGGTGGGTGACCGGCGCCTGGAGGCGTACGCCAACGGCAGCATCGCCATGGGTCTCATGCAAGTGCGGCGATATGACGAGGCCGACGCACACATCAAGATGGAGCTGTCCATCTGCCGGGAGATCGGGGACCGCTTCGGTGAGCAGCGCGCGTTGGGCAACCTCGGACTTCGCCACCTCGAGCAGAACCGCGTACCGCAGGCGATCGCGTGCCTCGAGCAGCAACTGACGATCGCCCAGCAGATCGGTGCCACGATCGGCGCGATGTATGCCGTCCGGGTCCTGGGCCGGGCGCACCATCACCTCGGCCGGCACGAGGAAGCCATCCGGCTCACCGAGAAGGCCCTGGCTTGGTACGACGAGACCGGCGACGACTTGAGCGTGAGCGTGGCGTTGGAGCGGCTCGGACTGATCCATATCGACCTCGGGCGCCTGAACGAGGCGGTCGACATGCTGGCCCAGTCCGTCGAACGCGCACGCCGAGCGCAGTACCGGCTGGGCGAGGCGCATGCCCTGATCGGCCTGGCCCGCGCGCGGCGGCTGCTCGGAGCCACGGACGCCGCCGCGAATTGCGCCGCAGAGGCCATGGCGATCGCTGACACGGTCGGTGCGACCGCGGAGGAGGCGGCGGCGGACAGGGAATGCACCGCAGCACACCAAGCCATTGACGGCCGACGCGGGTAGCTGTGTGTACGTCGAACCCTTCACCCTCGAAGCCCCGTCACCTGGCCGTATATCGGGCGTAGAACAGGCGTGGATGCCCATCCATGAAACTTTGCGGGCTGACCGTGCACAGACGCCCGCCCGTTCGGTAGTGCCAATGCCGGCGGCCCGCCGTGCGGAGGTACCGCGGAAGGAAAATTCATGATGTGGGAAGGACAAGCGATGGAGTCGCTGTACGAACATGTGGGTAAGGAAGGCGCTCTCCGGCGGACCATCAGCGTCTGGTACGCATCGGTGCTGCGGGACCCGCAGTTGCATCCGCTGTTCGGCGAGGGGCGCCCGACGCATGTGGACCATCTGACCGCGTTCTTCGCCGAGGTGTTCGGGGGCCCGACCCGGTTTACCGACGAGCTGGGTGGCTTTCCTGCCTTGGCCGACGCGCACCGGGGCAAGCGGATCACCGAAGAACAGCGTCGCAGGTTCATCGAGCTGTTCCTGCTGGCGGCCGACGAGACCGATCTTCCCGACGACGAGCCGTTCCGGCACGCGCTCGCCGGCTACCTGGAGTTCGGCACCGAGGTAGCGGTGGTCAACTCGCATGCCACCAGCGAGGCCGAGCTGCACCCTTGCCAAGAGGTCCCACGCTGGTCGTGGTGACCGGTGCCCGGCGCCGAGTACTCTGCCGACATGACCACCGCGCATGACGTGGTCGCGGCCTACTGGGCCGCGGCGGAGGCCCGGGACTGGGACGCGTTCGGCGCTCTGCTCGCCGACGACGTGGTCTACCGCGGCCCTCAGACCAGAGAGCAGGTCCGCGGCCGGGACGCATACGTCCGGTTCAACGCGGAGGGCTTCGCCTTCGACTGGCACATCAGGGTGCAGCGGATCGTCGGCGAACAGCTGCGCGCGGCGAGCTGGATCGAGTTTGCCCGACCAGAGGGCACGCAGCCCGGACTGTGTTTCTTCGATCTCGCCGACGACGGCCGGATCGCCCAGATCACCGACTTCTGGCCGGAGCAGTACGAGCTTCCGGCCAGCCGCGCCCACCTGGTCGAACGTTACTGACTGGCAAAGCGCAAACAACCTGATTAGGTCCCAGGTGCTCGATGGCCGGTTCCGGCCCGATTCGGCAGGCTGAGGCCAACCGGCGGACGTACGCGGACGGCTGGGGTTCCGGGACCGGACGCGACCGGAGCCGGCGGAGCGAGCGAAACTTATCGATATCTCGTCTGTCGCATCGGCGAGGAATGAGAGATGATACGTCATACCATCGACAATCATCGAGGCGTCGATCCACCGGTCGCCGATCGTCCGGCCTGCCGTAACCTCACGGCCGAGGCTCCCGGACGAGCCCGCCTCGCACTCGTCACCACGCCCGAAGGAGTTACGTGATGGTGCGGCAGAAACTCGCCCGAGGAGCCGCCGTGGTCGCGGCGACCATGGCACTCGCCGTCGGCGGCACCTCGCTGACCGGCGCCTTCGCCGGGGCCACCGGCGTGAACGCCCTTGCCGCCACGGCCGGCTGCGGTAAGGCCCCGACGCTGGCCAGCGGCACGCACACAATCAGCAGCAGCGGGCAGAACCGCAGCTACATCCTGCGTGTCCCGGCCGGCTACGACAACAACCACCCGTACCGGGTGATCTTCGGTTTCCACTGGGTCGGCGGCACCGCCAACGACGTCGACTCCGGAGGCACCGACGGCTACAACTGGTCCTACTACGGACTGCGCCGGCTCGCTGACAACGCCGGCAACGGCACGATCTTCGTAGCCCCCCAAGGCATCGGCAACGGCTGGGGCAACTCCGGTGGGCAGGACGTCACCTTCGTCGACGACATGCTCCGGCAGATCGAGGCGGGTCTCTGCGTCGACACCGCACAGATCTTCTCCTCCGGCTTCAGCTACGGCGGCGCCATGACCTACGCCCTCGCGTGCGCCCGCCCCACCGTCTTCCGCGCCGTCGCCGTCTACTCCGGGGCCAACCTCAGCGGCTGCAGCGGCGGCACCCAGCCGGTGGCCTACATGGGGCTGCACGGGCTGCGGGACAACGTGCTTCCGATCTCCAGCGGCCGGGCTCTGCGTGACACCTTCGTCCGCAACAACGGCTGCACCCCGCAGAATCCCCCTGAACCTGCCAACGGCAGCCTCACCCACATCATCACCACCTACTCGGGTTGCCGCGCCGGCTACCCCGTCGTCTGGGCCGCCTTCGACGGAGCCGGCCACGACCCCGGCCCGCGTGACGGCTGCACCTGCGACGGCTGGCAGACCTGGACGTCCGGCGCAGTCTGGGGATTCTTCACCCAGTTCGGCAGCACGACCCCGCCGACGACTCCTCCGACCAGCGGTGCGCAGCAGGTGGTGGGCGCTCAGTCCGGCCGTTGCGTGGCCGTACCGAACTCCTCGACCAGCAACGGCACCCAGGTCCAGCTCGGCGACTGCACCGGCGCCGCCAACCAGCGCTGGACCTACACCTCCGGACGACAACTGCAGGTGTACGGCAACAAGTGCCTCGACGCGAACGGCCAAGGCACCAGCAACGGCACCACTGTGATCATCTGGGACTGCAACAGTCAGGCCAACCAGCAGTGGAACATCAACGCGAACGGCACCATCGCCGGACAGCAGTCCGGACTCTGCCTGGACGCCAGCGGCGCCGGCACCGCCAACGGGACCCCGCTCATCCTGTGGTCCTGCAACGGCGGCGCCAACCAAAGCTGGAGCCTGCAGAGCTGAGATCGGTCGGGCCCGGCGGCTGGACCTACGGGCCCGTCCCATCTGATGGGAGCGCTCCCATGGGCTCACCAGGACATTGATACTCATCATTGTCTTGCGGAATTGTCCCGGCCTAGCCTTCGAGCATCCCCACCCCACGTCCTCGGAGGACAGCCCATGAATCCCCACCGCCTCGCCGAACCCGCGTGGTCGCTGTTCCGCATCGTGATCGGCTTCCTGTTCCTGTGCCACGGACTGGCATCCGTCTTCGGTGTGCTCGGCGGCAACCGTGGCTCGGGCCAGGCGATCGAGCCCGGCACCTGGCCGACCTGGTACGCCGCGGTCATCCAGCTCGTCTGCGGCACTCTGGTCCTGGCCGGACTGGCCACCCGGCCCGCCGCCCTGCTTGCCTCCGGCTCGATGGCGTACGCCTACTTCACCGTCCACCAGCCGCAGGCGCTCATGCCGATCCAGAACGGCGGCGTCACCCCGGTTCTCTACGCCTGGACGTTCCTGATCATCGCGGTCATGGGCGCCGGCCCCTGGTCGATCGACGCGCTGATCACCCGCCGACGCGGCGCGACGGCCGAGCCCGTCCGCGAGCGCCGGCTCGCGGGAAGCCGCCGCTGACCTCCCCGTGCGCCGTTGCTCGGACAGCCGGATGCCACGCCCCAGGGTGTGCGGACGAGCTTGCCGCGGACTCGGCCGCTCTCGCCCCTTCGCGCCGGCCGGGGAGGGTTCGCCACCGGACCATGACGACACACGCTGACGGACGGGGCGGTTCGAGCGGCTAATGTCAGCGCATGACGACAGCCGTCACCGACGCCCGACGATGTGCGCGTGCGCTTCTCGCGAGCCTGGACGAACGGCAGCGGGGCCTCGTTCGGGGCGACCTCGCCGACCCGGGCCTGCGGCGCTGGACCTATCTGCCGGGGGACCGGCCCGGCCTGCCGATGGAGCATCTCACCAATGCCCAGCACGCCCTGGCGGTGGAGCTGCTCAGATCGGCACACTCACCGGAGGGCGGCGACCTCGCCGTCGGCGCCGTCGAGGTCGAACGAGTCCGACGGGAACTAGCGACCGGCTCACCGCCGGCAGGGGACCGTTACTGGCTGCGGGTGCTCGGCGATCCGGACGGCGACCAGCCGTGGGGCTGGCGCATCAACGGCCACCACCTGGCTGTACACGTGGTCGTGGGGCCGGCCGGCACAACACTGACACCGCATTTCATCGGCTCGGAGCCGGCCACCGTCCCGTCCGGCCGCCGGATCCTCGGCGCCGAGGAGGACCTGGCCCGGCGTCTGGCCGCCGGGTTCGACCCGGACCAGCGTGCGCTCGGCATCAGCTCCGGCCGCGCGCCGGATGACATCCTCACCCGGGCCGATCCGGTGGCCGACCCGACAATGCTGCCCACCGGCATCGGCTGGGGCCAACTGCATCCGGAGCAGCAGGACATCCTCGGCCAGTTGGTCCGGCGATACCTCGGCCGCGCCCCGGCGCAGTACGCGCGGGCCTGCTGGCGCGACGCCGAGGCGGCGGGCCTGGAGCTGATCCGGTTCGCCTGGGCAGGCCCGACCACACCCGGGGAGGGTCACTACTACTGCGTCCGGGCGCCCGAATTCCTCATCGAGTACGACAACACCCAGGACGGCGCCAACCACGCCCATTCCGTCTGGCGGCACCTGCGCGACGACTGGGGCGGCGACCTGCTCCACGACCATTACGCACGGCGGCACCCCGCGTCGTGAGCGAACCGACGCGTGGTCGAGGGTTCAGGAGCATGCTTTCGTGCGATATCAGACAGGCGACCGGATCGCGTCCCAGCCGGTGATATCGCACTGACCGTGCTCGTTGTTGCCGGCGGCGACAACTGTTCCGTTCGCGCGTAGTCCGAGAGTGTGGGTGGACCCGGCCGCCACAGCGACGACCTCGCGCCAACCGGCCACGTCGCACTGGCCGAAATCCGTGCTTCCCACGGCCAGGGCCCGGCCGGCCGCGGTGACGCCGACGGTGTGGTAGCTCCCGGCCGCCACTGCCACGACGTCCCGCCAAGCACTGACGTCACAGGCGCCCGTCGATTGATCCCCCACCGCGAAGACGCGTCCGTCGTTGGTGAGACCGACCGTGTGAAGGTATCCGGCGGCAACGGCGGCAATGTCGCGCCACGTGGCAACCGCGCATTGCCCACGGCGATCGTTTCCGACTGCAACGGTAGTCCCGTCGGCTCGCAGGCCCACCGAATGCCAGTCGCCACAAGCCAACCCGACGACCTCACGCCACCGGCCCACGTCGCATGCTCCCTCGCGAAGCCGTCCCGCGGCCAGCACGGAGCCGTTACCAACCAGCCCCAAGGTGCGGCGCCAACCCGCGGCGACAAGGGTGACGTCGCGCCAGGACGCGACGTCGCACTGCCCATCGCCGTTCCACCCCGTCGCCATCACGGTTCCATCGGCGCGCAGGCCGACGCTGTGGGACCGCCCAGTGTTCGACGCCGTATGCACGTTGCCCGCCGCCACGGCGACCATGTGGATCCAGTCGTCGACGCGACACTCACTCGACGTCCCGTCGCCGGCCGCGACCACGGTGCCGTCGGCGCGCAGGCCCAACGAGTGTCGTCGTGCAGCGGCGATGACAGGACCACTCATAAGCACAGCATCCCCCGTGTGGTGGCCGCTGATGGAGCAGCGAGCGCTTCGTCGTCCGAGCGATGAGTTTGCCAACCGAGGGCGGTCTGACCGGATGACATCACACGTGGGGGAGGACGCCATGAGGTTGACGTACGCACACCGTCTGACCGGCCAGGTGTACCGGCGCGGCGACGAAGGTTACGGGGAGCGGTGCCGCACGCTGAACCCGGCCGTCGAGCATCGGCCGCTGGCGGTGGTCAACGCCGAGGCGGCGACCGACGTCCGCGCCGCCGTCGAGATGGCGCGGCAGGCCGACCGCGTACAGGCCGGACAACCACCGCAGGCTGCGCAGCGTCAAGGCGGCGTACGATCCGGACAACTTTCTCCGCGCCGGGTACAACATCCGGCCGAGGTGCTCGCCTGACCTGGGCGCAGGTCATGTCAGGCCGGCCGGCCCAGCCTCGAACCAGTAGGTCAATACGTCCCGGGCCGCCCAACCGGTCCGGCTCTCCGGGACCTGCTTGGCGTAGAAGGATGCGAAACCGCGCAATCCCGTCAATTCCCCGATGCCGGAGCCAGGGACGACCTCCCACCGTCCGTGTACGACACCTGCCTCGTCGGTGAAACCTTCTGCGGTCAGCGCGAACGAACCCGGCCGCCCGTCCAACGCGCCGACGAAACGCTCGACGCAGGTGAACGTTCCGGTGCCGTCGTGCCTGACCACCCGCAGGTGCTTGGCGATCGCGTCGCCGTTCAGCCCTCCGGAGAAGCGCTCCTGGAGGGTCGTCTCCACCAGCGTGGTTCCGCTGTCGTCCGCAGGGCTGATGACCTCCATCTGGTAACTCAGGACCGCCACCTCGCTCTCGCTGATGACATGATCCGAGGCCGGTCTGTTGGACTGCGTGCTCATCTGTCTCTCCTCGTCGTTCGGTGGTCTCTCGCCAGGCCGCGATCAGGTTCAGCCGTACCCGGGCCCGGTTCCCGCCTCGGCCCCGCTATCGGTAGCCCCGTTTGAGCAGGTATTTGGCGCCCGCGTCGAAACCCTCGGGGCTGAGCACTTCGAAGCCGAAGGCGTCGGCGAGGCGATCGGTGACGGCGAACGCGGCGCCGACCGCGAGCGCGTCCTCGATCTGCTCGCGACTGACCCCCGCTGCCAGTACCGCCCGCATGTCGTCGCGGCTGAGCTCTCCCTCGGTGGTCAGCGTGCCGAGCATTCGAAGTGTCGCCCGCAGCGGCTCGGCGATCGGCGCCGACTCGAGATCGGCCAGCACCGCGTCGACCATCGGCCCATTCCCGTACGCACGGCGCGCGGTCGCGGTGTGCGCCCCGATGCAGAACGCCGATGCGCTCACCTTGGACACATAAGCCGCCATGAGCTCTCGGTCGGCCACCGACCAGGCGGACGGGCCACGCATCGCCTCGTGCGTGAACTCCTTCGCCCGCACACCGTAGAAGTCGGGTCGGTAGAAGACCACCTTGGCGGCGTCCGGCACCGGGTGACCGGAGAACAGCCGGATGACGGCGAACAGCAGCCTGGTCGCCGGCGATAGCCGTGGTTGAGAATGTCGAGGCGCATCAGGTGGCCTCCCTCAGGGCCGCAAGCCCCGCGTCGTACAGGCGCGCGGACTGCCCGACCGCGGCGCAGACCACCACCTCGAACAACTCGTCTTCGCTGCGGCCGGCCGCCTTCGCCGCGATGAAGTCCGCCGTCGTGATCTCGGTGGGCCTCGCGGCGATCTTGGCAACCAGCGAGTCCAGCGGCGGGGGCACTCCTTCGTTCCGGAACGCCTGAGCGCGTAACCGCGCGGACGCCCGGCCCTCTCCGTTCAGGACCCGGTCCACCAGAGCCTGGTACAACGCGTGTTTCTTGTTCTCGTCCGGCACGGCGCCCTCCCACTCCTTCGCAGTTCAGCTCTATGTCTTCAATGAGACGGCCGGCACATCGCAGATGTGACATGCGCTGGGCCGGCGGCACAGTATCGCACGGCGTGCGATGAAGCGATACGGTGTACGCATGATGCCCTCGGACTCCTGGTGGATGATCCTGGTCAAGACTGTGGCGATCTTCCTGTTCCTCACTTTCATGACGATCTTCGTCATCGTGTTCGAGCGGAAGGTCGTCGCTCGGGTGACCGCGTCGAGCCCGGCCGCACGCTCGGTGGTGTTCGCCGGGTTCGTCGCGCTGCTCGTACTGATCTTGCTGGCCCGGCCACGCCGGCTGCCTGCACACCGCGCCGTTCCGGCGCCGCCGTCCGGCGGCTTCCCGACACCGCCGCTGGACCTGGCCGTGCCGACGCCTTCGCGTGCCTCAGCCGTCCCGGCCGAACGACTTCGCGATGCCGTCGAGGAGCCACCCTAGGCCGGCGGCGAACGTGGCGTCGCTGTCGTCGCGCACCGGGTCAGCCAGCAGTGGTGCCAACGTCGGGTACCGGCCGCTGTCCGCAAGCCCGGTCAGGTACGGCCGCATCGCCTGGCTCCAGTCCGCCTCGCCGCCGGCGTCGTAGATCAGTTCCCGGGTCACATGCCCGATCGTGTAGTCATCGACGGCGTTGACCACCCGGACCGCCTGCACGAGATCCGCGGTCAGCGGGCGCAGGGCCGCGATCGCCAGCTCCAACTGCATCACGCTGTTCGGACCGATTCGCGGCCGGCGCGCGTACAAGGCCGCCGCCCACGGGTGGGCGAGGCAGACGCGACGCTTGCGGTCGGCGACGACCATCAACGCGTCACGCCACCCGGACGGCAGCGGTCCATCCTCGAGCACGGCGCCGGCGAGATCGTCGAACATCAGGTCGAGCAGGTCCTCCTTGCGCTCGATGTGCCTGTACAGCGACATCGGCCGTGCTCCCAGCATCGCGGCGAGCCCGCGGATCGATACGGCGTCGAGGCCCTCGGCATCGGCGAGGCGCAGGCCGGCCGCCACGATCACCTCGCGCGTGAGCCTGCGCCTGCCCTCCGGCCGCGGGCGCGACCGAACCCGAGCGGGACCCTGCGGCGGCGTACCGGTCATGCCGCAACTGTCTCATCCCCGGCGCGCCGATCTCACGATCGGGGTTGCTGGGCGGATCAACCGGCCGAGAGCTCGATCCGCCTCATGCCGTCTCCCTTGGTGCCTCGGCGTCCGCCGGGGTCTCGGAGCCACCGGGCGACTGGTTGCCCAGCACGTGCCGGCGCAGGAACGACAACTCGGCCTCGATGGCCCGCGCGTGTCCCGCCAGGAACGGCTCGTAATGTCCGCCCGGTATCCGGACGAGCTCCGCGGACGCGGCGGCGCGCGTCGCGCGTACGGTGAGCCTTGTCGGGGTTGATCGGTCGTTCTCAGCCACGACGACCAGAAGCGGGCAACGGACCCGTGCGGCGTCGCGGCCCGGCCGGTAGAAGACCATGTTCAGCGCAGATCGAGCGGCGACCTGCCGTTGCCATTCCGGGTACCGGTGCGCGCGTAGCGCATGATCGCCCGCCGCGGCATCCGGCGTCGTCAGCATGGCGACAGTCCCCGGTGCGCCGGTGAGCCCGACCAATCGAGGCCGGCGCTGGCCTCCCAATCGGCGAGCTGGTCGCGGATGGGCAGGACCAAGCGCGGTTGACCGTCGCTCTCCCCGAGATGGCGGTAGTCAAATGCGAGCACGGAGAACCCGGCCTCGTGGAACCGTTCGGCGAACAGATCGGTGGCCGCTTCCTTCGTCACGGCGAAGCCGCCGGCCATGATCACACAGGCGCCGTTGGATCCCGGATAGTGCCAGGCGGCGCACCGCTCGTCGCCGCTGATGAAGCGAGGATCATCTCGGCGACCTGGAGCTTCCGCTGGTCCGACCAGTGCTCGGGGCAGAGGGACAGCACCGAAGGCAGGTACTGCTGCGACGCGCCCTTGCCGAGGTTCGCGTAGCGGTCGGGGTCGTACATCGTCAAGCCGATAGCTTGGTCGAGTACGCGTGACTCCGCTCCGATGATTGCGGGCCACGTGGCGCGTACGCGATCCGCCAACGTCTGACCCGCCGGCCCTTGCCGTACAGCGGCCATCGCGTTGTCGATGCGCCTGTCGCGCAGCCTGAGGATCGCTTGGTCGAGCAGGTCGTCGGCTCCGTTGAAGTAGTACAGAAGCACCTTGTGCGTCGTGCCCGCCGCGCGCGCCGCACGTCGAAGCGAGAACTCCACGAGTCCGTTGCTCGCAAGGTCGTCGGTGACGCGATCCAGCAGCTCCCGCCGCCGCGCCTCGCCGCGCGGGGATCCCGTGGAGCGCCGGTACGTTGCCCGTCCGGTTGAGCCATCACTGGTCGACGTGTTCACGGCATCAGCATCCAGTGCCGGACGTCCTCGCACAAAGGGGGACAGGCGCGCGTCAGTCGGTGGGTTCCTCGTCAATGCTCAGGGGGGAGGCGCCGGGCTTGGCGATCTGGGCGATGGCTTCGTTCAGCTCGTCCTCGGCGTACTCGCCCTCGGGCAACCGCTCGAGCACGGCAATGTCGTCGGGCGGCAACTCCGCGGCGACCGCCCGGCGGTAGATCTCGTCTCGGTCGATCCGTTCCTGCGCGGCATAGAGCTTGTCGACCAGTTCGGGAAGCGCCTCCGTAGTCGCCATGACCCTGTCCTCCAGCTTGAAAGAGATGCTCGCAAGACGTGCTCGCAGGACCTGCTGTGCTGACCGGCTTTGGTACCCAGCTCGCCGCCGTTCATGCCGCCCCTGCGGGTGACGACCGCCGCCGCACCGAGGTAAGCTAGTAGCATTAACCATTAAGTTAATGACACTAGCTAGGGGAGTGCCGTGAGCGCCACTACCGCCGTCACACCGTCCACCGCCGGCGCGGAAGCTCCGCGCGCCCGCCGTTCCGCGCGTTACCTCACCATCGCGGCGGTCACCGCCGCCGTCGCGTATCCGGCGACGTGGATCGTGGGTTTGAGCATCGCCTCGTCCGGCACCACCGTGCACTCCACCGGTGCCGAGATCCTGTCCAGCTACGCCGGGCACACCGGCGCGGCGCTCGTCCAGTTCCTGCTCACCGAAGGCGTCGCCGGCCTGCTGCTGGCCGTGGCGGTCGTCGCCGTGGGCCGGGCGGGTGGCGGGCGCGCCGGCCGCTGGTTCACCGGCGCCGGCCTGGTCGCGGCGGCCATTTCGGTGGCTCAGTGCGGATTGGGCGTCGCGCTGACCGGGTGGGCGGTCCCGCACGAGCGAGCCGGCGCGGCGCTCGCCCTGACGCAGGTCGTCAACCGCGCGGACGGCGTGAAGATGCTGCTGCTGGCGGCGGTCGCGGTTCTCGGATGGAACCTGGCCCGGCGCGGCCGGCTTCCCCGCTGGATCGGGTTCCTGGGTCTGGCCCTGGCCGTCGCCATCGCCGTCTCCGGCCTGGGATTCCTGCTGCTGTCCGACACCCTGAGCATGGCCGCGTACGTGTCGCTTCCGCTCCTGCTGGTCTTCGTCACCGCGGCCTGCCTGGCCGTGAGCCGCCGGACGCGCACCGGGGCGCGCTGATGCCCCGTGCGGGTCTGACCCGGGCCCGCGTGGTCGCCGAGGCCGCGGTCGTCGCCGACGAGCAGGGCCTTGACCGGCTGACCCTGGCCACCGTCGCCAAGCGGCTCGGCGTGTCCCTGCCCAGCCTGTACAAGCACATCGACAGCCTGGACGGGCTGCGCCGCGACCTGGCGGTGCTCGGCGTGCGCGAGCTGACCGGCGCGCTGACCCGGGCCGCGGTGGGGCGCTCCGGGCGTACGGCGCTGGAGGCGATCGCCGGGGCCTACCGGGAGTACGCCCACGCGTACCCGGCGCGGTGCGCGGCCAGTGTGCGCGCGCCCGCTCCGGACGACGACGAGCACCTGGCCGTCGGCGCCGCGGCCGTCGCCGTTCTGGACGCCGTCGTCGCCGGCTACGGGATCCAGGGCGATGACCGGATCCACGCCATCCGAATCCTGCGGGTCGCCCTGCACGGCTTCGTCAGCCTGGAGGCCGCCGGCGGCTTCGGCCTGCCGCAGTCGGTCGACGTGACCTTCGCCCGGATGGTCGACGGCCTGGACGCCTCGCTACGCCGGCAGGCGAGCGGTGATCCTCAGGCGAAGAACCGCACCAGCTCGTTGTTCACCGACTCGTGAAGGCTCGAATTTCCGATCCAGTAGCGTATGACGTACGCTAGTGATAGCGTACGTCATACGCAAAATGGGAGGCAGGATGCCGGCGGAAGGTTCAGGCGGCGCGCCGAAGCGGGCGCCGCGCAACACGCTGTCTCGGGCGGTGATCGTCAAGGCGGCGTTGGAGCTGATCGACGAAGCGGGTCTCGAGGCGGTGACGATGCCGAATGTCGCCCGGCACCTCGGGGTCGGAACGATGTCGCTCTATCGCCACGTCAGTGACAAACGCGACCTCGTCGACGCGGTTGCCGAACGGGTCATGGGACAGATCGAAGTACCGGACGGCGCCGTCGATGACTGGGAGGGCCGCGTCGTCGGCTACCTGCGAGCACTCCGGGAGGCGGCGATCGCCCATCCCGCGCTCGGGCGCATCCTCGCCGACCACGGGCTGACGGTCGGACAGGTCTTCGCTCAACTCGAGACCGTTCACGGCGTTCTGATCCGCGCCGGCTTCGCCCCCGGCGACGCGGTGCGCGCGTTCTACAGCCTGTTCACCTACGTCTTCGGCTCCGTCATGTGGGAGTTGCCGCGGGTCCACCAGCAGCCGGAAGAGGCCTACGTGTCCTCGTGGAACAGCGCCATCGACGCGCTCGACCCGGCCGACTACCCGCATCTGCACGCGTTGCGCCGGGACCTGGCCTCGGCGGCGTCCGCCGACCAGTTCGAGTACGGGCTCGGTCTGCTCGTGGAATCGCTGCGCACCCGCGCCTCTGCGGGTCATCGACCGGACGGCGGCCCGGTCCGGCCCGGCCCGCGGGCGCCTGCACGACCTGCTGGAAACATCGCACAGTGAGGAGAACGGCTCCCATGAAGTTCACCAACACGATCACGATCGACCGTGAGCTCGCCGAGGTGTTCGGATTCCTCGCCGACTTCGAGAACGTGCCGCGGTGGAACTACGCGATCAGCGACACCCGGAAGATCTCCGATGGCGCGGTCGGTGTCGGCTCACGCTTCCGGCAGACCCGGACACTTCCCGCTCGAAGCGAGGAGACCTTCGAAGTCACCGAGTTCGAGCGCGACCACAGACTCTCGATCCGGGGTGCTCTCGGACCCTTCCACTCCGAGGTCACCTATCTGCTCGTCCCGGCCGGGAGCGGCACCGTGCTCACCAACACCATGAAACTGCAGCCCTCGGGTCCGATGCGGCTCGTCGCCCCCTTGGCAGCCTCCGGCATCAAGTCGGCGGTGGCGGCCAACCTCGGCGTTCTCAAGCAGCTCCTCGAAGAACGGCGGGCCTGACCACGGCCGGCCGGCCGGATCGACGACCCTCTCGACCGTGCCCGGCCGGGCCTCGGGCTAATCCGCTGCCCGGGCTCGGGCGCGTTGCGCACGCACGCGGGCGCGGACGCCGCAGCGTTCGTCCGAGCACCAGCGCCGTCGGCCGGTATGGTCGATGAAGATCCCGGAGCAGGCGTCGTCGCCGCAGGCGTGAAGCCGTTGCCGGGTCGGGCCGGTGAGGTCTGCGGCCGCCTGGCGGGCCAGCCAAGCCAGGGCGACGGACACCTCGGCGGGCGGGGCCAACCGAAGAGCACGGAGCCACCACTGTCGCCGGTCTGATCGTCGCGGCCGTGGGCCTGCGGCTGACCCTCCACTCCCCGGACCAGCCACGTCGCAGGCTCGAGCAGGTCAACCCGCCCGGCGACACCGGCCCTGTCGTCCTCGCCTCGCGGCCGGGCCGACACGAAGCGGCCTGACCGTCCCGCGGCATCCACCCCCGCGAAAGAACCATGATCACGCCCGGGGAGGAGACGCGTCCCCCTGCGTTGCGGATGACGGGCGCGTCGCCGAGCCGGAGCCCGAGGACGGCGGCGGGATCGACCCGGTGGTCGAGGCAGGTGACGACCAGCAGCGGCGTCGCGGGCACGCCGAGTGCCGCCGCGGTGTACGTACGGGCGAACTGCTCGTTGCGTACGAGCAAGGGGGTCATCCTGGTCATGTCGGTCCCCTTCGGTTTGGTGGTTCAGGTCATCGGTGCGCGGCGCCGGGGCCGCCCGCGCCGTGGCGCGCGGCGATGTCCCGGATCGCGGCGGCGAGCAGGTCGGGGTGTTCGCTGGTGGTGAGGTGGCCGCCGGGGAAGGTCAGCACCTCGGCGTCGGGTACGCGCTCGCGGGTGGCCGCGATCTGCCGGTGCTCGTAGGGGTCCTCGTCGCTGCCGGCGACGTAGAGGGCGACCGCGCCGTCCAGGTCGCGGGCGATGGCGGCGAGATCCCAGCGTTCGGCGTTGCGGCGGTGCTCGCCGACGAATCCGGCGGCGTTGTGGAGGAACGCCGCCCCCTCCCGGCGGGTGATCGCCGAGCGCAGCCCGGCCAGTTGCTCCGGGCTGGGGCGGTAGGTGCGGGAGTACATGCGTGCCCGTTTCATCGCGCCGTCCAACTGGCGCGGCGAGCGCTGCGCACGCCGCATTCCCAAGGCGCCCAGCCGGGTACGCAGCAGGGGAGTGCCCAGCCAGGGGTGGGTGTGCGCGTCGGCGAACAGGCCGCCGTTCACCAGGAGGACAGCCGTGACCTCCGGGACGGGAGGGTCGCCGGAGGCGGCCCGCTCCAGCCGGCGGCGAAGCAGCTCGAGCAGGGCCAGCGACGTGTAGTCGAAGGTGACGACGACGGTGCGGCGCACATCGTGGTGCCGCCACAACGCCTCGACCAGGTCCGCGCGCTCCATCGTGGAGTAGGGATAGTCGCCGGGCTTGTCCGAGTCGCCCTGCCCGACCGGCTCCACGTACAGCCGCGGGCCCGGGTCGTCGCCGAGCATCCGGTCCACCTGGGCCCACCCGTACGAGCCATCCGGGAAGCCGGGCAGCAGCGTGACCCACCCTGCCTGCGGGCTCCGTTCGGCCGGAATCACGCGCTGGAAGACCCGGAGAGTGCCCGGTTTCGCCGCGGCCTCCTCCTCGGTGAGCACCCTCGCGCAACCCGGGTCGTACGGGATCCGTTGCCCGCCGGCGAACCATTCCTCGGCCGTCACCGGCGCTCGGTCTCGCTGCGGCCGGTCGGCCGTGCTGCTTCTGCTCATCGGACACCCCTCATTTAGTGGACGCTGTCCACTGTAATGCGGAAAGTGGACGCCGTCCACTTGCTATCCTGTGATCGTGACAACCAGCCGACCGCCGGGGGAGCCGCAGCAGGCGCCGCGGCGGCGCCGTCCGCGCGGCGCGGTCCGCGACGGCCTGGTGGCCGCGGGGCTCGAGCTGGCCCGTACCGGAGGGCCGGACGCCGTTTCGCTGCGCGAGGCGACCCGGCAGGTCGGCGTCGTGCCCAACGCCGCCTACCGGCACTTCGCCGACCGTGACGAGCTGCTGGCCGCGGTCTGCGCGGCCGCCATGCGCCGGCTCACCGACCGCATGGCCGCCGGCGTCGCCCGGGTCGGTGGCGCCCACGGCAACGCCATAGCCGCCCGCCGCCGCCTGGGCGCGATCGGCACCGCGTACCTGGACTTCGCTCGCCAGGAACCGGGGCTGTTCGCCACCGCATTCGCGGTGCCGCAGCAACACGCTTACGCCGCTCCGGACGACGAAACGGGGCGGGACAGCACGCCGCTGGGCCAGCTCCGGTCCGTGCTGGACGAACTCGTCGACGCCGGTGTCCTCGATCGGGAGCGCCGGGACGGCATCGAATACCCGATCTGGTCGGCGGTGCACGGGCTGGCGGTGCTCACCGGACAGGGACCCCTGCGCGACGGCCCCAACGCCTTCCGGCGCCGGCTCGAGCAGCTCACCCTCACCTTCATCGCCGACAGCCTGGACTGAGACCCGGCACGCGACGCCGGCCCGGCACGACGGACCTACCGTCGGTGTGGCCTGCCGGCTCGGCGATGAGCTTCCCCCGCCGGATCAGCCCTCGCCCAGGGTCAGCCCTCGCCCAGGGTCAGCTCGAAGATTCTCTCGTTGCTGTTCTGTGGAACGCTGTCCTTGTCTCCTCGGGTGCTGGTGGTCAGCCACAGGTTGCCGTCGATCGTCGGCTCGACGGTGCGCAGGCGGCCGTAGGCGCCGACGTAGTACTGCTGGATGCCGGTCAGCCGATCGCCGTCGATCACCGCGCGGTACAGCCGGGTGCCGCGCAGGCAGGCGATGTAGAGAACGTCATGCACGATTGCCATGCCGCTGCAGGAGGCCGACGCGACGGGATAGGTCTGAACGGGCGCGACGAAGCCCGGGGCGACGCAGGCGTCGCCGATCGTGCCTTCGCAGGCCGGCCAGCCGTAGTTACCGCCCTTGACGACGAGGTTGGTCTCGTCCATCACGTTGTTGCCGAACTCCTGTTCCCACAGCCGGCCCTGGGAGTCGAAGGCAATGCCCTGCGGGTTGCGGTGCCCGTAGCTCCAGACGAAGCTGCCGGGGAACGGGTTGTCCTCCGGGACGCTGCCGTCCGGGTTGAGCCGCAGCACCTTTCCGCCAAGGCTGGTGAGGTCCTGCGCCTGGTCGGGATCCTGACCGTCGCCGGCGGCCGCGTAGAGTTTGCCGTCCGGGCCGAACCGCAGGCGGCCGCCGTTGTGGTACTTGTTGCGCGG
The DNA here is from genome assembly GCF_044454685.1 of Actinoplanes sp. NPDC051513. Lineage (NCBI taxonomy): Bacteria > Bacillati > Actinomycetota > Actinomycetes > Micromonosporales > Micromonosporaceae > Actinoplanes > Actinoplanes sp. NPDC051513. The sequence goes on from NZ_JBITDW010000030.1 coordinate 84,868, forward strand.
GATCCCGGTCACGAGAATCTCCCGGGTCTCGGTTCGCAGCGTGCCGTCGTACTCGAAGCGGACGATGCGGTTGTCCGTTGCCGTCGTGTGGTACACGTACACCCAGTGATCGGTGGCGAAGGTCGGCGAGACGGCCAGCCCGAGCACCCCGCCCTCGCCGTCGGTGCCCGCCGCGTCCGGCACTTTCCCGATGCTGTGCTTGTTCGTGCCGTCCGGTGCCATCGCCTGGATGGAGAACAGGTCGCGCTGCCCATAGAGGACAGTCCCGTCCGGCAGCTGCACCAGACCCCATGGCAGGTCACGCTCGGTGGTCACCTGGGTGATGCCGCACACGGCAGCACACGAACTTCCGGTGCGTACCTGTACCGAGTCGCTCGGTTGCGAGGTGTTGCCCTGCGCGTCGCGCGCGACTACCGCGTACGCGTAATCGGTGTCGACGGTCAGTCCGACGTCGGTGAAGGTGGTGTCCGGCGGGCCGGCGGCCGAGCCGGCCAGGACGCCGACCTTGGTGCCGTCGCGCAACACGTCGTAACCCGTGACGGCTACGTCGTCGGTGGCGGTGGCCCAATTCAGGGTGACCGCGGTGCCGACGGCCCGGCCGGTGAGACCGGCCGGGACGGTGGGTGCGGTGGTGTCCTGCGAACAGAAGGGCGCGGTGACCCACACCGTGTTGCTGGCTTGCGAGACGTTGCCGGCGGCGTCACGGGCGTTGACGTAGAAGCCCCACCGCGCGCCGGCGACCATGCCCAGCGTGGTCGTGCGTACCTCCGCGGTGGTGGAACCGATCGCCTGGCCGTCGTGGTAGAGGTCGTAGAACGCGACGCCGGTGTCGTCGGTTGCCGCCGACCAACTCAACGTCACGGCGGCGCAACCGACGTCACTGGCATCCAGGCCGGTCGGTACGGTCGGCGGCTGGGTATCGGCCGCGGCCGCCCGCGCCGACGGGTCATCGGCCGCCGTTACACCGGCCAGCACCGCGCAAGCGGCGAACAGGGCAAGGACAGCGCGTCGTGACAGCATGTGCGTACCCTCCGACAACAATTTTCAGTACGGGTAGCCGGGCACGCCGAGACGCACGCTGTAGAGCCCGGAGTCGCCCGTACGCCCGGAAGTGATGAACAGGGTCTGCCGGTCGTCGCCGCCGAAAGCGACGTTCGTGGTCCCGGCGCCGGAGGCGACGGTTCCGAGTTCCGCACCCTCCGGCGCGAAGACGTGGACGAGGCCGTCCCGTCCGGACGCCCAGTAGACGTTGCCGGCGCAGTCGATCGTCACCCCGTCGGGTCCGGCAACGGACGCGAAGGGCGTTCGGGCGCCGGTGCTGCCGTCCGCCCGTACCGGATAGCTGTAGATCTTGTTCTCGCCGTATGCGCCGACGTAGAGAGTGCCGCCGTCCGGGGACAGCGCGATGCCGTTCGGTTCCCGCAGGCCGTCGTCGACCAGCGATACGGCTCCGCCGGAGACCCGGAACACGCTCGTTCGGCCCTTCATCGCGTCGGCTCGGCCGCCGCGCTGGAAATCCGGATCGGTGAAATAGACGACGCCGTCGGAGCGGATCGTCACGTCGTTCGGCGAGTTGAACGCCGCACCGAGGAAATCGGCGGCAACGACCGTACGGGAAGAGTCGGCGAGCTGATAACGGGAGATGCTGCGCTGGTCGTGAGTAGCCGCGACGATCGACTGGCCGTCCGGGGAAAGCGCCAGGCCGTTACTGCCGGAGTCGGCGATCGCCGTTTCTACGACTGCCGAACCCGGGGTATAGCGCAGAATTGTCGACGGCTGTACTCGCTGCGGTCCGGTGGCCGCGGCCATGTCGGACATCAGCAGAAAGCCGTGATCGGCGACCCACACGGGACCTTCGAGAAAGGCTTGGCCGCCGACGAGCCGGGCAGCGGTGGTCGTCGCCGAGGAGAGCGGTGGACCATACTCGGCATCGACCGCGCAGACGCCGGGAGGCGCGCCGGGGGGCAGGTCGTCGGCCTGCGCGACCCTCGCCGCCGCCGTGCTCGCCATGAGCAGTAGGCCGACTGAGCCCGCCGTAACCAGTGCGCTCCGCGAATTCATGCGAATCCTCTTCGGGCAAAGACATTGACGAGCTTCGAAGAGTAACGCACCCGCCCGATGTTCGTCGACCGACACTGCGTTCTCGCCCAGAGGCAAGCCGTCGAGCCGGCGCCGGCCGGACAAGGTGGAAATCTGATCGAGATGACTTTTCATCATCGGTGAATAGATCCCGTCAGTTTACAGCCGGAAAAGTGTTACATCGGGGCGTGTCACTTGGTCGTTGGCGTCGATCCTTGGCGGATTCCCGAGCTTTGCCGGTCCGCGCGTGACGATGCGGTGGTTGTCTTCGGTAACAAGCGCATCCTGCTGAACGCCGGCGATAAGGCGCGTGGTCCTACGGCGTCGACCCGCGTTACGTCGTCCGGCGCAACGCAGCGCAGATGCCGGCCGGCGAACCGGGCGCGCGCGTGAGCATGCCCGTCGGAGAGGCGGCGATCTGCCGTCCGGCCTGCTCAGCCCCGAGCTCTACCTGTTGCTCGGGCGCGACCGCGGCTGGGCCAGTGATCGGTGAGAGCGGTGGGCCACGGACACGTTGTGTAGCCGCCTTCGCGCGCAACAGCGATGGCCCCCAGCTGCCTAATCTAAAAGTTCCAAGGCGGCTCCGGTACTTCCGGCCAAGCGACCTTCGCGGACTGTAACATCGGTCAATGTATGAGCGTCGAGACCATCGCTCTGCGTCGATGGCCTAATCGCGCGACCGCGACACCGCTTCCAGCAAAGCCCATACAGAGTCGAAAGATCCTGAACGCTTCCGGAGGCATTGACCAGTAGCTGGCTTCAGAGGTAGCGTTCGCCGAAAGTTGCCGGAATGTTTCGGAATATTGCAGATTCGGGTCTGCGTCAATCCCGAAACCCGATGGCTCACCCGCCCCCGCAGGAGCCTCGCGAAGGCGGTCGCCGCGGCGGCGCACAGGGCGGCCCGTCACCGCCTCGAGAGCGCCACACCCGCGCGGCCGACGCCGGCAACCGGCACGCCACAAATCGAGAAGACAGCCGCGCCGCCACCCGGCGGTGTTTGCCGCACCTGGGCCGCGGGCGAGCGCAGGTGCAGCAGAGGGCGTCCACCGTCCCTCCGAGCACGAGGTCACAAGGAGTGTCATGAATCGCTTGAAGAGATCCAGCCGGTACCGTTTGGTGTTGGCCGCCGCGACGGGTCTGCTGGCGGCGGCCGGCACGGCGGTCCTCATCCCGTCCGCGGAGGCGGCGGCCAGCACGCTGGGTGCCGCCGCGGCCCAGTCGGGCCGCTACTTCGGCACCGCGATCGCGGCCGGCCGGCTCGGCGACTCGACCTACAGCACGATCGCCGGACGCGAGTTCAACATGGTGACCGCCGAGAACGAGATGAAGCCGGACGCGACCGAGCCCAACCGTGGCCAGTTCAATTTCAGCTCCGGCGACCAGATCTACAACTGGGCGACCCAGCGCGGCATGAAGGTCCGCGGCCACACCCTCGCGTGGCACGGCCAGCAACCCGGCTGGATGCAGAGCCTCAGCGGCAGCAGCCTGCGCCAGGCGATGATCGATCACATCAACGGCGTGATGGCCCACTACAAGGGCAAGCTCGCCGCCTGGGACGTCGTCAACGAGGCCTTCAACGAGGACGGCAGCCGCCGCAACTCCAACCTGCAGAACACCGGCAACGACTGGATCGAGGTGGCGTTCCGCACCGCCCGCAACGCCGACCCGTCGGTCAAGCTCTGCTACAACGACTACAACATCGAGAACGCGACGTACGCCAAGACCGTGGCCGTGCTCAACATGGTCAGGGACTTCAAGTCCCGCGGCGTACCCATCGACTGCGTGGGCCTGCAGACCCACTTCACCGGCGGCAGCTCGCTGCCCGGCAACTTCCAGACCACGCTGACCAACTTCGCCAACGCCGGCGTGGACGTGGCGCTGACCGAGGTCGACGTCACCAACTCCTCCACCTCCCAGTACGCCGGCCTGACCCAAGCGTGCATGAACGTGGCCCGCTGCCTGGGCATCACCGTGTGGGGGGTGCGTGACAGCGACTCCTGGCGCTCCGGCGAGAGCCCGCTGCTGTTCGACGGCTCGGGCAACAAGAAAGCCGCCTACACCTCGGTCCTCAACGCACTCAACGCCGCCACACCCACACCAACCGGCCCCACGCCCACCGGGCCGACACCCACCAGTCCGACGCCCACCTCGCCGAGCGGCGCGAACGAGATCAGGGGTACGCAGTCGGGTCGGTGCATCGACGTGCCGAACGCCTCGCAGAACAACGGCACGCGGGTTGCTCTGTACGACTGCAACCGCCAGTCCAACCAGCAATGGACGTACACCTCCAACAAGCAACTGACGGTGTACGGCACCATGTGCCTGGACGCCGCCGGCTCCGGCAACTCCGCGGCGATCCAGATATACAGCTGCAACGGGCAGACAAACCAGCAGTGGAACGTCAACTCCAATGGCACCATCACCGGCGTGCAGTCCGGGCGGTGCCTCGACGTCTGGGGCACGGGCAACGGTCAGCAGGTCCAGTTGTACGACTGCCACGGACAGGCGAACCAGCAGTTCCAGCTCGTCTCCCTCGGGGGCGGCACCACCTCGCCGACACCGACCACCTCGCCCACACCGACGCCGACCGGCAGCACGTGCACGCTTCCGTCGTCGTACCGGTGGAGTTCTTCGGGTTCGCTGGCCAACCCGAAGAACGGTTGGACCTCGCTGAAGGACTTCACCAACGTCGTCTACAACGGCAAGCACCTGGTCTACGCGTCGAACGTCTCGAACGGCTCGTACGGCTCGATGAACTTCACCCCGTTCACGAACTGGTCGGACATGGCCTCGGCGGGCCAGAACGGGATGAGCCAGGGCACGGTGGCGCCCACGCTGCTCTACTTCGCCCCGAAGAACATCTGGGTGCTGGCCTATCAGTGGGGTCCGACCTCGTTCAGCTACAAGACCTCCACCGATCCGACCAACGCCAACGGCTGGTCCGGCGTACAGACGCTGTTCACCGGGACGATCGCCGACGCTCCGTACGGTGTGATCGACCAGACCCTCATCGGTGACGACCAGAACATGTACCTGTTCTTCGCCGGGGACAACGGCAAGATCTACCGGGCGAGCATGCCGATCGGGAACTTCCCGGGCAGCTTCGGGGCGTCGTACACGACGATCATGAGCGACTCGACGAACAACCTCTTCGAAGCGGTCGAGGTCTACAAGGTCCAGGGCCAGAACCAGTACCTGATGATCGTCGAGGCGATCGGGAGTCAGGGTCGCTACTTCCGCTCGTTCACCTCGTCCAGCCTGAGCGGTTCGTGGACTCCGCAGGCCGCCACCGAGAGCAACCCGTTCGCGGGCAAGGCCAACAGCGGCGCCACCTGGACCAACGACATCAGCCACGGTGATCTGGTCCGCAACAACCCCGATCAGACCAAGACCGTCGACCCGTGCAACCTGCAGTTGCTCTACCAGGGCAAGGATCCCGCTGCCGGCGGCGACTACAACAACCTGCCGTGGCGTCCGGGCCTGCTCACCCTGCAGCGCTAGCGGTGTCCTGCTCCGGCTGCTGAGCCGCTGCCACCGGGCGAACTCCGTCTGGTGGCAGCGGCCACCTCCCGCCGGTCACCACTCCGCCACCGAGCGGCGGTGCGCTCAAGGGCACGGCCAGTGGCCGCTGCGCGGACATCTCCGGCTACAACACCGCTGACGGCGCCCGGTTGCAGCTGTACGACTGCACCGGGCAGTGGAACCAGGCGTGGAGCTACACCAACAACACCCTCGTCAACCCGCAAAGCGGTAAGTGTCTCAACGCCGGCAGTGACGGCACGGCCGTGAACCTGTGGACCTGCAACGGCAGCGGCGCGCAGAAGTGGACGTTGCAAGGCAACGGCAACCTGGTCAACACCGCGTCCGGCAAGTGCCTCGACGCCATCGGCCAAGGCACCGGTAACGGGACCGGACTGCAGATCTACGCCTGCGTCGCCGGCGGCCAAGGCAACCAGCAGTGGTCGCTGCAATAGCCTCGCGGATCGGAGCGGTGCTGGCGTTGTTCTCCGCGACGAAGCTCGCCGCCAATGGGCGCGGCGACCATGAGCTCGGCCGCGGCGGTATCCGGTTCACCATCGGCATCGTTGTGCGTCATGCATCCGAGGTTGATCGCCTGGCGGATCGGTTCCGCGCTGCGGGAGGGCGGATCACCAAGGAACCGACGGATGCGGAGTTCTTTCCCGGCAGGTCCGCGTACGTCGCCGATACAGAGGACAAACTTCTTCGAGGTTGTATGGGCCGAACCCGACAACGCCATCGTCGCAGCGGCGTACCGAGCAGCACGGCTCGCACCGCCGGCGACCTGGGTCCGCCCTTCGGTGCTCGCCGGCCTCAAGGCCGCGCCGCTGCGGGCTGAGCCGGTGGCCGGGTCACGCCGAGAAGGTGGCCGGCGTGCCCAGCGGGGCCGGACCGAGGTCGAGGTCGGGTGTCATGGCCATCTTGAGCGCCAGCTGGGCAGTGAACTCCGCCAGCTGTTCCGGCGAGTCGGAGCCGTCGCGGCGGTACCACCGGACCAGGTCGATGCCGAGCGAGAGGATGGCCCGGGACACCCGCTTGACATCGACATCGGCAAATTTTCCGGTCGTGACACCGCGTTCGACCGCAGCCCGGAAGACGTCGTTGGTCCGGTGCCGCGTCTCCAGGATCTCTTCGTAGTGTTCCGCGGAGAGGCCGGCCAGCTCGTACTGGCTGACACGGGCCGCGACGTGGTTGCGGGCGTGCCACTCGGTGTATCGGGCCACCAGCGCCTGGAGATGGCGCACCGGGTCCTCGATCGTCAGCACCGCCGGCTCGGTGAGGTAGGCCAGGACACGCTGGTGGGCGGTGCGAATGATCTCGAAGAGAACGATCTCTTTCGACGGGAAGTGCACATAGAGCGCGCCGGGGCTGAGCCCGACCCCGCTGGAGATGTCGCGGGTGGTCGTCGCGTGGAAGCCGTTGGACGCGAAGCAGCGCACCGCGGAGGTGAGCAGCCGCCGCGGCACGTCGCCCAACGACTCGTCCCAGAGCGCCGGCGAGTCGTCCTCCAGCTCCGGAAGCCCCTCGAGGTCCTGCGTGGTGAATCGGGCCTGTCTCTTGGCCATCGGGTGCCTGCCGCCTTCCTCGCCGATGCCGGCGACCGTACACGTTCGGGACGTGCTGCCGAATCCAGACCACCCGGTGCGGACTCTCCCATTTCCACCGCGCCACCTACATGTGACGGTTGACACACTCACGCTATCAGGTGACTATGCGCTTAGTCAGCGGCGATCGCCGGCCTCTCTTTCGTCCTCGACGCCCCCTCTCTCGGAGGAGATCCCATGTTCCGGACTCGAACACACCGCGCCGGTCTTGTCACCGGCGCCTTCGGCTTGATCCTGGCCACCGCGGCCTGCGGCGGTTCGTCCGGCGGCTCCTCCGCCGCCGACGCCGGCGGGGGCGGCGGGACCCAGGGCAAGACGATCGCCTTCGTCGGGTACGGCGACGCCAGCCCGTGGGGCGCCGCGTACAACAAGACCTTCAAGGCGGAGCTCGCCTCGACCGGCATCAAGGTCAACGACCTTGCCAGCATGGACGCGGGCTCCCAGGTGCAGAACTTCAACCAGGCGGTCTCGCAGAAGCCGGACCTCATCGTCTCCGCGCTGTGGGACACCACGGCGATGGCGGTCCCGATCCAGAAGGCCAAGCAGGCCCGGGTCCCGGTGCTCATCGTCGACGGCCGGCCTGACCCGTCGGTCGAGAAGGACGTCATGTCGGTGCTGTCGGACAACGAGAAGCTCGGTGAATTCGCGGCGGAGAACATCATCGAGGGGCTGAAAGCGAAGGGGAGCGCATCCGGCAAGGTGATCGTGCTGTCCGGCACCAAGTCGATGCTGGTCACCCAGGACCGCATGAAGGGTTTCGCCAAGGTGATGGCGACCGCGCCGCAGTACCAGGTGATCGAGGACCAGGACACCAACTGGGACCCGACGGCGTCCGGCAAGGTCGCTCAGCAGCTGTTCGCCAAGCACGGCTGCGACGGCATCCAGGCCGCGTACGGCATGGCCGATTACATGGCGCTGCCGATCGTGCAGGCGGCCAAACAGGCGGGCTGCAAGGTGGGTGGCAAGGACGGGCTCGTCGTGACCGGCGGCAACTGCTTCAAGGCCGGCATCACGGCGATCAAGGCGGGCGAGATGTATGGCACCGCCACCGAAGACCCGATCACGATCGCGAAGCAGACCGCCGACTACGTCAAGCGCTACTTCAACGGCGAGAACCCACCGCAGAGCGAGCTGGTCAAGGAGGACCGGGTCACGGCCGCGACCGTCTCGCAGTTCGAGGAGCAGTGCAGCCAGGCATGAGCGACTGCACCGAACGGCACCCAGCCGTACCGCCCGGCGGCCTCACAGGCGAGGGCCGGGAGCGCATGCCGAAGGTAGGCACAGCATGACTGCGTCCGCCGACGAGCCGGTCGCAGGCTCGGAGCCCTTCGTCACCGTCGAGGCGCTCGCGCGTGGATTCGCCGGCGTCCCGGCGGTGCGGGAGGTCTCCTTCACGGTCGGGGTCGGCGAGATCCACGCCTTGTGCGGCCACAACGGGGCCGGGAAGAGCACCGTCGTGAAGATGCTGTCGGGGCAGCTCGCGCCCGACGCCGGCCGTATCCTGCTCGACGGGAAGCCGGTCGCCCTGCGCAACCGCCAGGCCGCGCAGCGGCTCGGCGTCGCCCTGGTCGACCAGGAGCTGAGCGTGGTTCCGGCGCTCACCGTGCTCGAGAACATGTCGCTCGGCGACATCGACGCGCCGCTGGTCAAGCGGCGGCGGGCCGCGTTGAGCCGCTGCCGCGAGGTCCTCGACGACATGGGCCTCGACCAGGTCCGGCCGGACCAGCCGGTCGCGACGCTGAGCATGGGAGAGCGCCAGCTCGTCGAGATCGCGAAGGCGCTGAGCCAGCGGGCCCGGGTGGTCATCCTGGACGAGCCGACCGCCACCCTCAGCGCCGCGGAAAGCCGGCGGGTCTTCGCCGCGGTACGCCGGGTCGCTGCACGCGGATGCGCGGTTGTCTTCGTCTCACACCGGTTGTCCGAGGTGCTCGAGCTCTGCGACACGGTCACGGTGCTGCGCGACGGCCGCGACGTCGCGACCACCCCAGCCGCGGATCTCACCGTCGAGCGGCTGATCGTGACGATGCTCGGCGAGCCCCCGCACCGGCTCGAGGCCACCCGGCGGCCCGACCCGGACCTTACCCACGCGCTCCGGGTCGAGCACCTGCGCGTGCCGGGCCGGCTCGACGACTTCACGTTCACCGCGCGGGCCGGCTGGATCTATGCGCTGGCCGGTCAGCTCGGCAGCGGGGCGTCCGACGTGCTGCGGGCGCTCGCCGGCCTGCACCCCCGGGCGACGGGGAGCGTCGACCTGCGCGGCCGCGCCGTCCCGTTCCGCGACCCGGTCGGCGCGGCCCGGTCCGGGATCGCGTTCGTCTCCAACGACCGCAAGGGCGAGGGACTGTTCCTCGACAAATCGGTCGCCGGGAACCTCGTGGCCACCAGGCTCGACCGGCTCGGCGCGGGCGGGCTCGTGGGTACGGGGCGCGAACGGCGTACCGCTCGGTCGCTCGCCACTCTCGCCGGCCTGCCGGAGGATCGGCTCGCCGATCCGGTCCTCGCGCTCAGCGGCGGCAACCAGCAGAAGGTCTTCGTCGGCCGCTCGCTGGGCCGCGACGACGTCCACGTCCTGCTGCTGGACGAGCCGACCCGCGGCGTCGACATCGGCGGGCGGGCGGCGATCCACCGTCTGCTGCACGAGGCCGCCGACACCGGCCTCGTCGTGGTCTTCGCCTCCACCGAGCTCGAGGAGCTGCTCGAACTCGGCGACGTGATCCTCACGATGCGCGACGGTCGCGTGGTCGACACGTACGAGGGCGGAGCGGACGGCGCGGTGCTGATGCGGGACATGACCGAGTGGAAGGACCCGGCATGACGACGACCGACGGACTCACCGCGCCGCGGCCGGCCACCGCGGACACCCCGCGCCGGCATACCCGGCCCGGTCTGCTCACCGTGGCGCTCGGCCTCCTGGTGGTGGCGCTCCTGCCGCTCGCCGTCACGACCGACCGCTTCCTCACCCTCGACAACGCGCGCGCCATCCTCGCGTCGACCGCTCTGGTCGGCATCGCCGCGATGGGCGCGACGCTCGTGATGATCGCCGGGTCGGCGGTCTCGCTGGCGGCCTCGCAGACCGCCACGGTCGTCGCCATGGTCTTCCTCGCGGCGCTGGGCCAAGGCCTTGTCATGGCCACGCTGCTCGCCCTGCTGTGCGGCGTCGCCATCACCGTCGTCCAGGGCATCGGGGTCGGCTACTGGGAGGCCAACCCGATCGTGCTGACGATCGCCGCCGGGTTCGCGATCGGCGGCGGCGCGGTCTGGTTCAGCGGCGGGACGCCAGTGAACGCCGCGTCCGGCGACTACGACGTGCTCAACGCGACGCCTTTGGGACTCCCGCTCGCCGTCTACGTCCTGCTGCTGCTCACCGTGCTGGCCCAGTGGATCCTGCGGCGTACGACCGCGGGACGGCAGATGTACCTGGTCGGGGAGAACCGGGCCGCAGCGCGGGCCGCGGGCCTGCCGGTAGGCCGGGTCACGGTGGTGGCCTGGGCGTTCTCCGGCCTGTGCCTGGCGATCAGCGGCGTCTTCCTGGCGGCGTTCAACACCAGCGCCACCACCAACCTCGGCGGCACGCTCACTCTCGACGCGATCGCCGCGGTCCTGGTCGGGGGCACCGCCATCGCCGGCGGCAAGGGCTCGGCGCTGCGGACCCTCGGCGGCGCCGTGCTCATCTCGGTCATCGCCGACATCCTCCTCATCCGCGGCTACCCGACCGGGGTTCAGATCCTGGCGAAAGGAGTCCTCGTGCTCGTCGTCGTCGTGCTCGTCCATCTCCGCAGCTCGCGAGGGCCGCGATGAACGGCTGGCTCCGGCCGCGCCCGGAACACCTGGTGCCGACCGCGGCGCTGCTGCTGGTCGTGATCGCCTTCGCGAGCACACCGCTGTTCACCGGCGCTGCGCTCACCACCTTCGACGTCTACAACGCGTTCCAGGGCCTCGCCCAGATCGGGCTGCTCGCGCTCGCCATCGGCCTCACCATGATCGCCGGCGAGTTCGACCTGTCCGTGGTCGGCACGTACGCCATCGGCGGCATGATCGCCGTGCAGGCGGGGCAGTCGTCGGCGGCACTGGGCCTGCTGGCCGCCGTCGCCGCCGGCGCCGCGATCGGGGCCGTCCAGGGCGGCCTCATCGCCTGGCTGCGCATCCCGTCGGTGCCGGTCACGCTCGCCGCCTACATCGCGCTGCTCGGCGGCACATACGCGCTCTCGGACGGCCGCAGTGTCACCTTCACCAACCGCGACGCGATCCTCTGGGTCGACCAGACCGTGGCCGGCGTCTTCTCGCCGCGCAGCCTGATCACCCTCGGGGCGTTCGCGCTCGCGGCCGTGGTCATGGGCGCCACCCGGCTCGGGGCGGAACTGCGGGCGATCGGCGGCGATCGCCGCGCGGCGCGGGTCGCCGGCGTCCGGGTGGGGCGGAACCTGGTGCTGCTCTTCACCACGTCCGGCACGCTTGCGGCGCTGGGCGGAGCACTGCTCAACTTCAGCTTCGCCTCGGCCAATCCCGATCCTGGGCTCCAGCCGCTGCTCATCGCCGCGGTCGCCGCGCTCCTCGGCGGCGTGTCGCTGGCCGGCGGCCGCGGCACCCCGGCCGGGCTGCTGGCCGGGGCGGTTTCGGTGGCGCTGCTGGCCCAGATCGTGGCCGTGGCGTACCTGCCGGACTACTCGACCCAGCTGTTCTACGCGGCGCTGCTCGCGGTGGTCGTCGCGGTGGACTCGCCGGGATTACGGCGAAACGCCGAACGGATGCGTGCCCGGACCCGCACGGTGGAGGCGTGATGGCGAACCTGACCTTCGATTTCACCGGGCGGACCGTGCTGGTCACCGGCGCCGCCCGCGGTGTCGGCCGGGCGATCGGCGAGCACTTCCACGCGGCCGGCGCGACCGTCTATCTCGTCGACGTCGAGGCCGATGCGGTGGCCCGGACGGCGGGCGAGACCGGGGCGGCGGGGCTGGCCGCCGACGTCACCGACAGCGCACAGGTCGACGCCGTCGTGGCCCGGGTGGTGGCCGAGACCGGCCGGATCGACGTGCTGGTCAACAACGCCGGGATCCTGCGCGACGGCGTCGTGTGGAAGCTCAGCGACGGCGACTACGAGTCGGTGATGGCGGTGCACGCGGGCGGCACATTCCGGTTCACCCGGGCGGCCGTACCGCATTTCCGCCGCCAGGGCTCGGGCCGGGTGATCAACGTGACGTCGTACACCGGCCTGCACGGCAATCCGGGCCAGTCGAACTATGCGATGGCGAAGGCCGGGATCATCGGGTTCACCAAGAGCACCGCCAAGGAGCTGGCCCGGTTCGGCACGACGGTCAACGCGATCTCGCCCAACGCGCAGACGCGGATGATCGCCTCGGTGCCGCCCGGCAAGCTCGCCGAACTGACCGGCGCCATCCCCATGGGCCGCTTCGCCGAGACGTCCGAGATGGCGGGCGCGGTCGCGTTCCTCGCCTCCGACGAGGCGTCCTACATCACCGGCGTCGTCCTTCCCGTCGACGGAGGACTCTCCCTGTGACCGCCCCCAGCTTTCGAAGGAGAGACAACATGAGCGAAACGCCTGCCACCGTCGTGGCCGACGGGCACTTCCTGGAGGCGCCTCGCTGGCACGACGGGCGCATCTGGTTCTCCGACTTCTACGGCTACCGCGTCTCGTCGGCCAAGGAGGACGGCTCGGACCTGCGCGTCGAGGCCGAGGTGCCGGGGCAGCCGTCCGGCCTGGGCTGGTTGCCCGACGGCCGGCTGCTGATCGTCTCGATGACCGACCGGCGGGTGCTGCGCCGCGAACCCGACGGCGCCCTGGTCACGCACGGCGACCTGTCGTCGTACGCCACCGGCCACGCCAACGACATGTCGGTTGATGCGCAGGGCCGGGCGTACGTCGGCAACTTCGGTTTCGACCTGATGGCCGGCGCCCCGATCGAGCCGGCCTCGCTGCACCGGGTGGACCTCGGCGGCACCGTGACCCAGGTCGCCGACGATCTCTGGTTCCCCAACGGCAGCGTGATCACCCCCGACGGCGTCCTGCTCGTCGTGGAGACCTTCGGCGACCGGGTCAGCGCGTTCGATCTCACCGAGGACGGCCGGCTGATCAACCGCCGCGTCTGGGCGGAATTCGCCCCGCTGCCCGCCGACCGGTCCCTGGAGGTCGTGCTGCCGGCGCTCACCGTGGCCGGCGACGGCGCCTGTCTCGACGCCGAGGGCGGATTGTGGATCGCGGACGCCACCGGCGAGCGTGTCGTGCGGGTGATCGAGGGCGGCACCATCACCGATGAGATCCGTCCGGGTACCCCCGTCTACGCCTGCGGCCTGGGCGGCGCCGACGGGCGCACCCTTTACATCTGCGCCGCGCCGGACTTCCACGATCAGGCGCGCAAGGCCGCGACCGAGGGCAGGCTGCTGGCCGTCCGCGTCGACGTCCCGGGGGCGTGACCGGTGCGCGGGCTGATGCAGGACCGGGCACTCGACGTCGCGATGCTGGTGCGGCGCGCCGAGGGCGTGTTCGGCCACAAACGGGTCGTCACCGCGACTGCCACGGGGGAGGGCGCCGCGACCTGGGGCGAGGTCGTCGCCCGGGCCCGGCGGCTGGCCGGCGTCCTCGATCTGCTCGGCGTGCCGCCGGGTGCGCGGGTCGGGACGTTCGGGTGGAACTCCCAGCGGCACCTGGAGCTGTACCTGGCCGTGCCGAGCTCGGGCCGGGTGCTGCACACCCTCAACCACCGGCTCTTCGCCGCCGAACTGACCTACATAGTGGCCGATGCCGCTGACGACGTCCTCTTCGTCGACCGGTCCCTGCTGCCCACGGTGTGGCCGCTCATGGCGGACCTGCACACCGTCCGCCACGTCGTGGTGATGGACGACGGCGGCGACGAGCCGATCCCCGGCGACTCCCGCGTGTTCGACTACGACGCGCTCCTGGCCCGCGTACGCGAACCGGTCGCCGCGGCCGTCGTGGCCGAGGACGACGCCGCGAGCCTGTGCTACACCTCCGGCACGACCGGCCGGCCGAAGGGCGTGCTCTCCAGCCAGCGGTCGATCGTGCTGCACACTCTCGTCCTGCTCGGGGCCGACGCCTTCGCGATCAGCGAGCGCGACGTGGTCATGCCGATCGTCCCGATGTTCCACGTCAACGCCTGGGGACTCCCGTACGCCGCGGCCATGGCCGGCGCCGACCTGGTGCTGCCCGGCCCGCGGATGACCCCGGACGCCCTCGCGTCGCTGCTGACCCGGCATCGCGTCACGTTCACCGCCGCGGTCCCGGCGATCTGGCGCGCCCTGGAGCCCTTGCTGCCCGGCCTCGACCTGTCCGCGCTGCGGATGGCGGTCAGCGGTGGCAGCGCGCTGCCAATTTCGTTGTCGCAGGCGTACGACGACGTCGCCGGTGTCACCCTGAGCAGCTCCTGGGGGATGACCGAGACGAGCCCGCTGGTCACCTGCGCGCGGCCGGCGAGCACCCAGGACGGGCTGGACGCCGCCGCGCGGCGCGAAATTCTGTGCTCACCGGGCCGGTCGGTGCCGCTCACCGAACTGCGGCTCCTCGACGCTGACGGCCACATCGTCCCGCACGACGGCGCCACTCCGGGGGAGGTGCAGGTCAGCGGCCCGACGATCGCGAACGGCTACTTCGGGGCCGGCGCCGGCCAGGAGAGCATCACCGACGACGGCTGGCTGCGTACGGGCGACATCGGCACCATCGACGCCGACGGCTGTCTCCGGATCGTCGACCGGACCAAGGATCTGGTCAAGTCCGGCGGCGAATGGATCTCCTCCGTCACTCTCGAGAACGCGATCATGGCGCACCCCGACGTCCTGGAAGCCGCGGTGGTCGCCGTTCCCGACCGCCGCTGGGGCGAGCGCCCACTGGCCTGTGTGGTGGTCGCGCCCGGCCGGAGCCTCGCCGCCGAGGACCTGCGGGCCCACCTGGCCGGCCGGGTGGCCTCGTGGTGGGTGCCCGACGAGTTCCGCTTCATGCCGGAGATCCCGAAGACCGCAACCGGCAAGTTCGCCAAGGTGGCGCTGCGCCGGCAGGTCGCGGATCCGGCTGGGCCGCTCATCTGATCTTTACGTGTCTGGAGGATGTCGCAAGGGCAGCGCGCACAGAGGGCCAATTTTGAAGAACGCGGCAGACGTCAGGGCGGTCCTCGGTGCGGATCGCCTGCACGTACGCCCGGGTAAGAACGTCGTCGAGCCGAGCGGGCCTGCCCGTCCTGGCCGACTGCACGGCTGCTTCGACCATCGCCAGGCTCATCACGTTCTCGTGCACCTCGCCGGAGGGCCGCTGTCCGGTGCGTAAGGCCTGTACGAACATCTGCAGGGCGCCCTCGATCCCGGAATAGGGCGACGTGTCCGCGATCGTGGGCGCCGCTTCCATGTGCAGGATCGGGTCGTCGTCGCCGTTCCACAGTGCGGTGCCGTTCTGCCCGCTGATCCGCCAACTGCCGTTCCACGAGGTCTCGGCGCCGGGGCTGCACCAGCTGCCGTTGTAGACGTACCGGGTGCCGGATTCCATCTCGAACACCGCGGTCGCGCTGGCGTGCCCGGCATACCAGCTCCATTGCGGATTGTAGGACTGGCAGTAGGCGGACACCGGCTCGCAGTCCAGCAGGAAGCGCACCGAGTCGAAGGCGTGGATCGCCATGTCGACGAGTAGCGGCTGGGCCATCTGCTCGCGGAAGCCGCCGAAGTGCGGAGCCCGGAAGAAGTCGGTGGTGACCGTGCCGATGGGTCCGAGCTGCCGGGTCATGGCGCGCAGCCGGGACAGCTGCGGATTCCATCGCCGGGATTGGCTGACCATGAACAGCTCGCCCGTGACCTCGGTGGCCGCCACCAACGAGAGCGCACGGCTCACCGACTCCGCGACCGGCTTCTCACCGAGTACCGGCAGGCCGGCGAACAACGCCGCGGTGGTCACCGAGTGGTGGGCCTCCGGGACGGTCACGTTGATCAGCGCCTGCGCGTCGGTCTGCCCGGCCAGCTCGACGGCGTCGCTGCCGATCGCCAGACCGGGCCGGCCGACGGCGGCGACGGCGGCCTTCGCAGCGGTCAGGTCAAGGTCGGCGACGCCGGTCAGCTCTACGCCGGGCGCAGCGGTGACGGCGGCCAGCCAGGCCCGGCCCATGTTGCCGGCACCGGCGACAACGACCCGCAGCGGCTGGGCCGGACTGCTGACGACGCTCCGGAACCTCACTGGAGCGGTCCCCGGTAGCCCTGGCCGTGGAAGAAGTCTCCGGTGTCGTAGCGCAGCAGCGTCGGATATTCGCGCGCGGACCGGTCGCCGGCGGCCCAGGCGACCCCGTTCGCGATCACCTTGCGTACGCCCCGGTGATGATAGGTGGGATAGTCCTGGTCCCCGGGGCGGAAGTAGAAGATCTTGCCGTGGCCTCGCCGGAAGGTGCAGCCGCTGCGGAAGACCTCCCCGCCGGTGAACGAGCTGATGAAGACCAGCTCCTCGGGAGCCGGGATATCGAAGAACTCGCCGTACATCTCGTCCTCCTCGATGATGAGGGGATGCGGCACGTCCCGCGCGATGGGGTGGGTGGGGTCGACCGTCCAGATCAGCTCGCGATCGTGCTCCGAGCGCCAGCGCAGCGTGCAGGTTGTGCCCATCAGCGTGGTGAAGATCTTCGACCAGTGTCCGGAGTGGAGCACGACGAGGCCCATTCCGGAGAGCACATGCCGGTGTACGCGCTCGACGACCTCGTCGGCCACCTCGGCGTGCGCCGCGTGCCCCCACCAGGTGAGTACGTCGGTCTGTGCGAGCGCGTCCTCGGTCAGCCCGTGCTCGGGGTCGTCGAGCGTCGCCGTCCGTACGGTGCATCCGTCGCCGAGATTCTCCCGGATACCGTCCGCGATCGCCGCGTGCATGCCGTACGGGTAGATCTTCGCCACGTGCTCCTCGATCTGTTCGTGGCGGTTCTCTCCCCACACCGTCACGCGCACGGGGCCGGTCTCTGCCGATGTCACGGTTGACTCCTTCCGATAAGACTCATTTCACCGCGCCGGCGGTGGTTCCGGCCGCGACGTAGCGCTGGGCCACGACGAGCAGCACGATGGCCGGGATGGAGGCGAGCACGGCGGTCGCCATCACCGAACTCCAGTCGTTGACGTACGTTCCGATGTAGGTGTAGAGGCCGAGCGTCACCGGCCGCACGTCCTCCGTGGTGGTGAGCGTGAGCGCGAAGAGGAAGTCCGCCCATGCGAACAGGAAGCTGAACAGCGCCGCGGTGATCAGCGCGTTGCGGCTCATCGGGAGCACGATCGAGACGAACGTCCGGAGGTGCCCGGCGCCGTCGACCCGGCCGGCCTCGATGACCGACTGCGGGATGTTGGTCATGAACGCCCGCACGATGAGGATCGCGAACGGGACACCCGCGGTGGAGTCGGCGAGGACGAGGCCGGGGACCGAGTTGAGCAGTCCCACGTCGGTGTAGGCGGTGTAGAGCGCGTTCGCGATCACGATGCCCGGGATCATCTGCGAGATGAGCACGCCGAACAGGATCGCGCCGGCGAAGCGAAGCCGGAGCTGGGCCAGCACGTAGGCCGCCGGGGTCGCGACGAGCAGGCAGAAGACCACCGAACCGAGCGCCACGACGAGGCTGGTCAGCAGGTTGCGGCCCTGTTGACCGAGCGCGGTGGAGTAGCCCCGCCAGCTGAGATGGATCGGTAGCCACGGCGTGCCGACCGCGGATCCGCTCGGCTGCAGCGACACGTTGATCATCCAGTAGATCGGGAACAGCAGGACAGCCAGAATTCCGATCGCGACCACGGTGTTGGCCCAGCGTGGCCAGGGCTGTTTGACGCGCCTGCTCGGTTGCGCGGTGATGGACATGACGACCTCACTCGTCCACGGCACGCCGGTTCGCGCGCAGATAGATGACGGCGAACACCAGGGAGATGGCGATCAGGATGTTGCCGAGGGCGGCCCCCTGCCCGAAATCGAACTCCACGAAGGACAGGTGGTACGACTGGGTGGCGATGGTCTGGCTCGCGTTGGCCGGCCCGCCGTTGGTCAGGCCCAGGATCACGTCGAGAACCTTGACGGTGTAGACCACCCCGAGCACCAGCACGACGCTCACGACCGGCCGGAGCAGCGGCCACGTCACGTAGCGGAACCGTTGCCAGCCGGACGCCCCGTCGAGCGTGGCCGCCTCGTACAGATCCTCCGGGATGTCCTGCAGTCCGCCATAGAGGATGGTCAGGTTGAAGGGGATGCCGATCCAGATGTTCACCATGATCACGGCGATCAGGGCGAGCGAGGTGCTGGTCAGCCAGCCGGGGTGCCCGGGCGCCAGGTGGATGGCGGCCAGGAACCGGTTGAGCGCGCCGTTGTCCTTGTCCAGGATCCAGCGCCAGACCGCACCCGAGACGATCAGCGGGATCAACCACGGGATCAACAACAGTGACCGCAGCACGCCATTGAGCGGGAAGCGGCGGCGGAAGAAGACCGCCAGACCGAGCCCGATGACGAATTGCCCCAGGATCGACCCGGCGGTGAACAGGACGGTGTTGAACAGTGCCTTGCTGAACACCGACGAGGTGATCACGGCGCGGTAGTTGGCGAGCCCGACCCACGGCGCTTCGCCGGTGTAGAAGGTGCTCGTCGAGAACTTCTGGAGCGCCATCAGGAAGTTCTTGACGACGGGGTAGCCGAAGAACGCCACCATGTAGATCACGGCCGGGGCCAGGAACAGCAGTTGTGCGAGTCGGTCCTGCCCGCGACGCGACTTCCAGTGGCGGACCCGGTCCGGGGGCGCCGGATCCAGCGGGGGCGGTGGATCCGCCCGGCGATGCGCGGTGGTGGCGCCCCGGGATCCGGACTGGGATCCCGGGTGCACCGAGCCGGACAGGGGCTGGTTCTCAGCCATTCTGGGCTTGCTCCAGGGCCTTGGCCGGATCCGCCTGCCCGGTCAGCGCGGACTGGAAGGCTGTGTAGATCTTCGTGGCCGCCTTCGGCCAGTCAGCGCCGAGTTCACCCGTGCGCGACCGCGCCGTCGGGATCTGATCGGCGAAGCCCTTCACGTTCGGGTTCGACGAGCTGAAGCTCGTCAGCAGGGCGGTCTTGGTGGGGATGGTCTGGTTCTGCTTGGCCAGGTTGACCTGACTCTCGTCGGAGTTGAGGCAGGCGACGACCTTGGCCGCCTTGGCCTGCTTGTCCTTGTTGCCGGTCTGCGGGACGGTCCACGTCTCGCCACCGAGGGGCGCGACGATCGGCCGGCCGGCGGCCGGGGCCGGGATCTTCACCACCGCATAGTGCAGAGCCGTGTCCGCGTCCAGCACCGGGAACTGCCACGGCCCGTTCACCATCATCGCGGCCTTGCCGGCCCTGAACTGGTCGTTGACGTCAGCCTGGGTCCAGTTCAGCGCGGACTTCGAGACCGAACCGGCCTTCATCAGGTCCACCCACAGCTGCAGGGCCTGCGCGGTCTCCGGCGTCGCGATGTTCTTCTCGTCGCCGCCGTTCGACCACATGAACGGCAGGAACTGCCACGTGCCCTCGTAGTTGGCCGGCGCCGAGAAGGCCAGTCCGTACTGGCTGCCGGAGGTCAGCTTCTTGGCGGCCGTCTTCAACTCCTCCCAGGTTGTCGGCGGGGTAACGCCGGCCTTGGCCAGGATGTCCTTGTTGTAGAACAGCCCGATCGTGTTGGTCACGGGCTGCAGGCCGTAGAGCTTGCCTTGATAGGTCGAAGCGTCGACCACGCCTTTGGCGAAGCCATCGGCATTGAGGCCGAAGGTGTCCAGCGGCGTCAGGGCCCCGGTCTGCGCGATCTGCTGCAGGTCGGGATTGTCGAGCATGAGCAGATCCGGCAGCGTCTTGGACGAAGCCTGCTGCAGCACCTTCTGGATCAGCGTCGCGCCCGGCACCGCCTCCCGCGAGACGGTGGCGCCGGCCTGCGAGGCGCAGGCCTCGATGGCCTTCTGCCAGACCGTCTTGCCCGGATCGTTGTTGTAGTAGTCGAGCACCCGCAGGGTCGTCGCGCCGCCACTGTCCGAACCGTTGTCCGAGCCACCGCAAGCGGTGAGCGCCAGGGGCAGGGCGAGTATCGACGCGAGTGCGGCCGGGGCTTTACGAGATCGAGTGGAACGGAACATGTCGGGGGTGTCCTTTCGATCGGAACGCAACGTGGGAAGGGTTTTCAAGGCGTCGTTTCGAGGTCCCTGTCGATACGTATCGATAGGGATGTGTCGGCGATCGCCCGTCGATACGCATCGATTACGACACGGATGCGGCGGACCGAGTTGGCGTCTTCGGATCTGGCTCTAGCCCGAGCGCGCCGCGGATGCGGGCGCGGGCATCACGGTGCTCCGGCGAGTCAGGCGCGGGGCGACGAGATCTATCGGTGGATGCCCCACCCCGGGACCGGGATCGAGCAACCAGAGCAGGGTCTTCATCGCGCGCCGCGACACGTCTCGCGGCTCCTCGGAGATGTTGGTGTACGGCGGCTCCGATTCGTCCGCCTGGCGGTCGGTGCTGAGTCCGATGAGGGACAGGTCGCGGCCGGGTACCACCGCACGGGCCCGCAGCGCGTGCAGCAACGGTCCGATGGCCGCGTTGTAGGGCACCAGGACGCCTGTCCGCCCCGGGCTTCGGCGCGTCAGAATCTGGTCGACCACCTCCGCGGCCCCCGCCCGGCCCAGCTCGGCCGGCTCGAGCACGGTGAGCGGGAGGCCGCGCATCTCCGCATGACGGCGCACCGATCGCAGGAACCGGCCGGCGAAGTTGATCCGGCGGTCCGTCACCGCCGCCGGATAGCCGACGACGAACGCCTCGTCATGCGCGGTGTCCACAAGCTCGTCGACGGCGATCCGGGCGGCCGCCTCGAAATCGAGATCCACGCAGTAGAGGCCGGCCGGGTCGTCGGGCACGCCGACGAGCACGACGGGAATGGGTAAGGAGGCGGCCACCTGGACTCGCTCGTCCTGCTCCTGGATGTCCATCATGATGATCGCGTCGCACAGCGCCCGCCCGGCCAGGCGCCGCAGCCCCGCCGAACCCTCGTCCGCGGTGACCAGCAGAACCTCGTAGTCGTTGGCCCGCGCGGAACTGGCGATGGTCTCGATGAACGGCAGCAGCCCGGTCATTTCCGATGTCGAGTCGAAAGGCACGACCAGACCGACCACTTGCGTACGCCGTCCGGCCAGCGCTCGCGCACCGGCATGGGGTTCATAGGTGAGCTGCTCCATGGCGGCCAGCACGCGCTGCCGGGTGCGCTCGGAGATCTGACGCTTGCCGGTCATCACGTACGAAACTGTGCTCTGCGAGACGCCCGCGAGCCGGGCGACATCCTTGCTCGTGAATGCAGCCATGGGCAAACCCCAGGACGTAGTCGATGCGTATCGTCGAAGCGCTTCAACAATCAGGTGCCGACAGATTATGGCGAGCGTCACACCGCGCGCAAGACATCTCCAGGCAACACTTTCGCAACCTTGCCGACTGCCGGAGCGGACTCCGCCACTCGCCCGGGAGCTCGGGCGGCATTTCTGGAACCGCCGACCCACGCTGCCGCTGGACGAGTCCGACCGGGAGCGCATGCCCGCGCTGTTCGGGTTCTCCGCCGAGCGTGAAGCCGAGTGGCGTGAGCTGCTCGAGGTCTTCCGGCACGCGGTGGAGCACGAGCTGACCGACCGGCAACGACGCGTCTTCAAGGCGATCGTCCTGGACGGTGTGCCGCTCGACTCGCTTTGCATCGAGCTCGACGCCAACCACAACGCGGCATACAAGACGCTTTTCGACGCGCGCCGGAAATTGCGGACGGCTCTGGTCGCCAAGGGGCATTTGCGGGAGGACCGATGAGCGACCCGATCGATTTCGACGCGTTCCTGCGGACCGATCCGCGCGATGTCGGCTGCGGTGAAGCGATGGAGCTTCTGCACGTCTACGCCGAGCTGCATGCCGCCGGCCCCGAGGCGGCCCGGAGCAGGTACCCCGGCGTCGCCGCGCACCTGCGCGCTTGTGGCCCTTGCTCGACCGACTTCGAGGGGCTGCTGGCCCTGATATCACTACCAGGCCCTGGTGTTCCGCCGGGTGATCTCACCAGACCGTCAGCAGAAGGTGATTGACGAGTAATGCGACGGCCGCCTGGACGGCCGACTTGCCGCCGCCGCTGAACGCGTGGACTGGCGAGCTATGCCTGGCTCGCTTGCACCCGCGGGCCAAGCTGGGATACCTCGAAGAGGTGCTCCGTACGGACGAGGGCCGCCGCCCCCTTCAGATGTGCCGATGCCCCCAGCGATCCGGATGAGATCTTGACCGACGCCGCCATCATCGGCGGGGTGTACTGGTCGACCGCCTCACGAATGCCGTCGGCGATGACGTCGGAGGCGGCGCCCAGGGCGGAGTCCACGACGATGGCCTGGGGGTCGAGGAATACGACGAAGTCGGCCACGCGGCGGCCGAGGGAGCGGCCGAATCCGCGGAGCGCCCGCATGATCTCAAGCTCTCCGGAGGCGGCCGCCGCGTCGAGATCGCTCACCGTGAAGGTCCGTCCATGGGCCGTGGCCAGTTCGCTGAGCAGCGCCGGAATGCTCGTGGTCTGCCAGAAGCAGCCGCGCGCACCGCACTCGCAGAGCTGCCCGGCGTCGTCGACGTGGAGGTGCCCGACCTCACCCGCCAGCCGGGAGCCACCGCGGTGGAGCCTGCCTCCGATGACCAGACCAGCGCCGGTCCCGTGCGTGAGGGAGATGTGCAGCACGGTGTGGAGGCCGGCCACGTCCCCGTAGACGGCCTCACCGAGCGCTGCCAGATTGGCGTCGTTCTCGCAGAAGACGGGGCGATCGAGAAAATCGCCCACGACATCCGCAGCTGGTCGCCCGTCCCAGGACCGGAAGCGCCGCAGGTGTGATCCTCCGAGCGGGTCCGGGCCAGGCGTCCGAGCGAACAAGGACGGGCCAGGCAGCCCGAGGACCGCGAGCTCGACCTCCTGATGCGTCACGCCGGCTTCGGCGAGGGCACGATCGAGCAACTCCAGAGCCCCCGCCGGTGTGGTGAAGTCCGCTACGCCGTGCACCGCCGCCAGGACCTCGCCGTCGGGTCGTACCACACCGGCGAGGAAACCATGGGCCGCAGCCAGGACCACGGCGAGCACGCCAGGCGATGTCGTGACGGACCAACCGCGGGCCGGCCGCCCTCTCGCCGAGCGACTTGAGGGATGCTCCGCCACCAAGCCCGCGGCCCGAAGGCGTTTCAACGCGTGTACGACACTGCTGCGCGCCGCCGAGACCTCGGCGCAGACTGCGGCGACGGTGCGGTGCTCACCGTCGGACAAGGCCCGGAGGACAGCTCGTTCGGTACTGGTGAGACCGCTGTCGACGGCAGCGTCGGAGGTCATCGGCATAGCCGTAATTTATAGCTGTTTCGTCATAACTGCGCTATCGGCAGAGCCCGCAGTTCGTGGCTGATCATCGGTTCTGGCTGCGACTCGATGAGGCGGCCTATATATGACGGATTAGTCGTAAAGATTGCCTGTACCTTCGGATGTTTTCGTCTATTGATTGTTTCGGGGGCGTTGCGTAGCGTCCGTGCCACGGCGCTCCCTGATAGCGGCGCGCACCGTTCGGAGGGACAACCAATGTCGATGCGAAAATCCTTGGCTACGGTCGCCGTCCTTGTCGGCACGGTCTTGATCGCCCCTGGCGCGGCCACCGCGAAGCCGCCCGGCCATGGTGGTCACGGAGTCCAGAACGTCATCCCGATCACGCAGATTCTGGCCTTCGGCCAGAAGGTCACGGCGGTCGCGGTCGAGTACTCGTCACAGGTGAACGGGCGGACCCTGGACCGCGGCACCTACGCGGTCTCGGACAGCCTCTACAACTTCCGCTTCAACCCCGTCGAGGACATTACCGACCCGACGAAACGAGCCAACCGCACGATTGCCGCCGTCTATACCAATGATGCGCCCGCCCTGAACGCGGACAAGCGGTCCGACCCGGGCAAGTTCGTCATCATCGAGCTCGCCGCGACGGATCCCGGTGGCAACACCGTCATGGCGGCGGGCAACTACGTCAAAGTCAACGCCGACCTGCAGACGACGGTCGTGCAGAACGAGGACGTCTATGCCCAGCGGGGGCAGGGTAAAGGCCATGGCCCGCGGCTGGCCGCGGCGTCCGACCGGGCGTACGCGCCCACCAAACCCGCGATCAACCTGCTGGCCGACGACTTCGTCTACAAGAGGTTTACGACGACTGCGGGCACGATGATTCCCTACGCCTACCACCTGCCCGCAGGTTACGACGCCGCCAAAAAGTACCCGGTCGTCGTGATCCTGCCGGGGCAGGGCATGGGGTTCAACGGCTCCAACGAAGGGGTGCAGGTAGCTGCGGACATCCCCGCGACCGCGTGGCTGCAGGAGAAGTGGACGGGCACCAGCGAGGACGTCATCGTCCTGGCTCCACAGAACCAGCGGGTCGGTACTGCGGCCGCCCAGGCAGACGTCATGGTCGAGCTCCTGAACGCTTTCGCGCGGGAGTTCTCGGTGGACCAGGACCGGATCTACTCGTCCACGGTCTCGTACGGCTCCACGCTCGCCTGGGCCGCACTCGCCACCTACCCCGGACTCTTCGACGGTGCCCTGATCACCGGAGGTTTCGCCGCCGGCGCAGCCCAGGCAACCGCCATCGCCGCGTCCGGTACGCCGGTCTGGATCACCCACGGCACTCATGACCACCTTCTCAACGTGGTCACGACCGGGCAGGCCTCGTACAACCGCATCTGGAACGCCTACATGGTCCTCGGGAAAACCCCCGCCCAGGCAAACGCACTGGTCAAGTACACCGAGTACGCCGACTCGGCGTTCTACGAGCCGGACCGCCACCTCGCCGCGGCCCCCACGTACGAGGACAAGACCATCCTGCGATGGCTTCTCGCCCAATGAGCTGGTTCCACTGAACAGACAACGAAGGAGTGTGCTCAGATGAGAAAGGCGATCGAACGGCGCCGGCTCAGGCGTGCGATCTCGTTACTCTTGTTCGTGTCCCTCGGTGCCGGCATCATCGTTTCCCCGCCGGCTGCCACCGCAGGCGAACGCGCAATTGTGGAAGGCGCGACCGTCCGGGCGGATCGCCATTCACCGACCGGATACACCGCCAAGTTCGTCTACCGCAATCCCCATGCCACCCAGGTTCGCCTTGCCGGAGATCTGACTCTGCTCGACCTCGGCACGGGCAACACGCGGTATCAGCCGGAAGCCTGGCAGACGGGGCGGTACCACGCCGGAGGCACCGAATTCCTCAGGGACATGACCAAGAATTCGAGGGGATACTGGTCGATCTCGATCCCGCTGCACGCCGGCGGCCTCAGCTACTGGTACCGGGTCTGGGACCCGACTCAGGGCTGGGAAAACAAGCGTATCTGGGATCCGGCCTCGACGAACCCACGGCCCCCGGGCGAGTCCTCGTTCCGCGTCAGGAACAACGACGTTCTCGATGCGGTGTACGTGCCGTACGCCAAGAAGCAGAACGACCCGGTGCTCAAGGAACGTGCGGAGTACGAGCTGCCGATGGCGGACCGATCGAAATGGGGCACCGTCAGGTACATCCCCTACACCACGATTCTGGGCGACAGCGGCCATTACCTCGGCGTCTACCTGCCGGCCGGCTACGACGCCAACCGCGCGGAGCCGTACAAGGTTGCTTACCTCGCCCACGGCATCTTCGGTGACGAGACCGACTTCATGATCCCGGCGAATGTCCCGAACATTCTGGACAACATGACGGCGAAGGGCGAGATCGAGCCGACGGTGGTTGTCACCATGGGGAACCACTTCACGGGCACCAGCCTCGGCTTCGCCTCCTACAACCAGACCAACGCCGCCAACAACCTGGTCCAGACGATCCTTCCCCTCATCGAAAAGAGATACAACGTCTCGACCAAGCGTGAGGGCCGCGCCTACGCCGGGTTCTCGTACGGCGGAATGACGGGCGCCCACGTCATCAGGGCCTACCCGACCACCTTCGCGTTCTACGGACACTTCTCCGGTAATCCGTCGCTGACCACACAGGACTATGACAACGTCGCGGCCGCGGTCGGCAACGATGAACTCTTTGTGTTCCTCGGCAATGGTGTCTTCGAAGGCAACCTCGACGCCCAGAACGCCATCGCGAACAACTTCAAGGCGCGAGGGTACGCCGCCGCGACGGCCCAGGTCCCCGGCGCGCACGACGGGATGACGGCGGGCCAGCTGTTCACGATCTTCGCCAGGGACTACCTGTGGTCGGGGGTGGACTCCGTGTCGGTGGCGCCCGCGACTCAGAAACTGACGCGGGGCTGGAACTGGGTCCGGCAGTTCACCGCCAAGGTGACCACCAACGAGGGGGTGAGCCCGGCGGTGACGTGGTCGGTCAAGGGTGCGAACTCGGCGGACACCACCATCTCCGCGAATGGTCTGCTCTCGGTGGCCGCCGCCGAGACTGCGTCGTCGCTCACCGTCGTGGCGACATCGGTGGTCGATCCGACCAAGTCCGGCTCGGCCCGGGTCACCCTGACCCGCCCGGGCAAACCACACCACTTTCCAGCGCTTGTGCGGCAGGCACGGAAACAATGACGCTGACGCCGGCGGCCCTCGGAGCGGCGGGAATCGACACGCTGTCCGCGATGGTCCGCCGGCGGATCGGCGCGGCCGGCATCTGGACTGAGGACGTCCTGCCGGCAACCCGCCGGGCCGAAAGTCGGGTCTCGCCAATCGCCGGCCCGTCCGCTTGCCGGGCTTGGCAAGGCGCAAAGCGGCTGATCAGCACGATCTTGCCGGACCAACTCGGCAGGCTGGCCGCCCGGCACGCCGGCCGCCCATTCCGGCGACATCATCGACATGACTTACCCGTTGTCGCCGTGCAGACGGCGGTTGCGGTACTCGGCTATCACCAGCTCGGTCAGTTCCTCCAGGGTCACCTCCGAGGTGGGTTTGTCGAAGGTGATGGTGCCGTGTTGGAGCAGGTTGACTCGGTCGCAGACGTCGAGGACTTGGGCGTA
>NZ_JBITDW010000031.1:0-94243 GCF_044454685.1 Actinoplanes sp. NPDC051513
CCACCCGCTACGACAAACTCGCCGTCCGGTACCAGGCCACGGTCCACATCGCCGCGATCAACGAGTGGCTATGACACTTCATAAACACGCCCTAGCCGCCGGGCTTCCAGCCGATCGCGGGCGCTATGTGCTTAGTGATGGTTTCGAGGATGCGGGCGTTGTAGGCGACGCCCAGCTGATTCGGCACCGTGAACAGGATCGTGTCCGCCGACCGGACCGCCTCGTCCGCGGCGAGCTCAGCCGCTATCTGGTCGGGCTCGCCGGCGTACGTGCGCCCGAAGCGGGACCGCACGCCCTCGAGCAGGCCGACCTGGTCCTCCTGGGCCTGGTTGCCGAAGTAGATCCGGTCGATCTCCTCGGTGATCGGCAGGACGCTGCGGGACACCGACACCCTCGGCTCGCGGGTGTGGCCGGCCTCGGCCCACGCGGCGCGGTACAGCGCGATCTGCTCGGCCTGCAGCTGGTCGAACGGGACGCCGGTGTCCTCCGACAGCAGGGTCGAGCTCTGCAGGTTCATCCCGGATTGCGCCGCCCACTGGGCCGTCTGCCGGGTGCCGGCGCCCCACCAGATGCGGTCGCGCAGGCCGGGTGACTGGGGCTGGATGGCGAGGCCACCGCTCACGCCGGTGCGCGCCGGGTCGGTGCGGGCCACCGCGACGCCGCTGATGGCCTCCAAGAAGGTCAACGTCTTCTGGCGAGCCAGGTCGGCCGCGGACACCTCCGCAGGAGGGACATATCCGAACGCGTACGCGCCGTTCAGGACGGTCTCCGGCGATCCGCGCGAGACGCCGAGCTGGAGACGGCCGCCGCTGATCAGGTCGGCGGCGGCCGCTTCCTCGGCCATGTAGAGCGGGTTCTCGTAGCGCATGTCGATCACGCCGGTGCCGATCTCGATGCGCCGCGTGCGGGCGCCGATCGCCGAAAGCAGCGGGAACGGCGAGGCCAGCTGCCGCTCGAAGTGGTGAACCCGGACGAACGCGCCGTCGACACCCAGCTCCTCGGCGGCCTCGGCCAGCTCGATGGTCTGCAGCAGCGAGTCGGCCGCGCTGCGCGTCTCCGACCCCGCGGCATTACGCCAATGCCCGAACGAAAGGAACCCGATCTTTTTGTCCACCCCGGCACCAACCTCACGGCGCCGGGGTGGATTCCCGCGATGAGACGGTCAGCAGGCGCCCTTGGTCACCTTGGGCTGGCCGGTGGTGGTGGCCGGAACCTTGACGCACGCCTTGTCGCTGCCGACCGTCACCTCGGCCACGCCGCTGCGGACGATCTTGGCCTTGAACGGGAGGCCGTTCAGCTCGGCGATTGCCTTCGGGAGCGCCTTCGCCGGCTTGATGCCCTCTTCCTCGGCCACCGCCAGCGCGCCGTAGCCCACGGACAGGGCGATGCCGTTCGCGTTGCCGCCACCGGCGCCGGGCGCGGCCCCGGCCGGCGCGGTGAGGCTGGAGAGCAGCTTCGGGTCGATCTTCGTGGCGCCCGGGGGCGCGTCGATCGGGGCGCCGGTGGTCACCTCGAGCCGGACCGCCACGCGGCCGGTCGCGCCGTCGACGAACTGGAGGAGGTTGATCTCGAGGGCGGTCAGCTTCTCGTCGTCGATCCACAGGTCGATCACGATCGGCCGGTCCTTGGGCGCCTTGTCGAGCTCGTCGGTGAGCTCCTTGGTCTCGTCGCCGCCGACGGCGGTGACCAGGCGCTTCAGCTCCGAGTACGCCTTCGTCGTCGAGGTGGTGACGATCAGATGCTTGCTGTCGGCCTGGTCGCGGACGATCTCGGCGCCGTCGAACAGGTTCTGCGCGCTCTTCTTGATCTCGGCGGCGGCCTTCGCGGAGTCGGTGTCCTGGGTCGGCAGTCCGCTGGTCTTCACCGCCTCGCTGACGTCGAGGGAGACCCAGCCGCCGTCGAAGAGGGCCTTGAACGCCGGGTCGGTTGCCGTGGCCTCGTCACGGATCTCGTCGATGTCGGAGGCGGCGCCGCCGAACTTCTGCACCAGATCGGTGACCGGCGCTTTCACGTACAGAACCTTGTCGACGATCCGCAGCTCGGTGCCCGTGACGCCGTCGATGGTGGCGGCGACGGACATCCGGTCGTCGTTGGGGCCCTCGGCCGCCTGGTCGTAGGCGATGGTGAACGAGGAGTTGAACAGCTTCTTGAGCATGTCGGTGTCGTCGGACGAGGCGTCGGGATCCTGCTTCTTCACGGCGGCGACCAGGTCGTCGGCGCTGCCGGTGAGCCGGAGGGTGAACCCGGCCTGCTTCTCCGCGCCGAGGTGCTGGGCGGCGGCGCGCAGCTCCAGCTTCGGCTCCAGCTGCTTGATCTGGTTGGCACACCCGCCGATGACGGCCAGGGCCGTGACTCCGGCTGCGGCGCCGGCCAGTAGACGCTTCGCGCGCATCGCTCTCCCCCGTAGAAATCCGCTTCGACACCCATGATGGTGACGACCGCAAGCAAGATAGTCAGAGCAGAGAGCGAAGGCTATCGGCCGCATCGCCCAGCAAATCGGGCGAAAGTCCCCTCCGCGGCCACACCGACAGGGCGAGCGGCTCGGCCGCCGGCAGGTCGTCGCGGGCGACCAGGCCATCGATCTTCTGGCCGAGCGTCGCCATCAGCGCGACCCCGAGCCCGGCCCGCACCGCGGCCTGCACGCCGGCGAGGTTCGCAGCCTCGCAGCCCACCTCGGCCGGCACGCCGCGCGAGGCGAGAGTCTCCAATGCCCGATTACGCAGGGCGCAGGGCGCGTCGAAGGCCACCAGCGAGACTCCGCCGTCGAGGTCCAGCCCGGGCGCGGAGTACCAGGTGAGCGGCAGCGCGCCGACGGTGTGCTCCCCCGGGCCGATCAGCAGGGCCAGGTCGATCCGCCCGTCGGCCAGCGCGGCCCGCAGCGGCGCTCCGCGATCGATGCGGAACCGGACGCGGTGTCCCGGGAAGGCCGCGGCCAGGGCGGGCAGGAGCTGGTCGGCGGCGTGCTCGGTCGAGCCGATCACCAGCCGGGCCTCGGCCTCGACCGCGAACGCGGCGAGGGTCTCGTCGTGGGCCGCGAGGATCCGGCGGGCCCGGGTCAGCAGGGTCTCCCCGTCGGCGGTGAAGCGCGATCCCCGCCCGTCCCGCTCCACCAGCGCACGGCCGAGAGCGGATTCCAATCGGCGTACGTGTTGACTCACCGCACCCTGGGTGAGGTGCAGCGCCGACGCCGCCCGCTGGAAGCCACCGCAGTCCGCCACCGCGACGAAGCTGCGCAGCGGGCCGATGTCGAGAATCCGACTCATACCTACCAGGTTACTAGGAATTGATGAGCCGGCGTAATGGATTGTCATCATGATCTCTCGTTGGACGTGCGCGAGAGCCGCCGCCGAGACTCTTTCGCATGAGTACCCGCAGAAACCTCAAGCTCGGCGCCGTCCTGATGGGCGTGGGCGGACCGGGGCAGCATCACACCTGGCTCCACCCGGAGATTCCTGGCGACGCGAGCGTGGACATCCGCTGGTACATCGCCCGCGCGCAGCAGGCCGAGGCCGCGAAGTTCGACCACGTCTTCATCGTCGACAGCCAGTTCATCACCCCGGACTCGCCGAACCACTACCTGAACCGGCTCGAGCCGCTCACCCTGCTCTCCGCGATCGCGGTGCAGACCACCAACATCGGGCTGGTCGGCACGCTGACGACCTCGTACAACGACCCGTTCAACCTGGCACGGCGGCTCGCCTCGCTCGACGTGATCAGCGGGGGCCGGGCCGGGTGGAACGTGGTCGCGACCGGGGACGGCGGGACCGCGGGCAACTACGGGCGCAAGGAGCATTACGACTACGCGGCCCGCTACGGCCGCGCGCTCGAGAGCGTCCGGGTGGTGCAGGGGCTGTGGGACTCGTACGAGGACGACGCCTTTCCCCGCGACAAGGAGCGCGGCGTCTTCTTCGACAAGACGAAGCAGCACCCGCTCAACCACGTCGGCGAGCATTTCCGGGTGGTCGGGCCGCTCAACATCCAGCGCTCCCCGCAGGGCCAGCCGGTGATCTTCCAGGCCGGCGACTCGGATGAGGGCCGCGACCTCGGCGCGTCGGTCGCCGAGGCGATCTTCACGCATTCCGCGACGATCGAGCAGGCCCAGGCGTTCCGCAAGGACCTGCGTGACCGGGCCGCCGCCAAGGGCCGCGACCCCGACCACGTGCTGATCGTCCCGGGGATCTCGCCGATCATCGCGGAGACCGACGCCGCCGCGCTGCAGATCGAGGAGGAACGGCTCGGCGGCAAGGACTTCAACCGCGCGCTCAAGGAGCTCGGGCGGCCGTTCGGCTGGCACGACTTCTCCCAGTACGACCTGGATGCTCCCTTCCCCGAGCTCGGCGACGCCGGCGATCGCAGCTTCAAGACGCAGGCCGAGAACATCAAGCGGCTGGCCCGGGAGAACAACTACACGCTGCGCCAGGTCGTCCAGCATTCGATCGACTCGCAGCGCTCGCCGTTCGTCGGGTCGCCGCTGACGGTCGCCAACGCGATCCAGGAGTGGTTCGAGGCCGGCGCGTTCGACGGCATCAACCTCACGATCACGGCGCCGAGCGAGTTCGCGACGTTCACCGACGAGGTGCTGCCGATCCTGCGCTCGCGCGGCATCGCCCGCTCGTCCTACGAGTCGAGCACGCTGCGTGGCAACCTGGGCCTGCCCGTTCCGCAGAACGTCCACGCGTCATGAGGCTCGGCTTCCTCACCCACGTGCAGGGCCGGGGCTCCCTGGCGGAGACCTACCGCCGCGCGCAGGAGCTGTTCGTGGTCGCCGACGAGCTGGGCTTCGACGTCGGCTGGGTCGCGCAACATCACACGGCGCTGCAGGGTGGCGGCCTCTCGTCGCCATGGGCCTTTCTCGCGTACGCCGCCGCGCGCACCCAAAGGATCCGCCTCTCCACCGCGATCACCATCCTTCCGCTCGAGAACCCGCTGCGCCTCGCCGAGGACGTCTCGGTGGTCGACAACCTGAGCGGCGGCCGCGTCGAGATCGGCATCGGCAGCGGTTCCGGACCGGCCGAGTACGAGGCGTTCGGCGCGGATTTCGCCCGCAAGCGCGAGCTGACCAGCGAGGGCCTCGAGGTGCTGCGCCGGGCGCTGACCGGCGCTTCGGACTTCCGCATCCAGCCGCAACCGATCAGCGATTTCGCCGACCGGATCTGGCAGGGGATCTTCAGCGCGGCCGGTGCTCGATACGCCGCCGCCTCCGGCACCAATCTCCTTCTCAACCGGGCCGCGTACGGGTACGA
The DNA here is from genome assembly GCF_044454685.1 of Actinoplanes sp. NPDC051513. NCBI lineage: Bacteria > Bacillati > Actinomycetota > Actinomycetes > Micromonosporales > Micromonosporaceae > Actinoplanes > Actinoplanes sp. NPDC051513. Next base: position 5,244 of record NZ_JBITDW010000031.1, read on the forward strand.
CGAGCCCACCGACGAGGTGCAGCGGGTGTGGGCCGACGAGTTCCTGGCCGCTTGGGATCGCCCGCACCGGCCCCGGATCGGCCTGTCCCGGATGGTCTTCCCGGCGAAGGACAAGCGGACCGCGCTCGCCCAGATCCAGGACGGCGTACGGCACGCGACGGCCGGCTTCATCGAGCGCGGCGACTTCCCGGCCGGGCAGAGCCTCGACGAGTACCTGCGCCGGTTCCACGCCTTCTACGGCCACCCGGACGAGATCATCGCGGCCCTGCAGAAGGAGAAGGTGCTGCCGGTGGCGACCGACCTGATCACCCAGTTCAACCCCGGCATCCCCGACTTCGACGCGGCCGTGCACGCGCTCGAGCTGATCGCCAAGGAGATCGCCCCGGCCCTCGGCTGGTCGCCCGCCCGATAATCGCTTTTGGCGCGGCCTTTTCCGGACATAGAGTCGCGCGGTGCTCAGCGTGTTCCTTCCCCCGCGGCTGGGCTCGTCGTTCCGCTGGCTGCTGGCGTCGTCGTGGACGACCAACCTCGGCGACGGCATCGAGGTCGCGGCCGGCCCGCTGCTGGTCGCCTCGCTCACCCAGGACCCGTTCCTGATCTCGCTGGCGGCGCTGCTGCGCTGGGCGCCGCCACTGGTCTTCGGGCTGTGGGCCGGGGTGCTCTCCGACCGGCACGACCGGCGGCGGATCGTGATGCTGGCCGACGGCAGCCGGGCGGTCGTGCTCGCCGTGGTGGTCGCGGCGCTGGCCCCGGGCCATCTGACGGCGACCGGGGCGCTGGTCGCGCTGGGCCTGCTCGCGACTGCCGAGGTCTTCGCCGACAACACGGCCTCGACGCTGGCGCCGATGATGGTGCCGCGCGACGACCTGTCGCTGGCCAACTCGCGGTTGCAGGTCGGCTTCCTGACGCTCAACCAGCTGGTGGGGCCGCCGATCGGGGCCGCGCTGTTCGCGGCCGGGCGCAGCTGGCCGTTCGTCGCGCAGGCGGTGCTGGTCGCGGCCGGGGTGCTGCTCGTCTCGCGAATCCGGGTGGCCACCTTCGAGGTTCCCGAGCGCGGCAACGCCGTACGCGAGATCCGGGAAGGCCTCGCGTGGACGGTGCGCCATCCGGCCGTACGCACCCTGGTCTTGACGATTTTGATCTTCAATGTCACGTTCGGGGCGGCCTGGTCGGTGCTGGTGCTGTACGCCTCCGAGAGGCTGGGGCTGGGCGCGATCGGGTTCGGCCTGCTCACCACGGTGTCGGCGGTCGGCGGCCTGCTCGGCACGGGCCTCTACGGCTGGATCACCGCGCGGGTGAGCCTCGGCAACGTGATGCGCGCCGGCCTGATCATCGAGACCCTGACCCACCTGGCGCTGGCGGTGACCACGTCGCCCGCGGTGGCCCTGCCGGTCTTCTTCATCTTCGGCGCGCACGCCTTCATCTGGGGAACCACCTCGATCACCGTCCGCCAGCGCGCCGTCCCCGAGCAGCTCCAGGGCCGGGTCGGCGCGGTCAACACCCTGGGCGTCTTCGGCGGCCTGGTCGTCGGCTCGGCGATCGGCGGCACCCTGGCCACCCACTTCGGCGTCACGGCGCCGTTCTGGTTCGCGTTCATCGGCTCCGCCGTCTTCGTGGTGATGCTGTGGCCCCAGCTCACCCGCATCGCCCACTCCGACGCCTGATCCAGCTGCCCTTTCAACCGCGGGGTTGACGGATCGTTCCGCCGCGGTCTACGGTCCCTTTAAACCTTGGAGTTGAAACGGGGGCCCGATGACCACGGACACGCTGTCCCGCGTCTTCGCCGCCCTGGCCGATCCGACCCGCCGCGACATGGTGGCCCGGCTCGCCGACGGCGACGCGACCGCGAACCAGCTGGCCGAGCCGTACCGGATGACGCTGCAGGCCGTCTACAAGCATGTGCGGGTGCTCGAGGAGGCGGGGCTGGTCAGCCGGCCGCGAGGGCCGCAGCCCCGGGCGGTGCACCTGGAGGTCCAGGCCCTCGACCTGCTGGACACCTGGATCGAACGTCACCGGGTCCGCGTCGAGCGGCGCTACCGCCGCCTCGACACCGTCCTGGCATCGCTGGAGGGAGACGACGATGAGCACCAGCACGGAAGCGGTCATCGAGGCCGACCGGAAACTGCCGGTGATCCGGATCCGGCGTGACTTCGCAGCCACCCCCGGGCAGCTGTTCCGCGCCCACACCGACCCGGCGTTGTTCGCCCGGTGGATCGGCCCCGACCGCATGACCACCCGGATCGACCACTGGGACGCGCGCACCGGCGGCAGCTGGCGGTACGCCTCCGGGCCTTACTGGTTCCACGGCTGCTTCCACGACATACGACCCGACCGCATCGTGCAGACCTTCACCTCCGAGGGCAATCCCGACGGGGTGGCGCTGGAGACGTTGTGGTTCGACGATCTGGGCGGCGGCCGCACACGACTGCGGACGCAGGCGCTGGTCGACAGCTTCGAGGCCCGCGACGCGTGGCTGCGCTCCGGCATGGAGACCGGCATGAACCAGGGTTACGCAAAACTGGAGAGGATGCTCATCGATGGCAATTTCTGACGACCCCGCCGACCGGCACCGGCAGATCGCCGGCCTGTTCACCGAGCGGGTGCGCGGCGCCCGCTCCTGGGACGCGCCGTCCCCCGTCCCGGATTGGGCCGCCCGCGACGTCGTGCGGCACCTGACCGAGTGGTTCACCAGCTTCCTCGCCTCGGGCGCCGGCATCGACCTGCCCCGCGGCCCGTCGGTGGACGAGGACCCGGTAGCCGCGTGGCAGGTGCACGCCGACGGCGTGCAGGCGGTTCTCGACGATCCGGAGACCCCGGACCGCAAGCTCACCAACCCGCACCTGGGCAGCCTGCCGCTGGACGCCGCGATCGACCAGTTCTATACGTCGGATGTCTTCATGCACACCTGGGACCTGTCCCGGGCCACCGGCCAGGACGATCGGCTCGACCCCGATTTCTGCGCCCGGCTCCTCGCCGGGATGGAGCCGATGGAGGAGCTGATCCGCTCCTCCGGCCAGTACGGCCCGCGGGTCGAGGTGCCCGCCGACGCCGACGTCCAGACCAAGATGCTGGGCTTCATCGGCCGGGACCCGTTCTGGCCGGGGCGGTGACCTCGGGCCCCTTACCCGCTCCCCTTACCCGCTCCCCCTACCCGCTCCGCAGCGTCGTGTCCGAATCCCGCCAGCATTCGCGCTTGCCCGGCAGCACAGTTGAGGCAGAACAAAACTGACTGCCAAGGAGGCGACGATGACCGCCGGCACGACGATCCCCAGCCCGCTGGGCGACCTGCTCCTGGTGGGCGAGGAGACCGCGGACGGGATCACCCTGACCTCGCTGTCCATGTCCGGCCCCGCCGCTCGGCCCGGCTCCGCCGCTCGGCCCGGCCCCGCCGCTCGGCCCGGCCCCGCCGCTCGGCCCGGCCCCGCCGCTCGGCCCGGCCCCGCGGCTCGGCCCGGCCGGCGCCAGGATGCGCGGCCGTTCGCGGAGATCATCCGCCAGGTGGAGGCGTACTTCGCGGGCGAGCTCACCCGGTTCGACATCCGGTTCACCAGCAGCGGCACCGATTTTCAGCAGCGCGTCTGGCGCGCGGTGGAGGAGATCCCGTACGGCGCCACCACCACGTACGGGACCCTCGCCGGGCAACTCGGTCTGCCGCGCGATCGGATCCAGGCCCTCGGGGCGGCGATCGGCGCGAACCCGCTGCTGCTGGTGCGCCCCTGCCACCGCGTGATCGGCGCCGACGGCTCGATGCGGGGCTACGCGGGTGGCGTCGAGCGCAAGGTACAACTGCTGACCCACGAGGGCGCGCTGCAGCCGGCCCTCCTCTCGCTATGATCGCCGACGTCGACTGGACGGGCCTGACGGGCGATCTTGACGCGTACGGCAGCGCGCTCACCGGCCCGATTCTCACCGCCGCCGAGTGTCAGAAGATCTCCGCTCTGTACGACGAGCCCGCCCGCTTCCGCACCACAGTGGACATGGCCCGCCACCGCTTCGGATCCGGCCAGTACCGCTACTTCACCCACGATCTGCCCGACCTGGTGCGGGAGCTGCGCGAGGCGTTCTACCCCCGCCTGCTGCCCATCGCCCGGGACTGGGCGGCCAAGCTCGGCAAGCCCGCACCCTGGCCCGACAGCCTGCACGAGTGGCTTCGGCTGTGCCACGAGGCCGGGCAGTCCAAGTCGGCGCAGATCCTGCTGCGTTACGGCCCCGGCGACTGGAACGCCCTGCACCGCGACGTGTTCGGCGACATGCTCTTCCCGCTCCAGGTCGTCGTGGGCCTCGACGCGCCCGGCGCCGACTTCACCGGCGGCGAGTTCCTGATGACCGAGCAGCGGCCCCGCGCCCAGTCCCGCGGCCACTCCATCACCCTGCCGCAGGGCCACGGCTTGGTGTTCACCACCCGGGACCGGCCGGTGGCCACGAAGCGGGGCTGGTCGAACGCCCCGATGCGGCACGGCGTGAGCACCGTCCACTCCGGACGCCGGCACACCCTCGGCCTCGTCTTCCACGACGCCGCCTGACCCGGGCCGACGGGCTCGCCGGCCCGGAACGTTCCGGGCCGGCAGCGCTGGCTCAGTGCTTCTTGATCCAGGCCTTCTGGTGATTGTTGGTCTTGTTGGTGCACTTCGCGTACTCGCCGCGGAGCAGGGTGGCCGTGATCACGCCTGGGCGACCTCAGCCCTGTTGCAGGACCCGGATGGCGTTGCCGAACGGGTCCCGCAGACCCATGTCGGTGCCGTAGAAGTGGTCGGTGGGCTCCTGCGTGAAGTCGGTGACACCGCGCGCTTTGAGCGTCTCGTACAGCTCCCGCACGTTGTCCGTGTTGAGCACGACGCCGTTCAGGGCCCCCTTCGTGATCAGCTCACGCAGCTGTTCGGCCGTCGCCTCGTCGTGCAGCGGCGGGCCGGGCTGCTCCAGGGAGATCTCGGTGCCGCCGTCGTCGCCGGGGACCCGGACGGTCAGCCAGCGGTACGAGCCCTGCTCGACGTCGTTGCCCTTCTCGAGCCCCAGCTTGCCGACGTAGAAGTCCAGCGCCTCGTCCTTGTCGAGAACGAAGATGGACGTGACGTTCAGCTTCGTGATCATCGTTCGTCTCCTCTGCCATCGCCGATGGGAACGTCGTCAGGCTAGGGGCACCTGGTCGGCGGCTGCTTCTCCAAAACTGCTCGATCCGGTCGCCACCGTCGGCGCGGCCCGCGGCCGGGTATGCGCCACCTGCATGCAGTTGGGCACGACGATCGGCCCGTGGCCGCCGCGGTAGCCCGACGGCGTCTCTCCGACGATCTTCCGGAACGTCCGGCTGAAGGTCCCGAGGCTGGTGAAGCCGACGTCCGAGCAGATCTCGGTGACGCTGCGGCCGGTCTCCCGGAGCAGGAACATCGAGCGCTCTATCCGCCGCCGTTGCAGGTAGCGGTGCGGCGTCTCGCCGAACACCATGCGGAAGCAGCGGCTGAAGTGGGCCGGCGAGAGGTGGGCCACCGCCGCGATGGCAGGAACATCGAGCGGCTCGGCGTAGGCGCGGTCGATGGCATCGCGGGCGCGCAACAGGCGCCGGTTCAGATCCTCCATCTCGCGGCTCACGTCGTCATGCTAGGGAACTCGCGGCGCCGCTGGTGCAGTGTCGAGCCTCCCGTCGAAATGCGGCCGCGCACCCTTCCGGACGCGCGGCCGCACCGAGCGCACGCTACCTGGCCAGGAACGATCTGATCTGGGTGAGCGTGACGGTGTCGGTCAAGTAGCCGATGTGGGTCTGGCACGCCACGTAGTTGTTCGTGGCCCCGCTGAGCACGGTGCTCGTGTACGGAATGATGATGCCGTCACATGGGGAGTACCACGTTCCGTACCTGGTGCTGCCCGGGGTCTCGTCGCCGGAGCTCAGCGTGTTGATGAACGACGACCCGGGATACATCTGCTGGCAGGTGACGTAGATCAGGCAGGCCGCCGCGTACGTGGTGCCGTGGTTGGCGCCGGCGATCGACGCCTGGTGCCGGACGTACTGGGCGCCGCCCAGCTGCTTGAGGTACCAGAGGCTGACCAGGCCGCCCATCGAGTGGTTGACGATGTCGACCTGGGCCGCGCCGGTGCGGGCCCGGACCTGGCTGACGTAGCTGGCCAGCCCCTGGGCGTTGCTGATGTTGTTCCCGTAGGAGTTGTACTCGTACGCGAACAACTGGCTGCTCGAATAGCCACCGGCGCGGAACACCGACATCGCGGTGGTCCAGTTCGAGGCGCTGCCGGTGTATCCGTGGACGAAGACCACCGGGGTGCCGGGCGCGGCGGCCGCGGGCGGGGCCGGGCTGAGCGCGAGGGCGGCCAGCACGGCGGTGAGGAGCACGACGAGACGACGCATGAAACCTCCTGGGGGGTTCGGGGTATCTGCATCGTCGGTGCATAAAAGTCGCCACGCATCGGTGAAATCGCCGGTGGTCAATCTTTCGCGGGGATCGAACCGTTGACCCCCCGCTGTGCGTGAACTGTGAAGTGAACCGGAAACGGGTGGCCGGACTGGACGGTCTGCGCGGCCTCTGCGCCCTGTACGTGCTGTTGTTCCACTGCTGGGCGTACACGTTCCGGGGCTTTCCCCGCTATCGCGGCCCGGAGTGGCTGAGCTGGCTCGGGTTCGGCCGGCTCGCCGTGGTGCTGTTCCTGGTCCTGTCGGGGTTCTCGCTGGCGATGACCGCCGCCCGGAACGGCTGGCGCCTGGGCAGCCTGAGCCGATACGCCCGGCGGCGGGCCTGGCGGATCCTTCCGGCGTATTGGGCCGCGCTGGCGTTCAGCCTGGTCATCGCCTGGACCGTGGTGCGCCAGCCGCACTCGGCGGAGCCGAATGCCGAGTCCGTGGTCGTCTACACGCTGCTGCTGCAGGACCTGATCGCGGGGCCAACCCCGAACGGCGCCTTCTGGTCGATCGGCGTCGAGGTGCTGCTGTACGGCGCGCTCCCCCTGCTCCTGGTGCTGTGCCGGCGGATCGGCCCGGCCGCGATGCTGGCCGTCGTCACGGTGCCGGTGATTCTGATCGGGTTCGCCGTCTTCGACGGGTCACCCCCGGCCGGCGACAACTGGCTGACCCCGCACCTCGTCCCGGTCTTCGCAGCCGGCGTCGTGGCGGCGGGCGTGGTCGCGGCCGGTGACCGGTTCCGCCGGCTGCCCTGGGTCTGGCTGTCGGTGCTGGCCGCAGTGCCGGTCGGAATCTTGATCCTGCATCAAGGCTCACGCTGGATGGTCGACAACTACTACTGGGTCGACATGGCGATCGCCCCGGCGATGACCATGTTCCTGCTGGCCGTCGTGAGCGGCCGGCCCGCCGCGCTGATCCGGCTGCTCGACTCGCGGCCCCTGCAGCGGCTGGGATCGTTCTCGTACAGCCTCTACCTGATCCACCTGCCGATCGTGGTCGTGATCACCCAGAAACTGGTCATACCGCGGCTCGGCCGCGGAACCGCCTCGTTCACGGTCGCGACCTTGCTCGCCGGCGGGCTTTCGCTGGCCGGCGCCTGGCTCTTCGCCAAACTGTTCGAGTCACCGTTCCAGCGGCACCGCTCCTGGGCTGAACTCAAGAACGCCGTCTGGGTCGTCAACGATCATCGCGGCCAGCCGCCCGCGAGCGAGCCCGTGCTGGTCGACGCCGTCCCGCATCGAGCGGACGGCTGACCTGCGGGGCCTGGCTCAATATTGTGCGCCGGTCCACCGGCATACGCCCCGATAGGATCCGTGCATCGTCGGAGATGAGCCGCGGAAGGGCAGCCGATGATCGTCGACCAGACGCTCCTTCGCATCGGCCAGGGCGTAGAGCTACATCATCATCGCGGCCAGCGTGCGGCTGCTCGCCTGTTGTTCACGCAGATCTGGGACGAGATCGGCGGAGAGCAGGGAGACCCGCTGCACGTCTGCGTCCTCGCGCACGCGATGGCCGATGTGCAGGACGACGTACACCAAGAGCTGGTCTGGGACCACCGAGCGCTGGCGGCGGCCGACCTGCTCACCGATGCCCGGGCGGCGCAGGCCGGGGTGACGCTGCCGGTGGCCGGCTTGTATCCGTCGTTGCACCTCAACTTGTGCGAGTGCTACCGCAAGCTCGGCGATCTCGGCCAGGCTCGCGAGCACCTTCAGCGAGCCCAGGCCGGAATCGGCGAGCTCGGCGACGACGAGTACGCGCGGCTGATCAGGGGTGGCCTGGATCGGCTGGCGCAGCAGCTGACCGCCATGTGACCGCCTCATCGATCCGCGGCGGTCGACAATCGCCTATTCCGAGGGCCCCATGATGTAGCCGAATTGGGCGAGCGAGCCGGCTCGATCGATCTCGTCGAGGACGTCGGTCGCAAAGCTGCCCATGGGCGCATCGTTTGCTCGGTCGCGCCACCCCGCCATGCGGACGGACTTCCACTCCAGGTTCACCTGGCCGTTCTCGGTGTGGAAGCCACCGCCGCGTTCGAAGAGCAGGATCAGCGGTTCGAACGGGTCTTCCAGCTCACCGGGGAGATCGATACCGGGGGTCGCGCGCAGGGCCGCCCAGTTCAGGAGGAACGGCGCTATCCGGGCAATGCTTCTGCCGCCGGCCGCCACCTTGTCGAGCACGTCGTCCACGGCGCCCTCGCTGGCGCGGATACTCGGGTCGACGCATGCGGCGATGTCGTAGAAGGGAACGGGCGTGTCGCAGTCAAAGGCGGCAGCCCATCGGGCCGCCCGGCGGAAGTACTCCTTCAGCAAGGCGGCCTTCGACCACGTCTTGTCGCCTCGACGTTCCCAGTCGATTGCGCTCAAGCGTTCAGCCATCGCACGTACGGCTTCGTCCGGTGTCATCGTCCTAATCCTCGCAGAGCAGCCCCGACAACCTCGTCGAGGTTCGACAGGTCGGCAGCGATCTGAAGTCCGGAACTGTCAAGACCGAACAGGCTCCAATGCCGCAGGGGCGCCTCGGGCTGCCATTCGCTGGGGGCCAAGTCATGTGCTCCCGGATGGTCGGGATGGACGATGTGGTCTCCGTCGGCGTCGAAGGCCTCGGGATGGGCGGAGCGGTAGGGCAGGCCGGCTTCCATGAGCTTGTTCTCGACGTACTCGTGCGCGGCGAGATTGCGGAACTCGGCCACCTTGTCCGGGCTCAGCGTTCCGCGAGCGGCACCGTCCCATAGGTCCGCGATGTCGTCGTCCGGCGTGAAGTAGCCGCGCTCGACGCGGTCAGGGCCGAGAGCAATGTCGTGTTGCTGGACGAAAAGGTTCTGGCGCATTCCCTCCACGATTCGCGGATCGATGCCGATGTTCTCGGCCGCAGTCGCCGCGTCCTCGGGACTGTTGCGGATCCGCCGGTAGGCTTCGGCAGCCCGTTGTGTGAACCCGGCGCCACCATCCATGAACTGAGAGCCGCGGGGAAAATCGGACCGAAACTCCCCGGCGTGGCCGGCAGGAATGCTGACGCCCTCGCCCGGCTCGACTGCGCCGCCCGAGCCAGGCCGGCCGGCTCGCGCGGCCCTGGCGACGACTTCATGCGCCGCGGCCACGCTCCCTACCGTGATACGAGGAGAAGCCGCGTTCTCCCCCGCACGATGGCGGCGCCCCGGCAGCGCCGCTCTGTCGCCGGTCTCGCCGTGCCGAGTTCGGGGCCGCCCGCTCACCTCACCGAAGGTAACAAGCAGTTTCCATCGATGCGCTTCAGCGCGGCCCTTGGCCGGTCGGCGGCAACCCACGCCCGCAGCCAGGTAGCATCCGGTCGTGAGGGTGGGTGATCGAGAAGCATGGATGCCTACGGCGTTCGCGGTGGTGTTCGCCCTGTTGACGACGCTGCTGGGCACCGTTGCGCGTCCGGGCGAGTCCCATGCCGAGGTTGCGTTCCCGTTCGTCCTTGAGTCGGCCGCGAGGCTGCCCGCGACCGGCACACCGATGCCTCCGTCCGGGAAGCAGGCGGCCCTGGTCCGCAACACGAGTGCCGCGACGACGACCGTCGACGGCTCCGGCCGTGTCGTCCTCGGCGCGATCGCCAGCAATTGCGAAGGCTGGCCGACGCTTCGGGTCACGGTGGACGGCACGGTCCGCGGTGAAGTCACGATTACCAGCACCAACGAGTACGGCGCGTATGCCGTAGGCACTCCCGTGGAGCCGGGCCGGCACGCCGTACGTGTCAGCTTCATCAACGACAACATGACGAGCAGCACGTGTGACCGCGACGCGTTTCTCGCATCGGCAGACATGGAGTATCCGATATCTGCAGCGTTCGGGTCGGCGGTCTTCCTCACAGACAGCAGGATCGCTGCCCTGAAGGAACGGGTAGCGGCCAAAACGGAGCCGACGTACGACGCGTGGAATGCGCTGTTCACCGCGGCCGACAGCGACCTCAGCCGTGAACCTACGGTCCCCGAGGTGTGGATGGTGCCGTGGGCCTACGGCCCGCACTCCGCCGAGGCCACTGAAATGATGTCCAAGCTGCGAGACCGGGCCAACGCCGCGTACCGGCTGGCGCTGGTCTACCGGATCACGGGCGACGAGCGCTACGCCGTCGCCGGGGCCCGGCAGATCACCACCTGGATCCGGGATGTGAAGAAATACAGCACGGCCGAGGACTCGACACTGGAGTTCTCCGTCAACTTCCCCCTCATGATCGCCGCGGCAGACCTGCTCAGGCCCTCCACAGCATTCCCCGCGGACGCACAACAGGAATTCGCGACGTACCTGCGCAGGAGGGCCTTCACGATGAGCACCATGAGCCAGGAGAACAACTGGGGCAACTGGGGATTGGTGCTCGAGGCGTCGGCCGCCGCGTATCTCCGAGACCGGATGGCGTTCGACAAGGCGGCGACACGATGGAAATACTTCATCGCGCATCAGATCGCAGCCAATGGGGAGCTACCGCTTGAGGTGCAGCGGGAAAACGGTACGAAAGGAATCTGGTACACCAGCTACACACTGCACCCGCAGACCCTGGCCGCGGAGATCATGCGGGTCAACGGCCTGGACCTGTTCGACTACCACTCCCCGAACGGGCGAACCCTCCGCCAGGCCTACGAACGGATCGTGGGCTGGGTGCACGATCCGGCAACCTTCCCGTACGACAAATCGGCGCAGGACCCGGGAGGCTACCGCTATCACATCGGCTACTGGGAACTGCTGAACGCCCGCTGGCCCGGCCCGCAGGCCGACACGGTGCTCGGCTACCGTCGCCCGCTCAAGGACGACCCGATGTCGGTCGGCATGACCTTCACCCACGGCGGTCTGCTGTAGGCAGCCGACGAAACGACGCGTCAGTGGCAGCCGCTCAGACACTCCGCAACCACACGCGTTGTCCGGGGCTCCAGCCCCCGGTAGCGGACCCGCCCAACAATGGTTCAGGAACGGCCTGACCACGGTCAGAGCGTCGTCGAGTCCAACCGCAGACAGACCCGTTGCGCGACGGGCCTCTGCTGCGTAGCCGGGCGCCCATAGGCCGCGGTCGGGAACATCGAACGTGGGCGGGAGTTCCAGCCTGCGCCGACGGCTCTCCTTACGGAGAGCCCGCATCTGGGGCTCGCTCTCGCGGCGATTGAACAGGCTGCCGGGGCTACGCGCCGGGCGGTTGGGATGAGCCCACCGCCGCGGATGCCGGCGGGCCGCCGATGCGGGCGTGCGGCGAAGCGGCCGGGTCGACCTCGGTGATGGCGCCGTCCTGGTTCGGCTGGATGCGCCTGCGGGCCTGGCAGAGCAGGACCGCCGAGTAGCCGTGGGCGGCAGCCTGCGATGTCTTTCGGACTTCGATCGAACCGTCGAGTGGTTCGAACTCGGGCCGTAGCGCCGCGCGGAGGTCGTGTTCGTCGACATCGGCGCCGGGAAAGGTCTTTCCGGCGACGGTGTAGCCCCGGCAGCGGCGTAGGGCAGCGGTGATGAACAGACCTCCCGGCTGGACCAGGCCGGTGATGTGGCGCATGAACAGCAACCAGGTCGTGCGGTCGGCCGTGGCGGAATCCGCGCAGTACGGGCTGATCACCGTCGGGTAGCTACGGTCGACCGGACGGGGGTGCCGGGCGTCGACCTGGACCAGTTTGGTGATCTTCGTTCTGGTGAGGTCCTCGCGTGCGGCGATCTCCTCGTCGGTCGGGCGGCTGGTGCCCTCGCACTGCAGGGTGTACCGGACGAACGGACGCCAGTCGTGGGCTCCCGGTTCGCGGCGGATCCACCGCTGGATCTCGGCCAGGTTTGCCGGTAGGTAGTCACCCAGGTGGATCTCGGATGCGGTTTCGGCCGCTGCGAACACATGGTGCAGGGTTGGCCCGACGCCGAAGAACAGCACCGGCTGGCCGGCTTCGGCGTGCCGCATCGCGTCGACGAGGAAGGCGACGGTGGCCACCTCGTCCGGTTCCACCGCGCGGTAGTAGCCGGCGAGGTACTCCACCGGTTCCCAGTCGGTGTCGAACGACGCGTACCGGCGGCAGCGACGCAGCAAGCCTTTGGTGATGCGGGCGAGCCCGTACTCGTACAGCGCGGCGGCGAGGTTGGCGCCGGCGAGGAAGCCGAGCGCCTCGGCGCCGGTGACGGTGTCGCTGAACGCCGCGGCGCCGAAGGCACCGGCATAGTAGAGCCCCTCCGCGGCAACCTGAGTGCCGGCGTAACCGATTGCCGCCGCCAGTCGCGACACGCCGGTTTTGCTCGAGGTGCGACGGGCTAGGTCGTACGCCGCCTTGGACAGCACGTTGGTGCTGGTCCCGGTAGTCACCAGCAGGGTCCAGTTCGCCCGCAGGCTGGCCCGCAGCCCGACGGCCCAGGCTGCGTAGCTCGCCGCCAGAAACAGCAGCAGCCATGGTTGGTCGAGGCCGGCGAGCAGCCCTGAAGCGACCAGGGCGACCCCGGCCGCTGCCGCGCAGGCGTCCAACGCGTAGCTCGACGCCACGGTGGCGGCGAGGCTGACAGTCCAGTTTCTGAGCCCGACCGCCCGTCCATTCATGTTCATGTCCCCGTTTGGCTCGGTGAAAGCGATGTGGCCCGAGGATCGGCCGGCCGGGCGCTCACTTTCCAGGTCAGATAGTGGTTAGTCGCTGTCCAATCGCGCCCCGGCAATGGACAGTGGAGCCGACCCGGTTGGAGGTGTTGGCGTGTCGACGCACCTCGGCGATCTGTTGGACACCGCACGGCGGCAGCGCCTTGTGGGACGGCACCGCGAACTGGCCAGTTTCGACGACGCGGTTTCCGGACGCTCACCGCGGCGGCTGCTGTTCCTGTATGGCCCCGGCGGTATCGGCAAGACCACCCTGCTGCGGGAGTTCCGCGCGCGTGCCCGCGCGGCCGCCTCCGCACTGCCACCGATCAGGACCGGCAGCTGCACGCTCAACAACTGCTCTACCTGATGCGCAACAGCCCATTCGCCGAGGGGTACGCCACTCTGCGGGCGCAGGGCTCAGCCATCGTCATGCCGGCCCATCCGGACGACCATGGTCAGGTGTGCGCGATCATCGAAGAGTTCGAAGGAACGGCGAGCGCCGACCTCGCCCGGGCCTGGCTCTCCGAGCGACCCGAACACCTCAGCGTCATTCGCACCGGCGACAGCGTCGCCGGTTTCGCCTACCACGTGTTGTGCCCCAGCGACTCGGTGCTGGAACAACGCGACCCGGTCGTGCGAGCCGTGCTCGACCATGTCGCGCGGCACGGGCCGGCCCGCCCCGGCGAAGGTATCGACATTGTTCGCTACAACGGCGGCGCGCGCACACATCAACGCGACCCCTACGCGCTGCTGGCCGGGCCTGTCTCAAGCGTCATCGAGTGGCTCACCCGGCCGCTCGCCTGGTCGTTCATCGTCGTCATCGACGTCGAGTTCTGGCACGCGTACTTCGACTACCTCGCCTTCGCGCGGCTGGCCGACGTCGACGTCGGCGGCGTCCGGCACGTCATCTACGGCATCGACTGGCGCCGTTTCCCGGTCGACGCCTGGTTCGATCTGATGCACGAGCGGGGCCGCTCCGGAGCAACCGGACCACCGCCGGCCGCGCTGCTTCGCCCGCCCCCACTGGACCGCAGCCAATTCGGCGTTGCGGTCAAGACAGCACTACAGAGCCTGCACCGGCCCGCTCAACTCGCCGCCAACCCGCTCGTCGGCTCGGCTCTGGCCACCGGACCGACCGGCCCGAGCACCGACCAGCTCCGGGCCACTATCGAAACCGCCGTCGACCACCTCGGCAACCAACCCAAGGGCGACCAACTCCGGGCAGTCCTGTACCGCACGTACGTACGCGCCGCCCCCACCCAGGAAGCCGCCGCCGAAGTCCTCGACCTACCGCTGAGCACCTACCGCCGCTACCTGGCCAAAGCCCTCGACCAACTCGCTGACATCCTCTGGGCAGTCGAAATCGGTGACCTACGCCTGCCGGCGAAACCAAGGGGCCACTGACCGGGTCGAGTGCCGGGGCCGGTCCGCACCGAAATGAAGTACCTCCTCCACTGCCCCACCGTGGTCCCCGTCGAACCGCTGCCGGCATGTTTGACCAGCTCACGACATAATCACGTGACAACGGAACCGGTTGCCTCAGGCAGGATAAATCCTCGGGCGATCGCTGTTGGCCGCAAGGCGGCCCGCTCACTACGGCCACCGAGCGCGGGTACGGGAACCGCGGGTGACGTGAATGCGTTCTACGCAACCATTTTCAAAGCGAGATCCGCGTTGGACCTGCCGAGTTGTTCGGGTGTCTCTGATCCGTCTCGTCGGTACCAGCGGACCAGGTCGATGCCGAGCGACAGCATGGCGCGCGCGACCCGGTGGACATCGACGGTCGCGAACGTCCCGTCGTCGACGCCTTGCTGAACGGCACCGCGGAACACGGAGTTCGTCTGATGTCGTAGCTCGAGGATGTCGTTGTAATGCTCGACGCTCAGGGCCGCGAGGTCGTACTGGCAGACCCTGGCGATCACGTGGTGACGGGCATGCCACTCGGTGTAGCGCGAGACGATGGCGCGTAGGCGCTCGGCTGCGTCTCCGAGGTGCTGGATCTCCGGGGCTCGGATGTAATCGAGCGCTTTCTCGTGCCCTGTTCGGATGAGCTCGAAGAGCACCTGCTCTTTGGACGGGAAGTAGACGTAGAGAGCTGCCGGGCTGAGGCCCACCATGCCGGGGATGTCTCGAGTCGTCGTGCCGTGGAAACCATTCGAGGCGAAGCAGCGCACCGCGGAGGTCAGCAGCTTACGAGCGACCTCATTGAGGTCGGCGGGCCACGGGCTGGGGGACTCGTCGTCCAGTTCTTGGAGCAGGCCGACCTCGGCGGCGGTCAACCGCGCCTGCCGTGGTTTAGCCAAAGTGATGACGCCTTCCTACGCACTGCAACGACGGTAGTCCAAGGGTGCGGTGTGAGGGTTGACACACTCTAGCGCACCCTGTGACTATGCGCTTAGTAAGCACTCGCTCGGAAGATGTCGGCCTGCCGCGCACTGCGGAGCTGAAGGCAACCGCCCGTCTACCAGATGAGGGAATGACCATGAAGGTGTCGTGTGCGTTTCCGACGGCTCTGGACTCGCCCGAGATGATCGCGGTGGCAGAGTCGCTCGGCTACGAGCGGGCTTGGCTCTACGACACCCCGCAACAGAGCCCGGACGTGTGGATGACACTGGCCCTGGCCGCGGTCCGGACCGAGCGCATTGGTCTCGGTCCGGGTGTCCTTGTCCCCAGCCTGCGGCACCCGATGGTCAACGCTGCCGCCACGGCGACGCTGTGTGCCCTCGCTCCGGGCCGGGTCGCGGTGGCGTTCGGCACCGGTTTCACCGGGCGTCGAGCGATGGGCTACGGGGCGGTCACCTGGTCGTTCATGGACTCCTACATCCGTGCCTACCAAGGCCTCCTGCGCGGTGAGGTGGTCGAGTGGGAAGGAGCCAGCATGCAGATGCTGCACCCCGACGGACACGCCCCACACCGTCCGGTGAAGGTCCCGGTGATCGTTGGCGCACTCGGCCCGAAGGGCAACAAGGTGGCCAACGACATCGGCGACGGACTGTTCACCACCTTGCTGCTGCCGGATTTCGCCAACGATTACCCCTGGTCGGCCTACCTGGCCTGGGGCACCGTCCTCGACGACGACGACAGCGACGACTCCGAGCACGCTCGTGCTGCCGGCGGCCCGGGATGGGCACTGTCCTTGCACGGCGCCTTCGAGTTCGGTGGGCCTGACGCCGTCCGCGCTCTTCCGGGCGGTGAGCAGTGGATGGAGGTGGTGGAGCGGGCACCGGCCGCCGAGCGTCACCTCGCCGTCCACGCCCAGCACTGCGTCGGCCTCAACGAGGCCGACCAGGCCGCCTGGAACGCCGGCGGCAACGTCACGCTACGCGATGTCACGCTCACCGGGACCCGCGCGCAGATGCGTGACAAGCTCGACAAGATCAGCTCCCAGGGAATCACTGAGATCGTCTTCCAGCCGTGCGGTCCTGACCCAGAGCGGGAGCTCGAACGTTTCCTTGAGGTCGCGCGTTGAACCCGTCCACCATCGACCAGACCACACACGGAGCGACCATGAGCGCGACGGAACCCAGAACGGTGATCGAGGGCCTGTCCTACCTGGAGTGCCCGCGGTGGCACGACGGCCGGATATGGTTCTCCGACTTCTACACCTACGCCGTGTACTCGGCTGCAGCCGACGGCAGCGACCTGCGCAAGGAGGTCGAGGTGCCCCAGCAACCCTCCGGGCTCGGCTGGTTGCCGGACGGAAGACTGCTCGTCGTCTCGATGCGAGACGCACGGATCCTGCGGCTCGAGACAGACGGAAGCCTCAGCGTCCACGCCGACCTTTCCGGCCACGTGAGTGGACACCCCAACGACATGGTCGTGGACTCCCGCGGGCGCGCGTTCGTCGGCGAGTTCGGGTTCGACCTCATGGGAGGGGCTTCGCTCGTACCGGCCCGGCTGCTCCGCGTCGACCCTGATGGAACGGTCAGCGTCGCCGCGGACGAGATGTTCTTCCCGAACGGTAGCGTTATCACAGACGACAACATGTTGTTGGTCTGCGAGACCTTCGGCAACCGAGTAGCCGCCTTCGACATCGCTGAGGACGGGACGCTCGAGAACCGACGTACCTGGGCCGAGTTTGGTCCCACACCCACCGAGCGAGACCTCGAGCCGCTGCTCGGTCAATTGGTCGTCGCGCCGGACGGCTGTGGCTTGGACGCCGAAGGTGCGCTCTGGATCGCGGACGCCACGGGCGGACGAGCGATTCGGGTCTTCGAGGGCGGCAAGATCGAGCGGACCGTCGAGCCCGGCAGCGGAGTGTTCGCCTGCATGCTGGGCGGCGACGACGGACGGACGCTGTTCCTGTGTTCCGCGCCGGACTTCCACGAAGAAGCCCGCAAGAACGCCCGCGAAGGTCGCCTCCTGGCGGTCGACGTGAACCTGCCACACGCCGGCAGGCCCTGAGAACAGATCACGGCGTGTACGCCGGAGACCATGACCAGCGACACGTTGTGCCGAGCAATCTGACCCCCTGGCGACCAACGGCAGTGGGTTCAGCGGCGGACCGCGTTCGAGCTGGGCCGCACCGGCTGTCAGGGGGGTCGCCCGCAGGTAAGCGGAGTGGGGCGAGCGGGACTCGAACCCTGATCGGCGGCCGTGGTTTACTTCGTGGGCGCGACGATGCCGTACTCGTGAATCTTGCGGTAGATGGTGGCTCGGGACATGCCCAGGGCCGCCGCCGCCTTGATTTTGCTCCCGTCCCAGTCGATCAGGCTTCGGACTATCGCGTCGCGCTCCATGGCCTCCAACGGGCTCAGCAGGCGGCGGCTCACCGTGCGGCATTCGGGCGGCAGGTCGCTCGGCTGGATGGCGCCGCTGCGGCGATGTTGGACGATGTTGCGGAGGACCTGCCACAGCTGCTCGATGTTGCCGGGCCAGCTCGAGCGGCTCAGCATCTGCATGGCCTCGGGTGAGCAGACCAGGCGCCCGTCGGGGACGAGCCTGTTCAGGAAGAACGGGACCAGCGCCTGGACGTCCTCGAGGTGGTAGCGCAACGGCGGCAGCTCCACCGTGCTCGGGAAGAAGCGCAGCAGGTCGGCCAGCTCGCTGCCGTCGTGGCGCTGGCTCAGGGTCACCGCCACCCACGGGGTGGGGCCGTCGGAGCGGGACTTCTCGAGCAGGCGGGACAGGGCGCGCAGGGTGCCGCCGCCGATGCGGTCGGCGTGCTGGATCACCAGGGCGCCGTCGCCTCCGGCGAGTTCGGTGCGGACGTCGTTGAGCCAGGCGCGACCGGGCGAGGCCGCGTCGACCACGGCGAAGTGGGCGCCGGGCTTGTCGTGCTGGTGGATCGCCCGGATCACGGCCAGCTTGCCCACGCCGGCCTCGCCCTCCAGGGCCAGCCAGTCGCCGGCCGCGTACACCGACTTGACCTGGTGGCAGCCGCGTAGCCAGAGGCCGCCGGAGCCGACCAGGCCGGGAAGGAACATCCGCGGAGAAGGCACTGCATCCAGGCGTACGCCCGCGGGTCGCTCCTCGAGCTTGACGTGCACGACGCCGCCGCTGAGACGGCCCTCGCCGCGCACCGGGCGGCAGAACATGCGGGCCTTCAGGCCGCTCGGCAGCTCCACCTCGAGCGAGGCGGTCGGGTTGCGGCCGGCCAGGGTCTCGGCCGCCTGCGCCAGCAGCACCGATTGTTCGGCGGGGTCGAGGGCGTGACGCGCGTTGTCGTTCATCATCACGACGTCGTTGTTCAGGGCGAAGACGATTCCCGCCGTACGACGGCACGTGCGCAGATATTCCTGCAGGAGCTCCAATTCGCGGATGCCGCTGTCGGCCAGCAACGCCTGCTGGATCTGCCCGGCGGTCGTTTTGGCGAGGGCCAGCAGCAGCGGGTCGGCGTCCTTGCGCCAGCAGGTCAGGTCGACCGCGCCCACGGTCTTGCCGGAGATGGGGTGGTGGATCGGCACGCCGGCGCAGGCGAGGTCTTCCAGGTGTTCGGCGTAGTGCTCGTGGCCGAAGACGTGCATGGGCCGGCCGCCCTCGAGGGCGGTGCCGATCCCGTTCGTGCCGACGTACTCCTCGGCGTAGCTGAAGCCGGGCGCCAGGTTGACCCGGTCGAGGTGCGCGTCGAGGTCGCGGCCGGCGTCGAGCCGGGTCAGCACGAGCCCGGCCTGGTCGGTCAGGATGATGCTGATCGGCTGGTGGTCGAGGTTCTCGCGCAGATGCCGCAAAACGGGGAGGGCACTCCGGGTGAGCGGGGTGTCGAGGTCGGGGTCGCGCTGGTAGGTCAGGTCGATCCGGTCGGCGGCCACGTTCCAGTGGCGGGACCGCCACCAGGAGGCCAGGATCGCGTCCCGGACCTGGTTGGGCTCGATCTCTTCGGCGGTGAGGAACTGTTCGCGCGTCTTGGCAAGTCGTGCGCTGTCCGAGGGTGAAGGTGGCATCGGCGCCCCCTTGTTTCATGCTGGTTACACGGTACGCGCGGCATCGAAAGCTCTCGTCTCATGTTGAGACCCCCTTTTCGCGAATGCCGCGTTGACTCGGGAGATGGAGCCGGCACCCGAGTCGTTCAACCCCTGGACCGTGGTCAACGTCGTCTTCCATCACCTCGCGGCCCAGGGGCTGCATCCGACGCTGGGCGGCGCCGACCCGGGCGCGCCCGCAGCCGAGTTGCTGCGCGCGCTCGGCATCGAGCCGGCTCCCGAGGGCGACCGCCAGGTCGGCGAGAACGTCAAGCGCCACCTCGCCGAGATCAGAGCAGCGATCTTCGGAGACGAGAACGGCTCAATGTGAGACCGCAGATCGCGGCAAGTCGGGGTCTGATCCCGCTGAAGGACGCAGCCACAGATGAGGAGTGACTCATGAGTCGGCAGAGCGTGGCCAGGGCTCATCAGAAGATCCAGGAGTTGTCCTGGGAACCGATGTACCACCAGCCCGTCTCGCAGTACGGAACGGACTACACGTTCCGCAAGGCACAGAAGAAGGACCCTCTCAAGCAGGTGCTGCGGTCGTACTTCCCGATGCAGGAGGAGAAGGACCACCGGGTGTACGGCGCGTCGGACGGCGCGATCCGCGGCAACATGTTCCGTCAGGTGCAGGAGCGCTGGCTGGAATGGCAGAAGCTGTTCCTGTCGATCATCCCGCTACCGGAGATCTCGGCGGCCCGGGCGATGCCGCTGCTGTTCCGCAATGTGCCGAACCCGGAGCTGCACAACGGACAGGCGATCCAGATGATCGACGAGGTTCGGCACTCGACGATCCAGCAGAACCTCAAGCGCCTGTACATGAACAACTACATCGACCCGGCCGGCTTCAACTCGAGCCTGCGCAACTTCCAGAACGACTACTGCGGCACGATCGGCCGGCAGTTCGCCGAGGGCTTCATCACGGGCGACGCGATCACCGCGGCCAGCATCTACCTGACCATCGTGGCCGAGACCGCCTTCACCAACACGCTGTTCGTCGCGATGCCGGCCGAGGCCGCCGCGAACGGCGACTACCTGCTGCCCACCGTGTTCCACTCGGTGCAGTCGGACGAGTCGCGGCACATCTCCAACGGGTACGCGACGCTGCTCATGGCTCTCGCCGACGAGGGAAATCACCAGCTGCTCGAGCGCGACCTGCGCTACGCCTGGTGGAACAACCACCGCGTCGTCGACGCCGCGATCGGCACGTTCATCGAGTACGGCACGAAGGACCGCAGGAAGGACCGGGAGTCGTACGCGGAGATGTGGCGCCGCTGGATCTACGACGACTACTACCGCAGCTATCTGGTGCCGCTGGAGAAGTACGGCCTGGTCATCCCGCACGACCTGATCGAGGAGGCGTGGAACCAGATCTGGAACAAGGGCTACGTGCACGAGGTGGCCCAGTTCTTCGCGACCGGCTGGCTGGCCAACTACTGGCGGATCGACCCGATGACCGACAAGGACTTCGAGTGGTTCGAGTTCAAGTACCCGGGCTGGTACGACCGCTACGGCAAGTGGTGGGAGCAGTACAACCGGCTGTCCACGCCGAACGGCCACCACCCGATCGTCGCCGAGGACGTCGACTACCAGTACCCGCACCGCTGCTGGGTCTGCATGGTCCCGTGCCTGGTGCGTGAGGACATGGTGATGGCCGAGGTCGACGGTCAGTGGCGCACGTACTGCCACGAGGCGTGCCGGTGGACCGACGTCGAGGCGTTCCGCCCGACCTTCCAGGGCCGCAACACCCCGAACATGGGCCAGCTGATCGGCGCTCGCGAATGGGAGACGCTGTACCACGGCTGGAACTGGGCCGACGTGGTCAAGGACATGGGCTTCGTCCGCGACGACGGCAAGACCATGGTCGCACAGCCGCACCTGCACCTGGACGACCCGCGGAAGATGTGGACGCTCGACCACCTGCGCCGGATGGGCCCGTTGCAGAGCCCGAACGTGCTGCTCAACCAGATGACCGACGAGGAGCGCGCGAAGTTCCACGCCCAGTACATCAAGGGCGGCCCGGCCGGTCGCTTCGCCCGCGAGGACACCTGATCACCGATGGGCGAGAAGCACCGGGTCCGGTTCGAGCCGGTCGGCATCGAGATCGAGGTCGACGAGGAGCAGACCGTGCTGCGCTCCGCGTCCGAGCAGGGGCTGATGCTCATGCACGGGTGCAAGGAGGGCCAGTGCGCGGCCTGCAAGTCGTTCGTCCTCGACGGTGACGACATCGAGCTCGACCGCTACTCCACGTTCGCGCTGCCCGACTACGAGAAGGAGGAGGGGTTCACGCTCCTGTGCCGGGCGCACGTGTACGAGGACGTGACGATCGAGCTGCTCAACTTCGACGAGGAGATGATCCGCTCGGGGCTGCCCATCGTGAACGCGGTGGCGGAGGTCGTGTCGATCGACAAGGTGACACACGATCTCCGGCACCTCGTGCTCAAGCTGATCGAGCCGGCCGAGATCACGTTCTTCCCCGGCCAGTACATGGACATCAAGGTGCCGGGCACCGAGATCACCCGCTCCTTCTCGATGGCGAACACGTCGAGCAAAGAGGGTGGCCGGCTCGAGTTCGTCATCAAGGTCTATCCGGACGGGGTCTTCTCCTCGTTCCTGGACGGGAAGCTGAAGGTCGGCGACCGGCTCGACCTGACCGGCCCGTTCGGGGTGTTCACGCTGCGCGACGCCCCCGACCGAGACCTGATCTTCGTGGGCGGTGGGGCCGGGCTGGCCCCGATCCTCGCGCTGCTGCGGTCGATGGCCGAGCGCGGGATCGAGCGCAAAGCCGTTTTCTACTACGGCGCCCGTACGGCAGAAGATCTTTGCTTTGTCGCGGAGATCGAGGCCCTCAGCGAGAAGCTCCCGGACTTCCAGTTCGTGCCCGCTCTGTCCGAGCCGGCCGAGGGCGAGGACTGGGACGGTGAAGTCGGGTTCATCACCGACGTGCTCAAGCGCTACGAGGTCGACCTCAAGGGCGCGCACGCCTACCTCTGCGGGCCGCCCCCGATGGTCGAGGCGGCCATGCCGCTGCTGGCCACGCTCGGCGCCCCCGAGAAGCACATCTACTACGACAAGTTCACGACCACAGGTGGGGAGGACTGATGACGACCGCGACGGAACGTAGCGTTCCCAAGCCCGTCTTCACCGACGCCGAGGCCGGCGCAAAGGAGTTCCCGGACTCGACCGCGCGCCGTTTCAACTACTACGTCCCGCAGAAGCGCAAGCAGACCCACTACGAGGACGTCACGGTCGAGGTGCAGCCGGACCCACGGCACTACCTCGCCCAGGGCTGGCTCTACGGATTCTCCGACGGCCGGGGCGGCTACCCGCTGGAGTGGACCGCCCTCAAGGCGTGGGGCAGCGACCGCCCCGAGCCCGAGCGCGGTCCGGGGACGGGCGGACAGGGCTACGAGTGGCCGGCGCACGGCTGGCACGAGTTCCGCGACCCCAACGAGGAGTGGGAGCTGTCGCTGTACCGCTACAACGCGAACGTGGTGCGGCAGGTCAACCAGAACATCGACGCCGCCAAGCAGGCCAAGTCGTTCGAGCAGTGGGGCCCCAACTGGGTGCGGTTCGTGGCGCAGCACGTCGGCGCGTGGATGCACGTCGACCACGGGCTCGGCCTCTACCTGTTCGCGAACGCGAACCGGCGCGGACCCACCAACATGCACAACACCGCCATCGCCGTGAACAGCATGCACCTGATCCGGGCCGCCCAGGATCTCGCGCTGTACCAGCTCACGCTCAGCGAGGAGATCCCCGGCTTCGACGGCAGCGCGCACCTGGAGACCTGGAACTCCGACCCGGCCTGGCAGGGCGTGCGCGACCTGGCCGAGCGGCTGACCGCGATCGACGACTGGGGCGAGGCGATCTTCGCGGCCAACGTGGTCTTCCAGCCGCTGGTCGGCGAGCTGTTCCGCAGCCACCTGGTGATGCAGGCCGCCGCGCGCAACGGCGACTTCGTCACCCCGACGATCGTGGGCGCCGAGGAGTTCGACTTCTCCGAGCGCGACCTGCGCTACAGCCGGGCGATCTTCGAGCTGCTCACCAACGATCGTGAGTTCGCCGAGCACAACAGCCGGATCCTCAACGGCTGGCTGGCCAACTGGGTCGGTCTCGCGGTCCCGGCGGCCCGGGCGATGCAGCCGCTGTGGTCGCAGCCGGACAGCAAGCCGGCGCGCTTCGAGGACGCGCTCGACCGGGTCAAGAGCCGCTTCGCCGGCATCGTCGAGGACCTGGGCCTGGACCTTCCGAAGGAGCTGGAGCGATGACGCAGTTCAAGATCGCGGAGAGCCCGTTCAAGTCGGACAACACGGCGTCGAACATGTGCGGCTTCACGCTCATGAACAACCAGATCGGCGTGGTCGTCGCCGACGTCATGAAGACCAAGCCGAACGTACGGGTGACGCCCCTGCCCTCGATGATCCGGGTGGACGCCACCAACCGGATGGACGTCGTCTACGACGAGGTCTCCGAGGCGCTCGGCGAGGAGCCCGGCTTCTTCGACGCGGCCCAGTTCGAGGAGAGCATGTCGACCCACTACGGCCGCATGATCCACGAGGACGACCGCACGATCATGTTCGCCAACCCCGAGGACGCGGCCGAGTTCATCGGCTTCGACCTGCAGGCCGACAGGAGGTAGCGCCTTGTACGAGAAGGACGGGGAAAAGTACTTCGTCGTCGACAGCCACATGCACTACTGGAACGCGGCGCCGTCCAACTGGGTGCCGGGGGCCGAGCAGTACGCCAAGGGCTGGATCGAGTGCTTCCACGCGTACCAGGGTCTCGGCCCCGCCGAGACGCATTGGCCGATCGAGAAGTTCATGGCCTACACCGAGGACGACCTGATGAAGGACGTCTTCCAGGACGGGTACGTGGACGTCGCGATCTTCCAGCCGACGTACCTGACCGAGTGGTACAAGGAGGGCTTCAACACGACCGAGCGCAACGCCGCGCTCGGCGCCAAGCACCCCGGCAAGTTCATCGCGAACACCCGGTGGGACCCGCGCGACGGCGACGACGGGCTCAAGAAGCTCGCCGAGAACGTCGACCGCTACGGCAGCATCGGGGTGAAGCTCTACACCGCCGAGTGGAACAACGGCTCGCGCGGCTGGACGCTCAAGGACCCGGCCGCGTACCGGTACCTCGAGAAGTGCCAGGAGCTCGGCATCAAGAACATCCACGTGCACAAGGGCCCGACCATCTGGCCGCTGGACAAGGACGCGTTCGACGTCTCCGACGTGGACCATGCCGCGACCGACTTCCCGGCGCTCAACTTCATCGTCGAGCACGTCGGGCTGCCCCGGATCGAGGACTTCTGCTTCATGGCGACGCAGGAGCCCAACGTGTACGCCGGGCTGTCCGTGGTGATCGGCGGCCTCATGCACGCACGCCCCCGGTTCTTTGCGAAGGTCATGGGCGAGCTGCTGTTCTGGGTGGGCGAGGACAAGATGACCTTCGGCAGCGACTACGGCATCTGGGAGCCGAAGTGGCAGATCGAGGGCTTCGTCGACTGGGACTATCCCGGTGCGGAGTTCGACGATTTCCCGAGGGTGACCACGGCCACCAAGAAGAAGATCCTCGGCCTCAACGCCGCGAAGCTCTACGGCATCGAGGTACCGCGGGAATACCAGCTCGGCGCGGGCGAGGGGGCTCCGGCGGCCCGGGACGACGCGGTCGGCGTCAGCTCCGGGTCGCCGGCGGCTTCGCCGGCATGACCAGCGCCATGATGGGGTCGCGCATCCTCGCCGCTCTGGCGGAGGTGCGCGACCCCGAGCTGGACGAGCCGATCACCACGCTCGGCTTCGTCACGTCCGCCGATGTCGACGACGACGGGACGGCCGAGGTGCACCTGAGGCTGCCGACCTACTTCTGTGCGCCGAACTTCGCCTATCTGATGGTGGCCGACGCGTACGACTCGGTGTCCGCCCTCGATGGAGTGCGGCGCACGGCCGTTGTTCTCGATGATCATTTCGCGTCCGACGCGATCAACGACGGCGTCGCCGCCCGGGCCGGGTTCGTGCGGTCGTTCGAGGGTGAGGCAGTCGACGAGCTGGACAGCCTGCGCGCGGACTTCCTTCGTAAATCGGTCATGGCCGGGACCGACGTCGTGTGTCGCCCGCTCGGTCTCGGCCCGGACGAGCTCGCCGCCGCCACGCTCGGCGATGTGCCTTCGTCGGCCGCGCTCGACCGGCTGCGTCGTCGGCGCCGCGAGCTCGGACTGCCTTTCGACGACGGGGCGCCCCTTCTGATCGATCCCAGCACCGGCGCCCCGATCGGCGTCGCATCGGTGCCGCTGCACCTGCGCAAGGCCCGCCTGACCCGCACCAGCCTCGACGCGAACACCGGCATCTGCCGCGGCATGCTGCGGCACCGCTACACCACCGACGGCCAGGGCGAAGAGCCATCCGACCACCCCGCCCGCCGCCCATAACCGGACTAACGCCCGAGCCCGAGGAGATAACCCGCGATGGCCAAGGAACTTCGATTCGGCGCGGACGCGCGCACCCTCCTACTGACCGGGGTCGACAAGCTGGCCGAGGCGGTCAAGTCGACGCTGGGCCCGAAAGGCCGCAACGTCATCATCGAGAAGATCACCGGCTCGCCCGTGGTCACCAACGACGGCGTCACCATCGCGCGGGAGATCTACCTCAAGGACCAGTTCGAGAACATGGGCGCGCAGCTGGTCAAGGAAGCCGCGATCAAGACCAACGACATCGTCGGCGACGGGACCACCACCGCGACCGTGCTGGCGCAGGCGATCGTCCGGGAGGGCATGTCCGCCATCGGGACGGGTGCTAATCCCGTACTCGTGAAACGTGGTGTTGATCTTGCGGTTGACCGTCTCGTGGAGCGGCTGCGCATCGTTTCCCGCGCGGTGAGCAGCGAAGAGGAGCTGATGCGAGTCGCGGCCATCTCGGCCAACGACGACGACACCGTGGGCTCGGTCATCGCGAAGGCGCTGCACACGGTGGGCGACGGCGGCATCGTGACCGTCGAGGAGTCGCAGCGGCACGGGATGAGCGTCGACTTCGTGGAGGGCTTCGAGTTCGACAACGGCTACCTGTCGCCCTACATGGTCACCGACCCGGGACGGCTCGAGGCGATCGTCGACGACCCCTACATCCTGCTGTGCAGCGAGAAGATCACCAAGGTGCAGCAGCTCATGCCCCTGCTCGACAAGATCATGCGGGCGCCGCGGCCGCTGATCATCATCGCCGAGAACGTCGAGGGCACCGCGCTGTCGATGCTCACCCACAACCACGTCAACGGCATCTTCCAATGCGTGGCCGTGCGCGCGCCCGGCTTCGGCGACCGGCGGCTGCACAAGCTCGAGGACATCGCCGCGATCACCGGTGGCGCCGTCTACAGCCGGCACTCCGGCTTCACCCTCGAGACGATGACCATCGACCAGCTCGGCCGGGCCGACCAGGTACGGGTCGAGTCGGAGCGCACCGCGATCGTGGGTGGCGGCGGCTCCCCCGACGACATCGAGTTCCGGGTCACCCAGCTGCGGGCGGAGCTGGCCCGCGCGACGTTCGGCGCGGACGAGGACATTCTCACCGAGCGGATCGGCGCCCTGACCGGGAAGGTCGCGGTGATTCACGTCGGCGCCCCGACGCCCGCCGAGCTCAAGGAGCTGCAACACCGGGTCGAGGACGCGCTTTCGGCCACCCGCGCGGCGATGGCCGAGGGGATCGTGGCCGGCGGCGGCGCTGCCCTGCTGCACGCCGCGGACGCGCTCGACAACCTGGAGATCAAGGACGAGGACTACGCCACCGGCATCGACATCGTGCGGCGTGCGCTGCCCGAGCCGGCGTTCCTGATCGCCACCAACGCCGGCTTCTCCGGCCAGGAGGTCGTCGCCCGGGTCGGCCAGCTCGGGCCGGACGAGGGCTTCGACGCGCTGCAAGGCCGCTACGGGAACATGATCGAGATGGGCATCGTGGACCCGCTGCGGGTCGCCCGCTCGGCGCTGCAGAACGGCGCGTCGGTCGCCGGCCTGCTGCTCACGACCAACACCCTGGTCGCCGAGGAGCAGACGCCGTGGGGTGGCAGCCCCGCGCTGATGACCGAGATCGGCGAGCTCGACGAGGGCCTGCGCCAGCCGTCGCCGGACTCCAGCACCCCGCAGTCGCTCGGTCTCGGCCCGTCGGTCGGATAGATGGGCCTCATTGAAGGGGTCGAGGTCGTCCCCGAGTCCGTTTTCCGTCAAATTCGGGCTCGGGGTCGACTTCGGGGCACGATCGCGCTGCTCGGCCCGGCCTTCGTCGCCGCGGTCGCCTACATCGATCCGGGTAACTTCGCCACCAACTTCACCGCCGGCGCGAAGTTCGGCTACACGCTGGTCTGGGTCATCGTCGTCGCCAACCTCACCGCCATGCTGGTGCAGTACCTCTCCGCGAAGGCCGGCGTCGCCACCGGCCGCGACCTGCCCGAACTGTGCCGGGAACACCTGCCCCGCCCGGTGTCGCGCGGCCTCTGGGCGCAAGCCGAGATCATCGCGATGGCGACCGACCTGGCCGAGTTCCTGGGCGCGGCGGTCGGCCTCTACCTGTTGTTCCACGTGCCGCTGTTCCCGGCCGGGCTGATCACGGCGGTGGTCGCGTTCGGCATCCTGGCCCTCGAGCAACGCGGCTATCGCCGCTTCGAACTGGCGATTGCCGGGCTTCTGGGCATTGTCCTGCTGGGTTTTCTGTACGACTTGATCGTTGTCGGCGCCGATCCGGCCGGAGTCGCGTCGGGGCTCATGCCGCGGCTCGCGGGCAGCAACAGCCTGCTGCTGGTCTGCGGCATCATCGGCGCGACGGTCATGCCGCACGTGGTGTACCTGCACTCGGCGCTGACCAAGTCGCGGGTGGCCTGCCGCGACGACGGCGAGCGGCGGGAGCTGCTGCGCTTCCAGCGGCTCGACGTGATGATCGGGCTCGGGGCGGCCGGGCTGATCAACCTGTCCATGCTGGTGGTGGCGGCGTCGCTGTTCCACGGGTCGGCGGTCTCCCTCGAGGGCGACACGATCCAGGCCGCGCACGACGGACTCGGCCGGCTGGTCGGGGGCGGGGCGGCGCTGGCGTTCGCGGTGGCGCTGCTGGCGTCCGGGTTGTCGTCGTCCTCGGTCGGGACATATGCCGGGCAGATCGTCATGCAGGGGTTCATCCGGCGGCGGATCCCGCTGTTCGTGCGGCGGGCGGTGACGATGACGCCGGCGCTGACGGTGCTGGCGCTGGGGCTGCCGCCCACGGACAGTCTGGTGATCTCGCAGGTGGTGCTGTCGTTCGGGATTCCGTTCGCGCTGGTGCCGCTGCTGATGGTGACCCGGCGGCGGGACATCATGGGCACGTTCGTGAACCACCCCATGACGACCTTCGTGGCGGGCACGGTGGCCGTTCTGATCATCGGGCTCAACGCGTACCTGATATTTGATTTGTTCTAGTCCAGGTCTGCGTCAGACCAGGAAAAGCCAGGTCAGGCCGGCGGCGCCGAGGACGGCGCTGCCGGCCATGAAGGTCGAGTTGTGCGCGGTCCAGAAACGGACCCGGGCGCGGACGTAGGCGGGCACGTCGTTCGGTTGCACCACCTTGAGCGCGAGGACGTTGCATCCGGCGAGCACCATCCCCAGCGCGCCGAACAGGGCGAACATCTCCGCCAGCTCCATGCTGCCTATGACATCCCGTCGCGCCGTCCCCGCCCGTCTCATTCTGAGACGGACCCGCCTGTCTGGAGATGGAGGCCGGCGACCGGGTCCGGCACGAGTCGGCCGACCTCCGTCAGCCGGACCATCTTTCGTCAGCCCCGGCCAGAATGCCCATCGGGATTACGCTGGTTACCCTTCCCGCACCGGACGACTTTAGCGCGATGGACCGGAGGTCAGGTGACCGCGACGACCGTGGCCGAGGTGATGGCCGAGCTGGCCGCCCTCGAAGACCCGAAGATCCGCGATGTGAACCGGAAGCACGGCGACGAGCACGCCGTGAACCTCGGCCTGCTGCGCGCGGTCGCGAAGCGGTTGAAGACGCAGCAGGAGCTGGCGCGCGAGCTCTGGCGGACGGATGACGCCGCGGCGCGACTGCTGGCGATGCTGATCTGCCGCCCGAAGGCCTTCGAGCGTGACGAGTTGGACGCCATGCTGCGGGAGGCGCGCACCCCCAAGGTGCACGACTGGCTCGTCAGTTACGTGGTGAAGAAGAGCCCGCACGCCGAACAGCTGCGCCTGGCCTGGTCCGCCGATCCGGATCCGGTGGTCGCGAGCGCCGGCTGGGCGCTGACCACCGAGCGCGTGGCCAGGAAGCCCGAGGGCCTCGACCTCGACGAGCTGCTCGACGTCATCGAGGCGCAGATGAAGGACGCCCCGGACCGCCTGCAATGGGCGATGAACCATTGCCTCGCTCAGATCGGCATCGACCATCCTTCGTACCGCGTCCGGGCCATCGGCATCGGTGAGCGCCTGGGGGTGCTCAAGGACTACCCGACGCCGCCCAACTGCACGTCGCCGTTCGCACCCATCTGGATCACCGAGATGGTGCGCCGGCAGCAGCCGGTCTAGGACGGTTCGCGCCGCCAGCGGTCGAGGACCCGGTCGATGTCGTTCCGGATCTGCTCCCGGGCCTGGTCGCGGGGCACGCCGGCCATCAGCAGCTCGTCGTACGCGGTGTCCTCGTGCCGCACCGAGGCGACCACGGCCCGGGTCACGGCGTCCGGGTCGAGCGCCCGGCCGGCGGCGCTGCGACCCACCCGGCCGCTGCCGCGCGTGCCCGTGTGCTCGCTGATCGCGGCCGCCCGCGGTGGCGGGCAGCCGGGGAACAGCTGGAATATGAGCTGGGCGAGCTCCTGCTGGAAGGTCTCGTCCGCGGCCTCCCGCCGCTCCCGGTCCCGCTCGCGGCGGCGGGCCCGGGCGTCCTCGTCGGAGAGACACTCGTGCTCGGCCTGCTCGACCGCCGCCTCCTCGACCAGCAGTCCCTGCCGTTCGTAGCGCTTGCGGGAACGGTTGAAGCGCACCACCACCGCCGCGAGCCGGCTCGCCTTCTTGGCCCGTCGGGTCATCGCGGCGTCGCCGGCCGGCAGGAACACCAGGTGATCGAGGTCGGCGCAGGTGAGGCAGACCGGCCCGGCGTTCTCCATCATCAACAGGTCGGCGTCGCCGCGCCCGCAGCCGACGCAGGTGAACGCCTTCAGCGCTTGCACCACCACCAGCTCCGGCGGCTTGCTCTGCTTCGCGGTCAGCTGCTCGCGCTGCCGCTCCGGCAGGTCGGCCGGCATCCAGTGAGTGCGGTACGTCAGCTCCAGCGCGGGATCGCCGGCGGCGGTGAAGCGCAGCGGCTGCCGGTCGCGGGTGGCCGCCAGGTACTCGACCTCGCTGGGGCGCAGGCCGCGGCTGTCCACCCAGCGGTGGAACACCTCCAGCGCGTCGGCGAGCCGGTCGGCCGACACCACCGCGACCGCCTCCAGGTGCGGCGCCCGGCCCTGCTGCCAGTCGGTCACCAGCCCGGGCGGCACCCAGCCGATCCCGGTCAGCACGTCGAGCGGGCTCACGTAGCGCCGGCTCGTCAGCGCCTGCTCGGCGGCGGTCACGACCCGGCGTTCCAGCTTCGTGGCGGGCTGCATGACGGGCAGGCTACCCGGGCGGTAGCCGGACGTTGGAGTAGTGCGGCCGGATGAACGGGTAGTCGGTGACGACCCACCGCTCGAGGGCCCGGAAAACCCGCTCGTAATACCCCGCCTCGTACGCGTCCGGCGTTACCCACCAGCTCACGTCGACGTCATGCTGCGCGAGCCCGGCCGTCAGCGGCGCGCGGACGCCGAGCGGATACAGGTAGGCGCATCCGATGTAGCCGCGGTCGCGCGCCTCCAGCACGAACGTGAAGGACTTGCTGTCGCGGAACTCGCACTCGTGCCAGATCAGGTCGACGTAGTTCTCCTCCTCCGTCACCGGGCCGGTCGGCCAGCGCCCGCCTCGCGTCTCGCGGATGAGGTCGAGGCTGGCGTTGATGCCGCGCACGTCCTCGGCGAGGTCGTCCCGGCTGATCGCGTGCGCGGCGACGTCGTCGAACTCCAGGCGGCGCGGTGGGTCGAAGCCGGCCGGAACGACAAGCTTCTTCGTGTACGGCGTCAGGTCGCTCACCGTCATGCCGCCGGGCGGGAGACGTCGTACAGCAGATGCGTCACGCGGTCGCCGCGGACGACGCGGGCGGGGTCGTCGAGGCGGACGGCGTCGCCGGCGCCCATCGCGCCGAAGAACGGGCGGCCCGACCCGAACACAACCGGAACGACGTTCATCACGACCTGGTCGACCAGCCCGAGCCGCAGCGCCTGACCGCCGATCTGGCCGGCGGCGAGGTCGACGATCCGGTCGTCGCCGGCGAACGCCCGCGCCCGCGAGATCGCCGACTCGACCCCGTCGGTGACGAACGTGAACGGGGCAGTGCCCGCGTGCTTCCAGTCCGTCGGCGCCTCGTGCGTCACGACGAAGACGTGCTCGCCGGCGGCCGGCACGCCGTCCCACCCGTCGGTGAGGTCGAACAGCCGGCGGCCCATGATCACGCAGCCGATACGCGGGTAGACCTCCCGCACGAACTCGATGGAGGGGCGCGTGCTGCGCATCGCGTGCTCCTCCGGCTGACCGCTCCACGTCCACTCGACGTCGCCGTTGGTAGCCCAGTCGAAGAGCGGGCCGATGCCGTCGTTCTCGTCGGCGATGAACCCGTCGATCGAGACGGCGGCGCACCCCATGATCACCTTGCTCACCGGAAACCTCCGAATCTCGGACCTCGACCGGAACAGGGTACCCATCCGTTCATTTCAACAAAAACAAACAACATTCGCGCACAGATTGACTCATTCGAGCACCGGGCGTAACTTCCAACACAGTTAACAACTTCAATGCCTGTCCTGGCCGGTCAGCGCAATCCCCACCGCTCCGTTCCCCCGAATGAGGAGCACATCCCCATGCGCAGACATCGTCTCTCCGCGCTCGGCGCGGCCCTCGTCCTGCTCGGCATGCTGATCGGCTTCCCCGGCACCGCCGCCGCGGCCACCTCCCTCCCCTGCGACATCTACGGCGCGGCGGGCACCCCCTGCGTGGCCGCGCACAGCACCGTCCGCGCGCTCTTCGCCGCCTACAACGGCCCGCTCTACCAGCTCACCCGCGCCTCCGACCGGGCCACCCACGACGTCGGCCTGCTGGCGGCCGGCGGCTACGCCAACGCCGGCGACCACGACGCGTTCTGCAACAACACCACCTGCTCGATCACGAAAATCTACGACCAGTCGGCGCGGCACAACGACCTCACGGTTTCGCCGGCGGGCACGGCGGGGCCGGCCGACTATCCGGCCGACGCGAGCGAAATCGCGATCACGGCGGGCGGGCACAAGGCGTACGGAATCTGGATTTCGCCGCAGCATGGCTATCGCCATTACGTCGGCGCCGGTGTCGCGCAGAACGGCCAGCCCGAGGGCATGTACATGGTCGCCAGCGGCACGCATGTGGGCAGCGACTGCTGCTTCGACTACGGCAACGCCGAGGCGCAGGTCGCCGACACCGGAAACGGGCACATGGACGCGGTCAGCATCGCGACGACCTGCTATTTCGCGCCGTGCACCGGGTCGGGTCCGTGGGTCGAGGCCGACCTCGAGAACGGCATGTTCCAGGGCGCCAACGGCTCCAATACGGCGAACCTCGGCAACAACAGCACCTTCGTGACGGCGCTTTTGAAGAACAACGGCCAGACCACGTACGCGTTGAAGGGCGGAAATTCCCAGTCGGGTGGCCTGTCGACGTGGTGGAACGGCGCGCTCCCGAACCGCGGCGGCTACATTCCGATGCACCAGGAAGGGTCGATCATCCTGGGCACCGGCGGCGACAACTCGAACCGCAACATGGGCACGTTCTTCGAGGGCGTGATGACCAGCGGCTATCCGACCGACGCGGCGGACAACGCGGTGCAGGCGAACATCGTCTCGGTCGGCTATTCGGGCCAGACCAACGTGCCGAACGGTCCGCAGGGCACGATCACCGGGCCGGGCGTCAAATGCGTCGACGTCGCCGCGGACGACACCGGGGTCAACGGCACGGCGGTGCAGTTGTGGGACTGCCAGCCCTATGCCGAGGACCAGCATTGGGCACACTTCGCGGACAACTCGCTGCGGGTGCTGGGTCGCTGTCTCGACATCGTCGGCAACGGTACGGCCGGAGGCGCCCAACTCGAATTGTGGGACTGCAACGGTGTCGGCGGCCAGAAGTGGATCCAGCAGGCGGACGGGTCGCTGCGTAACCCGCAGTCGGGGCGTTGCCTGGACTCCCCGAACGGGGCCACGGCGAATGGGACACGGCTGCAGATCTGGGATTGCAACGGCGCCGCGGCGCAGAAGTTCGCGGTCAACGGCGGCGGACCGGCCGTGGGGCCGGGCAGCAAATGCATCGACGTCGCGGCCGACGACATCGGTGGCAACGGCGCGGCTGTGCAGTTGTGGGACTGCCAGTCGTACGCGGTCGACCAGCATTTGTTCCGCAACAGCAACGGCTCGCTGCGCGCTCTCGGGCGCTGCCTCGACATCGCCGGCAACGGCACCGCGAACGGGACGCAGGTGGAGCTCTGGGATTGCAACGGCGTAGGCGGGCAGGTGTGGCAGCAGCAGTCCGACGGCTCGCTGCGCAACCCGCAGTCGGGACGCTGCCTGGACTCGCCGAACGGGGCAACGGCCAACGGCACTCGGTTGCAGATCTGGGATTGCAACGGTAGCGGAGCGCAGAAGTTCGCCCTGACCTGAGCGAATTCCTTCAGGAGCAGCGCCGGTGACCGAATGCATCCGGCGTAACGGAGGCCCGCACTCCCCAATGGTGCGGGCCTCCGGCATACACGCTCCTGGGGAGGAACGGGTTGTGAAGAAGTTCCAGGCCATCGCCGCCGCCGTCCTGGCCGTCGCGCCGATCGTCGCCGTCGCCACGCCGGCCGCCGCCGCTCAGCCGGCGACCGCGAAGTCCTGGTCCGCGCTCATGTACCACAGCCTCAACCCGAGCGACGCCGTCAAATGGCGCACGATGCTGCCCGAGCTGCGCCGGACCGTCGTCACCAGCTCGGCCACGGCCACCCAGGCCGCTCGCTCGCAGGCCACCGCGCAGGCCGGCGTCACGGCCGCCACCGGCGCTAACCGCATCGCCAAGAAGCGGTATGCGACCGCACTCACCGCGGTCAAGAAATCCGACGCCAAGGCCGGGGCCACCCTCAAACGGCGCACCGCCGAGTTGACCGCGTCGACCGTCGCGCTGCGCACCGCGCAGACCCGCTACCGCAACACCACCGCGAAGCTCACCGCGGCCTCCGACGCCTGGCGCGCCGCGACCGTCGCGCTGCGCAACGCCGAGCAGAAGATCGCCCAGGCCGAGTACGACGCCGACGCCGCCGCCCGGGCCCGGAAGATCAGCGCCCAGGTCGTGACCGACACCCGGGCCGGGTTCACGATCGACGACACCACCCAGGTCTACGGCATCACCGTCAACAAGACCATCACGTACGCGTTCAAGCACATGATCGACGACGCGGCGCGGGACGGAGTTCCGTTGTCCGGCGGCGGCTTCCGCACCAAGCAACGGCAGATCGAGCTGCGGGTGATCAACGGCTGCCCCGACATCTGGACCGCGCCCGCGTCGTCGTGCCGGGTGCCGACCGCGATCCCCGGCCGCTCCCTGCACGAGATCGGGCTGGCCATCGACATGACCGCGGGCGGAAAGTCCATCAACAGCCGGGAAAGTATCGCGTTCAAGTGGCTGGCCGCGCACGCCGCCTCGTACGGTTTCGTCAACCTGCCGTCGGAGCCGTGGCACTGGTCGATCACCGGCGGCTGAAGGCGATGGGCCGGTTCGAGAACGAGACCTTCACCCTCGACGGCCGGCACCTGTTCATCAACGTCCAGTACCCCGGCGTGACCTGCGTGATCACGGGCCCGTTCAGCGGGCGGTGATCTCGACCTCCCGGACGATGTGGATCGCCAGCAGCGCGAGCAGGGCAACCTCCGCGACCGACAGCGCGACGAGCATCGCCGGGAGGTGGCCGTCCACCCAGGCCACGATCACCCCCGCGAGCGGCGCCAGGCAGAACGCCATCAGATCGACCAGCAGCTGCATCAGCTTGCGCCCGGCCCGCCGTGGCCCCACCCGGTGCGCCGACTCCCACCCGAATACCGGCGCCTCGTCGTCGGCGAGCGAGGTGAGTCGAGGCCCGAGATGCTCGCGGATGTAACGCCCGATGTCCGAGATCTTCTGATCGTTCGCGAGGTAGGT
Source organism: Actinoplanes sp. NPDC051513 (assembly GCF_044454685.1). Lineage (NCBI taxonomy): Bacteria > Bacillati > Actinomycetota > Actinomycetes > Micromonosporales > Micromonosporaceae > Actinoplanes > Actinoplanes sp. NPDC051513. The sequence goes on from NZ_JBITDW010000031.1 coordinate 40,858, forward strand.
CCACCCGAGCAGAAACGTGACCGGCGGCAACAACAGCAGAAGATCGGTACGCCCACCGGACTGCATCATCGCCGCGACAACCGCGGCCATCGCCACCAGCGTCGCGTAGATCAGGTTGTCGCGCAGGCCGATGCGCGCTTTCTGCTCCTCCTTGAGCCGCTCGTACTCGACCGCGAGCAGGGCGCTGATCTGCACTTCATCCCGAGCCACCAAGCCATTGTCGCAAGCCTCTGTCCCAATGCTCACCGGTGAGTGTGCGTACGATCACGATAGGCATCGATCCTCGCTGATTCCGACCGGGAGAGTCCCTGTGATGCACGGTCTCCGCGACAGCCACGTCTTCCCGAAGCACCACATTCCGGTGGATCAGCTGGCCGAGCTGTGCGACGGCGGCGGCAGCGCCGCGACGATCGGAACGCTCTGGGCCGGACAGCGCAGCCGGCGGCTGCTGCTGCTCGACACCGTGCGCGAGACCCTGGACGACCCGGCCGACATGGGACCGTTGCCGCCGGCCGCCGGCGCGTGGTCGGCCTGGGCGGCGGCCGACGATGCGGCGCCCGCGGCGTGCCGCAGACTGCTGCTCCACCCGCAGGTGGGCTCGTGGGCGGCGTACACGCTGCGCCGCAAGCGGGGCAGGGCGACCTCCGGCGAGGAGCTCTGGGCCGACGCGGGCGTCCTGCACACGCTCGCCCTGGTCGCGACCGCCCGGGCGGCGGCGTCGTGGGGCACCTCGGTGCCGGTGCGGCACGGCAGGGTGATGCTGCCGACCCTGGGCATGGCGTCCCTCGCCGAGGACGGCACCGCGGTGGCGCAGGCGGAGTGCGCCGGCGGCGAGATGCGCCTGCGGCTCGGCAACCGTACGGTCGTCGTGCCCGCCGATCCCGCGCGCGAGGCCGACGGCTGGTGGCCGCTGCGCCGCTTGCGGGTCGGCGGCGATCCCACGTTGTCGGTGTTCCTGGACGACATCGACCCGTTCCGGGAGCTCGCCGATCCGGTCGCGCCCGACCGCCTCGATGAGGCCGCCATGGCCCGCTGGCAAGAGCTGCTCGAGGGCGCCTGGGCGATCCTGTGCCGGGATCACACCGAGACGGCGAGGGCGTTCGCCGCCGGCGTGGTGAGCATCGTTCCGCTCCCGGTCGACGAGCTGGGCACCACCCGCAGCGCCTCGACCGGCGAGGCGTTCGCCAGCATGATGATCTCGCCACCGGTCGACGAGGTCGATCTCGCCGTCTCGATGGTGCACGAGTTCCAGCACATCAAGCTGGGCGGCCTGATGCACCTGCTCCCGATGACCGCCGACGACGGCGAGCCCGTACACCACGCACCCTGGCGCGACGACCCGCGCCCGCTGGGCGGCCTGGTCCAGGGCGTCTACGCGTTCTTCGGCATAGCCGACTTCTGGCGCGCGCGGCGGCACGTGTCGGCGGGGCTGTATCGAAGGATCGCCGACTTCGAATTCGCGTACGCGCGGGAGCAGGTGCGCGAGGCCCTGGCCGAGCTGAACGCCGCGGGCGGTCTCACCGGCGCGGGCCGTCAGCTCGTGACCGGGCTCGCGGAACGCCTCCGGTCGTGGCAGACCGAGCCGGTGGACCCGGTTGCCGCCGCGGATGCCGGGGTCCTCTGTGCCTCGCACCGCGCCGAGTGGCGGCTGCGGCACCTGCATCCCGACGCCGAGCAGGTGCGCTCCCTGGCCGCGGGCTGGCAGGCCGACGCCCCCGCCGGCCCGGGCCCGCTGCGCGCCGCCGTCGAGCCGGCCCCGGCGGCGGTCCGCTGGTCGCTGAGCTGGCAAGATCTGGCCCGCGACCACCTGGTGGGCCGCACCGGCCGTGCGGACGCTACCGCCTCGGACCTGGCGGTGCTGGCCGGCAACCGGGAGGCGGCCGGCCAGGCCTACCGCCGCGCGATCGCCGCCGATCCCCACGATCTGCATGCCTGGGCCGGCTTGAGCCTGACCACGACGGAGGAGCCGCTGCACTCCCGTCCGGAGTGGGTCTACGCCGTCCTCGGCGAGCTGAGCGCCGCGTTCGGCGAGGCGCGCATCGGCAAGGAGGCCGACCCGGTCGCCGTCTCCCGCTGGCTGGGCAGCAACGTCCCGTCACTGGCCTCGCCAGTTGACCCGCAGGACCCGCTCGGCCTGGACGAATTCCGGTGACCCCTCCCCCAGTGTCAGCCGCAGCGCCGCGAGCAGAACCTCGAGCCCCTGCGGGTAGCGCTCGAGCGTGGTGACCGTCTGGATGATGTGCAGGCGCCCCACCGAGTTCTCCGGAATCTGCGCCCGGATCGCCGCCGGCAGCAGATCCAGCACGGCGCGCCGCTGCTGCTCGTCCCGCATGATCCGAAGGTCGACCAGCGCGTCCGCAATCGCGCTCAACGGGTCCAAGCTGCTGGATCGCTGTCGATGCCGGCCCGGCGCGAACGGAGCACAGCGGGCGAGGACAGACCGCAGATAGGAGGCGGCCGCCAGCGCCGCGTACGGATGCCATTCGTCGCTCTTGGTGGAATTGTCCCCATGGTCCGCGATCCCGCGCACCATGTACCAGGACCGCCCGCCGAGCTGCGAGCCGATCGCGACCCCGGCACCCTCCATCTCGAACGCCAACAGGCCGAGCTCCCGGGCCACTCCGTCGCGGTACGCCCGGTCGCGAAGCAGAAGATCGGCGCTGCCCACCCTGCCCCGATGCGCGCGTGGCCGCCCGGTCGGATCGGGCCGCCGGAACGGATCGCCGGCCGCCGCCAGCAGAGGCAGCCACGGCGGGGTGCCCAGCATCTCGTCGGACAGCACCAGGTGATCCGCATCCATCCACAGGGTCCCCGGTTGCTGAGCCGCCCCGCGCAGGATGTCGCCGCCGTCGACGCGGCGCTCGTGCCGGTAGTCGACGACGTCGGTCGCCACCACGATGTCGCCGAGCGCGACGTGCCCACCGGGGTCGTCCGAGGGCACGCCCGCCGCGATGCCGCACATCACGAACGCGCGCAGGCTCTCGAAGGAGTGCGGCATGTGTCCACAGAGCCAGGCCGCGTCCCTGGTGCCGTCACGGGTCTGCTGAGCAACAGCGACAACGTGCCGCTCGGACTCGATACTGCTCGGTAAGGTTCCTAAATGGTACGGATGGTGGTCGCCAGGAAGGTGGACCGTGACGACGTCGTCGAGGACCTCTCGGACCGCCAAGGTCTCGACCGTGATCGCGGTGACGACACCGATGCTGACCAGCGACGGATCCGCCTCGCCGGTACCCTCATTCCGCGCTGCCCTACCGGGGTGAACGGCCACGCCGGTCAGACTGACACGCGGCCATTGGAGAAGTACAGGGGTAAACTTTGCCGAGCGATTCAGCTTCGGTATGGGATAGTGACGGAGGCAGATCCCTGCCCGGCATTCGGAATCAAGGAGGAATCGCCCAGTGGATCTTTCTCCGGCCGATGTCGAGACCGATCTGATTGATCTTTCTGAGGTCTCCCTGTCGACGCTGAACCAGTGCGATCACGCCACCTTGGCCGACTCGGTGGATCACCTGATCGCCCAGGTCGACCGTCCGCGCTCCAACCTCGGAGGCACGGGACCGCCTGGCCGCGTCGACTGATCTCACTGGTCGGGCCAGACAGCTGATAGACCGCCCGAACCCGGCACCATCAGAGCGGCATAGGATCGACGTCGCAGTCCGCCCGCAAGCTCTTCAACGCGTTGAGCGTGGCCGGATGCTGCTCACCGAGTTTGAGCCGCAGCCGTGTCATGGTGTCCGAGAGAATCTTGTCTCCCTCGTTGATCCGGCCGAGGGCACGCAGGTCCAGAGCGAGATTGACGCCGACGGCGAGGGTGGAAGGGTGATCGCCGCCCAATAACCGCTCCGATCGGGTCAGGGTGTCGGTGTCCCGTTCGTAGGCGTCTTGGAATCGGCCCAAAGCGTGCAGGTCACTGGCCAGGTTGGTGGCGCACGTCAGAGTTACCGGGTGGCCCAGGCCCAGGGTGTCCGCGAGAATCTGCCACGCTTCGCGGTCGTGCTCGTACGCGGCCTCCGCATCGCCGCCGAGGCGGAGAACAATTGCGAGATTCGTTCGCGCGCTGAGTGTGTACGAATGGCTCGCGCCGAACATTCGCTGATAGCGACTGAACGTGGCGCCGGCAATCTCTCTCGCAGCGTCGAGCTCCCCCGCCTGCCGCAAATCGATGGCGTAGTTGACGGCGGTGGAGATAGTGGCCGGGAAGTCTTCGGTGTAACGGCGGCGATAGCGTTCGAGCGTATCGCGCGCCAGCCGCCGGGCGCCTTCGTGATCGCCTGCCTTGCGCCTCGAGATGGCGAGATAGCGCGCCGCCTGCAGCGTCGGCGGGGCATCCTCGTCGAAGGCCTTGAGAATGCGCTGATACAGAGCGTCGAACAGCGGGAGGGTCTCGAGGAAGGCGCCGTTCTCCCGGCGGTCGATCAACAGGGCGGCGTGCGTGTTGAAGGTGTCGACGTCGTCGGTGCCCAGCACCAGCTCACGACGTTTCAGGGTGTCGACATCCAGATCCGCCGCCCGCGAGAACTCACCGGTGAACCGAAGACTCACTCCGAGGCTGTGGGCGAATCTCAAGGTGGCGGGGTCGTCCTCACCCAACTCACGCTTGGCGGCGGCAAGGACTTTCTCGTCGAGGTCCCGGGCGGCGTGGAAATCTCCGCTGGTGCGCAAGTCGATGGCGACCATGTACATCGAGTCGATGGTGCCCTCGTCCTGGTCGCCGAAGGTCCCCTCGTAAAGTTCGAGGGTTTGCCGATTGAGCTCCCGCGCCTGAAGGTACTTTCCGTTCGTCCACCGCATGAAGCCGAGCCACTTCGCCATTTGCAGGGTCTGCGGAGCGGCCGAAGCGCCCGCTGCGCGCCAGCACTCCAGGGCCTCTTCGGCGAGTGCCTCACTGCCGGAGTGATCACCCCAGTGGTAGAGGAACCGCACGACCCCGTCGACGAGCTGCTGGACCCGCTGATCGGTCGATTCCACCGCCCGGGACACGGTGACGTGCGGCTGCAGCGCCTGATAGGTCGCCCAGTCGGCGCGCCGGCCCGGGTTGCTCGGCTTGTTGTTCGCCAGCAGGGTGTGCGCGCCGCGACGCATCACGATCCGCTCGTCCGGCGACATCCGTCCGATCAGGACAGCCTGCACGAGGCGGTGGATCTGCAGGGCGTTCCGCGCATGGTCGATCTTGGCAAGCGCGTAGCGCTGGATGTCCCGAATGGCGCGGCTGACCCTGAAACTGTCACTCAAGGTCGCATCGAGGTCGTCAGTGATCGGGGCGACCGGCGAACCGGAGAAGAGATCGCGAGAAATGGGTTCCGGCGCAAAGAACGAACAGATCTGCAGCAATTGGACGGCGGCCGGGTTCACGGCCATCAGCTTTTCCACGGACAGGGCGAACGCCGCGGCCACCGATGACGGATAGTCCGGGGACGGCGAGGCGTCGAGCACCTCGATCCGCTTCTGTTCCAGCAGTTTGAGATATTCCGCGACGGACATTCCGGTGGCGGTCCGCCAGGCGGCCGCCTGCTCGATGGCCAGGGGTAGATCTCCCAAAGCCTCGGCCAGCTTCTCCGCATCTCTGTCGGACAGGTCCGGGTTACGGCCGGAGAGGAACTCTTTGCTCTCGTTGCGGGCGAAGACGTCGACCTCGGTCGATCGAGTGATACGGGACCAGTCGAGATCTCGCGACGTCACGAGAATCTTACCCGCGCCGCCGGTGGGGAAATGCCTCTGCACGTCCCGAGGCGCCTCGGCGTTGTCGAAGACAAGAAGCCAGTTGTGATAACCGGTGGCACCCGTGCTCAACGCTTCCCGCACCGCCGGCACGGCCGTATTGGCCTCGGGACTGACATCCAGATTCAGGCGTTGGGCCAATTGCGTGAGCGAACTCAAAATTTGAGATTCCCGCTCGGCGGAGATCCACCAAATTAAATCGTACTCGGCGCTGTGCCGGTGGACATACTCGATGGCCACCTGCGATTTTCCGACACCACCCATTCCATGCAATGCCTGCGGCAGAACGGCGGTTTGCTGCGTCTGGGACAGCTTCTCGTGGACGTCTTGAAGCAGAGACTCACGCCCCGTGAAGTTCGGATTGCGCTGCGGTATGTCGCCCCACACCCTGGGAAGCGACTCCGACACCTTCGGCGGGGCGATGGGCGGCATCACATCTCCTAAGGGACTCGCGATATCTCCGAAGGGACTCGCGTCGCTGTCAGGATCCGCCCTCATTATCCCATTCGCCTCGTATTTGTCCGAATCGCCCGTATTTATCGGACTAGTCGTGATAGTACCACCCACGACTCCGGCACCACCCTCCGGGTGCCCGGGCCCGACGGGGTAGGAACTACCCCCACGAGGTTCCTCTGTCAAGGATTCGCGCAGGTCAGGCCCCGCGTCGGAATTGGCTGGCGGATGAGGTCCGGCGTCCGAGGGGACCGACCCTATCGGTGCCGAATGATCAAGCTCGAGGCGGTCGACCCAACCGGCGGCCCAGTGGCTCAGCTCGACCTCGAGCTGGCCGCTCGTCTGCCCGGCGACGTACTGGACCAGCCGCAGGGCGTTCGGCATGCCCTCGTCGCGGGCGGGCCGGAGGCTGAGGATGTCGAAGGCGGCGGTGAGCGACGAGGCGCGGGCGGGCGTCTCTATCGAACTCTGGGCCAGGCCCTGCCGCCACGACTTTGCATACGACTGTCCAGATTCGCTCTCCGCTCGATCCAGCAGGTCATGGATTCTGCGAATCTCAGATTCTGGGACCAGGCTCTGCAAGGACGCGGTTCGGATCAGCTCGACGGCCCGCTTGCTGCCGGGCGAGTCGGGCGCCATCGTCAGCAGGGCGCCCGTCAGCGCACGTAATCCGCCCCGCTGCTGAAGGCATGTCAACACAATCTGGACGACGTGCAATCTGATCTCGTCATTTTCGCGGACGTCAGGGAATCCGTCTATTGCACGGCGGATAAGTTGCAACAAGAGGCGCCTGTCGGCCACGGCACTCATGAACGGAATCTCGATCAGCGCCGCTATCAGCGCATCACTCAGCTCGGTGGCAGGATCTTTCTTGATCGAATCCTGCGGCACCGAACCACACTCCCCTCGACGCGATCGCCATGCCATCAGACATTGACGTCAGCCTCATCCATCATGCACTGCCCATCACCAGAAGTGAATGCGGCGCATCGGCCCGGGAACGCGTGGATTCTCCCCGCTGGCCATCCTGGTCGGCGGTGCCGGTCGTCCGCCTCCGGCCCTCAGCCACCGGCGACGGATAGATGGCCAACCAACTCCGGCCGAAGGGCCTACCACGGGAGTGACGCCGGGCGATGAGTTCTGCTATAGGCAGCGGCGCGAGCGCCGCGGGCTTCACCACCTGCTAACTTCTACATCTTGTAGGAGTGGAGGGTGGCATGACGACGCTGGGGGACGTGCTGCTCGTGTTGCTCGCCGACAGCGGCGGGACCGCCCATGACATCCAGCGACGGCACGCCGCCACGTTCGGGGGCGGTCAGCGGGTCGACATCTCGCGGGTGGCCTGGACGCTGAGCCGGCAGGAGCGGCTCGGATACGTGCGGTCGGCGGCCTCACCCACGCACGCCCGGCAGCGCCGCTACGAGCTCACCGAAACGGGAGAGCGCAGGCAGCGCATGTGGCTGCTGCGGGTGCCGCCGGAGGCGGACGCCGAGGAGATCCGCACCCGGGTGCTGCTCGCGATCGAGGCGACCGACCGGGCCACCTTCGAGATGGTCGTCTCGGTCTGCCTGGCCCACCTCGAACTGAGCCGCCTGCGGGACGACAAGACCTACGAAGCGCTCTCGGCCGAGGCGGCGCGCGCCGAGCTCACGAATGCGACCTTGGCCGCCGAGGTCGGCTGGCTGCAGAGCCTGCGTACGCGCAAACGCCTGCGCGACCGCGTCGAGGCGCGCGACTGACCCTCAAGTGGCAACCGGGTGCCGCAGTCCGGGATGGTCGGCGGGTATCGTCCGCCGGATCACCCACCAGCTCACCGCCAGGCACGCCGCCACCAGCGGCCAGGTCAGCGCCACCCGCGCCACGCCGAGCGCCACCACCTGCCCGGCCGCGTAGAGCGGCAGGAACACGGCGACCCGGACGACATACTGCAAGACCCACACCCAACTGCCCATCGCGTACGCCCGCAGCAGCGCCGGATCGCGCCGCCACCGGGTGCGTTGCCCGAGCACGCCGCCGACCACGAGTCCGAGCAGCGGCCACCTGATCACGATGCTGACCGCCCAGGCCAGGGCGCTCGCGGCGTTCGTGAACAGTTGGAGCAGGAAGAAATCCTCGGCGCGGCCGGTGCGCAGGGCGATCAGCGCCGCCACGCACACGCCGAGCAGCCCGATGAGGACGGCCCGCGGCTTCTCGCCGGCCCGCAGCCGCCAGGCCGAGACGCCGATCGCGCAGGCCACGGCCACCGCGGCGCCGGCCCAGATGGACTGCCCGGCGGCGAGCCAGCCCACCACGAAGCCGGCCGCCGGCAGGGTGGCGTCGACCGCGGCCCGCCGCCCGTTGAGCAGCTGCGCCAGCGACTCCGGCTGAGCCATCTCCACCCCGTCCCACGAACCGCGGCGACGAGAACCGGCCGCGAAGTTAGGACAGCCTAACCGGAGATGGGCTAGGCGACTAAGAGCCGGTGCGCGGACTTCTCGGCGTACATGGCGGCGTCGGCCCGCCCGATCAGCGCGTCCCGGTCCACAACCTCGCCCCGCCGCACGGTCGCCGCCCCGCAGGAGACGCCGACCTGCACCAGCGCCTCCCCCACCTCGACCGGCAGCCGCACCAACTCCGCGGCCCGCGCCGGCAACTCGCCGGCACCGCGCCGACGCAGCACCAAGAACTCGTCCCCGCCGATCCGCCCGACGACATCGCCGTCGGAGACCGCCCCGGCGAGGCGCGAGGCCACCGTCCGCAGCACCGCGTCGCCGGCCCGGTGCCCGTACCGGTCGTTGATCGGCTTGAACCCGTCCAGGTCGAGAAGCAGCACCGTGACCTCGTCCAGCGAGCCGTGGGACAGGTCGGCGAGCGCCCGGTCGATCTCGGCCACCACGTGCCGCCGGTTGTGCAGCCCGGTGAGCTCGTCGTGGTGCGCGTGGTGGGCCAGGGTGCGCTCGGCCCGGCTGCGCAGCAGCGACATCTGTTGCAGCCGCAGCAGCACGAGCGGCACCGCGAGCATGGTCCCGACCGGCAGCAGCAGGCTCGCCGACGCGTCGCCGCGCACCGCCTGGATCGCCGCGATCAGCGGGTTCGCGCAGAGCGCCGCGCCCATCCAGAGCAGCGGCGGGTTGCCGGTCGCCTCGCGGGCGGGCCGGTCGGGGTTGGTGACCATCGGCGCGGCCGGGTGGATCGGCGCGGCGGCGATGGTCAGAAACGCCATCATCAGCAGCACCGCGGTCAGGGTGGCGCTGCCGTGCGAGGAGGTGAGCACCGCGGCGACGTGCGCGGCGAGCGTGGCGCCGCAGCAGAACAGGAGGTAGGCGATCGGGCCGCGGGCCCGGGATGCCCGTCTGCCGATGCGGGCGAGCGCGCCCAGCACGGCGGCGAGCACGGCCACGTCGGCCAGCGCGAGCATCGAGCCGATCGGGGTGGACGCCGAGGTGAGCCGGGGCGCGATCAGCCAGGCCCAGGCCGGCCCGGCCACGCACACGCCGAACAGCGCCGCGTCGAGCAGCCCCGCGACATCGTTGGCGCCGTGTCTTCGCAGCACGCCGCCGGTGCCGATGAGGAACAGCAGGTGGGCGGCGGCCATGCCGAAGTCGGCGGCCCTCCCCTCGGCCCGCCCGAGATGGTGGCCGGGAACCCAGTCCGACCAGAACGCGAAGCTCACCGACAGCAGCACGAGCCCCGCGGTGGCGATCAGCCAGGGGCGGCGGTCGATGAGGTGGCCGGCGCCGAGGGCGCCGGCGAAGGTCGCGATGGGCACGAGGGTGACGAGGGCGAAGATCTGGGTGCGCAGGTGCGGGCCGGCCATCGCGTACGTCGCGCCGGCCGTCACCGCGGCGACGAGGAAGCCGGCGTGCACCGGCCATGCCGGCGCGGCCGCGCGTGGCCACCTCGTCATGGTCTCCCCCTGTCGCCGATGCACACCCATCGGCGGCAAGCAAGCTTCCTTGAGGAGACCCGCGGCCGCGGTCGCCGGAAGAGCGGCGCCTGTCAGAAGGCGGGCAGCCGCACGGTGACCGTGGTGCCGACGTTCTCGGTGGAGTCGACGTCGATCGTGCCGCCGTGGTTGTCGACGATCTTGCGGCAGATCGCGAGGCCGAGGCCGGTGCCGGGAACGGCCTGCCGGATCGCGTTGGTGGCCCGGAAGAACCGCACGAACAGCGCCTGCTGCTCCTCGGCCGGGATGCCCATCCCGGTGTCGGCCACGATCAGCACCGTCTCGCCCGGGTCCTGCCGGGCATGCACGGTCACGGTCCCCGCGGCCGGGGTGAACTTCACCGCGTTGCCGAGCAGGTTCGCCAGCACCCGATCGAGCTGCACCCCGTCACCGCGCAACGGCAGCGGACCGCGTACCTCGGCATGAAGCCCGACCGACGCCTTGGCGGCCGCCGGGCCGATCTCGGTGAGCGCCCGGTCGATGACCTGGGCGAGGTCCACCTCGCCCGGCTCGCTGCGGAACCCGCCCGATTCGATCCGGGAGAGCGTGAGGATGTCCTCGATCAGCTCGCGCAGGCGGCGGACGTTGCGGGCGATGACCTCGAGCATCCGCTCCTGCGCGTCGGTGAGCCCGCCCGGCTCGGCGTCGCGTAGCAGCTCGACGTAGCCGGAGATGCTGGTCAGCGGGGTGCGCAGCTCGTGCGAGACGGTGGCCATGAAGTCGGTCTTGGCGGCGTCGAGCGCGCGGAGCCGGGCCAGCAGTTCCTCCTCACGGCGGTGGGAGCGCTCGGTCTCGGCGTCCTTGATCACGCTCGCCCGGCGGATCCGCTCCGCCTCGTGCCCGATCGCCAGCGCGGCCGCCACCCCTCCCGCGAGGAGACCGGCTGCGAACGCCGCGACCCTGGGCATCGGCCGGATTCCTCGCGGACCGCTCTCAGGCCCGCGCTCGGCTCAGCAGCGCCTGGATCCGTGAGACGAGCTCGCGGGGGCTGAACGGCTTGGTCACGTAGTCGTCGGCCCCGGCGCTGAACCCGCCCTCGACGTCCTGCTCCTGCACCCGGGCCGTGAGCATGATGATCAGCATGCCGCTGGTGGCCGGGTCGGCGCGCAGCATCCGGCAGACGTCGATGCCGGAGAGGCCCGGCATCGAGACGTCGAGGACGGCGAGCGTGGGCTGCCGGCTGCGGGCCTGCTCGAGCGCGGTCTGGCCGTCCTCGACGGCGATCACGTCGAAGCCGGCCTGCTCCAGCTTGAAGGCGACCAGGTCACGGATGTCGGCGTCATCGTCGGCGACCAGCACCACCGTCACGGCTACTCCTCGGTTGGTTGCCCGATCTTTTACTACCAATCGGCACCATATCCCGATATTTGAGGCCTGTCGGGCGCTCGCCCAACCCGGGCACAGCAACCTAGCTGCAACCCAGCGGCATCGCTTCTGCATCCTGCGAGCCGTTTCCTGATACCACGACGCCCGCCGCGCCGTGCCAGGTTGGAGGATCCGATGACCGCGATGATCGATGAGGTTCGCACCGAAGCGCTGTTCGTCTCGGATGTCCAGCGCTCCCAGGAGCCGACCGCCGAGCTGATCCGCGAGGCGGTGACCGCCATCGTCACCCGCTTCGGCGAGGCCCGCTGCGCCGAGCTCGTGGCGCAGGAGTTCGGCGAACACCCCGACTGCGCGCCCGACCGGATGCGGTGGGCGCGGTCGGCGATCCGGCTGGCCTTCGCCTGACACACCGACGGGCGGCGAGGTGGCGCCAGAGCCTCCCCGCCCCTAAGCTCCTCGGCATGCACGCGCGATTGAGCATGTGGTGGCCCGCCATACCGGCGGCCACACTCCCCCGCGCGTAAGACACCGCGGCCGCCTCCCCGAGGCGGCCGTTCTCGTGTGATGGCCTCGCCCCGGTCGGTAGCCGCCCGCCAGGAAGAGGTCCGAAAATGCCCTTCGCTCTGCTCCACCGCGACGGCGCCGACCACGTCGAGGTGCTCACCGGCGACGTGATCACGGTCGCCACGCTCGCCGAGATCCCCGTGGAACGCGGCCGGGAGACGCTCGCCCTCATCCCCTATCGGCAGATAGCCGAACGGGGGTTCGAGTGCGTCGACGACGGCACCCCGCTCGAATGCCTCTTGATCGAAGAGCGGAGCACGCAGCCGCTCAGCGCCTTTCCGCCGGGAGAGCTGACGCTGGGCCCCGGCGGATTCGATCTCTCGGACACCGAGTACGGCGAGATCGTCGGCGAGGTGCTGCGCGACGAGATCGGCCACGGCGAGGGCGCGAACTTCGTGATCCACCGCGTCTACGAGGCGTCGGTCGAGGGCGACCCGGTCGAGGCGGCGCGGGCCGCGTTCGGTCGCCTGCTCGCCGAGGAGCAGGGCACCTACTGGACGTTCCTGGTGCACACCGGCAGGCGGACGCTGGTCGGCGCCACCCCCGAGCGGCACGTCAGCGTCGCCGACGGGATCACCATGATGAATCCGATCAGCGGCACGTACCGGCACGGGCAGGGCGATCTGCTCGAGTTCCTCCGCGATCCCAAGGAGATCGACGAGCTCTACATGGTCCTCGACGAAGAGCTGAAGATGATGGCAACGGTGGCCGAGCACGGCGGGCAGGTCGCCGGCCCGTACCTCAAGCGGATGGCCCACCTCACCCACACCGAGTATCTGCTGGCCGGCCGCGGCTCGCTGGACGTGCGCGAGGTGTTGCGCGAGACGATGTTCGCGCCGACCGTCACGGGCAGCCCGATCGAGAACGCGTGCCGGGTGATCGCGCGGCACGAGCGCCGGGGCCGCGGCTACTACGCCGGGGTGCTGGCGCTGCTCGGGCACGACGACGAGGGCCGGCAGACGCTGGACGCGCCGATCCTCATCCGCACCGCCGAGATCTTCCCGGACGGGCGGCTGCGGGTTCCGGTCGGCGCCACGCTGGTACGCCACTCGACCCCCGAGGGCGAGGTCGCGGAGACTCACACCAAAGCTGCGGGCGTCCTGGTCGCGCTGGGTGCGAGGGGTCGCGCTGCTTTTCCCGTACGCGCGGAAGCGGAGTCACCCGAAGTGCGTGACGCCCTCGCCGCGCGCAACCACGATCTCGCCCGCTTCTGGCTCGACTCGCGGGCGCCCGGCGCGCTCACGATGCCCGCGCTCGACGGCCGGACCGCGGTGATCGTCGACGGTGAGGACACGTTCACCGCGATGCTCGCCCACCAGCTCAAGGCCCTCGGCCTGGTGGTCCGGGTGGTCCCGTGGCAGCAGTTCGACGCGATGGCGGAGGCGGACCTGATCGTGGTCGGTCCCGGGCCGGGCGATCCGGGCGACCTCGCCGATCCCAAGATGGCCGCCATGCGCGACCTCGTCGCCGACCTGCTCGCCGCCCGCCGCCCGCTGCTCGGCGTCTGCCTCGGCCACGAGATCCTCGCCGTGCTGCTCGGCCTGCGCCTGCATCGCCGCGACTCGCCTTACCAGGGTCTGGCCCGCGATGTCGACCTGTTCGGCCGGCAGCGGAGAGTCGGCTTCTACTCGAGCTTCGCCGCGGTGTCGGAGGCGGACGCGCTGGACTCGCCGCTCGGCCGGGTGGAGATAGCCCGCGACCCGGTGGACGGCGCCGTGCACGCGCTGCGCGGGCCGGGCTTCGCGGGCGTGCAGTTCCACCCCGAGTCGGTGCTGAGTCGCGACGGCGTGGCGGTGCTGGCCGAGATCGTGCCGACATTGATGTCCGGCGTGGTTAGCCCGGCCACGAACGGGTAGCGAAGGGTGTACCGGTGGTTCAAGGGGATCGAGAGCCTCCGCTTGGACCACCGGCCATCTTTTCCTCCCCGGCGCTGTCGATTCCGGCCGTCCCCGTTTGTCGGGTGTATGAATCCCTGACAGAGGAAGGATGAGGACGATGGCGCGATACGCGGTCATGATCTTCGAGCGCAATGGCAACGACCTGCCGCCCGAGATCGTCGAGCAGCACATGCGGCTGGCCGGACGGATCGAGGAGCAGGGCGGCAAGGTGGTCGCCGGCATGGCCCTCGAGGACAACAGCACGGCCACCTCGATCCGCGGCGACCTGATCACCGACGGGCCGTTCATCGAGACCAAGGAGATGATCGCGGGCATCTTCATCATCGAGGCCCGCGACCTCGACCATGCGATCACGCTGGCGCGGATGACCCCGATCCTCGACGGCGGCGTCGAGGTGCGGCCGCTGATCGACTTCGCGGTCGTGGACCCGAGTGTCGTCGTGTCCGGGGAGCACATCTGACCGGGGTCGCCGACGCGGTCGCGGACGCGCACCGGCGGGAGTGGGCGCAGGTGCTCGCCTCGACGGTGCGCGTCACGCGCGATCTCGACCTGGCCGAGGAAGCGGTGCAGGACGCGTACGTCCAGGCGCTCGCGGCATGGGCGACGGACGGCGTGCCCGTGCGGCCGGGCGCCTGGCTGACCACGGCGGCCCGCCGCAACGCCCTCAACGCGCTGCAGCGGCAACGCACCCTCGCCGGGAAGCTCCCCCTGCTCGTCCTGCCAGATGAATCTGGAAAGCCGGATTTTCCGGATGACCGGCTGCGGCTGGTCTTCACCTGCTGCCATCCGTCGCTCGCCATCGAGGCACAGGTCGCGCTGACCTTGCGCCTGGTCTGCGGGATGGCGACGCCGGAGGTGGCCCGGGCGCTGCTGGTCCCGGAATCCACGATGGCGGCCCGGATCACCCGCGCCAAGAAGAAGATCGCCGTGGCCCGGATCCCCTACACGGTGCCGTCCCCGGTGGATCTGCCGGCCCGGGTCGGCGCGGTCCTGACCGTCATTCACTTGCTCTCCTCGGCCGGCCACACCGCGACCGCCGGTCCCGGCCTGACCTGCGACGATCTTGCCGAGCGGGCGCTCGACCTCGCCCGGATGCTGCGCCTGCTGCTGCCGCGCGAGCCCGAGGTCGCCGGCCTGCTGGCCCTGCTGCTGATCCACGAGGCCCGCCGCTCGGGCCGGGTCGACGCCTCCGGACGCCTGCTGCGCCTGGCCGAGCAGGACCGCGGCGGCTGGGACCGCGGGTTGATCGCCGAGGCCGACCACCTGATCACCGCGGCCCTGGCGGCCGCGCCGCCCGGCCGGTTCACGCTCCAGGCCGCGATCGCGGCCCTGCACGCCGAGGCCCCCGCCTACGACGAGACCGACTGGCCGCAGATCCGCCTGCTCTACGACCGGCTCCTGGAGATCTGGCCGTCGCCGGTGGTGGCGCTCAACCGGGCCGTGGCGGTGTCGATGGTCGACGGGCCGGCCGCCGCGCTCGCGATCGTCGAGGACCTCGAACGCGACGACCGGCTCGCCACGTACCACTACCTGCCCGCCACGAAGGCGGACCTGCTGCGCCGCCTCGACCGGCGAGACGAGGCCGCCGCTGCCTATGCGGACGCCCTGGCGCTCACCGGGAACGCCGCCGAGCGGGAATATCTCAGCGCGCGGATCGAGGAGCTGCGCTGATCGTCACGCCGTGGTGGTCTCCTTCTCCTCGCTCAGGGTGATGTTGCGGCCGTCGCGGGGGTCGAAGAGGTGGATCTTGTCGAGGTTCATCCAGATCTTCGCGTCCACGCCGTCACGCACCCGCGACTCGGCCGACAGGCGCGTCACCAGGCTGTCCTGCGGCGGCAGGTCGGCGCCGCCGGCGTCGGCGGCCAGTTCCTCCAGGTCGGCCGACGTCGCGTGCTCGCCCTCGACGGTCAGGTAGACGTACTTGTCCGAGCCCATCGACTCGACGAGGTCGACCGGCGCGGTGAACTCGTGCCCCCGCGACCGCTGCGTGTCCTCGACCAGCCGGGCGTCCTCGAAGTGCTCGGGGCGGATGCCCAGAATCAGCTGCTTCGGGGCGTCGGCCGAGGAGAGGGTGCGGCGGACCCGGTCGCCGATCGGGAGATCGCCCAGCGGCGTACGCATGCTGTTGTTCTCGATCGTCACGGCCAGGAAGTTCATGGCGGGCGAGCCGATGAACCCCGCGACGAACAGGTTGAGCGGGCGGTCGTAGAGCGTCTGCGGGTCGCCCACCTGCTGGATGAAGCCGCCACGCATGACCACGACGCGGTCGCCCAACGTCATGGCCTCGGTCTGGTCGTGCGTGACGTAGACCGTGGTGGTCCCGAGTTGCTTCTGCAGGCGGGAGACCTGCGTCCGCATCTGCACGCGCAGCTTCGCGTCGAGGTTCGACAGCGGCTCGTCCATGAGGAACGCCTTGGGGCTGCGGACGATGGCTCGCCCCATCGCGACCCGCTGGCGCTGCCCGCCCGAGAGGTTGGCGGGCTTGCGGTCGAGGTAGTCGGTGAGCTCGAGCACCCGGGCCGCCTCGCCGACCTTCTCGTTGATCACGGCCTTGTCCATCTTGGCCAGCTTCAGCGGGAAGGCCATGTTCTCGCGCACGGTCATGTTCGGGTACAGCGCGTACGACTGGAACACCATCGCGATGTCGCGGTCCTTCGGCGCCTTGTCGTTGACCCGCTCGCCGGCGATCCGCAGCTCGCCCGAGGTGATGTCCTCGAGGCCGGCGATCATGTTGAGCGTGGTCGACTTCCCGCAGCCGGACGGTCCGACCAGGATGATGAACTCGCCGTCGGCGATCTCGAGGTCGACCTCGTGCACCGCGGTCGTGCCGTCGGGGTACTTCTTGGTGACCTTGTCCAGGACGATTTCAGCCATGGTGACCTAACCCTTCACGGCGCCGGACGTGAGGCCCGCGACGATGCGCCTCTGGAAGAACAGCACGAACAGGATGATCGGGATCGTGATCACCACGGCGGCCGCGGAGATCGCGCCGGTGGGGTCCTCGAACTGGGAGGCACCGGTGAAGAACGACAGCGCCACCGGGACCGTGCGGGACCGCTCGGTCGAGGTCAGCGAGATGGCGAACAGGAAGTCGTTCCAGCAGAAGATGAACACCAGGATCGCCGTGGTGAAGACGCCGGGCGCGGCCAGCGGCGCGATCACTTTGCGGAACGCCTCGCCCTGGGTGGCGCCGTCCATCTTGGCGGCCTTCTCCAGGTCCCACGGGATCTGCTTGAAGAACGCCGACAGCGTGTAGATCGCCAGAGGCAGGGCGAAGGTGATGTACGGCAGGATCAGCCCCATCCACGTGTCGAAGATGCCGATGTTGCGCTCGATGTTGAACAGCGGCGTCACCAGCGAGACCTGCGGGAACATGGCGATCAGCAGCGAGACGCCGACGAGCAGTTGCTTGCCGGGGAAGTCGAGCCGGCTGATCGCGTACGCGGCCATTGTTCCGAGAATGACGGCGATCAACGTGGAGATCAGCGCGATGCCGATCGAGTTGATCAGTGCACGGACGAACTGGTCGGTCTGGAAGATCGTCTTGTAGTTCTCCCAGGTCCACTCGCGGGGGATGAACTTTCCATCGGTGAGCGTGGCGGTCGTCTTGAAGCTCAGCGAGACGATCCACAAGACGGGAATCAGCGCGAAAACCACTACTACGGCGTCGAGCAGGCCCCATTTGATCTTCATCGCTTGCTCCCGTCGTCGCTACCGGGCGCGGCCGTGCCGAACAGCTTCACGAAGACGAACGCGATGATCGCCACGGTCAGGAAGATCAGCACCGACATCGTCGAGCCGATCCCGAGGTTCAGCCCCTTCATCAGGTTGTTGTAGGTGATCATCGACACCGACGACGTCTCGTTGGCGCCGTTGGTCAGCACGTAGATGTTGTCGAAGACGCGGAACGCGTCGAGCGTGCGGAACAGCAGCGCCACCAGGATCGCCGGCTTCATCACCGGCAACATCACCTTGGTGAACCGTTGCCACCAGCTCGCGCCGTCCATCGAGGCCGCCTTGAGCAGGTCGTCCGGGACCAGCGCCAGACCGGCCATCAGCAGCAGCGCCATGAACGGGGTGGTCTTCCAGATCTCGGCGAGGATGATGATCGCCAGCGAGCTGGCCCGTTCGGTCAGCGGCGCGCCGTCCGGGGCCACGAGGTTCGCGAGGTATCCGGAGCCCGGGGTCCAGGCGTACCGCCAGCTGAAGGCCGCGACGACCGTGACGATGCCGTACGGGATGAGGGCCGAGGTCCGCACGAGACCGCGACCGATGAGGGTCTTGTGCATGATCAGGGCGAGGCCCATGCCGAGCACGAGCTCCACCGCGACCGACACCACAGTGATCAGCGCCGTCACGCCGAACGCGGTCCACCAGTAGCCGTTGGACAGCACGGTCGCGTAGTTGGCGAAGCCGATGAACTCGCGGTCCTCGGGGAACTTGAGGTCGTAGCGCTGCAGCGAGAGCCAGACCGAGTAGATGATCGGGTACGCGGTGACCGCCACCATGACGAACGCCGCGGGTGCGCAGAGCAGCCAGCCGAGCCGGCGCTCCTGGCGCTTGCCCTCGCTGATCGCCTTCTTGCCGGCAACCGCGCGCTGGGCGGGGATCCGGACCCCTTCCTTGACCGTCACGGGAGCACCCCCTTCGAGTCGATGGCGTCCTGGATCGAGCTCTTCAAGCTCTTCGCGGTCTGCTCCGGCTGGATCGAGGCCGGGGGTGAGAGCTCGGCCGCGACCACAGTGGACAGGTTCTGGTAGGCGGGGGTGCGCGGCCGCGGCGCTGAGGTCTTGAGCTCCTCGAGCAGCGTCGCCTTCATCGGGTACGCCTTGCCCATCTCCGGGTCGCTGTAGACCGACTCGATCGAGGGCGCCTGGCCCGCCTTGACCGCCAGGGTCTTCTGACTCTCCGGACCGCGCAGGCACCGGATCGCCTCGAACGCCTGCCCGGGGTGCTTGCTGTAGGAGCTGACCGCCATGTTCGAGCCGCCGATCGTGGTGTGCACCGGCGTGCCCGCGTCGATGGCCGGGTACGGCGCCCAGGCCACGTTCTTGGCCAGGTCGGGCGTCTCGGACTGCATGGAGGCCCAGACGTACGGCCAGTTCAGCTCGAACGCGCCCTCGCCGTTCTGGAACGCGTGCCGGGCGTCGTCCTCGATCGCGTTCGGGAAGGACGGGCTGGTCACGCCGGCGGTGGCGAACTTCTTCAGGACCTCGAGGCCCTTGAGCGCGCCGGCGTCCATCACCGCGGACTTGCCGTCGTCGCTGACCACGTGGCCGCCGGCGCTCGCGACCAGGCTGTTGTAGAGGACCACCAGGCCCTCGTACTGGGCGCCCATCGTCAGCACCTGGTGGGGCTTGCCCTGCTGCTTGAGCTGCAGGGCCATCTGGATCATCTCGTCCCAGGTCTGGGGCGGGTTCGGCACCAGGTCCTTGCGGTACCACAGCAGTTGCACGTTGGTGTTGTTCGGCGCCGCGTACAGCTTGCCCTCGTACTCGGCCGAGGCCAGCGGTCCCTCGAGCGTGCCGTTCTCCACCTCGCTCTTGTCGGCGCCGGTGAACTCCCGGATCCAGTTCGCGCTCGCGAACTCCTGGGTCCAGGTCACGTCCATGCCGAGGATGTCCATGCTGTCGTCCTTGGCGGCGAGCCGGCGCACCATCTGCACCCGCTGGTCGTCCGCCGTCCGCGGCAGCACCTGGTAAACGATCTTGTACTTCCCGGCCGCCTGCTGATTGCACTGGTCGATCACGTCCTG
Organism: Actinoplanes sp. NPDC051513; assembly: GCF_044454685.1. NCBI lineage: Bacteria > Bacillati > Actinomycetota > Actinomycetes > Micromonosporales > Micromonosporaceae > Actinoplanes > Actinoplanes sp. NPDC051513. The sequence goes on from NZ_JBITDW010000031.1 coordinate 60,500, forward strand.
CATGTGCTCGACCGGGAACTGGTACAGGTTGAGGGTGGGCACGCCACCCTCGTCATCGGATCCGCAGGCCGCAAGGGGTGCGGCCAGGGCAAGCGCGGCGGTCGCCGCGAGTGCTCGGACGCACAGGGTGCGCCGCGGATGTGGGTAGCTGATCGCCATAGACCCTCCATCCGGCCCGTCACAGTGATCTTCATCACTGGAGACACCTGGGTCTGTCCTGCCCCGCCACCACGCGGAACAAACCGTTTCACGACCGGGAAAGATCTAGGCTCTTGGCATGGAGGCCACCTACTTCTTCGACCCCGCCTGCCCGTTCACCTGGCGCACGTCGCGCTGGCTGCTGGCGGTCGCCGAGTCGCGCGACATCACCATCCATTGGCGGGCGTTCAGCCTGTCCATCCTCAACGGCGACAACGTGCCGGAGCAGTACCGGCCCATGATGGCCGCGTCGACCAAGGCGCTGCGCCTGGTGGAGGCGCTACGAGCCGACCGCCGCGACGCCACGATCGGCGCCTTCTACACGGAGATCGGCAACCGCACCCACGAGGCGGGCGCGTTCCTGACCGACGAGATCGTGCTGGAGGCGGCGGCTGCCGCGGGCGTCGCCGACGCCAAGGCGGTCCTCGACGATCCGGCCTGGGACGAGTCCGTGCGCTCATCGCACGAGACCGGCTTCGCGGCGGCCGGCCCCGGCATCGGCTCACCCGTTTTGATGATCGAGGGCGCCGAGCGTGGCCTCCACGGCCCGATCATCGGCGAGGTCCCCGCGCACGACGAGTCGCTGGCCATCTGGGACGCAGTGGTCCCCCTCATGCGCAGCGGCGTCTTCTTCGAGCTCAAGCGCGGCCGCGGCTGACGTTTTCGATCCGGCGCGGCCGGGTATCCGCGTCGCGCCGGATCATCACAAGGGGGAACTTGTCATGGCGGAACCACAGGTCACGTTGGACTCGTCCAGCCTCAATCCGGTGGAGGACAAGCTGCGCGGGCCACTGGAGGAGCAGCTGACCTCGGCCCTGCGGGCCGCAACCGAAGAGACCCAGCACGCGTACGCCGGGGAAAGCGTCGACGCGGTCACGGAAACCCTGCTCCGCCGTACGAAGTCGGCCCTGCACCCCGACATCGCCGACGGCTTCCACCCCGACCCCGCCGAACTGCGCCATGTGGCCGAGCAGATCGTCGCCGACGCCGACACGAGAGACATCCCCCGCCCCTAGCTCCCCTAGCTCCCCTAGCTCCCGTCGGCGAGCCGGTAGAGCTTGGACTCGCGCACCTGAAACCCGAGCCGCTCGTAGAGCCGGTTGGCCGCCGCCCGCGAAGGCCGCGACGTGAGGTCGACGGTCTTCGCGCCTTCTTTCCGGGCGAGCCGCACGGCCTCCCGGGTGAGCGCGGCCCCGGCCCCGTGCCCACGGGCGCTCTCGTCGACGACCACGTCCTCGATCCAGGCCCGCAGCCCGGTCGGAATGGGAAAGACGACGAGCGTCAGCGTCCCGACGATCGCCCCGTCGAGCCGCGCCACGAGGAGCTGATTGCCCGGCCGGCCGACGATCGCCCCGAGCTGATCGGCGCCGGGCGCGGGCGCGGACCGGGAGAGTTGCGGCAGGAGCCGCGCGAACGCCTCGACCAGCTCGTCGCTGACCTCGGCCACCACCTCGATGTCGACGCTCATGGCCCGACTCTAGACACCTCTTGGGGTGGGGGTCTGTTCGAGCGGGCTTTGGCTGTGATGGAAGAACCGCGGCCGGTGTCGAAAGCGGCAGCCACGGATGACCGCGACAGGCGGCATTCATCCTCGCTGGCCGGCCCGGCCCGTCCCACGCCGATGCGATCAGTATTCGCCATCGTTGGTGGAGGCTCTTGAATGGTGTTTGCCGCTGCGGAAGAATGGCGCGGAACATTGTTGACGGAATGGTAGGCACGTCGGCCGGATATGGTCGGCGCCGCGAGTCGGGTGGTGTGTGGTCTTGGTCGGCGGGCGCACGAGCCGGGCCACGGTGACGGTTCTTCCGTAACGACCCGGTGCGGTAGACCCGTAACCCGCCCCTGCGCCGAGAGATTCGGCCCTGGTCGGCCGACTCGGCCGTGGCGGGCGCGGCCTGCTCGGTGGGCGCGGGCTGCGTGACCTGCTCGGCCGTGGCGGGCGCGGCCTGCTGGATGGGCGCGGGCCGCGTGACCTGCTCGGCCGTGGCGGGCGCGGCCTGCTCGGTGGGCGCGGGCCCCGTGACCTGCTCGGCCGTGGCGGGCGCGGCCTGCTGGGTGGGTGCGGGCCGCGTGACCTGCTCGGCCGTGGCGGGTACCGCCGAGGTGGGCCGCGCGATCGGGTTGCCCACCGGGTGCACCGCCCGCTGTGCTGGTGAGCCGAGGCCCTGGCCGGTGCGGGCGGGAGCGGTCGGCGGCACCGGCGCCACGGCCGCCACGGAGTGCCCAGGTGTGCCGGCGCGGCCCGACCAGAGCCGCCGCTCGGCCGCCGTCAAGGGTGAACCGTCGTCACCGCCGTGCAGGCGGCGCAGCTTACGCGCGTGCCGCTCGACAAGCCCCCACGCGCGCTGCCGGGCATGCACGCGACGGAACTCTTCACGCGCCGCAGAATAACGACGCGACCGCGTCGGATCACGCATTTCCGCTAACTGGGACCTGGTGAAGAACTCCATCTGCCGCACCCCAGAATTATCCCACCCCAAAGAATCCGGCGGTAAGCCCGGAACCGTCTTCGATCATGCCAATCTCACCCCCGAATAGCCGCCGCCAACAATGGTGATATCCGGCCCGACTCCCGACATGCCGGGACAGCCCCATCCGCGACGGCCGCTGCCGCCGCGACCAGACAGGCACCGCGCGATGGCATCCCCGGCCCGACCACCATCGCGCCGTAACCGGCCACACCTGAAGCCGGTCGGCCATGGCACCCCGACCGGACGCCACAGCCGAACCCGACCAGCCAGCCCCCGGCCGCGGCAACCGCAAACCGGCCACCCCCACAGTGGGCGACGAGAGATGCAGCACCACTGGGTGGGGACAAGCCGCGAATGACAACCGTCTCTGGAGGTCGTGAATCATTCGTGGGCGCGGTCGGCCGCGAGGACCATGCGGTTGTGGCCGGCGTTGAGCGGCTCGCCGTCCTCGCCGTACCCGTGGATGTTCGTGAAGTTGGCGGCGGCGCACCAATCACGCAGCTCGGGGAAGGCGTAGAGGCGCTTCAGGAACGTCAGGGTGCGGGCGCGGCCGTCGCGGAGGACGGTGCGCTCGACGGTGAAGCGGGCGGTCAGCGGGTCGTAGTGGTGGCGGTCGACGAGCATGTCGCCGTTGGGCAGGCGGGCCGTGATGCGCGAGGGGGTGAGGGTAGCCAGGAAGCGGGGAACGTTGTCCAGGTCCATGAGCAGACGGCCGCCGGGGCGGAGGACCCGGGCCATCTCGGCGAGCACCGTGCGGTTGGTGGGGTCGTCGAAGTAGCCGAAGGCCGTGGTCCAGTTGACGACGCGGTCGAAGCGGGCGGTCCAGGACGGTGGCAGCCGGCGCATGTCGCCCTGGACGAAATCGGCGGCGGCGTTCGCGCGGGCGCGCTCGAGGAACACCGCGGACGAGTCGAGGCCGGTGACGTCGCAGCCGCGGCGGGCCAGTTCGTTGGCCAGGGTGCCGTGGCCGCAGCCGACGTCGAGCACGCGCAGGCCGGGTGAGAGCTCCAGCAGACGCCAGACCAGGTCGGCGACGGCCGAGCTGCCGGTGTAGGCCGTGCCGACCACCGGGCCGTGGGTCGGCGCCGATGGCTTGTCGGCGAAGAAGTGCAGGTAGTCCTCGTCGTACATCGCGGCGGCGTCGAAGAGATCGGACACGGGGCCGATCCTAGGGGGCCGCCGGATCGCCTGAGGCAGTCGCTAGGCCGGGTCTTCGGCGTAGGCGTAGCCGGCGGCGGACATGCGTTCCGCCAGCAGGCGCAGGCCGCTTCGCAGCCGGGATTTCGCGGTGCCCTCGGGGATGCCCAGCTCGATCGCCACCTGGCGATACGAAAGGCCGTAGTAGTAGGCCAGGGCGATCGCGTCGCGGTAGAGGGTGGGCAGGTCGCGTACGCATTCGCGGACGGCCTTGGCCTGGGCGGCGCCCACGACGTCGTCCTCCACTGTGGGCTCGACGGGCGCCTGGCCGGCGAGGCGGGTCAGGTGGGTGCGCTGGGCCGACTGGCGGCGTAGCAGGTCGATGGCGCGGCGGCGGGCCAGCATGCAGAGCCATGTGCGCAGGCTGCCCGTGTGCGGGTCGAAGCGCTCGGGATGGCGCCACAGCTCGACGAAGGCCTCCTGCACGGCGTCCTCGGCCCAGCACGGGTCGCCGGTGATGCGGGTCGCCAGGGCGTACGCCGACGGCGCGTGCCGGTCGTAGGCCTCGGTCAGGGCGGACTCGTCGGCGGCGACCAGCATGGCGCGGAGCCGAACGTCGTCGGCGTGGGACCGCACGTCACTCACACCCCAGGGTGGCGGCGACGGTCAGGAGGTCGAGGGCGGCGGACCGGGAGCCGTCGATCACGGCGACGGACGACGTCACCGGCACCCGGCCGGCCATCAGGCGGCCGAAACGGTCGGCTGGTATCTCGACCTGGGCCAGGGACGGCGACGAAGCGGCGCAGGAGGAGGACAACGGCACCACGTGGGAGGCGCTGCGGGGGCCGGTCAGGAAGAGCTGGACGGCGCCGGGGCGGCCGCGGCCGGCGGCGTCCATGGCGCCGGGCAGCAGCGCCAGCCCGAAGTCGACGATCCGGGCCAGGTGGGAGGGTTCGGGGGCGACTGGCGGCAACGCGACCGCCGCGCGGATGTCGTCGCGGTGGATCCACGTCTCGAAGGCCCGCTGCATCATGGCCTCGCGCAGCGGCCGTCGCATCGGCGTGCGGCCGGCGAGCCGCACCGGGCGGCTCAGCAGCGATTCCTCGGCCCGGCCGACCGTGCGCATCAGCTGGTCGGACTGGTCGCGCCAGAGGTCGCGAGCCCGGCGGGCGGGCGGCACCGGGGAGCCGAGGTCGGCGAGCACGTTGCCGTCGTTTCCCGCCAGGTGCAGGACCAGGTCTTCGACGGTGCGGCCGTCGGCGGTGGACAGCGACCACTGCGCCGGTGACAGGGAGTCGAGCAGAACTTCGAAATCGGCGGCCTGTGACACGTACGCGGAAAAAGCCGGACCCGGCGACGGCGGCCGCACCCCCACCGCGGCAGCGAGCACCCGCGACCGCAACGGCGCAGGCGGCGGCGCGGAGTGCGAGGACGCCAGCCAGTCCGCGGCCTGCTGGGCCAGCGAGACGTGCGCCGCGCACCGCGAGCACGCGGCGACGTGCGGACCCACGTCCGGCCGGTCGCCGAACGCGAACTCCTCCAGCAGATCGTCAGGATGTTCCATCGCCGTCGGACGATACGCGGCGAGAGCGGGCAGGCACAGGACCCCGACAAATGAAGGACAGAACGATCCGATCGGGGCCGGCGTGCGAACACGGAACATGCGCACGCGGAGAGCACCGCTGAGGTGGACGTTCGTCAATCAGGACCCGACGCCCACCGCGGACCTGCTGCACGAGTACGTCGCCGGCCGGCGACGGCACGACATCCCGGCCGTGATCACCACGCTGTCCCCGGACTGCGTGGTGATCGAATCGGATGGAACGGCGCACCAGGGTCACGACGAGGTCGAGCGATGGCTGCGGCAGGCCCGGGTCGACGACTGGGTGATCATCACCACGGCGGCGACCGGCGAGCTGCTGGTCGCCGAGTGGCGGCGCGGCGACCAGGAGGGTGTCACGGTCGCCCGGCCGTACGAGGGCCTCATCCACTACCTGCGGGAATACGTGACGACCGGCTACAGGTAGCGCCGGATGCCGTCGATCATCAGGCCCAGGCCGAAGTCGAAGCGCCGGTCGGGGTCGGCGGTGACCGCCGCCCCGAGCTCGGCGACCAGGTCGGCGCCGTACTTCGCGGCCGACGCCTCGAGCTTGGCCGGCACGTCGTCGCACGGCGCCTGCTCCTCGATCGTGTGCCCGACGATGTAGTGCGACAGCGCCAGCATCGTCCACGCCGCCTTGTCGGGCTGCATTCCCGCGTCGATCAGGATCTGCATGCCGGTACGGCCGGCCAGCAGCGTATTCGGCTCGGTCGTGAACGTCTCGGCGACCAGCCGGGCGCCGTCGCGCATGCTCAGCAGGGCGCGACGCAGCCGGTGTGCCATGGTGACGATCCGCTGGTCCCACGGACCGGCCGGTGGCGCGTCGGCCACCGTCGCGACGAGGTCGTCGGCGATCGCGTCGAGCAGCGCCTGCTTGCTGGGAAAATGCCAGTAGAGCGCGCCGGCCTGCACCTTGAGCTGAGCGCCGAGCTTGCGCATGGTCAGGCCGTCGAGCCCTTCGGCGTCGATCAACTCGCGGGCGCCACGCAGGACATCGGCGCGACGAAGTTGCACGCCGGGATTCTCCCACATCGCCCCGAAGGGTCAGCCAGGGCTCGACCGGCCGTGCCGCCAGTATCCGATGAACGCCACGTCGGCCTTCGCCACCCCTCGCTCGCCGACCAGATGCCGCCGCAGGCCCGTGGGCAAGCCCGATTCGCCCGCGACCCACGTGAAGAACCCCGCTCACCGGCACCTCCAGGAACACCTCCCCGGTCAGGGTCGCGGGCGCTCCCTCCAGAATGGACAGGATCGCGGGGAGGGCGCTCTCCTCCCCCACCAGCAGGTGCCAGTCGGCGCCGTCGGACGGCTGGTAGGTGTAGCCCTCGTCGAAGACGCCCGCCGGGTCGCCGGGTCGCGCCCGGGTCGCCCACGCGGAGGCCGGGGCGTCGCCGTGCAGCGCGAACTCGATGTCGATCTCGCGCCGGTCGAGCCGGAACGAGCGGATCGTGTAGTTGCGCACCCAGGGCCGCCGCGCCTTGGGCGTGAGCAGCGTCTGCTTCCCGGCCGCCGCACCTTGAGCATGCGGCCGATTCTCGCCTGCTACTTGAACTATGTTCAAGGTTGAACGCCGTTCAGGTTTGACGCGGTGCGTCATTGACCCTGTCGCCGCGGGCGTGGGAGCTTGATCGAATGAAGACGTTCGCGGAGGCGACCGCGGTCACCGCCCGGGGGGACGACGCCTACCGGGTCGAGCTCGACCCGCAGTGGGCTGTCGGCGACAAGCTGCACGGCGGATATCTGATGGCCGTGCTGGGCCGGGCCGTGTCGGCCGCGGCGGGGCACGAGCATCCGGTCGCGGTCACCACCTCGTTCCTGCGACCGCCGGCCGGCGGGGCGGCCACGGTGTCGGTGACGCTGCTGCGCGAGGGGCGGGGCAGCTCGCAGTACCGGGCGAGCCTCCAGCAGGACGGCACGGTCTGCGCCGAGGCGCTGATCACGCAGGGCGGGCTCGACGACGCCGAGCCGTTCTGGAGCGCCGCCCCACCGCCGGAGCTGCCGCCCGAGGACGACTGCGTGCTGCTGCCCGCGCTCGCCCCGGGTGCGGCGTTCCCCGTACCCCTGCTGGATGTCGTCGAACATCGGCTGGATCCGGCGTCGCTCGGGTTCGCGGTGGGGCAGCCGTCGAAGAGCGGCCGGACCGGGGCGTGGCTGCGGCTCGCGGACGGCTCGGACTGGGACCCGCTGAGCCTGCTGGTCGCGCTCGACGTGGCGCCACCGATCTCGCTGACGCTGGGCATGACCGGCTAGGCGCCGACCATCACCTTCACGGCCTATTTGCGGCGGCTGCCCGCGCCGGGCCCGCTGCGCGTCACCATGCACGCCGCCGAGATCACCTCGGGCCGCATGGACGAGACGGCGCTGGCCTGGGACACGAAGGGCAACCTGGTCGCGCAGGCGACGCAGCTGGCCGCCATCCGGCACTGACGCGCGAGTCTATTGTCGTCGGGTGGAGCCGGTCGAGTTGCCCGAGTGGGAACGGCTGCGGGTGTTGCGCGCCGAGGCGGAGTACGCCTCGGTCAAGAAGGACGCGCGCGTCGCGTACGCGATGTGGGTCGTCGTCGGCATCTTCGGCGGGCACCGGTTCTACCTCGGCGACACGTGGCGTTCGGTGGCGATGTTGTTCACGCTTGGCGGGCTCGGCGTGTGGACGCTGGTGGACGTCTTCTTCGTCGGGCGGCGGGTGCGTGCGGTCAACCGGGCCCGGCGCGCCGCGGTCATGGCTCGTTACGGTCTGCTCGACGCGCACTGAACGGCCCATACCGGGGTCCGCCGGGTGCCCATACCATCGCTCGGTGCGAATTCGACCGGTCCTCGCCGCGACGTTGCTGAGCGTGCTCGCCGTCGGGACGCTGAGTGGGTGCCATTCCGCCGCCTCCTCCGACGCCTCCGACGCGCCGTCGTTCGTGGATGCCGCCCCTTCGTCTGATTTGTCTTCTTCATCCGGATCGTCGGCCCAGCCGTCGGTATCCGCGCCGGGCTCGGCCCCGGCCTCGGCCAAGCCGGCCCCGTCCAGATCCGTCGCGCCGAAGACTCTGCCCAAACCGGGTAATCCGAACGGGCACGCCTCGGTGCCGGCAGCCGCGCGTGCGGTCGACACCAGCAAGCCGACCCGCAAGGTCGGTACCGGCACCGCCGCGAGCTGCACCTCCGCCGCCGTGGTCAAGGCCGTCGCCGCCGGCGGCATCATCACCTTCGACTGCGGCCCCGTGCCGGTGACGATCACGATGACCGCGACCGCGAAGGTCCGCAACACCGTCAGCCAGGTCGTCCTCGACGGCGGCGGCCGGGTCACGCTCGACGGCGCCGGTAAGCGCCGCATCCTCTACCAGAACGTCTGCGACTCCCGGCAGGGGAACGCCGGCGGCTCGTGCATCGACAGCGACACGCCCCGGCTCACCGTGCAGAACATGGCCTTCAAGAACGGCAACAGCACGGGCGAGAGCTTCGAAGGAAACGCCGGGGGCGGCGCGATCTTCGCCTACGGCGGCGGTCTCAAGGTGATCAACTCCCGCTTCACCGGCAACAAATGCGACCGTACGGGTCCGGACCTGGGCGGCGGCGCGATCCGCATCAGCTATCAGGGCGGCGACAACACCGCGTACGTGGCGGGCAGCACGTTCACCGGGGGGACGTGCTCGAACGGCGCGGCGCTGAGCAGCCTGCACGCCCGGTGGATGGTGCTGAACAGCGTCCTGAGCGGCAACACGGCGGTCGGCAACGGCGCCAACCCGGCCCGCGCGGGCACCCCGGGCGGCGGCAGCGGTGGCGGGATCTACATGGACGGTGAGGAGATCAAGCTGACCGTCGACGGCACCGTCATCGAGAAGAACCACGCCAAGGAGGGTGGCGGCGCCATCTTCTTCGTCAGCAACAACAAGACGGGCACGGTGACGATCCGCAACTCGAAGGTGCGCAACAACCCGAGCGACACCTTCGAGAACTTCCCCGGCATGTTCTACATCGGCAAGGGCAACCCGGTCATCACGAACTCAACCATGGGCTGACCCCAGTGACTTCAGCGCATTGTCGAGAGTGCCGAAGATCGTGTCGGCGCCGCCCTCCCAATGCGGCACCGGGTCGGGCTGGCCGGGTGCCGGCGCCCACAGCCACCAGATGTTCTGCCAGGGGTCGAGCAGGCGGCCGAGCGTGGTCTCGCCGTAGAACGGGGTCGGCTCGGTGACGACGGTCGCGCCTCGCGCGGCGGCCCGCTCCAGCACCGCGCCGACATCACGCACCCAGACCTGAAGCAGGGCGGGCCGGGCGGGCCAGCCGTCGAGCCGGTCGGCGAGCATGAGGTCGGTCGCGCCGAGCCGCAGCTGGGCGTGGATGAGCTTGCCGTCGGGCATCGGCGTGCGCGCCTCGACGACCTCCTCGGCGTCGAAGACCTCGGCGACGAACGTGACCAGCCCGGCCGCGTCGTCCACGATCGCGAACGGGTTGAGCACCGAGCCACCCGCGGGAACTTCTGAGACTGGAAGCAACATGCGTCCAGCCTGGCAGCGATTCCGGTCAGTTGCCGACCGCTGGGCGATCAGCTGCCGATGATGGCCGGCAGCGCGGCGTGGGTCTGCGGATCGGCGGCGGCGAGCAGGCCGGCGTTCTCCTCCTGCCGAAGCTCGCCGCGCAGGCCGGTCACGACGCAACCGGCCGCCTCGCAGAGCGCGATGCCGGCGGCGATGGCGAGCTCACGATCGTCTGAGGACACGCTCGTAGTAAACGCTACGCAGGCTCGCCACCCTGGCAGTGCCGCCACAGCCAGCGGCCCTCGACCAGCTCGACCAGGCCCGAGACGCGGTAGGAGAACTCGTCGACCACGCCGGCGTCGGAGCGCACCTCGCCTTCGGCATCGGTGAAGACATAGGCCTGGTCGCCGTGGCGATGCACGGTCGCGGTCGTCACCTTCCACGCGTACGCCTCATCGCGCAGGAAAACCTTGCCGAGCAACGCGGTCAGGGCGTCGCGGCCGCTCGCGGTCTCGTCCCGTTCCGAGCCCACGTAGCCGACGCCGTCGCCGGGGGCGAAGCACGCCAGGGCGGCGCCCAGGTCGCGGGCGGCGAAGGCGTCGCTGAGGTCGCGGACGGCGTCGAGTGGCTCGCTCATGCGACCAGGACTTCCTCTCGGTCGGCGGAATGACGGGGACCATGCTCGGGCTCCACGGCGGCGACCAGGGCCGGGGCGGCGACGGGTGGGCGCGGGGCGGCCCACGCCGCGGGAACGGCGGCCGGCTCGACCGCGCGCAGCCAGCGGGCGTGCCGCGGGCGGTAGACCGGCGTCTGCTCCGGCCCGCGCATGCCGGGCAGGAAGAGGAAACCGAAGGTGACGACCGCCCCGAGCAGGCCCGCCCCGAGCAGCGTCTCCCGCACGCCGATCCAGCCCGCGACGGGCGCGGCCAGCGCGTACGACAGCGGCAGCAACGCCGTGGAGACGAACCAGTCCACACTCGACACCCGGCCGAGCATGCGGGTCGGCACGAGTCGCTGCTTGGTCGTCGCCCACGCCACGGTGCCGGCCGCCTCGAGGCCGTTGACGAGCACGCACGCCAGCGCCAGCTGCCAGGTGGAGGTGGCCGCGCCGTACCCGGCGACGGCCAGGGTGGCCACGGCCCACGTCCCGTACATGTAGGAGATGAAGCGCCGCGGGATGCCTATCCATCCGACCGCGAGCGCCGCCGCGATGGCGCCGAGGCCGCCCGAGGTGAGCACCAGCGACAACGCGGTGGCGCTCCCGCCGAGCTCGGTCTTCACCACATAGGGCAACAGCACCTCGGTGGGCCCGACGAACAGCAGGTACGTGAAGGTCGCCGAGAGGAACGTGCCCCACAGCCAGACGTGGCGCCGGACGTACCCCAGGCCTTCCCGCATCTCCTCCCAGAGCGACTCTTCACCCGATTTGTCGGAAATATCGGCCAATGAGCGGCGCATCGCCAAAAGGCAGGCCACCGAGACGGCGAAGGTCAGCGCGTCGACGGCAAACGCCCACCCCGCCCCGCCGACCGCGATGACCGCACCGGCCAGCATCGGCCCGAAGATCTGCATCCCGGCGGGCCGCACGAACTGGTCGAGCGAGTTGGCCGCGACCAGGTCGTCGGCGGGCACGATCTGCGGCACCAGCGCATCGAACGCCGGGCCGAAGAACCCCGCTGCCGCCCCGTACACGACGATCAGCGCGAGCAGCATCCACAGTGACGTCAGCGCCCCGGTGAGCGTGAGCACGGCGATGCCCGCCATCACCGTCCCGCGCAGCAGGTCGGAGGCGAGCATCACCCGGCGGGGGTCGAAGCGGTCGCTGATCACCCCGCCCAGCAGCAGCGTCACGACCTGCGGAAGGGACAGGGCGACGCCGACCGCGGACATCGCGGCCGGCACCCCGAACAGGTCGTACACCTGCCAGGCCAGGGCGACCAGCAGCATCCCGTCGCCGATCAGCGACGCGCTCATGCCCGTCCACAGCAGCCGGAACTGCCGGTGGCGCAGGGGCGTCAGCGGACCGGCGAACCGCATCAACGGCGCAGCTTCCCGGCCTCGGCGAGCTCGGTGATGACCGCGTTGAGCTGGTCGAGCTCGGCGTCGCTGTTGGCGGCGGTGACCTGCGCCCGGAAGCCGACCTGGTCGCGCGGCACCAGCGGGTACGCGGCGAGCGTGACGTAGATGCCGCGGTCCCAGAGCAGCTTGCCGACCGCGTCGATGTCCTCGCCGGCGGCCAGCGGCAGCTCGATCACCGGGGTGTCGCCGACGTTCGGGGTGAAGATGCCGAGGCCGCGTACGTGGTCGAGCACCTTCATGGTCTTGCGGTACAGGTCGGCGCGGATGGCGTCGCCGCGCTTCTCGTTGACGTCGAAGCCGGCCAGCACGGTGGCGAGCGACGCGGTCGGGGCCGGGCCCGAGTAGAGATACGGCGGCGCCGCGACCTTGAGGTGGTTCTTCAGCCAGGTGGGCAGGGCCAGGAAGGCCAGCAGCGACGAGTACGACTTGGAGAAGCCGCCCACGAGCACGATGTTGTCGTAGCTCTCGCCGCAGTACTTGACGATCGCGTTGCCCTTGACGCCGTACGGGGACATCTCGTTGGCGGCCCGCTCGCCGATGACGCCGAACCCGTGCGCGTCGTCGACGTAGAGCAGCGCCCCGAACTCGCGGCAGATGGCGGCGAACGCGGCGATGTCGGGCGCGTTTCCGGTCATGCTGTTCACGCCGTCCATGGCGACCACCTTGGGCACCCCGGTGGGCGCCGAGCGCAGCAGCTCGCGCAGGTGCTCGTGGTCGTTGGCGCGGAACCTGGTGACGGTGGCGCCGAGGCCGCGGGCGTACATGCTGCCGTCGTAGATGGTCTTGTGGGCCTGCGAGTCGAGGAAGATGTTGCCCTTGCCGGCCAGGATCGGCAGCACCGACATGTGGATGTGCGTGATCGTGGGCAGCACCAGCGTGTCGGGGGCGTCGAGCAGCGCGGTCAGGCGCTCCTCGATCTGCGGGTACAGCGCCGGGTTGCCGAGCAGGCGCGACCAGCTGGGGTGCGTGCCCCAGCGGCGCACCTCGGGCTCGATGGCCGCCGCGATCTCGGGCTCGAGGTCGAAACCGAGGTAGTTGCAGGAGGCAAAATCGGCGAGCCAGTGGTCGCCGACCCGGATGCGACGGCCGTCGATCTCCTCGATGACCGCGTCGTACATGGGGTTGCCGCTGCGCAGCCGCTCCAGATCCGCCCAGCGGCCGTCCCGCTGGACGAAGTCGAGACCGGTAAGTGGCGCAAGAGACATGTGCTTCCTTCCAACTACTTCACGGGAGTTGTGGTGGTGCTGCCGAGCCGGGCGCCGATCTCGGCGGCGGTGACCGGCTTGGAGAACAGGTAGCCCTGGCCGTACGGGCAGCCCATCGCGGCGAGCGCGTCGCGGTGGCCGTCGAGCTCGATGCCCTCGGCGACGACCTTGAGCTCGAGCGTGCGGGCGAGGCTGACGATGGTCTCGACGAGCGCCATCTGCTGGGCACTGTGCAGGATGTCGTCGATGAAGGATTTGTCGATCTTGAGGACGTCGACCGGCATCTGGCTGAGGTAACTCAGCGACGAGTAGCCGGTGCCAAAATCATCAATGGCGATACGTACGCCCATGGCCCGCAGCTCGCGGAGATCGGCCCAGACCTGGTCGGCGTCGTGCAGCACCAGGCTCTCGGTGATCTCCAGCAGCAGCCACTCCGGCTGGGCGCCGATCTCGGCGAGCACCTCGCGCACCTGGTCGACGAAGCCGGGCGTCCGGAACTGCCGCGCCGACACGTTGACGCTGATGTACTTCAGCGACGCGCCGGCCCGCGAATTGCGCCAGCCCGCGAACGTCTCCAGTGCCTCGCGCAGCACCCACCCGCCGATCGCCACCACCGAGCCGTTCTCCTCGGAGAGCTCGATGAACTCGTTCGGGCCGAGCAGGCCGCGCAGCGGGTGCTGCCAGCGCACCAGCGCCTCGACGCCGATCATCTCGCCGGTGGGCAGGTCGACGATGGGCTGGTAGCGCAGCCGCATCTGCTGACCGGGCACCGCCTCGACCAGCGCCGAGCGCATCTCGAGCCGGTGGATCATCTCCTGGTGCAGCTCGTCGCGGTACAGCCGCCAGGTGCGCTTGCCGTCGGTCTTCGCCACGTACATGGCGACGTCGGCCCGGCGCAGCAGCTCGGTGATGCCGTCCGCGTCGCCGCTGGTGGCGACGCCGACGCTGGCCGCGCCGCTGACCAGGTGCCGGCCGCCGGTGCCGTCGATGACCTCGATCGGCTCGCTGAGCGCGACGACGATGCCCTCGGCGACCCGCTCGACCTCGTCCGGCTCGGTGATGTGCTCGATGAGCACCGCGAACTCGTCGCCGCCGGTGCGGGCGGCCATGTTCAGCGGCCCGGCCACCTCGGCGATCCGCCGGCCGACCGCGACCAGCAGCTGGTCGCCGGCGCCGTGCCCGAGCGTGTCGTTGACCTCCTTGAAGTCGTCGAGGTCGACGAAGAGGACACCCACCAGGCTGCGGACGCTCTCGGCGGACAGCGCGGCCTGCTCGAGCCGGTTCTGGAACAGCGAACGGTTGGCGAGCCCGGTCAGCGAGTCGTGGTACGCCTGGTGCGCGAGGTCGCTCTCGAGGCGCCGCCGCTCGGTGACGTCCCGGATCGTGACGACCAGCCCGTCGACCGCCGGGTCGTCGCGCAGGTCGCGGCAGGTGACCTCGACCTGCAGCAGCAGATCGTCGCCGGAGATGGCGGTGAGGTCGACGCCGTCGCGGGAGCCACGGCCGCTGCCCGCCTGCACGAGCAGCGCCCGCAGCTCGGCGTGGTCGGTGCCGGCGAAGAGCCGGACCAGCGACGTCCCGACCAGGTCGGTGCGGCCGAAGACGGGGAGGGCGGACGGGCTCGCGTACCGGATCTCCTCGTCGTCGCCGACGATGAGGATGACGTCGGAGGCGCTCTGGATCAACGCGCGGAAGTAGTCCTCGCTGCTGCGCCGGTTGATCTCCTTGGTCAAGCTGATCCGCTCGATCGCGAGCGTGCCCTGCGCCATCAGCGCCTCGAAGGACGGCTGCAGCGCGGTCAGCACGTGGTCGTCGGCGGCCAGGTACGCCCGGTTGCGGTGCGGCGGACCGCCGTCGATCGAGCCGATCACCGACTCGCCGTACAGGGCGGACTCGAAGCCCGCGAACTGCGCGGCGACGACGGCCGGCAGGTCGGCGACCACGGCCCAGCCGGTGCCGACGAGGCCGTTGGCCTCGCCCGGGTCCGCGACTCCGCGGACGTAGCAGAACCGGTACTCCTCGCCCTCGGGCACCAGCGCGGCGACGGCCTTCCGGACCGCGTCGCCGGCCTCGGGCTCGCTGCTGGCGGCGACCAGGTCGGCCGCCGACATGCGCAGCGTCCGCTCGCGGGTCGTGTTTTCCCGCTGCGACTGGATGAGCCCGGCCACCCTCGCCATGACCAGCAGGAACATCGTGCCCGACGCGGTGGCGATCATGATGGCGTCCTCGACGCCGTCGGTGAGGTCCTCGATCACGAGCACGGCCGGGGCGATCAACGCGGCCAGCGCCATGGCCGCGACCCGCCGGCCGCCGGCCACGGTCTGGGTCGCGGTGTCGCCGCCCGAGGTGAGCCGGCGCATCGACGGGTGCAGCGCGGCCAGCGCGAGCGCGGTGTAGAAGAAGATCCAGCCGGAGTCGGTAGGCCCGCCGACCTCCCAGGTGCCGTCGAGCTGCCGCAGGCCGTAGACGACATCGGTGGCGAGCAGCGCGGTCACCCCGGTCGCGAGCGTGGTCAGCGCGACGGGCTTACGGGTCCCGGCGGTGAGCAGGCGCAACAGCATGGCCAGCGCGAGCACGTCGCCGAGCGGGTACGCCGCCGACGTCAGCTTCTCCAGCAGCCCCATGTTGGCGTCCCGCACGTACGGCGAGATCAGGAAGACCCAGGAGAGCAGGCCCAGGCCCGCGGTCGGCACCAGCGCGTCGAGCAGCGCCGCCCGGTTGTCCGCCCCCGACCGCGCCCGGATGAAGATCAGCAGCGCGACCGCGAGCATGGGGTAGACGAGCAGGTAGAACACGTCGGCCAGGGACGGGAACGGATTGTCGAGCCCCATGAAGTCGGTGAGGATGTTGTACGTGGTGTCGCCGGCGGTGAAGCTCACCAGCACCGCCGACAACAGATACCAGGGAAGGCGCTTCAACGGCCGGTGCACACGCACGCCGACGAGCACCGCGACGGCCGCGGAGAGCCCGATCGCCGCCCACGAATACATGCTGAACGCCGGGAGGGCGTAGAACAGCACGGTCAGCGCCACGATCCAGGCGGCGAAGCACGACTGCAGGCGCGCGGGCGACATCCGTGCTCCGATCTCGTAGCTGGGCCAGGGTTGAGGCCCTTCGCATCGGCAGTCGGTCACGCAGTGTTAGCTTCGCCGGGATAAATCCGCTGAACGGACGACCGGCTCAGCTCATCCTGCCCAGCGCGTGCCGGAACCGCGCGAGGTCCCGGCGGCGCGATTCCAGCGTGGCGGCGAGCACAACCAGCAGGACGCCGCCGGCGGCGAGCGGGATCCAGCGCGGGATCAGATCCCAGACCAGCCCGATCTCGTGCAGCGCGACCAGGGCGAGCGTGCCGGCGCCGGCGAGCAGCGGAGCGCGCAGCCGCAGCCTGGCGCCGATCAGCAGGATGGCGAGCGCGGCGATGCCGAGCAGCAGGCGGCGCAGGTGCTCGCCGTCGTGCGTGAGCACCAGCGCGAGACTCGGGAGCAACCCGACGATCAGTGACGGGCCGTACGTGGCCCAGCTGGGGGTGTGGTCACGGCGGGCGACGAGGGCGACGGCCAGTGCCAGTCCGCTTGCCGCGATCGTGTACGCCTCGAGCACCGTCCCCGCGGGCGCAGTGACGGCCACGCCGAGCAGCGTGAGCACCAGCAGGGGCGCGGCGGCAAGCGCTGCGGCTCGTTTGCTCGTGCGCGCCGCTTGCCGCGCAGGCGCCGCTTGGCCCGCAGGCGCTGCTCGCCTCACAGGCGCCGTTTGCCCCACGGGTGCCGCTTGCCCCACGGGTGCCGCTTGCCCCACGGGTGCCGCTTGGGCCGCAGGCGCCGCTTGCCCCACAGGCGCGGCTTGGCCCGCAGGCGGCGCCTGGCCGGTCGGCGCCGCTTGGCCGGTCGGCGCCGCTTTGCTCGTCAGCGCCGCGAGGGTGAGAGACACCGCGACGGCGACGGCGACGGCTCGGTGCTGCGCGGCGTTCGAAAGGTCGAGGGCGGCGGTGGTGGTCCAGGCGATCGCGGGGATGGCGGTCAGGGCGACGAACAGCCCGGCGCCGGACAGAGCGGCCGCCTTGGCACGGAACGTCAGGCCCGCGCCGGCCAGGGCGAGCGTGATGAGGACCGCGGCGGCCATGCCCGGGCGGCCGAAGCCGGCGATCAGGGCGTGCAGGCTCAGCACGGCGGCGGTGGCGAGCTGGCTCACCAGGGTGATCAGGGAGCCGGAGGTCGCCACGCGGACGGCGGTGGCGGCGGTGCTCGGTGTCGAGGGCGAGGCCGCGGCCGACAGGGCGGCAACCCGGGCGGCGGGGACGTGCAGCGTGGGGGCTGCGCGGCGGGCGGCCAGGAACAGAGCGGCAGCCACGACGACCAGGTCGATGATCGGGCCGTTCCACCAGGGAAGGTGCAGGCCGGAGGGAAGGGCCAGGGCGATCGCGGCGACGCCGGCGACGAGGGACGCGGGGCGCAGCCTGGGCGGGACGGTGCCGAACAGGGCCATGGTGACCAAGGCCAGCGCGGCGGGGAGCTGCCAGCCAGGGCCCGGGACGGTTCGCTGCCAGGCGGCGTGGAAGAACGGGGTCGCGGTCGCGAGGGTACGGACGGCGGCCACGGCGGCGGGGCCGAAGGCGATCAGGGTGGAGACCGCGGCGAAGCCGTAGGCGGCCTTGAGAGGGCGGGCGGCCGGGAGGCGGCGCGCGGACAGGAGGCGGCGGGCGGCCGGGAGGCGGCCGGCGGACAGGTTGAGGACGGCGAGGTTGAGGGCGGCCAGGGCGCCGAACGTCAGGGACCAGCCGGCCGGGCCGGGGTGCGCCGGGGCCACCAGCAGCGGGAGCGCCGGCTGGACGGCGATCAGGGCGGCGTAGCGCGGTGCGGTCAGGCCGGTGAGCAGGGCGTAGGCGGTGGCGATCGCGGCGGTGACGGCGAAGACCAGGCCGGCGTAGCGGGTGGGTGACGTGGCGGCTACGCCGAACAGGTTCACGTACCAGGCGGCGTACCCGTCAAGAAGCGTGAGCAGGAGACCCACGGCGGCCATGGTCTCGGCGGTGGCCTTCAGGCCACGCCGCAGCGCGAGCGGAGGCACGGCCAGCGCGGCGAGGGTGGCCACGGCCAGGAGCGTGGCGCGGCCGGTCATGCCGAACTGGGACCAGGCGACGGCGGCGAAGACGATCGCGGCCGAGCCGAGGAGGAGGCCGCCGAGAATGAAGAGAACGGTCTGGACGGCGTTGCTGGTCTTCGGGGCGGCGGTCGTGCCTACGCGGGCAGCTGCCGCATGCCGGCGCTGCCACGCCTGATTGATGCGAGTCTCGAGGTCGCGCACGGTGCGCTGGGCGGTGGCCAGCTCGGCGATGAGAGCGCCGATCTCGGCGTCGGTGCGGATCACCTCGGCGGCGTCGTGGTCGGGACCGCGGCCGCAGGACGGGCAGCCGGACTCGAGGGAGGCCGGGGCGCCGCAGTTCGGGCAGGGATACGTCACGTGATCGATCCTTGTCGGGCGCGGGCGCCCGGTACTGAGCACGGATACTCACCCTTCGGCGTGCGGCAGCTCAGATAGCCCGATGGCGGGCGGGCCGCATGGAATCGATCGAGAGGGAAATGCATCGGTCGATGGGTAAATCTTCGTGGTCGCTGACGCTCGCCCTTTGTGGCGGGTATTTCCTGGTGCTGCTCGATGTCACCGTGGTCAACGTGGCGCTTCCTTCGATCGGGGCGGGGCTGCACGCTTCGTCGTCCGGGCTGGCATGGGTGGTCGACGCCTACACGGTGCCGTTGGCGGCCCTCTTGCTGGCGACCGGCGCGGTCGGTGATCGACTCGGGCATCGTCTGGTTGTTTTGTCGGGATTCATCGGGTTCTTCGTGGCATCGGTGATGTGCGCCGTCGCCTGGGCCGTACCGGTTCTGGTGGCGGGGCGGGCTCTGCAAGGGGTGTCGGCGGCGTTGATGCTGCCGGGGACGCTCGCGCTGCTGACCTTGTCGGCGCCTTCCGATCGCGCCCGGGCCCGGGTGGTGGGGCTGTGGGCGGCGGTCGGCGGGTGTGCACTGCCGGCCGGGCCGTTCATCGGCGGGCTGCTGGTGCAGAGCGCGGGCTGGCGGGCCGTCTTCTGGCTGAACGTGCCGGTGATCGTGCTGGCTCTTCCGCCGGTCCTGCGGTCTCGCAGCGATCGGCCGGCGGCCGACGGACGCGTCGACTGGCTCGGGGCGGGAGCGCTGGTGGTGGCGCTGGGCGCTCTCGTGACCGGCATCATCGAACGGCAGCCGCTGATCTTCCTGGTGGCCGTGGCCGGCGCGGTCGCGCTCGGGGTGGTCGAGCGCCGGGCCGATCGGCCGCTGCTGGCGGTGCCCTCCTCCGCACGCCGGCCGCTCGCCGCCGCTTGCGCGGTCGCGGGAGTGATGAACTTCTGCGTGCTCGGCTCGCTGTTCCTGCTCACCCAGCTCTTCCAGGACGTGCACCGGCTCTCGCCGTTGCAGGCCGGGCTGCTCCTGCTGCCCGGGATGCTGCCGTTGCCGCTGCTCGGCGCGCCCTCGGGGCGACTCGTGCACCGGATCGGCGCGTGGCACACTTCGGCGCTCGGCCTGGTGGTGGCGGCTGCGGGCTTCGCGGGGATCGCCATCTCGGCCGGGCGGCCGGTCTACCCGGTGCTGCTGGTGGGGCTGGCGGTGTGGGGAGCAGGGCTGGGCATCCTCACGCCGGCGATCGTCACCGCGGCGATGCGTACCGTGCCCGACACGCCGGGCATCGCGTCGGGTGCGAGCAACACGGCACGACAGACGGGCGGGGCGCTCGGGGTGGCCGTGTTCGGTGCGATAGCCGGCAGCGCGGCCGGGACTGCGTTCGCCCGCCACGCGAGTTGGCTGTTGGGCTTTGGCGCGCTGGCTTTTGCGGTGGCGGCGGCTTTCAGCGCGGCCTACGCCCGTGAGCAGCTCCCGGCTCAACATCGAAGCCCTGCTTGACCTGTGGCACGCTCACCCTTCGATGGGACTTAGCCGGGCAGTCCCAGCGCAACCCGATCGATCAAGGCCAGGAACTGCGCGAACTCAGCCGATTTTGATCACCTTGGCGACGCTGGGCACGCCCTTGGCGTTCATGGCGAACAACATCCAGTAGCCGGGCAGCGCGACTCCGGAGTCCGACGGGATCGTGAGCTGATAACCGCCGCTGACGGCCGTGGGGGTCAGGGACAACCGCCGCTGGTCCGTGTCGACCGTGTGCGTCGCCGTACCCATTCTGATGATCGCGAAAGACGTGACGGCGCTGTCGGTCTTGACGGTGATCTTGGCGCCGTTGGCGGCCGTCGTGGGGGCCGTCGTGATGACCGGGCGAGCGGCGTCCGAGCCGTCCGCGTTGAGCAGGTACGGCGGCGTGAAGACCTGGCCGTCGAAGTGGTTGGTGTCGCAAGCCGTGCCGCACAGCCCGCCACCACCGGTGAACACCCGGCCGTCCGGCATGAGCAGCGCGACGCTGTGGTAGTTGCGCGGCACCGTGGCCGACGCCAGCGCGGTGAACTTCTCGGTCTTCGGGTCCCACAGCTCGGTGGTGAAGACCGAGGTGTTGTCCGAGAACGGCACGGCGTAGTTCTGCCCGCCGAACACCGCTACCGTGCCGTCCGGCAGCGGCACCGCGTTCGCGAACGACCGCGTGTTCGCCATCGGCGACACCTTCTTCGTGGTCACCGCCTTGTTCACGCCGTTGATGGTGATCACGTACGCGTTCGCCGTGGCCTGGCTCTGCTCGTAGCTCGGCGACCCGCCCAGCGCGAGGATCTTCCCGGTGTCGTACATGACCGCGTCGCCGTTCATCTGGTCGGGCGCGTCGCCGCGGGTGCCGGCGGACGTGGTCGTGCCGGCGCCGGACGTGCCGTACCAGTTCATCTTCTTGCTGGGGCCGGCCTGCAACACCGAACCGCCGGTCCAGGCGAACAGCCAGGCGTGGTTGTCCTTGCGGTAGTCGCCGTTCGGGTCGGCGTCGTTCGTCAGCATCGCCGTGACGTCGGTTCCGGGCAGCGAGATCCAGCCCTTGGTCGCCGACCACACCTCGCCGTTCTTGCGCGGGGTGCCGTTGACGCCGCCGTACCCGCCGCTCCAGGAGCCGCCGATGGTGAAGACGCGCCCGTCGGAGAGGGTCGTGCTGGCCTGGTAGCCGCGCGGCGTGTTCATGTTCGGCCCGCGCGTCCATGCGTCGGTCTTCGGGTCGTAGATGCTGGTCTTCTCGCTGTCGTTGCCGCCGGTCACCAGGATCCGGCCGTCGGGCAGCGTCGAGATGCCGGGGCAGAACATGTCGTGGTCGGTGGTGGTGACGGTCCGCTGGGTGACCACGCCGGTCGCCGGGTCGTAGGTCGCGGTGACGGTCTGGCCGTAGCCGCCGACGTAGTCGTCCGGCTGGAACGCCGACCAGGTCAGGATCTTGCCGTTGGGCAACTGGGCCGCGGCCACCGGCACCAGCGGGAAGCCGATGGGCGCGCTGAAACTGCCGCGTCCGGGGACGACGCTCCCCGTCGGGGCGAGGACATTGATCTCGGCGGCGGTGCTCCACGGGCCGCGGCCGTCCGCCTCGGTGAGCGCGGTAAGTCGGACATATCGGGCGGTGACCGCCGGAAAGATCACGGTCTGCAGCGCGGTCTTGTCGGGGAACGCCCCGCTGATCCGGGTGGTCCAGGTGGTGCCGTCGGTCGAGGTGGAAACCTGATATTTCCCGATGTGCCCGTTCCACGAGTCCGCCGGCCTCGGCAGGTAGGTCAGGCCGCCGACCGACTGCGACTTCTTCATGTCGACGGTCAGCGTGTGCGGCAGAGCGGACGGCGGGTTCGAGCTCCAGGCGCTGTGCCACAAGGTCGAAGGGTCGCCGTCGAGCACGTACGCGGCCTTGTCGTCTTCTTCGGCGGTCTCCTCGCTGTCGGCCTTGGCCGTCCAGCCGGTGCGCGACAGTGACGGGTCGGCGCGGCCCAGCACGTTGATCTCGGCGGCGCTGCTCCACGGCCCACGGTTGCCGGCCTCGGCGAGCGCTTCCAGGCGAACGAATCGGGCGATCTGCGGCGCGAAGGTCGTCGACTGCACTGCCGCGCTGTCCTGGAAAGCTCCACTGGCAACGGGGTCGCTCCAGGTCTCGCCGTCGCGCGAGGTCAAAACCTGATATTTCCCGATGTGTCCGTTGAGGGAGTCGGCCGGCCGTGGCAGGTAGCTCAGCCCCGACACCAGGTAAGTCTTCTTCATGTCGATGGTGAGCGTGTGCGGCAGGTCGGGTTCCGCGCCGCCGCTGTACTGGGTGTGCCAGATCGAGCCGGTATCCCCGTCGAGCACATTCTGCGCGCGCCCGTCCTCGCCCGCCGTCTCCTGGCTGTCCGCGACGGCCGTCCAGCCGGTGCGCGGCAATGCGGGGTCGGTCCCGCCCAGCAGGTTGGTCTCCGCCGCCGCCGACTTGGTGTTGCGCCCGCCGGCCTCGCTGAGCGCCCGCAGCTGCACGAACCGCGTGACCACCGTGCCGATCGTGACGGTCTTGAGCGTGGCGTCGTCCGCGAAGGTGCCCGTCGCCACCGGCTTGCTCCACGTCGTGCCGTCGTCGCTGATCAGAACCTCGTAGCGCCCGATCCGCCCGTTCGCCGAATCCGACGGCGGCAGGTAGGTGAGCCCGCTCAGCGCGATCCGGTTGTGCGTGTCGATCGTGAGCATGTGCGGCAGCGCGGTGGCGGTGGTCCGCCACAGCGTCGTCGCGTCCCCGTCGAGCACGTTCGCCGCCTGCGCGCTGTTGTTGTCCGCCGTGATCGTCCACCCGGTCGCCGGCAGCGGCGCGGCCTGCGTGACGGCAACGGGGATCGCCTTGGGCATGATGTGCCCGGCGTGCGGATCGACCGTGGCGGCCGTCGATGCGCCGGGCGTCTCGTGCAACGCGATCGCCGCGCCCACCAGCACGCACATCACGGCGGTCGCCGCCGCCCGTGGCCGCCAAATGTTCCGAACTCGCACACTGCCCCCAAGATCCAGCTTGGTGGCAATTCAACCCGCAACGGTCACCCTCTGTGAACAATCGAACGGCTAGTTCAGCTCACCCAAAGCGTCTTACCAGCTCAACCACAGTGAGGGCGTCGGTCACAGGAGTCACAGTAGGTAACTAGATCACCATGAAGGTCAGCGTCGCGGCGCATGGCAGACGAAATAGGATCGCTCGTATGGAGTTCGGTGTCGGTTATTTCCCCACGCACGACGGTATGCGCCCGGGCGAGATCGCCCGCCGCGTCGAGGAACGCGGCCACACGGCGCTCTTCTTCGCCGAGCACACCCACATCCCCGCCAGCCGCGAGACGCCGTGGGGCGGCGGGCGCAAGCTGCCGCAGAAGTACTGGCACACGTACGACCTGTTCGTGGCGCTGACCGCGGCGGCCGAGGCGACCAGCCGGCTGCGCATCGGCAGCGGCGTCTGCCTGGTCGTCGAACGCGACCCCATCACCACCGCCAAGGAGGTGGCGAGCGTCGACCACCTCAGCGGCGGCCGGTTCGAGTTCGGCATCGGCTCCGGCTGGAACCGCGAGGAGATGGCGAATCACGGCACCGACCCGCGTACCCGCCTGGCGCTGCTCGGCGAGCGCGTGCAGGCGATGCGCGAGATCTGGACGAACGACGAGGCCACCTTCCACGGCCGCTTCGTCAACTTCGACCGCATCTGGTCGTGGCCCAAGCCGGCCCAGAAGCCCTGGCCTCCGATCCTGATCGGCGGTGGCGGGCCGATGGCCGAGCGGCGGGTTCTCGAGTACGGCGACGGCTGGTTCCCGCAGTGGCACGACCCCGACGTGCTCACCCGCATCGCCGATCTGCGCGCCCGCGCCGACGGCTACCTCCAGTTCCAGGTGCTGAGCGTCCCGCCTGACGCGAAGGCTCTCGAGCAGCTGCAGGCCGCCGGCGTGCACCGCGCCTCGGCGTGGCTGCCCTCCGGCCCGTGGAGCGTCGTCGAGCCCGCCCTGGAGAAGTGGGAGAAGGCGATCGCCGAACTGGTCGGCCGATGACCCCCGCCGAGCTGTTCGCCACCGCCCGGGTCGCCCGCCTCGCCACGGTCGCCCCCGACGGCGTGCCGCACCTGGTTCCGATCGTCTTCGCCCTCACCGGCGACGTCCTCCATACGGCGGTGGACGCGAAGCCCAAGCGCACCCGGCGCCTCAAACGCCTGGCCAACATCGCCGCGAACCCGAGGGTGAGCGTGCTGGCCGACCACTACGACGAGGACTGGTCCCAGCTGTGGTGGGCACGCGCCGACGGCGTGGCCCGCATCGTCGACGCCTCACCCGATGGCCTGCGGGCGTTGGCCGACCGCTACCCACAGTATCGGGAGACCCCACCACCCGGCCCATTCTTGGAGATCACCGTCGAGCGATGGTCATCGTGGCGGCCGTAGCTGTCATAGGCCCTGCCGCACGGCGTAGACGGCGGCCTGGGTGCGGTCGGCCAGGCCCAGCTTGAGCAGGATGCTCGAGACGTGGGTCTTGACCGTCTTCTCGGAGACGACCAGCGCGCGGGCGATCTCGCGGTTGGAACGGCCCTCGGCCACCAGCGTGAGCACGTCGCGCTCGCGGGCCGTCAGCGTCTCGCCGGTGGAGGGCGCGACCAGCAGGGCGCCGGCGGCCGACGGGTCGAGCAGGAGGTGGCCGGCCGCGACCGAGCGGACCGCGGCGACCAGCGCGGCCGGGTCGACGTCTTTCGAGAGGTAGCCGCGCGCCCCGGCCCGGATCGCGGCCGGCATGCGGTCGGCGAAGCTGGTCACCACCAGCACCCGGCAGGCGAGCCCGCGGCGCCGCAGCTCGTGCAGGACCTCCAGGCCGTCCATGCCGGGCAGCATCATGTCGAGCAGCACCACGTCGGGCAACGTCTCGGCGATCAGCTCCAGCGCCGACGGGCCGTCGGCGGCCTCACCGGTCACCTCCAGGCCGTCGGCCAGCTCGAGGAAGGTGCGCAACCCGCGGCGTACGGCGGGATGGTCGTCGACGATCAGCACACGAATCGGCTCAGGCGGCGTCACCGGGGACCTCCAAGCGGACGACCGTGCCGGCGCCGGGTGTGGAGCGCACGGTCGCCGCGCCGCGGACGGAGTGGGCGCGCTCTCGCAGGGAGCGCAGGCCCAGGCTGCGGCCGGCCCGCAACACCGCCGAGATGTCGAAGCCGGTGCCGTCGTCGGCGACCTCCAGCACCGCGCCCGCGGCGCCGTGCCGGGCCAGGCTCACCCGGACGAGGCGGGCGCACGCGTGGCGTACGGCGTTGTGCAGCGCCTCCTGCGCGACCCGCAGCACCACCGTCTGCTGGGCGGCCGGCAGCACCGGGGGGTCGTCTTCCTCGTAGCGCACCCGCGGGCCGTCGGCGCCGCCGTACGCCCGGTCGAGGATCTGCGCCTGTTTGCGCAGCACCGACGGCAGGCCGTCTTCCGCGAGCCTCGCCGGGCGCAGCTCGAGCACCGCCGCGTGCAGTTCCTCGGCGGCCTCGCGGGCGAGCGTGGACACCTCGGCGAGCCGTTCGCGGGCCGCCGCCGGGTCGCGGTCGAGCAGCACGTCGACGGCCTGGGCGGTGAGCCGGAGCCCGAACAGCCGCTGGGCCACCGCGTCGTGCAGGTCGTGGGCGATGCGGGCGCGTTCCTCGGCGATGGTCAGCTCACGGTTGCGGGCGTAGAGCCGGGCGTGGGTCAGCGCGATCGTGGCGTGCGCGGCGAGGACGCCGACCAGCTCTTCGTCGGACTCGGTGAAGCCGCCGGGCTTGTTCGCCAGATAGAGCGCGCCGAGGATCTCGTCGCCGCTCATGATCGGGACGCCGAGGAACGCGCCGAGCACCGGATGGGCGTCGGGCCACCAGCCGAAGCGTGGATCGGCCCGGATGTCGGCGACGCGCTGGGCGTACGGCTCGCGCAGCATGAGCGCGAGGAAGCCGTGCTGCCGGGGCAGCGGCCCGATCGCGGCCCGCTGCTCGTCGCTGACCCCGGCCACCACGAACTCGGCGAACGAGCCCTCCTCGTCGGGCACGCCGAGGGCCGCGTAGTCGGCGCCGACCAGGTCACGAGCCGTGTCGACAATGGTCTGGAGCACCTCGGGAACGGTGAGCTGGTCGCTCACCGCCAGCACGGCCGCGGAGAGGCGACGGGCCGTGCGCAGCTCGTCGCGCGTGGTCATGCGCCCCACGATAGGCACGAGCGCCGCGTTCCGCGTCATACCACGGTCCTAGGACCATGGTCCGATCCCCAACCCGTCCCCGGCCCGATACGGTCGCCGCCTCAACGGGGAAGGGTCGAGGGCATGACGACAACAGCAGTGATCACCGGAGCTTCACGGGGACTGGGCCTGGCCCTGGCCGAAGGGCTCGCCCGCGACGGCTGGCAGCTCGTGATCGACGCCCGCACCGCCGCCGACCTCGAGGCCGCGGCCGGCGAGCTGAGCCGGCTCACCAAGGTGACCGCGATCGCCGGCGACGTGGTCGACGACGACCACCGGGCCGAGCTCGCGGCCGCGGCCGACCGGCTCGGCGGCGCCGACCTGCTGGTCAACAACGCGTCCACGCTGGGTGGCAGCCCACCGCCGGCGCTCGCGGCCTTCCCCCTGCCGGCGCTGCTCGACACGTTCGAGGTGAACGTGCTGGCGCCGATCGCGCTGACCCAGTTGCTCCTGCCCCAGCTGCGCATCTCGGCCGCCGGCGCGGTGCTCAACATCAGTTCGGATGCGGCCGTCGAGGCGTACGCGGGCTGGGGTGGTTATGGAGCCGCCAAGGCGGCGCTCGATCACGCGAGCGCGGTGCTGGCCAAGGAGGAGCCGGCGCTGCGGGTCTGGGCCGTCGATCCCGGCGACCTGCGCACCCGGCTCCAGCAGGAGGCGTTCCCGGGCGAGGACATCTCCGACCGGCCGCTGCCTGAGACGGTTGTGCCGCGCCTGCTGACGCTGCTGCGCGACCGCCCCGAGTCCGGCCGGTACATCGCCGGGGCGCTGCGATGACCGCGACCCTCGACTTCCATCTCCCCGACGAGCTGGCCGCGCGAGAACCGGCCGAGGCGCACGGCCGGCGGCGCGACGACGTACGCCTGCTGGTGAGCCGCGGCGCCACGGTGACCCACCACCGGTTCCGCGAGCTGCCGCGGCTGCTCGACGCGGGCGACCTGCTGGTGGTGAACAACTCGGCGACGCTGCCGGCTGCGCTCGACGCCGGCCCCGGCCTGGTCGTGCACGTCTCGACCGAGCGGCCCGACGGCAGCTGGCTGATCGAGCTGCGCCGGCCGGTCGAGGGCAGCACGGCGCCGATTCTGGGTTCGGCGCCGCGGCGGCTCACCGTCGAGGACGGCACACTGACGTTGCGCGAGCCGCTCACCGACCGGTTGTGGGTGGCCGACGCCGACGTGCCGGGCACGATGGCCGACTACCTGCTGCGGCACGGGCGGCCGATCCGGTATTCGTACACCGATCGCGACTGGCCGCTCGAGACCTACCAGAACGCGTACGCGGTCCGGCCGGGCAGCGCCGAGATGCCGAGCGCGGGCCGCCCGCTGACCGGCCGGGTGCTCGCCGAGCTGGCCGGCCGGGGCGTGCTGGTCGCCCCGATCACGCTGCACACGGGGGTGGCGTCGGCCGAGGTCGACGAGCCGCCGTACCCGGAGTGGTTCGAGGTGCCCGAATCGACCGCGCGGCTGATCCGGCACGTCGGCGGCAACGGTCACCGGGTCATCGCGGTCGGCACGACGGTGGTGCGGGCGCTCGAGACGACGGCGGGCGAGGCGGCGAGCGGGTGGACCGACCTGGTGATCGGCCCCGAGCACCGCATCCGCGTGATCGACGGCCTGCTCACCGGCCTGCACGAGCCGCGCGCCTCGCACCTGCGCATGCTCACCGCGATCGCCGGCGAGGAGGCGCTGCGCGCCGCCTACGCCGAGGCGCTGCGCGGCCGCTACCTGTGGCACGAGTTCGGCGACGTGCACCTCCTGCACGGCCGCCCCCGCCGCCCATGACGGGCCTCAGCAGCCGGGCGACCACGGGGCGCCCGGCTGCCGGGGTCAGGCGCGCATCACCGTGGCGATGGGGATGCCGGCGGCTCGGAGGGCAGGAATGAAGCCTCCGAGAATGCCCGCCACGATCCCGGCGATGATGCCGGCCACGCCGGCCTCCCAGGGGAACTGCACGTCGTGCAGGAGCGGCTCGGAATCGCCGAGCAGCAGGGAGACGACCTTCAGGGCCGCGGCGCTCGCGCCGATCGCCGCAGCTGCGGTGAGCAGGCCGGTCAGCAGCGTCTCGGCGAGCACGATGCCGGCCAGCAGCGAGCGCGGCGTGCCCACCGCGCGGCGGAGGGCGAACTCCTCGACCCGCTCGCCGACCGTGGCGAGGCCGACGTTGAGGATGCCGGCCACGCCGATCAGCAGCACCAGCCCGGCCATCGAAAAGAAGATCAGCCGCATCAGCGTGAGCTCCTTGCCGCGCTGCTTTCGGCTGTCCACCGTGGACATGTACGTCTCGACGCCCGCCCCGCGCAGCTTCGCGCTCAGCACCTGCTCGGCGGGGGTCGACGGCGCCAGCATGACCCGCATCTCGCCGCCCGTCGCGGGATCCGCGAGCCCGCCCGCCGGCATCCAGTTCGACAGCTCGTCCAGCCGCACGTACGCGCGGGGCTGCATGTCACCGTCGTCGACCACCCCGATGAACTGCGGCGTGATGTGGTTGGTCGCCCCGCCCACGCGCATCTCGGCCGGCACGTGATGCTGCTGGAATCCCTTGGCCGCCTCCCGGTTGAGCACCAGCCGCGGCGCCAGCGCCGGGATCGTCGTGAAGTCGAGCCACCGCCCCGCTTGCTGCCGGAACGGCCGGAACGCCCGGACGTCCCCGGTCAGCGCGGTGAGCCGCACCTCCACGGCCTCGCCCTCGGGCCCGCCGTCCTCCTCGCAGTGCCCGTCGGGGTAGCAGATCTGCCCGCCACCCCAGTCCTGGTCCATCGGCGAGCCGCCCGGGTTGACCGGCTTGACGCCGGGCTCGCCGACGATCGCCGACATGCCCATCACCGCCACCGCGTCCGAGCGGCCGGCCAGCGTGCCGATCACGATGTCCGCGGACCGCGCGCTCGGCTGCATGTCCATGATCCGGGTGCCGTCGACGCCGTCGGTCAGCTCCAGGTCGGACATCAGAGCCCGCTCGGCGATGCTCGCGCCGGCCTGCACCACCACGACCGCGAGCACACCGAGGAAGAGGCTCACCATCGACAACAGCGTGCGCAGCTTGCGCGACCGGATCCCCTGAAGGCCGATGATCAGCGACGAGCGCAGCCGACCCGAGAGCCGCATCATGCCGGCACCCGCTCGGTCAGCCGTCCGTCGCGAAGATCGAGGATCCGTCCCATCCGCGCGGCGTGGTCCCGGTCGTGAGTCACCAGGATCAGCCCGCACCCGCGCCCGGTCGCGCCGAGCAGAGCGTCGATCACTAGGGTGCCCGTCTCCGTGTCCAGCGCCCCGGTCGGCTCATCCGCAAGCAAAACCCTGGGATTTCGTACGAGGGCGCGCGCGATCGCCACCCGCTGCTGCTCCCCGCCGGACATCTTGGCCGGCCGGTTCTTCGCCAGATGGGCGATGTCCACCTGCTCGAGGGCCGCCATCACCCGCCGCTTGCGCTCCCGCCGCGGCAGCCAGCCCTGCCCGTTGACCAGCGCCATCGCCACGTTCTGCGCCGCCGTCAGGTGCTTGAGCAGAAAGAACCGCTGGAACACGAAGCCGAAGTGGGAGCTGCGCAGCTTCGCAGCCCGGCGCTCGGGCAGCCGGCTGATGTCCCGCCCCGCGAGCACGTAGCTCCCCGCGTCGGGCCGGTCGAAGAGGCCGACGACGCTGAGCAGCGTGCTCTTGCCCGAGCCGGAACGGCCCACGATCGCGACGCTCTCCCCCGCCCGCACGGTGAGGTCGACGCCGTCGAGGATCGTGCGCGGCTCTTGCTGGCCCTTGAGCACCTTGGTGATGCCCGTCAGCTCGATGAGCGCGTCGCCGCCACCCTCCATCGTCGCGTCGGCGCCGACCGTGCCGCCCCGCGGCGAATTCCGGTCGCTCATCCCGGCGCTCCCGAACCGCCCTGGTCGGTGTTGGGCGCGGCGGTCGGCAGGTCCGGTCCCGGCACCGCGATCGACTCGTCGCCGCGCAGGCCCTTGCGGATCTCGATGACCTTGCCGTCGGTGATGCCGAGGGTCACGTCGACGGTCTTGCGGGTACGGTCCTCGCCGACCACGTCGACCTTGCCCTTGCCCTGGATCCCGGCGACGGCCTCGACCGGCAGCACCAGCACGTGCGCGGCCTTGGCGGTGATCACGTCGAGCGTCACCGAGGCGCCGTTGATCAGCTTGACGTCGTCGGGCGGCGTGCAGACCAGCTGCAACCCGGTCTGCTCGGATCCCGCGGTGTCCCCGCCACTCAGCGCCGGGTCGTCGGTGGTGACCTTGGGGCCGCCCTGGGCCGCGCCCGACTGCTGCGGGTCCGGGCTGGGTGGCGGCGGCTCGGGGATCGTCCCGGCCGGCAGCGCCGCGATCGTGCCGAGCGCCTCGCACGGGAACGGCCCCGGCCCGTTCTTGATCTGGCCGCGCACGTTCTTCACGGCGCCCGAGATCCGGTACGCCTGCGCGCTGTCGATCTCGGCGACGATGCCGTACCCGGCATGCTTGGCCGAGACGACCGGCATGCCGGCCGTGACGTCGGCGCGGTCCTCCATGAGCCGCCCGGCGAAGGTCGAGTCCTTGGGGATCTCCACCCGCCGCGGCACCCCGTCGTTCCACACCGACGCCACCCAGATCGGCCGGGTGGCCGGCGTCTTCGAGGGCTGCCGGTTCACGTACCGGATCTCCCCGCCGACCGGCGCGACGATGCCGAAGACCGGGTCGATCGTCACCTTGCCGCTGAGGCTGATCTGGTTGGTCAGGTCCTGCCGGGTGGGCTTGACCGTCGTGAGCACCGTGCCGCGCGCCTCGAGGCCCGGCGTCTGGGGCTTCTCCGCCGACGACGTGCAGCCGCACAACAGGGCGCCGGCCGTCATCACCACGCCCGCACCGGCAAGCCTGCGTCTGTACACGGATCCCCCTAGCGGTCTCGAGGCGAAGCCAACGATGATCGCCGATCGGCTTCGCGGACGAGACGCTACAGGGATCATGCAAGCTCACCTCTCGGCGACGGATTCCGTTCGCCGCGTAACCGGCGCCGCGCGTTCCGACCGGCCGATCCACGCCGCCGCAGGGCCGGTCGCGTCGCATCCGGTCACCGCTAAGGTTCCTCGCGTGACCGACATCGACGCGGCGCGGTACGGCCGGCTGATCCACGCGTACGGCTTCGCGACCGACACGCCGGGGCACCTCGCGGCGCTGGTCGACGGCGACGCCGACGCGCGCAAGGCGGCACAGGGCCACATCTGGTCGGCCGTGATCCACCAGGGCACGCCGTGGACGGTCACGCCCGACGCCGCCCGCGTCGTCGCGTCGCAGATCGCCGACCCGCGCCTGGCCGGAGCCGAGAACGCCGCGCTGCGAGCCAACCTGCTCAACTTCCTCGCGGCGGTCGCCGAGGCCGGGCACGCTTCCTCGAACCTCGACGCGCTCGCGCCGCCGGAGGGCTTCGACGCGGAGGCCGCGCCGGCCGCGATCGACGACGTGGACGACATCTTCGGCGACGAGGTGCTCGGCAACTACGTCTACGCCAAGGCGATCCAGGGTTGCCGCGAGGTCGTTCCGGCGCTGCGCGCCGCCGCCACCGCGGCCCTATCCGACCCGGACCCGCCGTGCGCGCTGCGGCCGCCGCCTGCCGCCGCCACGTGACGGAGGAAGAAAGCGCGACCGCCGCGGAACTCCGGCGCCTCGACGAGCTCGCCGCCGCGGCCGGCGCCCGCCCCAGTTCGGGATGCACATCCGGTTCACGTTGATCAACGCGGCGATCGCGCGCGTCGACGATCCCGAACGGCTGCTGCCCGCGGCGCTCGCCGTGGCGAGGATCGCCAACCAGCACACCGTGGACCACGACTGGGGGCCGCTCCTGCGGGCCCTCGCCGATCGCCCCGAGGCCAGACGGCGCCACCTCGCCGCGCTGGTGGACAACGACGACCTGTGGGATCCGGGCAACGGCAACGTCCTGCTCGCCCTGAGCGGTGTCGGCCTGCCGCACGACCGAGAGGCCTGCCGCGCCCTCGCCGCCTGACCGACCCCGACGACTGACCGACCCCGACGACTGACCGACCCCGCCGCGACCGACGGCGGCGGGTGATCAACAGCGGATCAGCCCTGGTCACTGCCCGAAAGAAGGACGTCGGAGGGGCCGGTCGGCGATAGTGTCCTGCCGTGACGACGCGCGTGGTGGTGCTGGGTGCGGGGTTCGGCGGGCTCGAGTTGGCCACGGAGGTGTCCGGGCGCTGCGGCACCGACGTACAGCTGACGCTGATCGACCAGGCCGAGGGGTTCGTCTTCGGCTTCTCGAAGCTCGACGTGATGTTCGGCCGGCGGCAGCCCGAGCAGGTGCTGCACCGCTACGCCAGCATGATCAGCCCGGGCGTCCGGTTCATCAACGCGACCATCACCTCGATCGACCCCGAGACGCGGCACGTCGAGACCACGGCCGGCGAGTTCGACGCCGACATCCTCGTGGTCGCGCTCGGCGCCGACCTGCACCCCGAGGCGACGCCGGGCCTGGCCGAGGGCGGCAACGAGTTCTACACCGTGCCCGGGGCGTTCCGCTGCCGCGACGTGCTCGACAAGTTCGGCGGCGGCAAGGTGGTCGTGGCGGTCACCTCCACCCCGTTCAAGTGCCCGCCCGCGCCGAGTGAGACCGCGCTGCTCGTACACGAATTCTTGACCGCACGAGGCCTGCGCGAGCAATCGGAGATCTCTCTGGTCATGCCACTCGGCAAGCCGATCCCGCCGTCGCCGAAGGCGTCGGAGGCGGTGCTGGCGGCGTTCGCCGAGCGCGACATCACCTGGTTGCCCGAGCGGCTGGTCCGTTCGCTCGACCCGGAGCGCCGCGTCGCCGTGCTGGGCGACGGCGCCGAGCTCCCCTACGACCTGTTCCTCGGCGTGCCGGTACACCGGGCGCCACAGGTGGTCGCCGACTCGGGCCTGGCCGTCGACGGCTGGATCCCGGTCGACCCGCTCACCCTCGAGACAAACTTCCCGCACGTGTACGCGGTCGGCGACGTGACCAGCATCGGCACGCCCAAGGCGGGCGTCTTCGCCGAGGGCCAGGCCGCCGTTGCCGCGGCCCGGATCATCGCCACCGTCCAGCAGCGCACCCCCGAGGCCGAGTACGACGGGCGCGGCATCTGCTACCTCGAGTTCGGCGACGACCAGGTCGCGAAGGTGGGCGTCACGTTCCGGCCCGGCCAGCCGCCGGTCGGCGACCTCGAGGGCCCGTCGGCCGAGCTGGCCGCCGACAAGACCGCTTTCGGCGCCGACCGGATCCGCCGCTGGTTCGGCCAGGAGTGGGCGCAGCCTGCGGCTCTGTAGTGGGCGCTTGCCCACTCAAAGTGGGCACGCGCCCACTTAGAAGTGCCGTAGTGGGGGGGGGGGCCCCCCCAAAGGGGGGCGCCCCCCCCCCGGGGGCCCCAAGATTGGGGGGGGGCCCCCACAAAGGGGGGGGGCGCCACCACGCGGGGGCCCCACCCCCCCCCCCCC